>JAFZLF010000040.1 GCA_017551625.1 Clostridiales bacterium | reverse complement strand
CGGCAGAAAGATCAGCATCACGCGTTCACAGGTTTCCCGTCGTGCGTTGACACAGCAGCAGCCGAACGTTCGTAACGTTAAGGTCGTTGTTGATGGCACCCCTAAGACTATGCATGTTTGTACGCGTTGCCTTCGTTCCGGTGCTGTAGAAAGAGCGTAAGTTCTTCTCTTCCGGACGATCCGAAAAAGAAATGATCCCGCTTCTTCACATGAGGATAGCGGGTTTTTTCATGTCCGGGAGGAGGGCGGATATTCCTGTTCTCACCGCTCAGACAGTTTGCTGGCGCAAAACTCGCGTCTCAAACAGAATATCCGCCCTACTTTTCGGTTCACGAAAGCTCCTTATCCGAATATCTAAGTTTTTAGGAAAGTATTCTCTTTCCTATCTGCTTCGATATAATGGATGTAGTTTTTCTTATGGAGGTACCTCATGAAGAATCCGATTATTGAGACGGAACGACTGACTCTGCGGCCGCTTACGATAGACGACGCACAGACTGCCTTTGACAGGTGGGCATCGGATCCGGAAGTGGCGAAGTATATGCGCTACTACGCGCACAAAGATGTGGAGACTACGAAAGAGTGGCTCAAGTCGGTCGTGGAGAATAACGACAGCGATACGGATTTTGACTGGGGCTTCGTTCTCAAGGAGACCGGCGAACTGATCGGTTCGGGCGGGCTTTACTACGATGAGGAGGACGGCATGTTTGAGATCGGTTATAACTTCGCACATGCGCACTGGGGCAAGGGGCTCGCGACCGAGGCGGCGCGGGCGATGCTCGATTTCGGAAGAAGCACCCTTCACCAGACGCAGTTCCGCGGCCGTCACGATGTGAGAAATACCGCCTCCGGCAACGTCATGAAAAAACTCGGTTTCGTCTACGAGGGCGAGTGCATCGACCATATGCTGGAAGATGGCGCGGAGAGAACGGTCAGCATGTACCGGCTGTCGACGCCCGCCGAACCGAAGAGCTTCAAGCTCAGTAATGGCATGGAGATTCCTCCGGTGGGATTCGGTACATACAAGTCCACTCTTGCCGATGGAAAAGCGCCGATCCTCAAGGCGCTTGAGCTCGGTTACCGCTACCTCGACACCGCATCTTTCTATAAGAATGAGGAAGTGATCGGCGAGGCCCTCGCCGAGTGTGGCATCCCGAGGCAGGAGATCTTCCTGGCGACCAAGATGTGGCCGACGGAAATGGGCTACGAAGAAACAAAAGAAGCGTTTAAGCGCTCCTGTGAGAAGCTCCGCACCGACTATATCGATCTGTACCTGATCCACTGGCCGAAGCTCAATCCTTCGGATCTGCAGTGGCGACAGAAGATCCGCGACACCTGGCATGCGATGGAGGAGCTCTACAAGAACGGAAAATGCCGCGCGATCGGTGTCTGCAACTTCCAGCCCCATCACCTCCAGGTGATCCTCGACGACTGTGAGATCGTCCCGATGGTCGACCAGCTCGAGCTTCATGTCGGATACCTGCAGCAGTACACTCTCGACTTCTGCCGTGCGCACGGGATCCTCCCGCAGGCCTGGAGCCCGCTCGGACGCATGTATTTCTCTGAGGAGCCGTGCCTCCAGAAGATGGCGAAACAGTACGGCCGGCCCGTATCCCAGCTTCTGCTTCGGTTCCTCAATCAGTCCGGGATCCAGATCATCCCGAAGAGCACACACGAGGAGCGCATGAAGGAGAATCTCGATATCTTCGGGTTTACCATTAACGAGGAGGACATGCACTTCCTGTCGGTTCTCCCGCAGATCTTCTTCTCGAAGGAATTCCCTGACTGGGCGACCCGCGGATAAGATGAAATAACTGTTCCCGACATGTGGTTCTTCCCGGCTTTTTGTGGTATCCTCGAGATATAGATCTAACCGTTTCCTCTAGGGAAAGAAAAGGAGGCATATATGGGACTTTTTGACAGATTGCTGGGCAATGCCGCGAAGAGAGCGATCAACGATGCGATCGACAGCGTAACCGGCAACCATTCCTCATCGGCCACATCCGCTCCGGCCTCGCAGCCGCAGTATACACCGGCGCCCCAGGCTCCGGTCGTGGAAGAATTATCGCTCGAGCAGAAGCTCGACAAGATCCTCCCGTCGGAATTTCCGGCCTATCAGGTCGCCAAAGAAGTGCCTCCGACGACCATGGGCGGCGTAGGAAAGAGTCTGATCCCGTTCTCCTATGTCATCTCCCAGAACGGTCAGGTCAAGCTCATCATCATGCGCTGCTACGGAAACACCTGCGGCTCCCGCGGATACCGCTTCTCGAAGCAGTTCGCCGAGAGCTCCGGCTGGACGCTCATCAACTTCCTGGAGAATTCTCCGAACGAAGAGAGCTACATCATCAACCGTCTGCATCGCTTCCTCTGATGCAGAAAACCAAGCATCGTTTCATCAGCGAACCTCTGATGCGCGATATATAGAGAAAAGAAGAGAAATGCGATTTCGCGCCTGCGGTGGACCAAGCCCGGGCCTTCTGACTGCGGCCCCCTTCGCAGTCGGTTTTGCAGGCAACCGGCGCGGGTACAGATCCTGTAACACAAGCAGATGCTTGTTTCAAAGCTGTTTCTCTTCTTTTTTCTTATCTTTTCTTCCACCGGAAACAGGAGTTTCTCCCTTCTGACACCGGCGGAAGCGATACTTCTCGAAAGGACACTTCTGACAGAACAACTATGAGCGGCATTCTGGAACAGCTCCAAGACCCCGGGACATGGGAGGAATTCCTCTCCTATAAGATCAACCATCAGTACCTGTCGAAGTGGGAGAAAAAGCAGCTCGTTTCCTTTGTCGAGGAGCAGCGCTATCTGCCTATCGCCCGCGCCCTTCTGGCACGCCAATACTGCTTCGGGCTTCCCGAGCGCCGCACCGTCAATAAGAGCGGCACGACGAAGAAGCGCGTCGTCTACACCTATTCCACAGACGAGAATCTCTTTCTCAAAGGTGTGGCCTTCTATCTTTACCGCTACGACGACAAGCTCGCTCCGTGCCTTTATTCCTTCCGCCGTTCCCGCTCCGCAAGAGATGCGATCTATGCCATTCTTTCCCAGAAGAACAGAGACGCCCTCTACTGCTTCAAGGCCGATATCAGCAATTACTTTAACTCCATCCCGGAAGAGGCACTGATCTCGGTTCTAAAGGAGATCATCGACGACGATCCGGACCTTCTGTGGTTCATGGAGGCGCTCCTTCGCGAAGGCCGCAGCCGCCTTCCTGACGGAAGTGTAGTGACCGAGCGGCGCGGCGCCATGGCCGGCATCCCCGTCTCCCCGTTCTTCGCAAACGTCTATCTTCTGTCGATGGACCGTTACTTCGAAGAAAAGGGCATCTCCTACTTCCGCTACTCCGACGACATCCTGATCTTTGCTTCTTCGCGCGAAGACCTCGACTCCCATATCGCCGATTTTTACGCCATCACCTCGTCAAAAGGACTCTCCGTCAATCCGAAGAAGGTCTCTCTGTCCTGTCCCGGCGAGCCCTGGGAATTCCTCGGTTTCTGCTACCGCGACGGACAGGTGGACATCTCGGATGTAACGAAGGAGAAACTGAAAGGCAAGATCCGGAGGAAATCCCGCCAGCTTCTCCGATGGAAGACCAGGAATGACGCCACTTACGAGCGCGCAGCACGCGCCCTCATCCGCACGTTTAATAAGAAATTCTATAACGAAAGAAACGAAGATCTTTTCACATGGAGCCGATGGTTCTTCCCTGTTATCACGACGGATAGAAGCCTCCGGGAACTCGACGCCTATCTTCTGGAATACGTCCGCTACTTAGACCGCGGCCGCCACTTTAAGGGCAACTACCGCATCTCCTACGAGAGTATAAAGGAACTGGGTTACAGAAGCCTCGTGCATGAATACTATCGTTCCCGTGCCGTGGATCACTCCGAAGATCCGCACGAGGACTAATTGATTATTTAAACAGGCGCCTCACGGTGATGATCCGCTCAACTACATCCGAGTCGGCATCGTACTTACAAAGCCGGATAGACGTGCCTGTCTGCGCGCGCATCAGCAGCACACCGGTCTCCGTACATATCGCCATCTCGTAGGGTTCCTTGCTGCCCGGCCGGTACGGATCCGACAGGAACACCAGATCCCCCGGCTTGATACTCTCGACAAGAAGGTCATCCGTGACTGCATCGTACTGCAGTTCCACCTCGGTCCCGATCTTGATCTGATCTTTCAGTTCTCTGGGGATCGGGATACCGTTCACTCCCGCAGCCACATAGGCCAGGCCCTGTATCGAGATGCCGCGCTTCGTGATCCCCCCGTCCAGATATGTCGCATTTACCATCGTTAACGCGGAACTGACGAAGTATCTCACGCCGACCTCTTCCGTGTTCTCATCGACACCCAGTTCGATCACACCGCTGCTGCTGATCCATCCATTCTCGCCATTGGGCAACTGTACCTGATACACACCGTCACGCTTGACATCCGCGAAGAGCACAGTATTCATCGCCACTTCACAGATCAGGGTTCCGTTACTGGCGTGAGACATGACACGCTTGGAAATATCGGCGATGACGATCTTAAACAGGTGCAGATCCGGCTCACACGACGACATGTCGGTATTCAGCTCGTCACTCTTCACATATCCGACGATATTGTCCATCGTGCGGATCATGACATAGCCGTTCTCACAGTTATCTTCCAGCATGCGTACCGGCTCATTCATGAGAAGCTGGGTGATCCGTTCACTTGTGATGTCGGCATCACTCATGACGCTACAGGCACTGACCTTCACGACCCGATACGTGTCATCGTAGATCAGGACCGGTGTATTCTCGACGAAGAGCGCAATATCCGTGTTCTTAAAAAATCCCGGCAGGACTCTCGGCAGAACGAGGAAAACGAAGAGCATGAGACCGACGAAGATTCCGGCCGCCAATACGAGACGTGGCCAACGGCTCTTACTCTCCTCGGCCACAGACGAGTCCGCCTTATTAAGCGACCAGACGTGGGCCAGATCCTCGGCTTTCCCATAGTCTCCGTCCGGCTCGGCAAAAACACTTCTCCCGATGCCTTCCTCTTCTTTATTCTTCCTGCGGAAAGCCTTCGAGAAATTAAGTTTCAGCTGTTTTATCCAGCGCGATTCCTGCTTCATGCTGCGTCCTCAGTCTCCCTTGTCTTTCCACTCGATAGTGCAGAATGCGACCGCCATGCCGCCATCATGGGAGATGGATATACTCACGTTTTTCCCGCCTTTTTCCTCGTAGACAGCACGCACCTTACCGTGAAGAACCACATAGGGTGCCCCTGATTCTTCCCGAAGGATCTCCATATCCGTCAGTGCTACGCCCAGGACGCCGAAACCAGTGCCGAGCGCCTTGGAGATCGCCTCCTTGGCGGCGAAACGCCCGGCGAGAAACTCGGCCCTGCGCGCTTCATTGCCACCTCCCATAAGCGCGATCTCCTGCTCCGTACAGACCCGTCGCAGAAAGGCTTCACCGCTTCTTTCGAGCGATCTGCGGATCCGGTCGACAGATACGATGTCCACGCCATTGGTAATCATGCTTTCTTTTCCTCCCGGAAACATATCCTCTTGTAACTTCTGTCGATCCGGTCGAAGAACCGGCTGCCGTAACGCTGCCTGAGCGAATCCATATCGTAGTTCGTCGTGATGATCGTCACTTTCCCGGACAGTAACCGCTTATCCATCAGTGAGAGCAGATCTGCCTCGTGATTCGCAGTCCTCGGCTCCACCCCCAGGTCATCGAGCACCAGAAGGTCCGCTTCGCTCAGATACGCGAAACGCTCTTCGATATCGCGCTCCTTCTGTGGCGCCAGGTAGAACGCCTGCAGCGCTTTTCTATGTTCCATCGCGAGTTCCTGGAAATCCGGCAGCCGCATCACAAGAGAGGAACGGCCCTGCAGGGCATACTGCCGCGCTACGGAGACCGCCAGAAAGGTCTTACCCTTCCCGGGACATCCGTAGAAAACGATATTCGGGACCATCTCCTTACCGGCGAGAATACGAAGCCTGTCATAGACAGCCGCTATCGTCGGCGAATCCGCGTAGAAGTCCTTCGCCCCTTTCTCAAAAGAATACTCGGGGTATCTCCCTACACCGGACCTCCTGAGCATCAGCGGAGCAAGCATCGAACGGACGCATCCGCACAAGGTCATCGACTCTTTACCGTCACTTCCGGACTTTCTGACAAAACCCGTATCGCCGCATATCCTGCAGAAGGGCTTCGGCAGGAAGTCTTCGGGCGTGATGTGGCATTCCTCCATCACGTGCTGTTTCTTTTCCCGGGTCTCCCGGAGTCTCATCTCCAGTTCCTCGCTGCGCTCTCCCCGGATCGACAGCGTCATCCGTTCCTTCTCCAGCTGATCGATCTCATCTTCGATCCTCCTGATCGCCGGATACTCCTCCATGATCCTGTCGGTCTTCTCGCGGCTTTGGATTTCGCTACGGATCCTTCTGTTTTCCAGGATGCGGTTGACATCCTCAATTATACTGTCCATTCACGTCTCCTTATTCCACGTCGCCACCGAGCAGGTCATCGAGGTCGTCTTTCTCTTTCTGCTCCAGATGCTCCTTGCTGTATTCCTTCTCCATGTACGGAGTCGGATCCGCAGCGCCTGAAGCAGACACGGTCTTTCGCTCGTGATAGGCTTCCTTATTCTTCTTTTTCTGTTCAGACTCGAACTGACGGGCTTTCGTAAGCGTAGCCGCCCCGTTTTCCTTCCACAGGGTCAATCGCTCATCGACCTGCGCGAGCGTGATCGCGCCCATAAAACGGTGCAGCACTTCGTATGCATAGCGGATGATGGGCTCCTCCCATCCTTCGGTATTGGCCCATCTTTCGATGATCTCCAGATCCATGCCGTCCAGTTTTTTCCGGAAGAGCTCGCCGCACAGCGTCGTCAGCGCAGCGGTCCTGTCTGAATTCTGCTTCTTCTGCTCATAGTTCTTCGCGCCCTCCACATCGTGGATATTATGGGCGAACCACTCCTGCAGGACCTCGTCCATCTGCTTGAAAGTGACCGTCTCTTTGTTCTTGTCTTTCCTTAGGAAAGAATAGAGATAGGGCGGCACATCCGGCTCCATCTTGTACACCAGGATCCATGTCTGGATAAACTCGATGTCCACGCCGTCCAGCGCTTTTCGCTTCTTTTTGCCCATCGCTGCTGTGCATTCCTTGACCCTTCTGTCATCCTCGAGGACTCTCTCGAGCTCAGCTTCAGAATGCACGCCCCGCTTACACCACTCGTCTCGGAGTTCTTCGGCCGGACGGGTGTTCTTATTCAGTAGTTTCCCACGCTTCTGCAGTTCATCGAAGAGCGAATAGATGACGACCGAGTCGAGCTTGTGGATGCTCGCGCTGTCGTCGATGAAACGCTGCCAGATGAAGCTCATATGTCCCATGAAGAAGGTATCGCTGATACTCCTGGACAGTCTCTCCATCGCCGCATCTCTGTGCTGGGGCGGCATTTCTTCCTCCCCGTTTTTCTTTGACTCGATATAGCGGTCTACTTCTCTTGCCTTGATATCCACAAGAGAGAGCGAGCCGTCCTTGCCGCGCTCGAGAAGGCCGGCCGAGGTCAGATAGAAGAGCTGCTCCTCCACTTCCGCCTCCTGAAAGCCGAGTTTCCTGGAAAGAAACTCCGCGGTCATCTTCGTCTTTGAGAAGGAACGGTTCATGAGCATGAAAAGATAGATCTGGATCGAGGCGCCGTTCAGCGAAGACATATACTGCGTGATGAACAGGTCCGGAACCTGCGTGTCCGATAGCAGGAGTTTGTCTCGATCTTCCGCTGTCATGGCGACCTCCTTAAGGAAAATAGTGTGTATATTATAGCACCTTTTCTCTTTCGAAAGAACCTCTGGCAGCGCTTGCGAATCTGTTCTTTGGCGTACATATCCGTCGCTGGTCCTCGGAGCTTCGCTCCTGCGGAATCGCTCCTTGACATGTATTCCAAAGAATCATATTCTCACCATCTTCAGGTTCTATCGAAAAGAAAAATGGTCTATTCTTTTGGCTATGTCATCTCTTAGTGTTGCTCTTAGACTCGGTCTCCTTTGGGTCTCCTTTTACCTTGAAAAGAGACCGTTTAGAGACTCGGTCTCCTTTGGGTCTCCTTTTGCTTCGAAAAGAGACCGTTTGGAGACTCAGTCTCCTTTGGGTCTCCTTTTGCTTTGAAAAGAGACAGTTTGGAGACTGAGTTGTGTGACATCGAATCATCAAAAAAACTAAAAGTGTGACATTGTCTTTTTGTGTGATTTGCTATTTAATGTCTTTGAAAGGGGATGGCTACTATGACGATTACTGTTTCTGAATTCAGATCACATATCGGTAAGTATTCGGCTCTTGCCGCTACTGAAGACGTGTTTATCACGCGTCGCGGAAAGATTGTTGCGAAGTTATGCTCTGCGACAGACGAGCCGACAAAAGACGTGGAATCTCTTTTCGGCATTCTTCCTCAGACCACCACACTGGAAGAAGCTATGGAATGCAGGATGGATCAGGTTTGATTACTTGATCCAATCTATGCAAAAGTTATTGTTTTGCATAGGTGTTTACAAAACAGTTCAACCCTTCGCGTATATGATCACATAGTCTTCGTAACTTGTATATTCGGTGTACCCCCGGCTCTTGAGGAGCTCGGCGGTCTGGCTTTCCCGATTGTCCGTGAGGTCGAGGACGTAGTAATCGGTGTCGTGTACGTCCTGAAGCGATACGACGTTCGAGCCGGACATGACGAAGTTTTCGAAGTTCAGTGCGTAAACTTCCTCTCTTGCTGCCAGGTGAGGGAGATAGTAGTCATCAGCGGTGACGGAGGCATCCTGCGGGATCTTCTGAAGGCAGGCAGCTATCCCCTGGCATGTGGCCCGATTATTCTTGTATTGATCGTATTGATCGAGGTTTGGAGAGACCATGCATACTGCGCAGATGACCGACACCGCAGCCACAGACGTGATGGCAACCGTTCTTCTGTCTTTATCAAAATCACTGATGTTCATGATGGCCAGATATATCAGGAGTGTCGCCGTGCCGAATGCATACTGGTACCGGATCTGGGCAGCGTAGACATAGGCTGCGCTGAAAAGAAGGTTGAAAGTGAAGAATGGGACCATCAGGAACAGTCGGTGTGTTTTCTTCGTAAAAAACGGCATAAGAAGAAGCGGCAATAGCATCTCAAGAAGGATCAGGAAGGCTTCGGGCTCCGAGGTGACGACAGTCAGGGCATGTCCCGGATTGGTAAGGATATTCCCGACGATCTGAAGCGAACTCTGGTTCTCCCCAGTCATCAGGGTATGCATGCGGGAGGACATCATCATCTTCCCGTCCCCGGAACGGGAGAGCCAGGCACTCATGGCAAGGAAATAGGCCGCCGCGGCACTGCCGGTCAGAAGCACGCGGATGCGGTCTTTTCCCTTCGTCTCGAAGGCGAGATAGAGGCAGATGCAGACTACGAACAGAATTGCATCTTCCTTGACGATACATGTCAGCGCGCACAGGATGCAAAATAGGATATTTTTTCTGTTTTCGACCGCATAGAAGATCCACATCAGAAGAGGCGGGAGAAAGGCATTCTCGTGGAAGTGAAAATAGCAAGGCGACAGGATCCCCAGCGAGAACAGGTAGATCACGCAGCAGGAAAAGAGCGTCGTGCCGGAAAATCCTTTTTTCCTCGCGATCAGGTAGACCGGGATCACGCCGGATACGACGAGGACGGCCTGAGATACGATCAGTGTTTCCGCTCCCGGAAAAACCTTATAGATCGGTACCAGCATGTAGAGGATGTACGAGGCGTGTACGCGGAAATGCGAGAGGGCATAGCCTCTTTCGCAGGTCGTGACGGCATTGAACCGATGGCTCAGACTATAGAACATCTGCTCGAAGATGCCCATGTCGAAGGTCGTCGTGCCGTATATCCGATGAGTCGCAAGTGCTGTCTCGCAGAGGAAGATCAGGACCGCGACGGAGAGCGCGGCGACAGGAAAGATCACGTAAGCTTCACTTCGCGAAGCGGACCGTTTTCCGTTCCTGACACTCTCTGGAGTTCTGCCGTTCAGGAGATCCGGGTGGATCCGGGAAAGGCCGTAGATCACAAATACCAGAGCAAACAGGGCAACGATCACGGCCAGGAAGAAGTCTCCTCCCCGCCAGACTATCGTGCAGGAAAAGAAGATCACCGAGAGAATCAGGAGCACGGGATCGAAGATCCCGGCGAAGGTCCTCGTCTTTTTTGAGACGAAATAGTAAAGAAGCGTTACGCCCAGAAAGAGCAGTGTATAGAGAAGGATCAGCCCCCCGACGGGGAAGAGCCGTATGAAGTCCTGCCAGTTCTTCCGGGCAGAGATCCCTCTGGTTCCCGCATAGATGATCGTAAGGTCAGACAGAAGAAAATATACTCCCAGCAGGCGCATGAAGAGGAACTGCGGGAAACCGCACTGCTTCAGGAGCTCTGGTTCCGGAGGCACACTTTTCCTGCCCATCTTTCACCTCGGGGGTCGGTCTTACCAGATCGAGCTATGCATCTGCACGATCTTGCCGTCTTTGGTATAGACACGCGGGATTCGCTTTCCGACGAGGCAGGTGACCTCGTAGTTGATCGTCTCAAGCAGATCGGAGATCTCTTCGACTGTGATCTCCGCTGTCGTGCCGTGATAGGTCTGCTTGCCGAAGAGAACGACCTCGTCGCCGACCTTCGGTTTGTCCGGAAAATCCGTCACGTCGACCATACACATATCCATGCAGATATTGCCGACGACCGGGGCGCGGCATCCGTGGATGAGCACCTCTGCACGATTGCTGAGACGGCGAAGATAGCCGTCTGCGTAGCCGATAGCGATCGTGGCAATCGTGCTCGGACGTTCGGTCTTAAAGTGCCGTCCATAGCTGATGGTCTCTCCTACCGGGATCTCTTTGACGTGGACAACTGAACTCTTCAGTGTCATCGCCGGACGGATCTCGAAGTCTGTGTACGGCTCAGGACAGCCCTGAGGCATCATGCCGTAGACGATCAGTCCCGCACGGACCATGTCCAAATGCATGGACGGGAAACGGATGATACCGGCACTGTTGCAGATATGCTTGGTCGGGATCGTAAGATCATTCTTCTCGAGTTCCCTGACCATTCTCATGAAGCAGTCGAACTGTTTCTTCGTATATTCATCATCGTCCGTATCCGACATCGCAAAGTGCGAGAACATGCCCTCGATCTCGATACCGGGAAGCTTGGAGATTGCGAGGATCGCCTCGACGGAAGACTCTCCCTCGAGAAATCCCAGACGATTCATACCGGTGTCGTACTTGATATGGATACGAGCCGTTCTCTCGAGAATGACAGCCTTCTTGGAGATGGCCTTCGCATATTCGAGGGAATAAACAGCCTGCTCGATGTCGTTCTCGATCAGTTCGTAGATACGCCTCGGATCGGTATGCCCGAGGATCAGGATCGGTACGTTGATGCCGCTCTTTCTAAGTTCGAGTGCTTCGTCGAGCATGGAAACCGCAAGCTTGTCCGCACCGTTATCGAGGAGCACTCTCGCGGTCTCGATCGCACCGTGTCCGTATGCATCGGCCTTGACGACCGCCATGATCTTCGTGTGTCGCTTCGTGACACGACGGATCTCCTTCATGTTCTCGGCCACGACATCCAGGTCGATCTCCGCCCATGAGCGGTTCGGAAACTTATCCAACATTATTCCATACCTTCTTCCCACTTCAGCATCGCGAAGCACTTATCGTAGTAATCCCAGAGCATCGTCGGCAGCATGGCGCGACGTCCGTGTTCTTTCGCGCAGAGCTGTCCCGCCAGACTATGGATCCCGACCGCACAAACAGAGGCCTCTTCCTCCGGCATGCCCTGGGCCAAAAGACCGGTCAGAAGTCCTGCCAGCACATCGCCGGATCCGCCCTTAGCCAGACCGGTATTGCTCACAGAATTACTATACCACTTTCCATCCGATGTAAAAATGTTCGTCTCGTGACTCTTCAGCACGAGAGTAAATCCGTTTTCTTCAGCCCATGTGCCGGGGCGGCGCATGTCACCCTTTTTGTAGTTGGGTACGAATCTCGAGAATTCTCCGATATGCGGAGTAAGGATAGCCGGCGCCAGACCGCGTGAAGGACGAAGGCTCACTACCTGCATCGTCTCGGTATCTGCGGCCAGACGGGAAAGCGCACCGGCGTCGAGGACAAGATGCGGAGCATGCTCCGCTGCGATGCGGATCATGATGCCCAGTCTTTCTGACTCCGGCGGGATGCCCGGTCCGATCAGGACGGCGTCTTTCTCAGAGAGCTGTCTGGTGAACCACTTGGCAAAGGGAGCCGTTCCCGCGACGAGATTTCCATTTCTTATAAGAGGACCATTTCCCTTACCGGCTACCGGACGGGAGACAGGACCCTCCGAAGATACGACAAGTTCCGGACTTGCTCCCTTTCCCTTCACGGGAAAAGCCAGACCGAGCGCTTCCGGACAGAGCGTCATCAGCGGAGTGAGAAGTTCCTGTTCCGTGAGTATATACACCAGTCCCGTACCGGAACGGAGAGCAGAGGAGGCTGCCATGTAGGCCGCGCCGCCCATCCCCGGTGTTCCTGCGCAGATCAGGGTGCGTCCGAAAGTCCCCTTATGACCGAAGGCCGGACGGGCCGGGCACTTACCGGTAAGCAGCGTTTCCGTAATAAGATAAGGAGCTTGCATCATGGTCTATCACCTCGCTTATGCTTTGGGTACCTCGCTGATCGTCGAGATATCAAACGGTGTCTCTTGGTAGACGTAGTAGTTGAGCCAGTTCATAAACAATAGCGTCGAGCTCGAACGCCAGTTCATATGCGGAGTCTCGTTCGGGTCATCGTTCGGGAAGTAGTTCTTCGGAACTTCGATCGGAAGTCCCTTATTCAAGTCGCGGAAATACTCATCACGAAGCGTATTGACATCGTACTCAGAGTGGCCTGTGATGAAGATCTGTCTCCCCGAAAGATCCGAGATCGCGTATACGCCGCTCTCCTCGGACTCGGACAGGATACGAAGATTCGGGTGACGCTCGATGTCCGCCTTTCTTACCTCGGTATGACGGGAGTGCGGCACATAGAAATAGTCATCGAACCCACGGAAGAGTTTGACCGGCTTGGTGTAGGTCATGCTGTGCTCGAAGACGCCGAACATCTTCTTGTCGAGATGATATTTCGGGATACCGTAATGGTGATAAAGCCCCGCCTGCGCCCCCCAGCAGATGTGAAGTGTGGAGTAGACATGGGTCTTGCTCCAGTCCATGATTTCGCAAAGCTCGTCCCAGTAGGCGACTTCTTCAAATTCCATGAGTTCGACCGGCGCACCGGTGATGATCATACCATCGTAGAAGCGGTTCTTGACATCGGAGAAAGTCTCATAGAACTTGACGAGATGCTCTGTGGCCGTGTGCTTCGGGTGATACGACGCCGTGTAAAGGAGGTCGATGTTGACCTGAAGCGGCGAATTACTGAGCGCACGGAGAAGCTGCGTCTCCGTCGCGATCTTATTCGGCATGAGATTCAGTATCAGAAGATGTAATGGGCGGATGTCCTGCGTATAGGCACGATCCTCCGTCATCACGAAGATGCGCTCTTTCTCGAGTATCCCGGTCGCGGGGAGGTTATTCGGTATGCGTATCGGCATTTCTTACTCCCCCCTTACAGACACAGGAATTCATTCAGGATCGAGGTCTTCGGGACGAAGGCCTCTCCCGCCTGCGGGATCATGGACAGCCATGAGTCGAGCATCCTGGCCTTGGCCACCGCCTGCTCGATATTGGCGAAGTCTTTCTTCATATTACTTCTCTCCATGAAGACCGACGGAGCCAGGAGTCCCTGGTCATATGCAGACAGCGCATCTTCGATATCTCTTCTGGCCAGGGCCGCGATCACGAGCGGCTCGTAGGCGAGGAAGGAATTGACGTGGTAGTCGGCACGCGTCAGATAGTCACGGTAATAATCCTGCTCCGAGTTCTGGATCATCGGCCAGTAGTCGATGGTGGTCAGGGCGTGAGCGCCTCTGTGGCGGACGTCTCTGACGATGCGGCGCAGCATGCGGAGATCGTCGCTGTCGAGAAGCCGTCTGTCCTGCATGACGGAGGCATAGGGCATGATGAAAATGCCCATATACTGTTCTTTATCGAAGCTACCCGTAGTCTCCTCGCAGAGTCCGTGGAGTCCTTCAACGACGACGATGCCGTCTTTGCCGATCGAGAGTGCCGGTTTGTCTGATTCGACTCTCTGCCGGATCTTAAAGTCAAATGTCGGCGGGACAACAGCGTCACCGCTTACGAGTCTGGCCAGATCCATGCTTGCCAGACGCATGTCGAGCGTATTCACACTCTCGAAATCAGGACGGCCCTCAGCGTCGAAGTTTAAGGCCTGCAGATTATAGTAGTCATCGAGAGACAGGCGGATGGCCTTCTTCCCGCGTTGCTGCAGCTGGGAGACGAGACGGTCGGTAAAAGTGGTTTTGCCGGAGGATGTGGGGCCGGATACAAATACGACCTTGACCGTCGGGCGGGAGCATACTTCTTCTGCGATCTCTGCGGTATGTCTGACGAAGCGGGACTCTGCCTTGGAAATGAAATCGGGAAGCCCGAAAACTCCGAGCATATCTTCCAGGTCATCGATCGAAACCCGGATCTTATCTTGTAGATTTGCCATATTCTATTCTCCTCGTTTACTTTTCAGTATAGTCTGCCAGTACCAGCATGCTGACGACCTTGTCGTACCAGTACTGCAGGAACCTCGCGACACAGAATACGATCCCGGGGATCAGAACGGCGGAAAGGAGGATCAGAACGACCACTACAACTACGTATACACCGCCGGAGATAACGCCGAGTACCGTGGCAAATGTACCTGCGGTATCTACATATTTCTCCGTGAAACGTTCCAGTGTCTTATTGAGGTATGAGATGAAGAAATCCTTCAGGTCTCCAAAGGAGACGGACAGCTTGGGGCGGGCCCATGCTGTAATAAGTAACGTAAGCGCCCCGAACTTCAGAAGTTGGGCCAGAAGAACCGGTATCTTGCCCCAGATGGGCATTCGGTAATAGGAGAAGCACAGCGCCGGGCAGAAGAAGAACAGGATGACGAAGATAATGACCTTTGTAAGGAAATTCCCCGTGATGAGGCCGTTAAAACTGCCTGTCAGATAGTTATAGATAACCAGAAGATCTACAAATATCCCGTAGAGCAGGAAGAGAGACAGATGCCGACGGTTCTCGAAATCCGTATCGCTCCACAGCCGACCAAGTAAGAGTCCCTCCAGATAATCCACGCTGCTTGTCCTTTCCTAAGAAAATAGATACACATTATTGTACCAAAAAACAAAAGATCCGTCATCTAAGAGATGAGGGATCTGCGGGTATTTCTCGATATACTCGGCAAAATTGTCCGGGATCTGCTTTCCCGTCCCCGGGAGGGAGAAGTCAGCGGAGGCGGAATGAAGTCTTGGCGACCTCTTCGATCAGCTGGCGGTAACGGCTCCACTGCTTCGGAAAATTACTGACGCCACAGGCCTTGAGGATCTCTCCGTCCGAGAAGCGGATCTCCACGGACCAATCCTGCGGGAAGGAGGCGGTCATCGAGCCCATCAGGTGACCTATTCCCTTCGCATAGTCCGTCGCCCAGGAAAGGAGTTCTGTAGCAGGAAGATCGCTGCGGATATGCTCGACGACAGCGGGGCTTAAAGCACGTACGAAATCGTTGTTCCACATATGCGTGTCGGTCCAGGAGATACGTCCGGATGTGAGATCGATCGCCGCACGAAGACTCCCCCGCCTGTAACCGGAGAGTTCCGTCTCGATGAAGACGATGTCCTTGTAATCATGCTTCTTCTCGCTCATAGACAATGCCTCGTGCATCCAGATCACATCATGTGCCGACTGTTTCTTCATGAGATCTTCACCCCGATGATCGACTGACCGCGGGTACCGACGACCATCATGCCATCGACAACGATCGGTGAAGATTCCGTGTTATGCTGTGCGTCCGGGTTATCCGAACGTGTCATACGAATATAGCAGAGACGGTTGCCTGTCGCGGCATCGACCAGATGGACCTGCCCGATACTGTCACAGATCACGATATACGCGTTGCCGTTCTCGTCATATATATCGACCGGGGAACTCCAGGAGTACATCTTCATCTCGTACTTCCAGACCTCGGTTCCCGTATTCTTATCATAGGCGACCAGCATGTTGCCGCTGTATTTGCCCTTTGTCATGCAGTATGAGTAGATAACCAGATTGGAGATCGAGCCCTTACCCACTACCGGCGTGCCCAGCATACCGCCGTTGACATCGTCACCGGAGTTGACACCATTCGAGGTGTAACAGGACTGGGATGTCTGCCAGACGATATCACCGGTCATCGCGTCAAACTTATATGTATAAGAAGCACCCTGATATTCCAGTTCGTCTCTCTGCCAGTCCACCTCTGTTCCGGTATAAAGATATACATGACCATTCTCTTCCTCCAGGACCGGAGTTACATCCGAGTCATCCTCGAGTCTTCTCGACCAGATGAGGCTCATGGTGTTGAGATCGATGCAGATGAGGTTACCTGCGTTATCCGTGCACCAGCCGTAGTGGTCGTAGATCGCCATCGAGCTCTCGATACCGAGCTGCTTGCCCTCGACGCCCTCGAAGATGTACTTATATGCGATGGTCTGCGGATCGATGGAAAGCATCCCCGTCCCCGGGTTCCACTGCGTGTTCAGCTTGACGGTGTAGATCATGCCGTTTTCGTTCGGATAGATGAGTGTATCGGCATCGGCGCAGATGATCGGAGAGGAGTCGCATGCGCCCCATGTCGATCTGTACGCACGGGAATCCAGACCGTTCTGGAAATGGAGAAGTTCGAAGTTCAGAAGGCTGAAGATACGGAATCCGATCTGGCCCTTCTCACCGTTATCGTCGCCCTGTCCGACATACAGGAGCGGATAGCCTCTCGGGTCGACCGCAGGAGTTCCCTTGATGGTCGCGCCGACCTTGAGCGGATCTCTGGTCTTCTGTCCGTCCTCGAGATCGAAGAAATAAACGTAGCCATCCATCGCCGCGATGATGATCTCAGTAAGCCCCTGCTTATTTCTCTTCTCCGGATACATGTTCATCAGCTGCTGGGTCTCATACGGCCACTTCACCGCCAAAGGCTGGCCTGTCCAACCGGTGCCAAACCAGCTCCACGACCAGGAAGAAGACTTCAGTGCGCCGATATCGTCATATTCCCAGACCTGTGTAAGATGATCTTCTTTAGACGGATCTAAGGAAAAAGTGCCCCACGAGGCGCAGTTTCTGAAGTTTGTGCCACGGAAAGTAAGGATACCGCCTACCTGCTGATAGTAGAGCGGGTCGCCCAGATGGATCTCATCTGCACGCTGATAACCGCTTACGGTATCGGCACCGTTATATACGACCTGCGTCGTTCCACGGCCGGACGGAGAATACTTATCCTCCGGCGTCCCGATCGGAACATCCATCTTCGCCGTGGCCGGATAAAGGAGAGGATTCTGATACGATTCGATCGACGGCGCAGGCGTCGGCGTCGGTGTCATAACAATAATGCCGGACGGGTCAACAGTCTGGCCGTTCACATCGGTAACGGCGGACTGCCCGGAGCCGGCAGTGGTCTCATTTTTTAATTTCTTTTTGGACTTGGTAAGGGTCACGACAGCGAGAATGATCGTCGTCACCACGAGGACCGCAGTGACAAGAAACAGGATGTAAAGACCGTTGTTATTCACACGGCGCGGTCTGTAAAACTGATTCGTATATCGTACATTTTCCGGTTTTCCCATATTACTCCCGCCTCATGTCGATGTCCTATACGTTCATATTTTCATATACTAACACAAAGAAACCTGTTTCGATATCGATAACATGCACAAAAAGCACTTGTGGCGGGGCGGGCAAGCGCTTTTTTTCGGCGAAAAATCAAGAAAACCAGAGTTTACAAGTACAACTGCTCTGTACTATGATTGCTTCGGTCGGTTTCTCTCTTCGGAGTTATTATTTCGGAAACCGCCTGCCCGACTCTCATTTTTCCGGAGATATGACATGACCTGGATCCTTCTGACACTGGTATACGGCCTTCTTAAGGGCGGTCGTGAGATCAGCAAGAAAAAAGCGATGGACCGCAATTCCGTTATGGAAGTGCTCCTGATCTATACCTTTCTCGGATTCCTGATCGTCGTTCCGCGCGCCCCGCAGGCGATGGGGCTTCTCCCCTATCAGTATGGTCTGATCCTTCTGAAATCATTTTCCATCTTTCTGGCCTGGATGATGGGTTTTCACGCGCTTAAGCATCTGCCGGTCAGCCTCTATGGCGTGCTCGATCTCTCGCGTGTCCTCCTCGGCACGCTGCTGGGTGTTTTCATCTTCCACGAGATCCTGGTCTGGAACCAGTTCCTCGGTCTGGGGCTCGTCACACTCGGTCTTCTGGCGCTCAAGCTTCATCCGGAGAAATACTTCCGCTTCGGAAGAAAGAAGGAGGCTCACTCTGAAGAACCGGGAGCTTCTTCCGACAAGAAAGAAGAACCGTCCGGATCTACTGTTTCGGATTCTAAAACAGGTGAGGCGTCATCCTCGATCCCACCGAGATTCGTCATGCTCGCCTTTGGTTCCTGCGTGCTGAATTCTGTTTCCGCCATGCTCGACAAGATCCTCATGAAGAGGATCAACAGTTCCCAGATGCAGTTCTGGTATATGCTCTTTCTCCTTTTATTCTACCTGCTGTATGTCATCTTTACGCGGACAAAGATCAGGAAGACAGCCTGGAAAAATATCTGGATCTGGCTCATGGCCGTCATGTTCGTGATCGGCGACGCTTCCCTGTTTATCGCCAATGCCGATCCCGGAAGTCGCGTAACCGTCATGACCGTCGTCAAGCAGAGTGCCTGTTTTGTCACGATCCTCGGAGGAAAATTCGTCTTTCACGAGAAAAACATCGCGTACCGTCTGCTGTGCGCGTTTATCATCTTCTGCGGCATCATCCTATGCACCTTTGCCCGTTGACCGGAGTGCAGCGGCACGCCCTGCCACATATCCCGTCGACCATGCGCACTGGAGATTATACCCTCCGGAGATCCCGTCGACATCCATGATCTCTCCTGCGAAGAAGAGTCCCGGTCTTATCTTTGACTCCATCGTCTTCGGATCTATCTCCTTAACTGAGACACCGCCCCTCGTCACATAGGCCTGGTGCAGAGGCGTACACTTCTCCACATCTAAGGGGAATTTCTTCAGCCGCTCCACGATATAGCCGCGTTCCGCCTTCGTCACGGAATGTCCGGGTTTATCTTCTTTCGGCCACACTAGTGATGCAGATTTCAGAATATGAAGGAATACGATGGTCAAGGTCTTTCTTATAGACATATTTGGCCGCTCTTTGATTGCCTTCAGAAGTGCCTTGTCAATTTCTTCCCGGTTCCTATCCGGAAGAAAATCGATACAGAACTGCACATGCTCCTTCGGATACAGGCCTTTCTCCGCAGGGAGATATCGTGAAAGCTCCATCGCGGCCGGCCCGCTTAAACCCTGATGAGTAAAGAGCAGGTCTCCTTCGGCAGAGGCCAGTTTCTTTCCGTCTACCCAGAGTGAAGTGCCGATATCCGGAATCGTTACACCGGTCATCGCATCAAGCGGATCCTCCTCGTTCACATGTCTTGCTGGATCTTTGGAAAAAGCACTAAGGAGTATCGGCGCCAGCGCCGGCTGACAGGGAACGACCTCGTGCCCGAGACTTTCTGCGATCCGGTATGCATCTGCGGCCATTCCCTCATCTGCGGCATGCATAAAGTAGCTCTTGCCGCCACATGCGAGGATCACACTCTTTGCCGGAAAACTTCTCTTGTTCCCGTCCCGATCCGTACCGACCGGGAGGACTTCCCATAATCCATTCTCTACATTGTAGCGGATCTCGTCGGCAGGCATGGCTTCTTCGATTTTTCCATCCATGCTCTGATACTCCTTTACCAGAGCATTTAAAACCGTCTCGGCATTTTCAGTATCCGGGAAGATCCGTCCCGCATCTTCTTCATGTGTAGGAACACCTAGAGACCGGAAGTATTCACGCACATCTTCGGGAGAAAACGCATGGAGCGCGCTTGTGAGAAAGCGCGCGTTCTCGTGATAGGCTTCCCTGTAGTTATCGGGGATACGGATATTCGTCAGGTTACACCGCCCGTGACCGGTAAGAAGAAGTTTCTGCCCGGGTTGCCGGTTCTTCTCCATGATGAGTACTTCTGCTTTCTCTTTCCGCGCGGTACATGCAGCCATCAGGCCGGCAGCGCCGCCTCCCACTACGAGCACATCCCAGATCTTCGGCGCCGGCATCCCGATAGTTCCTCAGATCTTATAGATGGTCGTTCCGTTATCGAAACGGACCATCTCCGTCAGATGCTGCGCGAAGAATTCCTCGTCGTAGTAATCGCGGGTCTCGTCGTTTCCGTAGTAATCGCCACTGGCGATGACATAGCGGATCCCCATCTCATTACAATAGCGGCGGAATTCGGAGATGTTGCCGTTGGCGCCGGTCAGGAGCCACTGATAGTTGATCTGCCGGATGTGTGTATCGTGTCCCGCAGACCATGCGAAATACGGCCAGCCATAGTAGACACGGCGTCCGCTCAGGAAGAAATCATTGACAGACCACATCGGCGTCAGGAAAATATCGTCTTCGTTGGTATTCTTACTGACCCACTCGGCGATCGGCGAATCGGGATGAAGCTCGATATAGCCGCTCTTATGGCTGTTGAGGTTATAGTAGATGCACCACTCACTGATACCCGTCGCCGTAAGGCCGAAGAGCAGGAGCAGGCAGACGATGGCCGAGCTGATCTGTACCGGAATAAATACTTTCTTCTTCATGCCGGAGGTGTTCTTTCCGGCTTTTTCCACTTTGAGCGGAAGCGCCATGAGATTTGCGAGGATCCCGCCGATCATGATATCGAAGAGGATGAAGCTCACCTGGATGAACTTGTGGTTCGCCAGCACCTCCAGGGAGACCTGACAGTAGAAAGCGAAGACCAGTGGGATCGAGAACGGGATCAGAAGGATCGACCGGTAAGGATTTCTATGCAGGATCAGTTCATAGACGAGAAGACCCACGAACAGAAGCGCCGGCAGAAGGATCGTCAGGAAGCCCATCTTCCAGAGGTACGAGAGGACTGTCCCTGTTGATCTGAGGGCCTGCGAAGCATTGGCCTTGCTCTTGCCGGCCAGTTCCGGGACGACGAAGCCGAAGTAATACTTGAAGCTCGCGACGTTAGATGCGCCACCTGCGAAGAATCGGGCCTGGAGTGTGGCCGAGATCACGGAAACAGCGGCGATGACTGCATAGCCCAGACGGAACTCCGAGAAGACCGCCATGCCGAAGAGCACCAGCAGTGCACAGATCAGGCAGGAACCGTGGAAGAAGGGCATCGCCAGCGCGATCAGTGAACCGAGCAGCACACTGCCCCACGGACGAAGCGGATCATCTTTTCTGTGGATCCATGCTTCTCTGGAGAGGAAGAAACGCCTGGCTTTCGCACCGGCTCCCTTCGATTTCCCCAGATGCAGGAACATCCTCCGGAAATGCGGCAGGAACAGAAAGATGAAGACAAGTACGAGGCCGACGCCCAGCGCCAGATGTCTCTGGTTCGCATACACATTGATCGCCCAGATCCCCCACTCGTCACGGAATGTATAGCCATACCATACGGCCTGCTTCGTAATCTCCTTGAAGACCGAGTTCCATGTCGCTCCGGGGACTTTGTTCAGTTCCGAGATCTGGTGGAACACGTTCCACGCGCTGCGGAAGAGCACGAGGACCGGTGCGAAGAAAAAAGCACTCCGGCGGGATGACAGCAGAACAGACAGTGTTCCCAGAAGGGCCAGCGCACTGCCCATACAGAGGATCGAGGGAATATTGATCGCCCACACGAGCGGCAGGCCCAGAGCTTCGAGATTTCCGGTCAGGAAGTAGAACATGAAGTGATACTGGATATTATCGCCCGCGAAGTGCGGATACTGTGTCGGGAAATTCGAACCGACGCCGAATCCCGATGTGATGGCCACATGTGGTGAAAAATCACTGAATATCGAGACACCCAGCCGGATATTCCCGTCCTTCATGTAGCAGGTATAGAAATACACGAACACGACCGCGGAGAGAATCAGGATCAACGAGGTAGCATAAAAGAGGATCGAACCGGCACTTTTGCGGAATACCGGGAGTTTCCGGGATGACAGTCCCTGCTTCTCTTCTCTGTAACTGCGGAGGAAACATCTCTGCCAGAAGAGACATCCGAAATAAGAGAACAGGCACATGCCCACGATATTGGCCGGAAGGAGATTGGCCGTATCCGCCGGGATAAAGGGATGCATCACGTACGCCAGAAAATAAGTCGTCCATGTCGACAGCAGAAGTCCGATAAGTGTACCCGCCGGAATAAGGAAAAGACCCGTCGGAACCTTATCGATCACTTTCTGATCAGCGGCAATACCGACATACAACCGCCGGATGTCCGGAATCAGGAAACGGATCAGCTGGGTCCCGAAGAAAACGGCGATGATCAAATACAAAACGGCAAGCATATAGCGACCTCCACATACGTATACGCCATTATCATATCATTCTCACGTCGCATCGTCACGAAAAATCCTACTCTTTCGTTACATTTCGCAAGATTTCGCTTGATATA
This sequence comes from Clostridiales bacterium, assembly GCA_017551625.1. Lineage (GTDB taxonomy): Bacteria > Bacillota > Clostridia > Saccharofermentanales > Saccharofermentanaceae > Scatonaster. Next base: position 138,384 of record JAFZLF010000040.1, on the reverse strand, counting down.
GGGAGAAATAGGGTATAATCAGTGGGTGTGATCATCCCTGCTGTTTTTTCTTGCAGGCAGAATCTGGTTATATCGGGAGGTTTTTTCCATGAAAATAGTAGTACTGGCCGGTGGCATCAGCCCGGAGCGCGACGTATCCCTTTGTTCGGCAAGCCTGATCTCCAACGCCCTTCTTTCCAAAGGACACGAGGTCGCCTTCGTGGACGTATATGAGGGCGTACCTGAAGGCGCCGACATGACAGTGCTTTTTGCGAAGCCTGATTCGGGGAAGACCTATTCCTACGCGATCCCTGAAAAAGAGCCGGACCTTGCTGCCCTGATCGCCTCACACGGCGGACGGAAAGAACTCATCGGGCCCGGCGTCCTCGAACTCTGCAAGATGGCTGACGCGGTCTTCATCGGCTGCCACGGCGGCATGGGCGAGAATGGCCGTCTTCAGGCTGTCCTCGACTGTATCGATGTCCCCTATACCGGTTCCGGATATCTCGGATGCGCACTGGCGATGGATAAACACCTCACGAAGACTCTGCTTCTTCAGTTCAATATCCCGACAGCGAAGTGGGTCATCTACGATCCGTCCGTAAATACGATCGAAGATATCAAACGGGAGATCGGCATCCCCTGCGTAGTGAAGCCGATCGGTTGCGGCAGCAGTTGTGGCGTCTCCATCGTAAAAGACGAGAGCGAATGGGATGATGCCATCACATACTCGACAAAATATGAGAAGACCTGTCTGGTCGAACAGATGATCAAGGGAAGAGAATTCTCGATCGGCGTGCTCGATGGTCAGGCGCTGCCGATCATCGAGATCATCCCGAAGCAGGGATTCTATGACTATAAGAATAAGTACCAGGCGAATGCCACCGAGGAGATCTGTCCGGCCCCGCTGAACCCTGAACAGACAAAGGAAGCCCAAGCGCTAGCCGTCGCCGTCCATAAGGCTCTCGGACTCGGCAACTATTCGAGGGTCGACTTCATTCTCTCAGAAGAAGACGGGCATTTCTACTGCCTCGAGGCAAATAACCTTCCGGGCATGACACCGAACAGTCTGATCCCGCAGGAAGCCCGCGCTATCGGCATCGCCTATGAAGATCTCTGCGAGAAGCTCGTCCTCTCCGCCAGCCGCAAAGGCTGATCATCCGGCGAGGTGATTCCGATAGTAATCCTCAAACTCCGTGATCGGAAGCGGCTGGGCGAAGAAGAATCCCTGGAAGAGTTTACAGCCCATCTCTGACAGCATCTGATGCTGGGAGTGCGTCTCTACGCCCTCGGTCAGGGAGAAGATCCCCAGATCCTCCGACAGTTGCAGGATATTCTGCAGGATCGTTCTGGCCTTCTTCTCATCTGTCGTCTTCGCCAGGAATTTCATATCGATCTTCAGCACATCGACCGGCATATCCTTGAGAAGATTCAGGGATGAATATCCGGAGCCGAAGTCATCCATCTCTACGATGAAACCTGCCTGCCGGAGATCTTCGAGGACCTTCATACGGTTATCGATATCCGTCATCATGACTGTCTCCGTGATTTCGATACGCAGTTTCGAAGGCTCGACCGCATACTCAGAGGCGAGTTGCTTGATTTCCGCGCCCACATTCATGAAGTAGAAGTCCTTGGGAGAAATGTTAACCGAGATAAAGAGATCTCTTCCCTGTTTCTGCCAGTCTGCCAGGATCTCACAGGCGCAGCGCCACATATACCGGTCGATCTCGACGATCATACCGTTCTTCTCAAAAACAGGGATAAAGGACGACGGCGGGAGGAATCCGTCCTGTGGATGGACCCATCTCGCCAGTGCTTCCGCGCCGACGATCCGGCCTTCCTTATCGACGATCGGCTGCAGGTACGGAACCACATTTCTCTTTTTCAGCGCATCCTTCAGCTGGGCGGAGATATGCTGCGCCCACAGCACATCTTTCCTGATCTTCTCGTCATAGAACGCGATATGTGTCTGATACTCATCTTCAATCGTACTCATCGCCAGAAGCGCTCGGTCGAACATGAAGGAAACTTCCATGTCCCTCTCGATCACTTCATACACACCCACGTGGATCACGATGTGATGATCCAGCGGTCCGTCTCCCATGGAGAAACCCTGCAATGCTTCTTCCAGCTGTTTCTCGGAGAAAGCTTCCTTAGGAACAAGCACACCAAACGTATCTCCGCCGATCCTTCCGAATACTCCATCGGAAGGGACATGTTCTCTGAGAAAAGCTGCGATCCCGCGGAGCGTCTTGTCTCCGAAGTCCGTGCCGAAAACATCATTGATCAGTTTGAAATCCAGGATATCGATGTAGTGGATCATGTAGTCGCGATCCGGGTTCTCATCGAGGATCTTCCGTATGCATTCGTACAGGTATTCCTTGGTAAAAAGGTCTGTCAACGAGTCGTGCGTCGCATTGTATCGCTCCTGCTTGAGGAGTTTCTGCTCTTCAGTAACATCGCGGATCGAGAGAAAAGCGCCGGTCACATGATGACGTTCGTCCGTTACTGTTCTTTTGGCCTGATAGTAGTACTTCGCATCTTCTCCGCTGCCAAGGACCCGGGTACACGACCACTCAAGTTCATCAAAGTCCTCTTTCTGCCCAAACATCGTCTGAAGGAGCTCCGAGGAGCGGTCAAACTTCTCATCCTTAAGGTCGATGAGATCGATCGCCTGACGATTCGCCCAGATGCATCGTCCGTCTGCATCGTAGAAGAAGATCGCATCCGGCATGTCCGATGCCATATTGGCCAGAAGTCTGTCCAGAAGCGTCAGCGGTCTGTAATAGAGGGAGAAATAGAAAATCAGGATGCCGAAGATCCCGTATCCGACCATAGATTTCTCGATCGGCGTTCTCGAGAAAATGTAGTAACTCTGCCACACCCCGGTGATCAGGATCGTGATCAGTATCACTGCGTAGCGCTCCGCATATACGCGCGCCGACCGAATCAGTTTATAGAAGAAGATGACAACGACCAACAGAAGGATGCCGTAGACGACGGCACGATGGAAGGACTGCCCCCAGTACGGGATCAGCCGGTAATAGGGTCGGTCGTCCACGATCACCGCCTCGGTATCAAAGGCGTGTCCGAAGAAAGGATTGAGCGCGTACTGGACGACATCGGCCGTAACCAGACCGTACACCAGATACCGAAGCACGTTATTGGGCCACTTGACCACACAATACACGAAGGTGAAGTGCATAAGCGCCATGATGACGGCGTCCATGCCGATAAAATAGATATAGCATCCGATCGTAGCCGGGAGTTTCGCTGTAGAGAGGATAATGATGAGATTGCCGATAACCGGCGGGATCAGCATACCGATCAGCATCGCGACCGTACCGCCGATCTTCTTATAAGATCTCCGGGCCACACTGACGCACGCCAATAAGGCAAGCACCATCAATATGAACAGTACGGCAAATGAGTACCTCATACTCCCCCCTCGCAGACCCTCTGCGCACAGTATCTATTAGTACTATTTTACAGGGCAAAAGTGACCGTTCTATTAACAATTTGAAAAGGGAATCACATAAGAAATGACCGTCGCTGGTCCTCGGGCTTCGCCCTGCGGAATCGCTCCTTGTCATTTCTTATGTGATAACACCTTGCGTGCGACATCGAAAATCATTTCATGCACGTTGTGTCTAGCGCTTATCGTAAGTCGTTGTACATATGAATGGGACAGAACAAAACCGCCGAGAAAGAAAACATAAGGAGCGATTCCGCAGGGCCGCCGGCCCGAGGACCAGCGACGTTGTTTTCTTTTCGGCGGTTTATTCACTTACAAATCATAGTACATCGCGAACTCCATCGGATGCGGCAGTTTACTGATCTTCCCTGCCGCCTTCTTATTTCTGTCGATGAGCTGCTTGAGGAGTCTCTCCGGGAAGACACCGCCGGCGGTCAGATAGTCGTGATCTTCTTCGAGAGCGCGGATCGCTTCGTCAAGAGATGCCGGAAGTCCGGTGAGCTTCGCTTTTTCCTCGTCGGAAAGCGTGTAGAGGTTGCAGTCATACGGGCCCCAGCCGTTAGCATGGGGATCGATCTTGTTCTTGATACCGTCGAGGCCAGCCATCAGGATCGCAGCATACGCGTAGTACGGGTTACAGGTCGCGTCCGGATTTCTAAGCTCGAAACGCTTGGTCTCCGGTGTTTTTGCATAGGCAGGAATACGGATCACGGCAGAACGGTTACTCATGGCATAGCCGATCGTGACCGGTGCTTCGTAGCCCGGGATCAGGCGCTTATAGGAGTTGGTCGATGGATTGGTGATTGCGCAGATGGATCTCGCGTGTTTGAGAAGTCCGCCCATGAAGTAGTGCGCGGTCTCGCTGAGCTGGGCGTATCCGTTCTCATCGTAGAATACCGGCTTTCCATCTTTGAAAAGAAGCATATGCACATGCATGCCGGATCCCGCTTCTTCGGCCAGAGGCTTCGGCATGAAGGTCGCAGTCACGCCTTCTGCGACCGCTTCGTTCTTGATGACGTACTTCGCTGCCATCGTGTCATCCGCGAGTTTGAGCATGTCGCCGAGCTCCACCTCGATCTCCATCTGGCCGGATCCGCCAACCTCCGGATGGTGGTACTTGACCCCGATGCCCCAGTCGGCCATGGCGAGGCACATACGGGAACGCAGGTCATTACGGATATCGGTCGGCAGGCTGTTGTGGTAGCCGGCGCCGGGCATGACCTGGAAGCCGTTATTGCTCATCTCGTTACCGGACGCATAGTGCGCCTGGGATGTGTAGATGCTCGCACTCATGTCATAGTAGTTGGTGGTATAGCGGACATCGTCAAAGATGTAGAACTCGTACTCCGGCCCGATGATCATCTGATCGGCCACACCGCTCTCTTTCATGTACTCGAGCGCGCGGATCGCGACGTTTCTCGGATACTGGTCGAAGGGCTTGTTCTCGGGAAGGGCGATCACACGGACATCACCGATCATGGAGAGCGTCGGCACTTCACAGTAACGGTCGACCACCGCGGACTCCAGCACCGGGATAAAGACCATATCACTGTTTTCGACCGGCGCGTAACCGTAGTTGCTGCCGTCGAAACCGATGCCCTGCTGCATGGTACTCTCAGTCAGTCTTTCCGACGGGATGGCCAGGTGCCTCCATCTGCCATCAATATCGGTCAACTTAAAGTCGATCATCTTGATGTTCAGCTCATCGATCAGTTTGCGGATTTCCTCTAACGTCTTTGCCATGGTTTTTCCTCCTGATAGTACCTTATTCAGATTTTATATTTCTTTACGCGCCCAGTAGATTCTGGTCATACGCGAAAAGCGCTTCATTGATGCTGTACATGTCGTAGATCCCGTTTGCGATAAAAAACTCCACGATCACGTCCGCCTTACTCGACCTTGACAGGGCAAAGCCCGCCTTCTGCAGGAACGCCCTCGTTTCCGTAAGGTCCAGTTCCAGCGCCACAGCAAAGGCCAGCACGGTCTGCTTGCTCGGCCGGTAATTCACATCACTTCTTATCTTCGAGAAGAGCTTCCTGTCGATGTTCGCTTTCTTATAACACTCGGAGTCCTTCATGCCCCGCGCATCGATCATGCGAAGGAGAGCCTGCGAGAAACTCTCGTCAAGATTCCGAAGGGCTTCCGCCAGATCGTCCTTGACCCGGATACTCTCCGTGACCCCGTAGCAAACCTCTTCATCGAGGCATTCGAGATCGGCCTCTTCCTCACATACCGGTTCACGGACCGGCGCTCCGCAGACAGGCTCCTCGGCAGTAGCGGCGCCACCGGCAGATTCCTCACGCATGGATGAATCACATACAGCCCGTTTTGCAGAGGATTTCTTTAGGGGGGAAAAGAGAGAACGGCGTTCTTTCTTCGCCTCGGCATGCTGCGCCAGCGCATCCGAATCACCTAACGGCGCAGACGGGGCACAGCGCATCGCCTGTGTGGCAGCGGCATTACCCATCATGGCCTGCATCATCGCACCATCCGGCATCGCCTGCGCGGCGGCCGCCTGCGGCGGAATCGCGCCACCTGAAATGCCGGCATTTCCGTTGTCATAGACATGATCGACGAATCCGGAAAGTTCGGAGTGGAGATCCTTATTGATACGGAAACTTCTTCTATCGAAGATAACGAGCGTTACATCCATCTCGTTTTCAGAGAGGAATTCACGGATCGTACTGACGGCCACATCCAGCGCCTGCTCGAGCGGGTAACCGTACACGCCGCTGGAGATAAGCGGGAAAGCCACCGATTCACAGTGCTTTTCGAGAGCAAGATTTAGGGAATTCCGATACGCGGATCGCAGCAGTTCTTCTTCACCGCAACTTCCACCGTTCCAGATCGGGCCGACGGTGTGGATCACATATTTCGCAGGAAGGTCGTAGCCAAGCGTTACCTTCGCCTCGCCGGTCTCACAGCCGTGAAGCGTCCTGCATTCTTCGAGAAGGCGCGGTCCCGCTGCGCGGTGGATCGCGCCATCGACGCCGCCACCACCAAGCAGCGAGCGGTTCGCCGCATTGACGATCGCATCTACACGGACACGGGTGATATCGCCCTGAATAATATGAAAAGGCATAGAACCTGAGTCCCCCTTCCCGACCTGCTTTTTCTATTATACATCACATCATGAAGGTTGAAAGGATACTCTTTCCTTGTCGTTTCTCCTTATCGGAAAGATCTGGGGAACGAGGATCCTGTGGCATCGGGATTCGGCGTCGTCTTCTGCGGCACTGTGCCAGTCGGGCTTTGTTCCTTCGTTACGGGTAATTCCTTTTTAATCGGGAAACCTTTCGGTTTTTCAATCAGTTCTTTCCCCTTAGGCGCAAGGGGAACCGACGATCTTTTCTGACCCAATCGGGGCATACCCGACGACTGCGGATTTTTATCATACGCACCGCTGTCATTCACTATCTCTATGCCGGACGTATAGCTTCTCGGATCTGCATGAGAATCTCCGAAATTGTTCGATTCATTCAGAAGAGAAGCCGCTATCCAGAATGCGATTCCGAAACCGAGTCCAAGCGCAAAGAAAAAAGAAAGAAATTCCATCTCATCACTCCTGTCTCTTCTTTACGAAGTTAAATGTCTGGGAAGACCGCGTCAGCTCTATCTGATGAAGAACATTACTGATCTTGACTGCGCCTGATGTAAAAATCGCGATGATACCACCGATAATAAGCAGAATCATCTTCACACTCGACTCATTGTCTGAGCTCGAAGAATCAAAGGAGAACAGTGACGAGAACAGCACCAGAAAAACAAAGAAGGAAAGGAACGACAGAATTGCACCGATTCCGATCGTAATTGCCCAGAAAAGCGGTTTTCGCCAGGGAAGACCGCAGACGACCTTTCTCGTCTGACCGTTCACGAGGACCGTGTGATGCTCTCCCTGATACGTAAATGTCACGAACCAGACCGGGAGCATCGCGTACTTGTAATTATCCAGGATCGATAGCACATGCGATTCCGTTTCGATCTTGGGAGAACGCCCGCTGACACTCTTCTTCACATCTTCTTCGAAGATCTCCTGGGCCCTCTTTTCCGTGACCTCCCACATTTCGTCATATGTGATATCCGAGGCGTTGGAATAAAAACCCAGAAGATAGTCCTCATCAAATGGTTTCATCGCTTTAAGATTATATGGTTCCAGCCTGGCCGAGCTCTCGTTTGAAAGAATCGCACATGCATCGACCGGGAAATTCGTCATATGAAACCAGCCTCTTTTTCCGGTACGGATCGTCTCTGCGTCCTCTCCATGACCAACCGTGCTTGAAATCAGGCAGGACTCTTCGTACTCCGCCTCCACGATCCAGAACGGAACATAGATGCCGCGAACACTTTCTGCCGTAAAGTTCTTGATCTGCTTCGGGACAAAGAGCGACTGAGCGACTTTGTCACGGATCGCCTGCACGGCCTGTTCCTTCGTTACGGAAAAAGGAACGATATAATCCGGCCGCTTATCCTTTGCCACGCGGGAGAAGACAACATTCGGATTTCCGCAGAAAACGCATGTCGTCGATGCTTCCGATCCGTGGATCACGATCTCACCGCCACACTCACTGCAGGTATAGACATAGTTCTCGAGAAATTCTTCTTCTGGCTCTCCATCCTCTCCGAAGATCTCCGCTCGCGTCTTGACCGTCTCATCCTCTCTGTACTTCTTCGCTTCAGATTCAACCTCTTCCGCTGCAAAAGTACTGCCGCACGTCGTGCACAGCATCTTCTTCACTCCCGGATCGTAGATCAGGGGATGTCCGCATGATTTACAAAGCGTCGCCATTACTTCCTCACTTTCCCGACCGGCGCTCCCCCCCTGGGGGCGGTCGGATACTGCGGTTTCTGCGGGGTATGCAGATTGATATAGTTCACCATAAGATCGTTCTTCGGCGCCATTCTCTCCGAGCGGTCCGTGATCGTCAGGCTCGTCGAGTACAGTGTCGCATCGCCATGGTTGTCACCATAGCTGTTTCTCTTTTCCAGCTTCGAGGCCAGGATCCACATGGCCAGTCCGATTCCGGTCGCTGTGCCGAATATCACTAAAAAGACATATATCATTACCATTTTCTTTACTCCTGTCTCTTACTTACGAAGCGGAAGGTCGTAGCTGACTGCGTCAGATCCAGTTGCTTCTTGACCTTCGAGAGCTTCGCCAGCGCACATATCGATGCGATCGAGCTAAAACCGAATCCGAAACCCGCGATGATACGGGCCGTCACGTATTCGGAAGACTCCTTGCCGGTACCATTCACCTGCAGAACCTTAAGGATCCCATTCAGTCCGATCACCAGCGCCAGCATGATGGCGATCCCGAGGAGGATCGACATGATCCAGTACTTCTTCTTATTCCAGGGAAGTCCGCACACGACTTTGCCCGTCTGCCCGTTCACGAGGATGGTGTGCGGCTTGCCGTTATATCGGAACGTCACGAACCACACCGGGAACATCGCGTACTTGTAGTTGTTCAGAATAGCGGTCTCATGTACCTCACCCATGACCTTCGCATACTTATCGCCGGTATCGGCCTTCGTTCCCTGATCGAAGATCTCCTTGCCTCTTCTCTGCGCCGCCAGATACAGATCATCGTACGTGATATCCGACGAATTCGAATAGAATCCCAGCAGATAGTCCTCGTCGAAAGGCTTCATGGCCGAAAGGTCGAAGGGCTCGAGCCTCGTGCTGCTCTCGTCCGAGAGGATCCGGCAACCGTCGATCGGGAAATCCTGCAGGCAGATGCTGCCTTTTCTTCCGACGTACTGATATTTTGTCATGCAGGGATTTTGCGCTTTCACCTGCAGCACCGCCGCCTCCTCGTGATTCGCATTCACGATCCAGTACGGAAGATAGATGCCGCGCACATCTTCGATCTTTAGGTTCTTCAGTTCCTTCGGCAGGAAAACCGCATGATCGATCACGCTTCTGATCGACGTCATGGCCTGTTCTCTCGTGATGGAAAACGGGATGATGTAGTCCGGCATCTTCTCCTTCGCCATGCGGGAGAAAACCACGTTCGGATTCCCGCAGAAGATACACTTCGTAGACGACTCCGATCCATGAAGCACGATCTCGCCGCCACACTCGCTGCAGGTATACACATAGCCCTCGAGGAATTCTTCGTACATCTCATCGTCCCCGAACACCTCGCCCCGGGTCAACACGCGTTCATTCTCGCGGTACTTCTTCGCCTCGGATTCCACTTCTTCCGCTTCAAAAGCACTTCCACAGTAAGCGCAGTGCATCTTCCTGATCGCCGGATCGTACACCAAAGCATGATTGCAATTTCTACAAAGTGTTGCCATTTTCCGTAACTCCTTTCGTTACAAGAAAATTATACACTTTCTTTAGTAGGTATCGAGACAATCCCGTCCGAAATACAGCACGCTAAATGCAGCGCCCTTTGCAATAAGGAAGAAAAGTCTCGTTAAGACAAGGCAGGAAAAACGTCCTTGCAACTTCAGACAGTTTGCTTGCGCAAAACTCGTTGCGCGGAAGTTTTTCCTGCCTTTTTCCTATATGACTTTTCTTCCTCCCCAATAGGATCGCTATCGTGAAACCTCGCTGCGCGGCAAGTTTTGCTTCTCCACGAAAGACTGCTTCAAAAAATAAATAAGAGAGAAACAAAAAGCTCCTGGCCGTGCGTCTTCACTTCAGAAAAGCTTCAAGAAGTAATTCGATCAAATGAGAAAGAAAAGAGAAAGGGAGCCTCTCCGAGCGGCAAGTTTTGCGCCAGCAAACTGTCCGAAGCCGCAAGGAGACACTCCCTTTCTCTTACTAATCGTTGTTATGAATTACTTCTTGAAGCGCTCGTCGATGACTCGCTTCATCTTTCCTTCGGATCTCGGAAGCGATCTCGGCTCGCAGAGCTTGATCTTCGCGTGGATACCGGTCATGGATGCGATCTCGCCTTCGAGCATTCTTTCTGTCTTTTCGATCTCACGGATGGAGTCGGAGAAGAACGAAGGGGTCATCTCGACCTTAACGGTCATTCTGTCGAGGTTCTGCGCACGATCGAGATAGATCATGTAGTGCGGTTCGACCTCACTGTGCGCAAGAAGAACGGCTTCGATCTGGGACGGGAATACGTTCACGCCACGGATGATCATCATGTCATCAGCACGTCCGGTTACCTTCTCGATCTTCGGTGTCGTACGTCCGCACTCACACTTACCGTGATAGAGGCGTGTCAGGTCGTGCGTGTTATAACGCAGGAGCGGCACACCTTCCTTACTGATGGAAGAGAATACGAGTTCACCGATTTCTCCGTCCGGGAGGACCTCACCTGTCTCCGGATCCACGATCTCCGGAATGAAGTGGTCTGCTTCGATGTGGATCAGGTCGGACTTGTCGCAGGAGCATCCTACACCCGGTCCGCAGATCTCGGTAAGACCGTAGATATCGAAAGCACGCAGGCCGAGCTTTTCTTCGATCTGATCTCTCATCTCCAGTGTCCACGCCTCTGCGCCGAAGATACCGCAGCGGAGGTTCAGTTCGGACTTGTCGATGCCGGCAGCTTCGAGCTGGTCGGCGATATGCAGTGCGTAAGTCGGTGTGCACATCAGGACTTCCGGCTTCCACTCACGAAGGATCGTGATCTGTCTTGCGGTGTTACCACCGGAAACAGGGAGCGCGACGCATCCCATGTCCGCGCATGCATAGTGCGGGCCAAGACCGCCTGTGAAGAGGCCGTATCCGTAAGCAATGTGAACGAGATCGCCCTTCTGCACGCCGGATCTTGCCATCGCGCGGCAGAGAACGGAGTTCCAGAGTTTCACGTCGTTTGCGGTATAGCCGACGACCTTCATCTTACCGGTCGTTCCGGAAGAAGCATGTACACGGACGAGCTGATCGCGCGGTACCGCCAGCGTTCCGAACGGATAGTTATCTCTGAAATCGAATTTGTCAGTGAACGGGAGCTTTGGCAGATCCAGAACACTCTTGATGTCGCCCGGCTCTACACCCTTTTCTTCCATACGTTTTCTGTAGTACGGAACATTCTCCCACATGCGGTTCACACACTTGATCAGGCGTTCGCTCTGTACCTGTGCGCGCTCCTCATCCGACATGCACTCGGCCTTCGGATCGAAAATCCAGGAGTTCACTTCTCTTCTCATCTTGACTACCTTCCTTTCGCTTTCTGACAGCAACAAAAAATCCCATTGCCGTCGTTTCCTTCAGCAATGGGACGAAATATCTATCTCGCGGTACCACCCATTTTCGAGCCTTTTCTTCTCGAAAAGCACTCGCACTCGCAAGGCCTATCAGCCTCTGCCCCAAGTAACGGCGGGCTCTCCGTATTCCCCTACTCTCGAGGTATCCGTGTCTGTCACAAAGCAGGCACCTCACCATGTGTTCAGAGAATCTGCTCGGGAGTGAACTTCGACTGATCTTTCTTCGTATGCAGGCTCTCAATCCCAGGCCCGCACGCCCTGTACGACGTCCGATCGCTACTCTTCTCCGTCAGCGCATTTAACTGATAGTGTGATTATGCGGCGAAACATGGCTGATGTCAAGATTTTTCTTCAGCAAAATCACTTTTTCCAAGTATCTTTCGTGTTACTTTGCCCATCTTTTTCCCCACCGGTTTCTTTCGCTCCGCACCCGAGAAACAAGGCAAAGGCGTGCGCCGGGAATGATCGGCACACGCCTCCGTTTCAGTTTCTTTTTCCAAGCTTATGGTCAGGCTGCCTTGGCTTCTGTCGTCTCCTTCGCAGAAGCGTCGTCTGCGGTCTTATCCGCGTTATCGGCATTTTCCTCATCTCTCATATCGACATGGATCCCGATCACGTTCACATCCACACCGAGGTCATCCACGATAACATGGATGCCTGGAATGTCGACTTCCACGCCCTCTTCCTTATCTACCTTGACGAACTCGAACTTCTCGTCGATGTCATCCCATTTTCCTGTGCGGATCCGGTCGGCCAGTTCCTTGGTCCCTCCGGCGATAAAGAGTCCCGCGCTGATAAACAGGAAGCACAGCGAGAGTACGAAGCTCGCGACCATGATTACGATACAAACAGTAGTTCCTTTCTTCATGCTGCTCCTCCTTTCACGCCCTTGCGATTGTCCTTAGCAAGGAAGCGGATATATGCGATGGTGCCCAGTACGAAGCCCTTGATCGCGAAGAATGCGATAAATGCTGCAGTGATCGCGCCCAGTGCCAGACTGATGGCCAGGCAGACCGTTCCGCCTACGCAGTAGGTAAGGCTCGGGACCCAGCTGAAGAGAATACCGGACAGTACTCCCAGTCCAAACGGAAGTCCGATGATGAGCAGCAGCAGGACCAGTGCCATGATCCATACCGGTACGAATACGAAGATCGTAAAAAGCACTGCGAACAGGATGTGATGTTCTTTATCCTGCGGATGTACTGCGTTCGGATCCTGCGTCGGATAGTTCGTGTAGTCCGGAAGATCATAGCTCTTCCCTCCCTGACGGCCGACATCCGTGTACTCTTCGTGTTCTTTCGCCCCTGTGTGTGCGAACTTATAGTCTTCCGGCTCCGTCTTCGGTGCCTGATTCTTCGGCGGTTCACTCGAGAGCGGTTTGGAGAATCCGCCCGAGGCAAATCCGGCCGCTGTCTGCGGGCCTACGCCGCGGTCGATGACCATGCCTGTCTTGACCGGCACCATCGGGAAGGGAACTGCACCGACATTTCCGGCAGAAGCTACATCAAAGGCCGGGACGGTGTCGCTAAGATAAATCTGTGCCACTTCCTCCGGAGAACCCAGTTTTGCGGCGATCTCGCTCTCGTTCTTTCCCTCGGAAAGTCCGATCTCGAAGTGCGTCTCAAACTCTTTTACGATATCCTCCACATCATCAGAAGGGAGTCTGCGGAGCTGCGCGCGAAGCGCTGAGATATATTCTTTCTTATTCATGCGCTCTTCCCTCCTACGATCTTATTTACACTTGCCGTGAAGGCATTCCAGTCATCGAGAAGTTCCGTAAGACGGATCTTACCCATCGCTGTCAGACTGTAATACTTACGCGGCGGACCGCTCTGCGATTCCTGCAGGTACGAAGCCACGAGGCCGTCTGCTGCCAGTTTACGAAGAAGCGGATACACGGTTCCGTCCGAGATCATGATGGTCTCCGACAGTGTGCTGGCCAGCTCATATCCGTAGCGGTCGCTATCTTTCAGCATCGCCAGGACACACAGGTCAAGCACGCCTTTCTTGAATTGAACATTCATGATTGCCTTCCTCCTTTTTCGTTCTTTTTCTATAGATGCTACATGTTAATCAGTACTGTACATTCAACAATACTGATTATAGAGCGGTATTGAATATTATGTCAATAGTTTTTCTTTAAGTGATACAAAAAGAGCGTCTCTTCTTAATCGAAAGACACTCTCTATTTCTATCCGGACGAATATAGATGATCCCTCATAGATAGTCGAGAAGTTTCTGCAACCGGTGATACATGCCGGACTTGCTGATCGGCGGATCCATCAGTTTTCCGAGTTCCGTCAGAGAAGCTCCCGGGTTCTCGATGTGGATCCGCGCGACTTCCAGAAGTTCTCTCGGGATGCGCGATGCTTTCTCCGAAGACAGGAGTTCCTCGAGTTGCTTCGTCCGCTTTGCGCTCGCGTCCGCCTGAAGCGTCATCGTCCAGTTGTCGAGGTTCACCGAGCGTGTCACCATGCGGTTAACATCATGCTGCGCACGGATATTCTGTAGTTCCAGCATCAGATATGGGGCTCCGAGGATCACCAGAAAATCGCAGATCTCCTCGTGTTTCTTAAAAAAGATCGACCACGAGGTATCGTTGACCCGTGTCATCGGGCGGATATTCTCCGCATGAAGAAGTAAGATGAGCATCTTCACAAAGGCATCCGTCTTACAGATCATCTCGACCCGGTATGTCCGGTTCGGATCACTCATCGACCCTCTCGCCAGAAACGCTCCCCGCAGCATCGCTCGCCGCCGGTTCTCATCTGATGCGATTCTCTCTGAAATCACGTCCGGCAACAGATATTCATCTATAAATGCCAGAAATGTCTCCTGCTCAAGAAGCACTTCATACACACTTCCGCCTCTTCTTCCTACCTTCTCAGGACCCGAAAGCGCGAAGTCCCGGCCACAAAGCCGCGCATCGGAAACGAGGCGCTGTGCAGCCATCTCATTACTGCAACGGACACGGACCCGTGCTTCTTCTGCGTAAAAGGAATACCCCGAGCACAGGATGATCGCCGCCATTTCCGCCGCCCACTCTTCCTCGGTCTTGTATGACACTTTGCATATCTCTTCTTTTACTTTCTGGGAATAGGCACCTTCACTCATGAATTCTGCCCCCGTCCTGCTGGATCGTGTTCACGATTTCTTCTCTTCGGTGTGCTGGTAACGTGGATCTTTGTCGATGTCGCGGTGATGGATGGAGACCTGATATCCCGCCTCCATCAGACCATCATACAGGCGCTGTGCGATGTATACCGAGCGGTGACGCCCGCCGGTGCAGCCTACGCCCACGGAGAGACGGGCTTTGCCCTCACGGATGTAGTACGGAATCGAGAAGCACAAAAGGTCCATGATCTTCTGGTAGTACTGCTCCGTCTCCGGATGTTCTTCGAGAAAATCGATGATCGGCTGATCTTTTCCGCAGAGCATCTTCAGTTCCGGGACATAGAACGGATTCGGGAGAAAACGCACGTCGCAGGCGACATCGCAATCGCCCGGGATGCCGTACTTATATCCGAATGACTCGATATGGATATCCATCGTACTGACGTCTTCGACCTCGATGATATTCAGTAATTCCTCGCGAAGTGCTCCCTGCGCCAGGAACGATGTATCGATGACGTGTGTCGCCCGTGCACGGATACCGCGCATCAGCGAGCGCTCTTTCTCGATGGCCTCGACGAGCGAAAGCCCCGCTGATAGCGGATGCTTGCGGCGCGTCTGACGGTACCGGCTCACCAGCACCTGATCGTTCGCCTCGAGGAAGATGATGCGGTACGGGCATCCGAGATTTTTGATCTCCGTGATGGCCTTGCCGAATCCCTTCAGATAATCACTGCTTCGCACGTCCACGACAAATGCGAGCTTATCGACCGCGAAACCTTCGCCGCCCTGTCCTTTTAAGAAAGTGCGGATCAATTCGGGAAGGACCATCGGCGGGAGGTTATCGATACAGAAATAGCCCTGATCCTCGAGAATATGCGCCGCATGGCTCTTGCCAGCACCCGACATGCCCGTCAGAATAATAACATCCATTTCCTGCCTCCTGCTTACTTTTCCCCGGATGAGAATCCTCTCCCGACGAAGCGGACCTCACGCTCGAGCGAAACACCGTATTTCTCGAAAACCGTTTTCTGGATATGCTTTACCAGCGCATCGATATCCGCTGCCATAGCCTCACCGGTATTGATCACAAATCCCGCATGCTTCTCCGACACCTGCGCACCACCGATCGAGAAGCCCTTGAGTCCGGCCTGCTCGATCAGCGCCCCCGTGTAGTGGCCTTCCGGCCTCTTAAACATACTTCCCGCACTCGGGTACTGGAGTGGCTGGCTCTTCGTTCTTTTCTCCGTATACTCCCGGATCTGCGATGCGATCATCTCCGGATCACCGCGTCGGAGAACAAGCTCGACCTCCGTGATGATCCCCTCTTCTTCCATGAATGTGCTCTTTCTATAGCCGAACGAGAGCTGATCCCTCTTCCATGTCCTGATCCCGCCATCCTTCGAGATGGCGGTGACCTTATCCACGACTTCAGAAATATCGTGACCGTATGCGCCCGCGTTCATAAAGACCGCTCCGCCAAGAGAGCCCGGAATACCGGATGCAAATTCGAGCCCGCTCAGGCCCTCCTTCGCTGCGAAAGAAGAAAGACGGATCAGAAGCGTCCCCGCTGTCGCGACGATGCGGACATTTTCCGGATCAGCCGGATCTTCTTCCGATCTGATCTCCGAGAACGACTCGCCCAGGCGGATCACCAGGCCCTCTATTCCCTCATCGGAAACAACCAGATTGGACCCGTTCCCCATCAGAAAATACGGCATACTCGCAGACTTTGCCGCAGAAATCAGCGCCGCTATCTCTTCGGAGGTTCGAGGCTCCGCATATATCTGCGCGGGACCACCCACACGAAAGGAGGTGTGTCCCTTCATGAGCTCATCTGTCCGAAGGGCTCCTTCGAGTTCCGCAAAACCCGCATCGCTCAGACTCCTGCGAAACACTTCGATCGTACTGTTGTCTACTGCCATTTTTGTCCTTATCTCCCGACTTTCTTGTTTTCCTTCTGGTCTATCCCCAACTGGATTTACGCGTCGTTCTATCCGTTTTCTCCACCCATCGGTTCATGACCCTTATTCCGCGTTCAGGCCGCCCGGGAAGACTCTCGTGACGAGGTCCTTCGCGGCATTATAGCCCATCTTCTTGACACGGTAGTTAATCGCTGCCGCCTCGACGATGATGGCGAGGTTACGGCCCGGTCCGACAGGGATCGTGATGGACGGCACCTTGATACCGAGAATATCCGTCGTCTCATCGGTGATACCCAGCCGGTCGTAGGTCTTCTTCTCATCCCACAGCTCGAGGTTGATGACGAAGTCGATGTTCTCCTGAAGTTTAACGGAAGAAACACCGTACAGTTCTTTTACATCGAGAATGCCGATACCGCGGATCTCGATCAGATGGCGGATCACCTCCGGCGCTCTTCCGAGAAGCGTCGTCTCCGAGACTCTTCTTATCTCGACCTGGTCGTCCGCGATCAGACGGTGACCACGCTTGACGATCTCGAGCGCCGTCTCCGACTTACCTACGCCGCTCTCGCCGAGGATCAGGATGCCTTCACCGTTCACCTCGACAAGTACGCCGTGCATCGAGATGCGGGGCGCCAGTTCTACATTCAGGTACTTCACGAGAGAGCTCATGAATTCACTCGTCTTCTGGTAAGTGCGCAGAACCGGGATTCCGGTCTTCTCCGCAGCCTTGATGAGCTCATCGTGCGCCACATGGTTGCGGGTCAGTATCAGACACGGGATCTTCTTTTCAAAAAGCGCATCGAGACGTTCCTGTCTCTGCGCCGGTGTAAGCTTATCGAGGAAAGCATGCTCCATGTTTCCGATCAGCTGGATACGGTCCGGACCGAAATGGTCATAGTAACCGGCCAGT
Organism: Clostridiales bacterium; assembly: GCA_017551625.1. Lineage (GTDB taxonomy): Bacteria > Bacillota > Clostridia > Saccharofermentanales > Saccharofermentanaceae > Scatonaster. The sequence continues at coordinate 120,810 of JAFZLF010000040.1, read as the reverse complement.
TGAAGTCCCGGACGGGTCACGTCCGCCACGTGGATACGTACCTTCTCAATATCCTCTGGGGCATAGACCTCCTCCAGTTCGAAGGACTTGATGATCTCAGTCAGAAAAACGCTCGAATAGGGCATGGACGTGCTCCTCCGTCAGTAAAAATGCATATATTAATTGTATACCATAATGCTTCAAAAAAGTATCTCTTTCAGACATTTCGATAAGCAGAGCAAAAAGAATATCTCTCCTGCGACTCAAACAGTTTGCTTACGCAAAACTCGTCGCCTGAAAGATTTCATTTTTGCTCTTGCTCACTTCAAATTGCATGAGATACTTTTTCGAAGCAACAACAAATAAGCGTATGCATTTTTACTGACGTTTTGCGCAGAGCGCGTTTTTGTTTGTTACCATATAATAAGCGAAGATTTTTGCATTAGTTCTAGGAGCGTGGATATGAGGAAGCTGATCGTTTTAAGAGGAAATTCGGGAAGCGGCAAAACGACTGTCGCGAAAGAACTTCAGAGCATCCTTGGAAGTAATACCATGCTCATCTCGCAGGATATGGTCAGGCGCGAGATCCTAAAGGTAAGTGACGGCAAGGATACCCTCGCCCTGCCACTTCTGAAACAGTTGCTTCAATACGGTCATGATCACAGCGAGATCGTGATCCTGGAAGGGATCATGGTCGCAGACTGGTACCGCCCGCTTTTCGAACTGGCCGTCTCTTTATATGGCAACGAAGTCTACGCGTACTATTTTGACCTGCCGTTCGAAGAGACCGTAAAACGCCACCAAACAAGGGCAAAAGCCGGTTCGTTCGGCGAGGAAGCAATGAAAGAATGGTGGGTCGAGAAAGACTACTCCGACGTTCTAAACGAAACAAAGATCACGAAAGATCTGAGCAAAGACCAAATCATTCAAATGATAACGCAGCCCATATCTGGCGACAATTGATTATCTGAGTTCAGAAAGTTTCTCTTTCAATCGCAACTGAACAAATAAAGGCAAAAAGAAATCTCTCAGGTGGCGAGTTTTGCTTTAGCAAACTGTATGAGCCACAAGAGAGATATTCTTTTTGCTTTAGTTTTTAAGTTCCTTGAAAGAGAAACTTTCGCTCAGGATTACTCGTCCTCAGACAAGAACGCCTTTCTCGCTTCGATGACCTTCGCCTGTACATCGCCCGGAGCCTGCTCATAGCGGGCATGCTCGATGGTATACCAGCCGCGGCCCTGTGTCATGGACTTGAGGTCAGTCGCATAGGTCGCCATCTCGGAAGTCGGAACTTCGCAATTGATGACAGAACCGGTCTCGTCAGAATCGATACCCATGATGCGGCCACGACGCTTGTTCATGTCGCCCATGATATCGCCCTGCTTATCCTCAGGGATATGAACGGATACGGTGCTGATCGGCTCGAGGAGAACCGGGTTTGCCGCCGCCATACCGGCCTTAAAAGCGAGGTTGGCTGCGATCTTAAACGCCATTTCCGAGGAGTCTACATCGTGGTAGGAACCATCGACGAGAGTCGCCTTGAGGTTAACTACCGGGAATCCGCCGAGGATACCCTTCTTAACTGCATCCTGCAGGCCCTTCTCAACCGCCGGGAAGAAGTTCTTCGGAACGGCACCGCCGAATACGTTCTCTTCGAATACGAGCTCTTCGGAATCCGTCGGCTCAAACTCGATCCATACGTCACCATACTGACCGTGACCACCGGACTGCTTCTTGTGCTTGCCCTGGACCTTGACCTTCTTACGGATCGCCTCACGATACGGTACACGTGGCTCTTCGAGATCAGCGTCAACATTAAACTTACTCTTGAGCTTACTTCTCAGAACGGAGATCTCCTGCTCACCGAGACCGGAGATAACCATCTGCTTGGTCTCCGCGTTGTTGACAACTGTAAATACCGGATCCTCGTCCTTGAGTTTATTGAGACCGGACATGATCTTATCTTCTTCACCTCTGGCCTTCGGAACGATACCCATCGACAGACACGGTGTCGGGAAGCTGATCTTCGTCAGCGTCACGATACGGGACTTGTCGCAGAGTGTGTCATTGGTCTGTGTCAGCACGAGCTTCGCAACGGCGCCGATATCACCGGCAACGACCTTATCTGTCGGGATCTGCTTCTTACCCACCATGAAGAACAGACCGCCCAGACGCTCTTCCTTCTCTTTTACTGCGTTATAGACAGTGGAGTTGCTCTTGATGACGCCCGCATATACACGGAACAGAGAGATACGTCCTACGAACGGGTCAGCGATCGTCTTAAAGACGAAGGCTGCGAGCGGATCATTCTCGTTACATACGATCGTGAGCTTCTCGCCATCCGGTGTCTCGCCCTCTTGCGGCGGCTTCGTGCTGGCCGGCGGCGTATCCTTGGACAGGCAGTTCATCAGGAACTCTACGCCCCAGTTCTTATACGCGGAACCGCAATAGATCGGGTGCAGTGTACCGTCTGCAAAGCCGGCATGCACGCCACGACGGAACTCTTCCTCAGTAAAAGGCTCGCCCGCGAAATACTTCTCCATCAGTTCTTCATCGCACTCAGCTACGACCTCGTTGATCTTGTCCTGGAGCTCAGCTACACGGTCTTCGAACTCAGCCGGAAGCGGGATCTCAGTCTGTGCGCCTGTCTTCTCATCGAGAGTAAATGCGCGCTTATTCATAACATCAACGATACCGGTCATCTTGTCACCGGACATGATCGGGAGGGAAAGCGGGATTACGCCACGTCCGTAGCGCTCCATCATACGGGAGATCACGCCCTCGAAATCTGCATTCGGCTCGTCCATACGGTTAAGGAAGAAAAGGAACGGGACCTTTCTCTTATTGAGAAGACGGATCGCCTTCTCGGAACCTACGGAAGTGCCCCCCTTTGCGCTGATCACGACGATCGCGCTGCCTGCTACACGAATACCGGCCATGGTCTCACCGAGAAAATCGAAGTCACCGGGTGTGTCGATGAGATTCATCTTTGTGTTCTTCCACTCACATGCCGCAACGGATGTGTTCAGGGAAATCTGGCGCTTTACTTCTTCCGGATCGAAGTCCAGAGCGGTGTTGCCATCTGTCGCGCGGCCCATGCGGTCGATCGCCTTAGCGCAGAAGAGCATCGCCTCAGCCAGTGCTGTTTTACCAGATCCGCCGTGCCCGAGAAGCGCGATATTACGGATCTTGTCTGCCGAATAATTGGTCATGTATTCGTCCTCCTAATTCAAACTCTAATGCGACTATTATAACCGATATTGTAATCAATATCCACAAAAACTTTCATCGGCGCGAAATTTTTTTTGTGCCAGTTAACAGCATTTTTCTTTGTTATCTTTTTCCCCTATAATAGAAAAGGACTGCCTCCGAACACTCGCAGGCAGTCCTCTTTTCACCAATACTTTCCGGACACGACTTACTTCTCGTGTGCCTCTTTCGCCGCGTCAGGAATCAAGCGTCCTGCACGTTTCTCTCGAAGATCATGATCACGCGGTCTTCCTTGATGGAAACGGTCGATGCATTCAGAGACATGCTGTCCGTGCCGCCCAGCGAGGACTGGAGCTTACCACCCTCGTCATTGATCATGCTGTGGAGTCTCCATCCGCCGGCTGCTTTATTCGCCAGAATCTCCGCGATCCGCTCCGAGTTTACTTCACCGTTTGAAAGGTGCGGTACGACGACAACGGAATACTCCTTCATGCCATCGGCGATCGACACGATACCGCCGCCACCGGCCGGCATATTATCGATCCTATCCTGCAGTTTCTTGATCGCCTTCTGTGTTTCATCCAGCTGCTTTTCCAGCTGCTCCTTCGTCTTTGCCATTTCTGCCAATTCACTCTCCTTCTCTTTGAGTGCATCCTGAAGCTTGCCCTTCTCACTCTCGGAAAGAGCAGACTCCTTCAGCGCAATTGCGCGTTTCTCTGCTTTCAGGATCAGTTCCTGTGCTTCGACTTCTGCCAGTTTCTTCGCATTTTTAGAGTCGGCGATAATGATCTTCGCATTCTCCAGATCCGTCTTCAACGCCGCGATCTGTGTCTCGAAACTACTCTTGCTCTGCTCCTGTTCTCTCGTCATCTTGGCGATGTCATTTTCAAGAGATGCCTTCTGTTTCGCAATAACATCACAGCCGGCCTTCGCCTCTGCCTGCAATCTGTTCTTCTCCTGCATGGCATCGTCGACGGTTTTCTTAGCATCGGCCAGTTTCTGGTTGGCTTCCGCCTCCATCTTCTGCTTCTCCTGCTGAGCAAGCTGGAGCACCTGAGAAGCCTCTGCATCCAGACGGCTCTTCTCTTGACGGGAGGCCTCGAGTTCCTGTTGTGCCGCAGAATTGATCCGGGCACGTTCAGCTTCCGCTTCCTGGAGGATACGGTCCCGCTCCTGCTGTGAGGCTGCCACTTCCTTGCTGGCCGCTTCATTCAGACGGGCACGTTCTGCTTCCGCCTCCTGAAGGATGCGTCCGCTCTCATTCTGCGCCTCCTGGATCATCTGCGCCTTGGCCGCCTCTGTCTCGTCGATCAGGCGCTTCGCTTCTGCCTGAAGCTGGGCTTTCTCTTCTTCTGCAGAGGATCGCATCGATGCGATCTCATTTTCGAGATTCTCTTTCTCCTGCGCGATCGTCTCATACGAATGCTGCACTTCATCGAGCGCTTCCTGCATCCGCTTCGTATCTTCGATCAGTTCGTTCTTCTGGGCCTGGGCTTTCTCTGCTTCTGCCATGATCTGCTCGGCCTGCTTAACATAAGCCTGCATCTCGGAATCAGCCTGTTTCTTCGTCGCCTCGACATCTGCCATGATCTGCTGGGCCTCAGCGATCGCTGCCGCCTTCGCTGCTTCACCCTCGGCAATCGCCGCGGCCTTACCTTCTTCGCCTTCTTTGAGTTTCTGGCGGGTCGTCTCTTCCGCCTCTGCCTCCAGCTGTTTTCTGGCGGCATCATAGTCAGCCTTCATGGCATCCAGAGAAGCCTGAACTTCCTTGCTTTCCTTATCCAGCGCCTCTTTCTTGGCCATGGCTTCCTTGGTAAATGCTTCAGCCTGCTGGGCTTCCTCGAGCATCTGGTCTTTTCTGGCCATAGCGTCCTTATATTCTTTCTGGACCTGGATGGCTAGCTTCTCCGTCTCTTTCTGCGCCTCCATGAGGATCGCTTCCTGCTCTTTCTTGGCCTGCTTGATCATCTCCTCACGCTCGGCCGCCATCTCTTTTCTGGCTTCTTCACGGATCTGTTCCTGCTGGGCTTCCACATCCTGGGAGCGCTTCTTCTCGATCTCTACCGACTCACGAAGCTCTGCGAGTTCCTTCTCGAGCTGTTTGCGCTCATCGAGCGCGCGCTTCCGGATCTCGACATACTCGGTCTCGATGCGGAGTTTTTCCGACTCGAGCTGCTGATTCAGCGTCTCGATCTCGCGCTGATTGCGGCTCTTCATTTCCTGGATCAGTTTTTCCTCTTCGGAGAGTTTCTTCTCTACACGTGCGTTCGCTTCCTGCTCGCTTCGCTTGATATTCGCACTGGCTTCTTCCCGTGCTGCATCTTCTCCTTCACGTGCCGCCTTCTGAAAATCATACTTGCACATGAAGCAACGTGCTACGTTATCACCCATCATAACGCCACATACAGGACACTTCTTCATCGTTACATACTCCTCATCAATCGAATTGCAAAAACAATTATACAACCTTTTATGACAATTTTCATTGTTTTCTATGCGATTTCACAACAAATTGACAAAGATTTTTCACATTGTACAAAAAAATACGTCAAAAAAAGGAGGCCCGAAGCCTCCCGCAAAAGCTGAAATCTAAGCATCAAAAGAGGTTCAGACTCTCCTTGGCCGTTCCTTCCAGTTCCATCAGATCTGCGAAATAACCCAGAGACAGAGCTATGATCAGCCCCGCCAGGAAAAACAGAAGAAGAGTGACCACCGCTATGATCACCAGTACCCTGCAAGTATGAAACTTATCAAGCGCGCGTCTTTGATCCCGTTCGCCGATCCCCCCGCACGACATCACCAGGCTGGCGATAGCAACCGGCATCGGAAAGAGGATACCGATGACTGTACACACAGACAGGATGATCAGCGCGATCGAAATACCGCGCATCGCTTCGAAATCCGGTGTCTCTGACGCATCAAAGTGATAATAGTCCCCCTCATCGATCGTAGAGGACACTCCCATATACGCCGCAGGCGCCGATGCGAATACCGGCTGGGGAGCAGCATACGACCGTATCGGAGCACTTGACGGCATTGCCGGAGCCAGGATCGGCTGAGGCGCCGGTGTCAGGACCGGCTGTGATACCGCCTGCCGAACCGGCTCCGCAAAAGAAGCCGGCACATATGGCATACTTGGCGCTGACGCAGAAACAGGGGCAGGCATTCCTGCCTCCCCTGTTCCAGTATCCGTCAACTTATTCACCGGATGGCCGCACTCCTTACAGAACGCCGCGCCCTCCGCAATTTCACTGAAGCACTTCTCACAAAGCATGACTTTTCTGTTCTCTCTTCGCGGGATTATTTGCTCGCATTCGCCATAGATTCCGAAACGGACTCGTAGATCGACTCATACATTTCCTTAAGTCCGGAGACACCATCTGCCGCTGCGATAGCCAGACCGACCATAACGACGATTCCGAGAACCAGCACAACGTATGCGATGATCATCAAGATCCGGGATACTCTGCGGTTGTGGCTTTCTTCATCCGCATTGAGGCTGCTCTTTACCTTAGATGCATAGACTGTACCGATAATACCCAGGATCATGGCGATCAGGGAAATACCGTATGTGAAGCAGCAGCAGATCACGCCGAGAATGATCGCGATGATATTGCCGGCGAGAAGTCCGCCAGCTCCGCCCGGAGTATAGAAAGAAGGCTGTGTCGGAATGGTACTGGCCATCGGCTGCGTCGGGAACGGATCCGGTGTATATGCCGGTTGCTGCATCACAGGCTGCTCGGCCTGCACTTCTACCTTCGCGCCACAATTCTGGCAGAACATCGATCCACCTGTCTCTTGTCCACAATACTTACAAGCTGCCATTGTCATATCCTCCTGTTTGACGATCCTCCCCGAGAAAGGAAAGAATCTGATTTATTTGACTTACTATATAGTAATATAATGCCTTTGCGCTTCTTTCGCAATAACCGAAAGCGCATCTTTATACTTAATTAACTCATACAAAACCGCAATTTCCCCTTCTGTATCAGGGAGCCAGGATCGAAAAAGGCCATGCGGGAATATTCCGCAGCACAGTAAAGAGCACGATCACCACACCGATTCCGATCGCTCCCCAGCGCGGGATCGACTCCGGTATCCACATCACTCTCTTTCTGAACAACAACGTAGTCAATCCCACCAAGTAGTACCAGGCCAGGATGATCACGATAAACGGGAAAAGCAGATTATAGTCAAAAGCCTGTAAGATGCGGCCATGCGTGAGTGCGTGAAGTGCACGTGTATCACCGCATCCCGGGCAATAAAATCCCGTATATGTATAAGTAAAGCACGGGATCGTCGCCCCCTGTGACTTTGTCGGATCGACAAAATAACTATACGCCAGGCCAAGAAGTACTACGGCCACCATGCAGAACATGAGTGGCCATCGCACTAAGTTTCGGAATATTATTGGTTTTTTCTCACGTTCCTCTGACAATCAGTATCCAAACTCCTGTACCCAGTAATAGGTCCCGTCATAGCAATAGCAGGCGACTCCAATCGTCGAATAATCTCCGAGGATATTTGCCTTGTGTCCCGCGGAGTTCATCCATGCCTCTACCACTTCGGAAGGAGATGTCTGTCCGTACGCCAGATTCTCACCATACGTCAGATCGCTGACTGTCCACCAGTCCGAACCATCCGGACGGGTATGAGACCACTTCACCACGATCTCCGACGCTCTGGTCTTCGCGGCCTTGGCCAGCGAACCACTCCACTCAAGAGCTCCGAGACCATTGGCTGCACGTTCTTCATTTACAAGTGAGAGGACTGTCTTCGCCCAGTCCGTATCATAGGATCCTCCCGAGGCTCCCATAGAACCGGAATCGGCAGCCGTCGTGGTTTCCGGCGGCGCTTCAGTAGTAGTTGTAGGCGCTTCCGTTGTCGTTTCAGGCGGTTCAGTCGTTGTCTCCGCCGGTTCTGTATCGTCCGGCGTCTCTTTGGGCGGTTCCGTTTCCTTCGGCTCGGATGTCGTATCAGCAGGCGCTTCTGTCGTCGCAGTTACCTTTGTGGTCTCTGCTGTAGTCGCATCTGTCGACTCCTTCGGATCTTTCGTCGTCTCAGAGGTCTTGCTGTCTGTTCCCGAAGAAATCTTAGGATCATCAGCGCCTGTCCCCGGAACATCCGTGACCGATTCACTCATACTCGGATCCATGTTCTCATCTGTCGAGTCGGAAATCTCGACAGGAGTCTCTGATGTACTGTCTCCGGCGCTTTCTGACGTAGCCTCCACATCGCCTCCCTGATCATCGGAAGGATCTGAAGTAATGATCGGGTTGCCGTTCTCATCTGTCTCCACAGCACTCGTGCCGGATCCGCGGTTATTGAGTGCCGTGAGTTCTTCTTCCGAAAGGCCGATCTCTGACACGATACGCAGGCCTTCGTCTTCACCGGCCGCGTTACCAGTATCTGTTTTCTTAAACCAAGTGGACGTGTCCAGCAGCGCCACCGAATCATCCGATGGATTCAGAAGAACAGCCTTGACATCGGACATACCGATAAAGCCCAGCACAAAAGCTGCGCCAATCGTGATGATCGTCATGTTCTTGCTGATCGCTTTAATGACTTTCCTAATTCCCATTTGTACTCTCCCTGCCAGAACAGGCATCCCCAAAAACGCCACACGGTTCAGCCACCGCATAAGTATCTATGCTTATTATATTATTACGAAATGGAAGAAAAAGCACGGATTTATTTCTGATTTGTAAATCAAATTCCTTTGAACAAAAAGGGGCGACCCATCGGCCGCCCCTATAAGTGAGAAGATTTGTGATTCCTAGGCTGTCAATTCTCCATTGTCATCAATCTGTCGTCGTGATACTCATTGTTATTAGTAGGACTTTACTACTACCTGACTAAACTTGCTCGAGTCACCTGAAACTTGGAAACCAATCTCCGTTTGCGGTGCCCAGCTATTGTTTTTGTACTTGATCGTGTATTCGTTGCCATTCTGAGAAGTAGTACAGTTAGAAGCATACATGTTGGTAATTGTAACTCCGTCCGGAACGTAGATTACTACGGTCTGTCCTTTGTGATCCAACTTTGCTTTCATTCCTGCATAAGACTGAGGGTCATTTCCCCACTTATTCTCTATGACAACTGTGCTGCCGGGAGCTGCTGCGGGTCCATCATTTCCTGCCGGTGTCGGTTCCGGTGTCGGTTCCGGTGTCGGCTCCGGTGTCGGAGAAGGCGTCGGCGAGGGTGTCGGAGAAGGTGTGGTCTCAGACGGTGGCGTAGCGGAAGGTTCCGTCTCACTCGGCTCGAGTGATGTTTCTGTAGCATTGTTCTCACTCGGAGCTCCACCGCCGCCATTGGTGTTTGGCTGAAGAGATGTATTCTCTGTCTGGGACTGTGCAGGTCTGATACGAGTCGTGGTCAGATAACCATTTACCAAAGCCTGCTGCGATTCTACTGCTGCGGAATGTGCATCGACACTTGCTCTCAGATCACTTGACTTCTGAACATACTGCGAAATACTCGTCAGTGTCACTGCGCTGAGGAAAACAATGATCGCGATGACACATATCATTTCCATTAATGTAAATCCTTTTCTGTTTTTCATGGTATATCCCTCCTATACTATCCTCTAAATCATTTCCCCTGGTGTCATCGTCCTTGTTGTCTGTGTCTATGGTCTTATTGTACAGGGAGGTTCGTTCAAATTCTTGTAGATTTTGTCACATTTCTGTCACATTTTGTATCTAATTTGTTGCGATTTTATAAATGGAGAAAATGTTTTGTGCAACATGCACATTTCGAAACCGATTTCTTTTCGTTTCGTTTGTGTATTGCATATGTGAATGTGTCAAATTGTGAAGTTCTCTTCACATTTCTTCTTTTAGCTCCAAAGCTCGCTTCAACAAAGCCTCTCTCTCATTGGGGATACGGCCATCCACGACTTCCTCCAGAAGTTGTTTTTTCAGTTGTCCGATGCGGATTCCCGGTTCGATCCCCATACGCATAAGGTCGTTTCCGTTAATCGCCATGGCAGAATAAGAACAGCACATCTTCTCCTCGACCACCTGATCCAGGATCGTCTCAAAAGCGGATATCTCCGGGAGCCGATATGCACTTTTTTCGGAGTGGGCAGAAATGTCAGCTTTCTTTACCTCAAGGAGCATGCGGAGGACCTCCTCGCCATACCTAAGGAGTCTGCGCCTGACGATACGAAGCGATGGCTCGAGCACTGCATCGTGTTCCCGGATCAGAAGAACGATCGTTTCTCTCGTTTTCGTATCCACCTTCCAACGTCGAAGGATCGCATCGGCAATATCTGCACTGACTTTCTGGTGTCCGTAGAAATGCCCGATCCCTGAATCATCCATCACAAAACATTCCGGCTTCCCGATATCGTGAAGAAGCATCGTCATGCGAAGGACCGGCGTGGCCGGGATATGTTCTATGGAAACGAGCGTGTGCTCCCACACATCATAGATATGATGCGGATTATGCTGAAGAAATCCCCTCATAGGTACGATCTCCGGAAGGATCGCATCAACGACATCGAAGTATTCACGAAGGATCGGGACACAATGACTCCCGAGCATCAGCCGGGAAAACTCTTTCCAGATGCGCTCGACCGAGAGAGAACAGAGGTCATTTTTTCTCCGGAATATCTCCTCTGATGTTTCCTTCTCGATCGAAAAACCGCGTTCCGAAGCAAAACGCAGCGCGCGCAGGATCCTGAGGGCGTCTTCTCTGAAACGTCTGGACGGTTCTCCTACTGTTCGCAGGCACTTGTTACGGATATCCTCTATCCCCCCGCAGTAATCGAGGACCGTTCCATCCAGTCGCATGGCAAGAGCATTGATCGTAAAGTCGCGGCGTTTCACGTCTTCTTCGAGAGAACGGGTAAAGTGCACCTCATTCGGATGCCGGCCATCTTCATAATCGCCATCGATGCGGAACGTCGTCACCTCGACCGGCATACCGTTTATGACTACGGTGACCGTTCCGTGAGCGATTCCGGTAGGATGGCAATTCTCCTGTCCAAACAGCGCCGCTACCTCATGAGGTGTCGCGCTGGTCGTCACGTCATAATCGTCCGGTTTCTTTCCCATCAGAATATCGCGCACCGCACCGCCGACTACATAGGCTTCTTTCCCGTCTTCTTCGAGACGGGAGATCACTTCGGCCACCTCTTCCGGCAACGCATATGAGATCCGGGTCGTACTCGCCTTCATCTTATCACCGTTTCTAGATTGTCCCCTGATCTTTATATCTGGCTTTACGTAGAAGTGACAATGCCTGCACCTTATTGAGTTTCTTCGGATTGCTCCATTTCTTGGCATCGTACAGTGACAGTTCGATAATCTCCCCGAGGTCTTCCGTCTTTAGGAAAGGAAGTGAATCCGGAAGTTCCACTCGTCTGCACAAGCTGCGGAATCCGTCGATAAAGGCACGTGCCGCTTCTTCCTTCGTCGCCCGGGACGAGCAAAGATGCGTCAGTTTCGCCAGATCGGCAAGCGAGTCCCGGACCTGTTCAAACTCGTATTCCAGAATGATCGGGAGCAGCACCGCGCACACGCTTCCCGGCGCGATGTCATATTTCTCGGCGATATAGAGCGCGAAGCTGTGGGTATATCCATATCCGATCCGGCGCGACGCCACGCCGGAATAATAAGGCGCCATCATGAGCTGCAGGTACACATCGTTCCCGAGGCCATGTTTATAGCACTTCTCCAGATAAGAGAAGAAGATCGGAACCGCTATATCCGCATTGGCCCGGTCCGCCGGAAAAGCGCCGGCATCCGGACAGATATACGCTTCGACCGCATGCGTCAGAGCCAGGATCGAAGCATTGGCCATATTCTCCATAGGAAGCCGGAGTACCAGATCCGGATCAAGCACGACGGTTCTCGGGAGCAGGTATTCACTATAATACATGTAGATCTGTTTGTCGTGCCGGATCAGAGAACTTGCAGAACTCTCTGCGCCACTTCCCGTCGTCGCCGCCACATAAAGCGGGATCCCTTTGCGCGGGATCTTATTGACACCGCGCATCTGATAGAGCGACATATCCTGGTTCGTGACCCAGACGGATACCATCTTGCCTACGTCGATTGTCTTCCCCCCGCCAAAAGCAACGATCACTTCACAGTTATAGGTCCGGCACTCTTCTGTACAGGCCTTGATCGTAGCCTGGTCTGTCGCGATATCGGAGCACGAAGAAACGAAACATCTTACATGCGCTTCCTGAAGGATCTCGAGAAACCGGTCGCAGAGTTTGAGCTTCTGCAGAGGCTTGGCAACGATCACATAGATACGTTTCACATCTCTTCGGATCAGTTCTTCTGCCAGCTTCTCGAAAGCACCGATATCCGCCAGCAATTCCTGGCGCTGCTCCTTCATTCCGGCAGCATATCCGAGAAGTGATCGTCGTGATGTCATGAATCTTCCGCTCCTTTTGCCATTTCGGGGGAATCCCCATACTCTATATCCATATAGTATAACATATTGCCGACATTTCACAGGATTGAAACATAGTAGTAGGAATTCTGTACCCTTTGCGGAATCTTGTTTTGCTATACTCTGAACGGAGGAGTGCGTCCCTGACCGAAAACCGGCAAGTTCCGGCTCTCTCCTTAACAATAGGTATGTCATCCGAAAAGAGGTGTCTGATATGAAATTTACAGATGGGCTATGGACCGTAAAAGAGGGATTCACGCTTGACTATCCGAAGGAGATCAGCGATATCGACACTTCCGAATCGGCCATCACGCTTTTCGCGCCGTATTCCTCACAAGAGAAGGCCAAAGACTCGATAGGATGCGGACTTCTGACTGTGCAGATCAGTGCGATCGGCGCGAATATCTTCTCGGTAAAGATCACCAATCACCGCGGAAGCCGTGCCAGAAAAGCCGCGCTGGAACTGAACCGCAACATTATCAAACCGGTCAGCACCGAAAACGAAAATGAATATATATATACATCCAGTCTGCTGGAAGTACACCTCCGCAAGGACGGAGCGTGGGGAATCTCCTTCTACTATTCCGGACGATACCTGACCTCGACCGGTCTCGGCGGACAGGCACACATCACGGCAGCAGACGGTACCACGTATATCCGCGAACAGCTCTTGCTCAGCGAGGGAGAATACATCTACGGTCTCGGCGAACAGCCGGGGAGCATCATCCGCAACGGCGGTTCGTATGAGATCTGGAATGAAGATGCCGGCATCTGCGCCGGGAAATCGGCCAAGTCTACGCCCTTCTTTCTCTCTTCGAGAGGATACGGCGTGCTTGTCAACACGCCCGGCCGCGTCTCCTTCGAGATTGGGAATGACTGCACCTCGGAAGCAGGACCCGAAGGTCTCTCCGCTCGCACACAGTTTTCCGTGGCCGGAGAATCGATGGAGTATATCCTGATCGGCGGCGCCTCGATGAAACATGTCATGGATCTGTATTCAGAACTGATCGGACGCGCCGCACTCCCGCCGGCCTGGTCATTCGGAAGCTGGATCTCGACGCCTTCCCTCGAAGAATACGACGAAGAAACGATCCTGGATCTTCTCGAGAAGAACAAGACCATGAATATGCCTCTTTCCGTTATCCATTTCGGTCCCTTCTGGATGAAGGGATTCGAGTGGACCAGTCTGCTCTGGGATGACAAACGCTTCCCGAACCCGAAGGAAATGATCAAGGAGATCCACGACAACGGGATACGTGTCTGTCTGTGGATCAGTCCCTACATCTCTCAGAAATCTCCGCTCTTTCAGGAAGGTTTCGATGGCAATTACTTCCTGAATCTCGGCAACGGAGACCTCTGGCAGACAGACTGTTCTCAGGCCGGAAGCGGACTTGTGGACTTCACCAACCTGGTCGCCCGCGCCTGGTATCAGAAGTTCCTCGACGAGCTGATCCGGATGGGGGTAGATTCTTTCCATCTGGATTATGGCGCAGACGCGCCAGTCGCCGATCCTTTCTACGGAGCAGATGCGGCAAGATACGGGATCACCTACAAGAACGAACTGGATGCAGAGAGCCAGCACAATCTCTACCCGGTCCTCTACGAAGAAGCCGTATTCGAGCTTCTGCAGCGGCGCTATGGTCAGAATAGCGCCTGCATCCTGGGTCACGCCGGGTTTATCGGCTCACACAAGTATCCTTTCCTGACTCTCGACAACGGCGATGCCTCCTACGAAGGTATGCGCTCCGCACTTTCCAGCGGTCTATCGCTGTCTTTCAGCGGTTTCCCATACTGGGGCGCGAATATAGGCGGTGTCACAGACGAGTGCACCCCCGATCTGTATATGCGGAGCCATCAGTTCTCGATGTTCCTCCCACAGGCGATGCTCGGTGGGGCAACGACTTTCCGCGTGCCGTGGCAATACGGAACAGAGGCGGTGCAGGAGACTCTTCTCTTCTCGAAGTTCAAGCTCGGTCTGATGCCGTACATCTTCTCAAGCGCCGTCGAATCAAGCACCCTGGGGCTTCCGATGACACGTCCGATGGTCCTGGAATTTCCGGACGATCCGAACACTGCGGTTCTCGAGCAACAGTATATGTTCGGTCCGTCCCTTCTTGTCGCGCCGATCACCTCCGAGGACGGCATCGTCCGCTACTATGTTCCGACCGGGACCTGGACGAACCTTCTCACCCGTGAACGGATCGAGGGTCCGATTTGGAAAAATGAGCAGCACAGCTACCTTACTATGCCGATCCTGGCGCGGCCGGGCACGATCCTTGTCGCGGGCGCCTCCGACGAGAAGCCCGTCTATAACTACATGGAAAATGTGACCATCACGCTATTTGAGCTGCCCGAAGGAAAAGAAATCAGCACGGACATCTATTCCGCTGATCTGAAGAATGTCGGCATCGTAAAAGCGATACGCCAAGACGGAAAAATCACTGTACATACGCAGGGCTTCTACGGCCAGATCCGTCTGGTGCTCGCCGGGGTCTTCCGCATCTCCTCTTCAAGCATAGGCATCCCCGAACTGAACGAATGGGGCACCATGGTCGTCTTCGGCGGAGGAGATATCGAGATCGGAGTGCTCTGATCCGTCTCTGCGATTACGGCATCAGTCGTTCCGTCCGCGGATCTTCCCGATTAGGATCACGGCTACAGCAGCAAGTGCAACCACTACCAGAACGCCACCAACGATCATTCGCGAGGTGATGACAAAGCCTGCCCCATCCTCCGGTTGAGGGGTCGGTGTAGGTGTAGGTGATGGTGTAGGAGTCGGTGAAGGCGTGGGTGTAGGGGTCGGCCTCGGGCCGGTCAGGATATGCACCTCTTTCACCATCGCATTTTCCAGCGTTACCGTATACATTCCCGAGACTTCTTTGATCTCGGCATCAAATGGATCGTGGATATATCCGCCTTCGATCCCGATCGTCTTCCCGGCCATGGCCGCACCTTCAGAACAGATATCCACCGGCGTATCCGAAATCGTGATATTCCCCTCCGGACAATACACCGCGGTACTTTCCGGTTTCGAGCTCTCCGCACGGACATTCTTCGCGCCGAAGACCGCCACTTCGGTTTTCGCATAGATGGCGCTCTCCGTAGCAAAGATCTCCGCCGACGTATCCGTTCCCTCGATATGGACCGCACCCGTAATCGAAGCAAGTCCTTTTGAACGGGAAAAAACCATGAGGGTCGTGCCTTCATCGACAAGAAGATCTCCTCCGAGAGATCCCATGGCACCACCTTCTCCATCGATCTCATCCTCGATCGATACCCGAGCTCCGGACATCGTCACACCGCCATCCGCCATGAGAAGGTAGGCAGATTCCGTTGCTTCACCATGGCCTTTCACGTTCAAATGACAATGATCGATCAAAAGATCGCCTCCGAGCGCATAGATCGCACAGTGACAGGCCGTCACGACGAGTTCGAGCGTTCCCTCGCCTCTGACGGTAAGATTTCCTTCGAGCATGATGGCCGGGCAGTTCAGATTCGAGGTGACTGTATTCGTGCCGGAGACCTCGACGACCGCATCCTCCATCGTGCTGAGATCAATATACATGCCGTCATATCCATCGAGAGAAAGGGTCCTCGTGTCGGAATCGTACTTCCAGCCCTCGCCTTTTCCATCCTGGTTCGCTGAGAATGTCCGGCCGTCTATGACGATCGTTCCCGTCTCCTTCGGAAGCGCCGAGAATGCCGAAGAAACGAGCATCAGCAGAGATACGGCAAAAAACGCCACCGGTTTATGAATTGTCCGGGATAATTTCATAAGAGGAATCCCTTTCTTTTTTTCCAAATTCTTTCTCCCACTATACCACAACCGAAATACAGGCGGGAGACATGCGGGGCAAATTGCGCCTTGACAATTGGCGGTTCTACCACCATAATAGTGGAGTGATTCGGGGCATTAGCTCAGCTGGGAGAGCGCCAGGTTCGCAATCTGGAGGTCGTGAGTTCGATCCTCATATGCTCCACCACGAACGTCTTTGCAGAGATTTGCAAAGACGTTTTTCTTTTTGCGGATTATTCATATTGCCTTAACTTTTAGTCGGTATCATAATAGAAACAGGATGGGTAAGTGAAGGTGGAAACGGGTATGATCAACGCAAAATCCATACAGGTCGCTTTTCTGCTTTTCGAGGCTATCTTCTGCTTCCTGGCAGCACTGCTGGCCATGGGCAATGAGAGTCACCGGCGGCGCATGCGTTTCCCGCTTACACTTCTCAACCTTCTCGGGGGAACGATGCTCCTCTTCGACGCGATATGTCACATCTCCCGTGGCAAGACCGATCTCACGAATCTCGTCTTCTTCCACGTCGCCAACAGCGTCACATTTCTCATAACCGCACTCATGCCACCCGTCTACGCCGTCTATGTGACGGTCCGGACTTTCGGTGACATCTCACTGAAGAAGCGCGCTCCTGCCCGAGGAAGGCTCCTCGCTTGTTTTCTCTTCTCGATCGTCGCCAGTCTCCTGGTCATCTTCTCTCAGGTAAGCGGCATCTACTACACGATCGACTCGACCAACAACTACCACCGCGGGAAATGGTTCCCTCTCTCCTTCGTTTTCCCTCTCATCTGCATCATTCTCGTGGTCTCGATCCTGATCCAGTATCGGCAGAAACTGGGAAAGCTCCAGCTACTCGCACTATCCTCCTACCTGATCCTTCCGTCCGTGGGCATGGTCTTCCAGACGATCTATATGGGATACTCCTTCATGACGATCGGAGTCGGGCTGTCCGCTCTCTTGATCTTCTTCGAGGGATCTCTGTCAAAAAGCAATGAGATCCGGCATATCGCCCGCACCGAGGTCCGGACAGGACTTCCGAACGAACACGGCTGCGTCGAATGGCTGAACCGTATGCACAACCAACCCGTTCTTAAGGAATATACCGCTATATTCTTTGACCTGGTCAAGTTCTCCGACATCAACCGGAAATACGGCATCGCCAGTGGAAATGTGATTCTCGCCAGCTACGGCCTGACACTCTCCGAGCACCTCTCGAAAGACGAACTCCTCGCCAGGCAGTACGGCAACCAGTTCGTGGCTGTGGTCAAGAGCGACCGGGTCGACTCGTTCCTGAAACTTCTTTCCGGCGTCCCTGTCTCCTTCTATGACAAGCAGGCCGGAGATGTTCGGGTAGTCGAGGTCGCCGCCCGAGCCGGCGTCTTCCAGATCGACCGCTCCGATCTCGACGGCGAGGAGATCATCTCGTGCGCCGCCATCGCCCTCAGCATGGCGAAGACCAATACCGGCAATCAGAATATCTTCATGACAAGAGATCTCCTAAACGACCTGGAGAAAAGAAGAGAATTTGAAAACGAGATCGAACAAGGGCTGCAGAAAGGCGAATTCGTCCCCTTCTACCAGCCTAAGGTCGACGCGAGGACCCACACTCTCTGCGGAGCCGAAGCGCTTGCCCGCTGGGAGCACGACGGCAGCATCTTCGCCCCATCCGCGTTCGTCTCGCTTATGGAAGAGAACCGGTCCATCTGCAATCTCGACGTCATGATCCTCGAGAAGGTCTGCCGGGATCTGTCTTCATGGATCGGACAGGGTCTGACCCCGCCCACGGTTTCCGTCAACTTCTCCAGAAGAAATCTGGCCGACCCGACGATTGCCGACCGGATCAACGAGATCATCGAGAAGAACAGCATCCCCCGTCACCTCATCGAGATCGAGGTCACCGAAACGGCAGACGAATTCCCGATCCTCGTTCTGAAGAACTTCGTCGATTCTCTGCACCGGTACGGATATCTGGTCTCCATCGATGATTTCGGCTGTGCGAGTTCCTCGCTGACTCTTCTGCGAGAGATCACCTTTGACACGATCAAGATCGACAAGGGCTTCGTCGATAAAGATTTCTCGAAGGATCTGACGATCCTCGAGTACATCGTCAAGATGGCCAAATCCCTGGAGCTTCAGATCGTAGCCGAAGGCATCGAGCACGAATCCCAGATCCGCACACTTCTCGATATGGGTGTCACCGTTATCCAGGGCTACTATTATGATAAGCCCATGCCGGCCGACGCCATGAAAAAGCGCCTCGAATCTCCGAATTACGAAGAACCGAAGCACCGGGAATCCCATCCGGACGGACATCCCGAATCCTGAACAAGCGGATGTCGGGAAGCCTTTCTCTGTGTTCTTTATCGAAAAGTACTGTTCACTTCAGGAAGCCGTTGATGATCTGCTCTTCTGCTTCCTGCTCGGTCAATCCGAAGGTCATGAGCTTGATGAGCTGATCTCCGGCGATCTTACCAATGGCGGCCTCGTGAACAAGCGCGGCATCCACGTTATTCGCCTCGAGTCCCGGCACGGCCAGGATCCGGCCGTTGTCCATGATGATCGCGTCGCACTCGGTGTGTCCGGAGCAGGCGGCATTACCGGTCAGGACCGCATCGAACTTCTGGTAGGAATCATCTCTTGCGACCGAACGGGAAACGACATCGGCAGAGCTGCCTTCACCATTTAAGTCCACACGGTAATTGCTGACCGCATTCTGATTTCCATGCGTCATGAGACGCTCACGCACCACGAGTCTCGCGCCCTTGCCGAGCTCGGCTTTCGTGTCGCGGACGGTATCGTCGACACCCTTGATCTGGGTCATCTCCATCTCCATGTAGCTGTCTTCTTCCATGTAGACTTCCGTGCCCGGATTAAGGATACGCTTACCCGCGCCGTCACCGGAACCGTAGTGTTTCTCGACGTACTTTACCTTTGAGCCTCTGCCCACGAAGAAACGGTGGATACCGTCATGCTCGCTGTCCTTCGGTCCGCAGTTATCGATACCGCAGCCGGCAACGATCACGACATCGCAGTCCTCGCCGATATAGAAATCGTTATACACGATCTCCTTGATGCCGCTCGCGGTCATGACGACCGGGATATGCACGCTCTCATTCTTCGTGCCGGGCTTGATCTTGATGTCGATGCCCGAGCCGTTCTCCTTCGGGACGATGTCGATGTTCGCCGAAGAATTTCTCGCGACGGCTTTTCCGTTCGCGCGGATGTTAAAGGCGCCTACCGGAACCTTGTGAAGATCCGCAACCTCCGCCAGCAGGCGGTCTGATGTAGCATCCAGATTCAGCATCAGCCTTCGCCTCCTTCCAGTGAAACATCCTTGCCGCAGCGCTTGACCGCAGACATAGTGCCCGCAAGGCTCGGCATGATCTCGTCCTTCGGACCATGCGAGATAAGCTTGCCGTCGCTTAAGACGACGATCTCATCGGCGATATTCAGGATCCTCTCCTGGTGGGAGATGATCAGGATCGAGCTGTCCTTGATGTTCTTTCTCATCCCTTCGAAAACCTTGATGAGGTTCTGGAAACTCCACAAATCGATTCCGGCCTCCGGCTCGTCAAAGACCGAAAGCTGCGAACCCTTCGCCAGAACCGTCGCGATCTCGATACGCTTCAGTTCTCCTCCGGAAAGGCTACTGTTCACTTCGCGGTTGATGTAATCTCTCGCACAAAGGCCCACCTCCGACAGATACTTACAGGCATCTACCGAGGAGAGCTTCGAGCCCGTCGCCAGACGGATCAGGTCGAAGACCTGAAGGCCTTTAAATCTTACCGGTTGCTGGAACGCAAAGCCGATGCCGGCTCTGGCGCGGTCCGTGATCGACATCTCCGTGATGTCCTCGCCGTTAAAGAGGATCTTGCCCTCCGTCGGTCTGATGATGCCGGCGATGAGCTTCGCCATGGTGGATTTGCCACCACCGTTCGGACCCGTGATCACGGTGAGATTCCCGTCCGGGATCGTCAGATTGATGTCACGCAGGATCTCTTTATTCTGTCCTTCCTCATTCACTCCGAATGAGACATGCTGTAATTCGAGCATGGCTTCTCCTTTTCTAGGGAATTATGTTTTTCAGTGCTTTTCGCGAGGGAAAATCCGATCTCGATAAAGACTGATTAAAATTCAACCATGGGATATTGTACCACGATTCGGAAGCCTTTTCCTGCCTCTGATGAAACATCAAGTGTGAACTTCATGTCATCGGCCATTTTCCTGACCAGATAGAGGCCCATACCGGTCGCTTTCTTCCTCGCCTCGCCCGTATCGCCGGTGAAACCGCGCTCGAAGATAAACGGCAGATCCGCGGACTTGATGCCGATCCCGTTGTCCTCGATGACGAGCCTATTCTCACCTTCGATGGAAAACCGGAGCTGCGGATCTTCCGCGGAATACTTGATGGCATTACTGACGATCTGTCCGAGGATGAAGCGGAGCGCGCGGCGGTCGGAGTAGATCGTCTCATTCTTAACCTCATCGATCACGAGGAAATCCTTCTCGACCAGGAGCGGCCGGTAATCCTCGACTACCTCTTCGATCACGTCCCGGATCGGAAGGTGCTCGAACCGGTAATCCTTCTTCTCGCCCTTGATGCGCGAGTACTGTAGCATCTGGTCGACACTCTCGCTCAAGCGGCTGCGGATATACTCGATCTTATAGACCATCTCGGGCTCTAAGGTATCTCTGTTGTTGTCGAGGATCATGGTCAGAAGCGCGATCGGCGTCTTCGCCTCGTGTGCCCAGGCCTCCACGTACTCCTCGTAGTCCTCGTTTCGGGAGATCTCCTTACCGAGCCGTTCTTTCTGGAAAACGAGCAGGTCGCACATCTCCTTTGTTCTCCGCTGCTCTGCTCCTTTCAGGTTTAAAAGGAGGATCTGCGCATGTGTCTCATCCGGGTTTTTCAGAAATTCGTCGAGCGCGCGGGTCATCCTTCTTTCAGAAGCGAGGATCAATACACACACGAACAGGAATGCAAGGATCGAGAACAGAACAATGGTCAGGGTTAATGTGCGAAAAGCTCTTGCATCCGTGATCCACAGGAGAACCGCGAAGAACACGTCTACTGCCAATGTATAGAGAAGCCAGGGAAGGTGGGCACAAAGGATCGAGAGATATCTTCTCATGACTTCTCCTCCAGCTTATATCCCACGCCGCGTTCCGAGGCGATCTGCACCTTCATGGGAAGACCGGACAGCGTCTTTTTCAGACGGGTCAGGTTCACCTGAAGCGCATTTTCATCAATAAACTCACTTGTCCCCCAGACGGCTTCACAGATCGTCTCTTTCGGCACGACATTTCCCATCTCGAGCATCAGCGTCTCGAGGATCTTCCCCTGGTTCTTCGGAAGCAGGACGGATGTGCCGTCGATATAGAGCGTGAAGGTCCCGCGGTCGAGAAGAAACCCCGGGCCCTCGAGCATATTCTGCCGTCCTTCGTAACGTCGGAGGACATTCGCGATCCTTAGAAGGAGCCGCTCTTTTCTGTATGGCTTCGTGATAAATTCATCCGCCCCGAGTTCGAGCGCATGGATCTCGTCGGGAAGCTGGTCCCGCGAGGTCAGCACGACCACCGGGATGGCGCTCTTACTCTTCACTTCCCGGCAGATCCTAAATCCGTTTTTCTCCGGAAGATTGATATCAAGAAGAAGAAGGTCCGGACGAAGATCGAGCACCGTTTCCGTCACGCAGGAAAAATCATCGACCACGCTTACTTCGTAGCCTTCTTTCTCCAGCATCGAAGACAGTTCCTGTGCGACCATCTTCTCATCTTCGACAATAGCGATACTCTTCACAAGGACATCCTCTCTTCGTCAAACTCTCCTCGCACTTCTCACCCCTGTAACGAAGCACTTCCAGTGCAGGGCTTATTCCTCTCGCTCCGGCGTCATCAGAGTCTCCAGGAACCGGGAACTGCTGCGCTTCACGATATGCATATACAGACATTCTATCAGAATAAAGACCACTACTACAATGAGGACCACAGGGAGCATCTCATCGATATTTGTCTTGGTCCGTGAACTCAGGATCGCGTTAAACAGTGCTTTTGTCGCAAAGAAAGTACTTGCTGCGGCGACGGCGATCGGAAGTCCGAAGTACCAGTTGATCTGTTTTTTTGAGCTCTTATAGAGTGTCGGATGGTCCGCGCCGAGCTTGACTAGCGTCCGATATCTTCTCGATGTTCGCTTCTGTCCCATGAGGAACTGCACGCCCAGGATCGTGTTCGCGACGACCAGGAAGATCAGCGCCAGGTAGATCGTGATGTAGCTCGCCGCCACGAGGTAGAAGAGCTGACGTCCCATGTTCTGCAGATAACTCTCGTACTCGAGGCCCTCCAGATCAAACAACTTATTGAGCTTCGTGTAGTTCTCAACCATGTCGCTACGCGTGTACTTCGTCCGATCCAGTATGCCGTTGACATAGACCTCTTCGCGTCCGTCGGCAAAGTAGTCGAAGTCTGCATCCGGCACGATCACGGCGCCGGAAAGGGTGGTAAACATATCGGTGACGATAGGATAATTCTGTACCGTGCCGGTCATCACATATTCCTTGCCCACGAGCGTCACGCGCGGTCTTCTCTCCAGGACCTGATTGTCGATGTTTCCACCCTTTGCGAAAGACTCGCTCCGGTATAGGCCGAGTTCGCCTTCCTGAAGATCAAGCGGTTCGCCGCCCATGGCGACCGCCAGTTTGTTATAGTCCGACAGGCAGATCATGAACGGGAATCCGCCCAGGTCGTCCCAGTTATTGTGGTACTGAAACTTCGGGTCAAGTTCGTCCAGCAGCCTTTTGTATTCGTCCGCTTCAAAAGCACTGTCGTAGTTTTCGTCTCCGACCACATACGGATGGGCGATGCGAAGTTCGCCCAAGTACAAGAACTCTCCGGCCAGACCCATCTCCTCGATCTGCTTGTGCGGATCGGAGCCGTCTCCTTTAAAGAAACTCGTGAAGGTGTAGTCGATACGGATCTTGTCGTACATATCGTAGGAAGCAAACGTCGCGACACCGGCCGCGAGGCATGAACTGGCCACGAGGATCAGAAGCGAACAGATCGCCAGTGTTCCCGACTTAAAGATGACGGTATCCTCGATCTGACGGAAGGTAAAGACATGGAGCTTTCCGGACTTGACCAGTCTTACGATCAGATCGATCACGAAGCGAAGTCCGCGGAATACGAGGAGCGTGCCTAGCACACCGGTGACGACGGTCTTTCCCAGTTCTCTTGTTCCTGCCCATGCAGTGCCGGAAACACCTGTGTCATACGCATAGATCAGAAGGAGGATACCGAGGATGAGAACGACAGCCTGCACGACCGCATGAAGGAGCGGATACCCTTTTTTTCTGACATTATCCGGCGCATCGGTCAGAAGTGTGCCGACTTCTTTTCGGGCGAGATTAAAAGAAAGGATCAGGAACGCCAGGATCTTTACGCCCAGGAAGCCTGCCGCTGTGAGAAGCGCCGCATGAAGCGACCACGTGCTCTGATGTCCCATGAACCCGATGCCGACGGCCTTTACCGTCAGAAGACTGATCACCTCCGTGATCAGCACGGAGACCGGAAGTCCGACGAGCAGGGCGATCACGGAGCTGCTGATGTCTTCCAGAAGGAGCATCAGGAGAAGTTTCATTCTCTTCATGCCCATCATGATATACACGCCGAACTCGTGGCTTCGCCGCTCGATCTGGTACTTACTTGCGAAATAGATCAGCGCGAAGATGATAAAAAGCGTGAATCCGTAGAGGACCGTGATCATGCTGAAGAGTTTCCGGATCGCGTCACTCTCGAGGGTCTTGAGGTAGCGCATCACGTCCTGATTCGAAAGTGAAAGCACGACGTAGAAAGCGATGATGGAGATGATCAGCGACCCCATAAAGAGTGCATTTTCTTTATGGCTTCGGACGCTGTTTCTATATACGAGTTTAAAGAACATTGCTGCTTCCTCCTCCGAGCTGGGCGAGCACTTTCAGGATACGGTCGTAAAAATCCTTCCGGTCTTCGCCGTCTTCCTTACGGAGTTCGTGGAAGATCTTACCGTCCTGGATAAACATGATGCGGCTGCAGAAGCTGGCCGCATTCGAGTCATGCGTGACCATGAGGATCGTCGCGCCCTGCTCGTTATTCAGACCGGAAAGCTTCGTCATCAGTGCTTTTGCATTCTTGGAATCCAGGGCGCCGGTCGGCTCATCGCAGAGGATCAGGCCCGGATTTAAGATCAGGGCTCTCGCCGCGGCGATACGCTGCTTCTCACCGCCCGACATCTGGGACGGGAACTTATTGAGGATGTCCTTGATCTCGAGGTACTCCGTGAGCTTGCCGAAACGCTCGGAGCCTTCCTTCTCGGTCCCGCCGTGAAGCGAAACCGGAAGAAGGATGTTTTCCTTGCCCGTCAGGTTATCAATCAGCTCGAAGTTCTGGAAAAGATATCCCATATCCTTTCCTCTGTACTCTGCGAGCTTTTTCCCAGACAGTTTGCCGATCTCCTTGCCGTCCATCTCTATCGAACCGGAAGTGGGCTTGATGACCGCTGCGATGCAGTTCAGGAGCGTAGACTTGCCCGAACCGGATGCGCCCATGATCCCCAGAAACTCTCCAGGGAACACTTCAAAGGTGATGCCGTCGATCGCCTTCGTCTGGCTGTCGCCCTTTCCGTAATACTTCTTAAGTGAATCGATCTTCAATATAGGTT
This sequence comes from Clostridiales bacterium, assembly GCA_017551625.1. Lineage (GTDB taxonomy): Bacteria > Bacillota > Clostridia > Saccharofermentanales > Saccharofermentanaceae > Scatonaster. The sequence continues at coordinate 95,725 of JAFZLF010000040.1, read as the reverse complement.
CCATATGAAAACCTCCCTTTCTTTCTACCCACATCGTAAAACAAGAAAGGCGGAAAGACCACTTACAATGGATGTAAGGATAATCTCAGGAAACATCGGAGCTCTTCTCAAGCCGAGAAGAAAAGAACGTCGCTGGTCCTCGGCCTGTGGCCTGCGGAATCGCTCCTTATCTTTTTTCTTCGGCTTGAGAAGGATACCGGAAATCTCCTCTGAGATTATCCTTATCATTCAAACGATAGGGTGGTCTTTCCACCTTCATTGGGAGATATCGGATTTCTTCGGAAAATAGGAAAGGAGCGTCGGAATCAACACTCAAGGATGACCTTCGTCTTTTTCGGAAAATGCTATACTTTCAGCGATTTTCGGATAAACCCTGCAGGAGCCTCCGCAGACGCGAAGCGGCGAGGACAGATCCGGAAGGCTTTATCCGAAAAACGCGAAAATGAAAAGACTCTTGTGATAAAAGACGAAGGTCAGCCGATGATCGTGCCTCCGCCCAGGACCTCATCGTCTTCATAGAAGACAGCAGCCTGTCCCGGCGTGATGGCGCGGATCGGTTCGTCGAAAACGAGTCGGACTTTGCCGTCTTCCATGGGCACGGCCGTCGCCCACTGCTCTTTCTGGTGGTAGCGGAGTTTCGCCTGGACGCGGATCTCAGATGCAGGAGTTTCGCCGGAGATCCAGTTGACGTCATCGATCAGCGCCTCGGTATTCCGGAGGTCCTCGTCGTACACGAGGATGACACGGTTATTCTCGACATCTAAGCGGGATACATACATCGGCGCAGGGAGCGCAAGTCCCAGACCTCTTCTCTGACCGGGCGTATAGGCAATGATGCCCTTGTGTGTACCAAGGACGTTTCCATCTTTGTCGACAAAGTCGCCGGACGGGTATTCCTTTCCCGTGGTCTTCTTAAGGAAAGCGACATAGTCGCCGTCGGGAACGAAGCATATATCCTGGCTCTCTCTTTTCTCGGCATTGACCATTCCCGCTTCCTTCGCCAGATCGCGGACTTCACTCTTGCTGATGTCGCCGAGCGGAAAAACTGTGTGCGCCAGCTGTTCCTGTGTCAGGGTATAGAGCACATAGCTCTGATCCTTAGCGGGGTCCAGTGCTTTGCGCAAATGGAATCGCCCGTCACACTCGTCGATACGCGCATAGTGCCCCGTGACGATCACATCGCAGCCCAGCACCTGCGCCCGCTCGTAGAGCTTTCCGAACTTGAGGTAGCGGTTGCAGTCGATACAGGGATTCGGGGTGCGGCCGTGCTCGTAAGAGTCGACGAACTTTCCGATGACCTTCTCGCGGAACTCGTCCTGGAAATTGAAAACATAATAAGGAATGCCCAGGTGACGGCAGACGCTTCTGGCATCTTCCACATCATCCAGGGCACAACATGTCTTCGGATTGGCAACGACGATATCGTCGTTATTGTAGAGCTTCATGGTACAGCCGATGCACTCATAGCCGCGGTCCATCATGATCTTGGCCGCCAGCGAGGAGTCGACCCCGCCGCTCATCGCGATCAGTGCGCGTCCCATAGAAGCAGTCATCTCACCCCTCGATAAACATCGGGAAATAGCTCTCGATGTCATCGAAGAACTTCTTGATATGGATCAGATCCGTCGCCGCCTTGTGCACGGTGATAGCGATCGTCAGGTACTTACGGTCATTCTCCTCGACGATCTTACACATATCGACCGTCGGAAAAAAATAGTCCTTCATCTCATAAAGATCCACGGAGAACCCGTCAAACGAGAACCACGGATTGAAGCAGACATTGAAACTGTTCGTCGGAGGCATACCCTTCATGGCGAAGACGCCCTTGCTGTTGCCGTATTTCTCGAGGTCGCTTAAGAACTTCTCGTTAAACACGGCAAAATCTTCATCATACTCAGTCCACAGGATCGTACTGGTCTGATCATCTTCGTGATACACCGGATATGCCGGATTCAGGTAATTCCACCAGCCGATCTGACCGTCCTTATAGGCCACGGAGAGCTCGCCCTGATTGTTGATCGCACGCGTCACCATGTAATAGAAGACCGCATCCTGACGGTATCCCTTCTTCTCGATTGCCGGCAGGAGTTCCGTCACATCGATCTTACGGTTCAGAGAGATATTCATAGGAAACATCTTCGCATAGTACTGGAAATGCTGGGCACGCGGCCAGGTCTGGTCAAAGGGAAAAAACTGTGATTTCATAGGCACTCCTCAATATGATCGATGGACATCACCTGCGCATAGCGGTGATTCCAGATCTCGTAACTGTAGTAATGGTAAAGTTCCTCACCCGAGAGGTAACGGTTATCAAATGTCGTATGTCCGCCACGGGGCACAACTACATCGTATCCGAGTTCAAAAGCGACCTTGATCGTCGCATCCACGCAGAAATCCGTCTGCATTCCGGTGACGATCAGTCTCTCGATTCCCTGTTTCTTCAGATATTCATCCAGTCCCGTCTCGCGAAAAGCACTGTTAAACTTCTTGTCGAAGATCTTCTCATCTTTTCTCGGAGCGACCTGGGAATAGATCTCAAATCCACTCTCACCGTTTACCAGAGTATTGTCCTCGTGCCGGACAAAGATCACCTCGATCCCCTTCTCACGGCAGATCGTCTCCATCTGCGCCACCGTCTTGATCAGACGTTTCTCATCGTAAGGATGCTCCAGGATCAGAGCATTTTGCATATCGATCACAAGCAAAGCCGTCTTTGGCACAGATAACACTTCCTTTGCGAAAAAGTAGCACATGCGCACATGTATGTACTTAAATACTATAACACAAAATGAAGAAAATAGTTTTCTTATACTGTCCTCGGACTTCGTCCTGCGGAGGTATTTCGAAAACTATTTTCTTCATTTACGTTTAGTAGCACAAATTACGTACCTGAGGGGAAGACGAGACTTTTTCACAAGAGCGAAGCGTCATTGATCGAATTATGGGTATGCGAAAAAAACAGTTTTCGAAGCGCCTCCGCAGACGCGAAGCGGCGAGGACAGCGCAAGAAAACTGATTTTTAATTCGCATACTATATTAGTCAGAAATGCCGCTTCGCTCCTTGAAAGGGCGAGGCTGCCTCGAAGGGAATCGGGACAGCCTCAGGAAACAAGGAAGTAGAGGTATATATTATAAGGAGGTATCTTGCTATTTTATTATCGCCATACCCCGGCGACTCATGAAGATCAGCCACCGCTGGCTCTCTTCGACGAACCTTTCTTGGCATCTTCGGAAGAATCCTTCTCGGACGGCGGGTTCTTCTCGACCCACTCTACGGTATCTTCCAACGAAGATCTTACATCTCTCGGTGTGTAGTGCAGATCCGCACTCGCTCTTTCGCTCTCGTAGAGCGGTTCCGGCGACAGGAACGGTCCGTACTTATCTTTCGGATTGGCCTTCCTGGTGATCTTGTAGTAGAGCTGCGCGATCCCCTTGCCGCTCAAGAGCCAGTTCGGAACCGTCTTCGTCACTTCGTCTCTTCCCGTGATCTCGTGCAGGTGATGCAGGAAGTCCTGCGTACTCATGTACGAGTTGGAAAGGATGTAACACGTGCCCTTCTCACTACTGTGTTCTGCAGCCTCCAGCACACCGGCGGCCACATCGCGGACATCTGTGAAATCCACACCACCGGGGATCGTGACCTTCAGATCACCGGAGAGGTAATCTCTGATCAGACTGATGATATCGGAATTACCGAATTCATACGGTCCGATCACTAATGAGGGCAGGAGAATCACCGCATTCAGGCCATTGAGCGAAACCTTGTCCAGGATGTACTGGGTCGCCTCCGCCTTAGACTTCGCGTAATCTCCGACCACCTTATTACGGTCGAAATGCGTGACATCCTTTACCGGTTCCTTCGAGCCGTTATTGAGCGGGATCGCTCTGGCCGAGCCGATATAGATCAGTTTCCCGATCTTTTTCTTTACACAGGTATCCGTGATGTTCATGGTGCCGTGGATATTGACCCTTCGTACCATAAGATCCGTCTTATCGGAGATCACGTTTCTTTCCTGTGCATGGATCACGACGCATTCACGCGGTTCTTTCAGATTGAAGAAATCCTTCAGGGAATCCTTGACGAGAATGTCTCCGTACTTCACATCTACCGGAAGTCCGGCCAGAGGTGTCGTGTCCTCTTCCGGGTGCACGAGCACGCGCACTTTCTTACCATTATCGAGCAGCATACGAACGATCGTATTACCTATCTGTCCGGTCGCACCGGTAACCAAATACTGAGTCATCCTCTATCCCCCCTTTCGGGTAATTATGGGTCCCTTGTTTCTCAACCTCTATGGTTACATTATGCGGGTAAGATTTGAATAAACTATGCGAATATGAAAAACAAACGGGCTTTTTTACGTCTTTTCTATGTCCGTTTTGTAAACAACAAAGCAGAGAATATGCTGAAGTCAACGGAAGGATGCACTGGCATTACTTGGTTTTTAGGGTTTATGCGAAAGGAAACGGGCACAAGTGTTTCTCGCGAAGAAAACGAGATTTTTACGAAATTACCCGGCCGATCGCTGCGATGATTTTATTACAGCGGGCAGAAGTAAATGTCGGCATTTCCGACTCGCCACAATTGGCCAGAAGCCACTGCCCGAAGACATCCGGATGTAGCCGGATCGCCTGTGTGATGCCCGTATAGATCTCACTCGATCCGATGGGGCGGGCGCTGGCGCTGTACTCCGTCTCCTCTTCATCGATGAGGACCGGGACCACGCGGGAAACTTCTTTTCCGGAAATCGCGCGGTTCACCTGCAGCCAGTCCGCCAGGACACAGGCCGCTTCCTCGCTCTCGCGCGTCTCTACCGCCTCCGGCATCTTTCGGAATCTCGTATCGTAGCGGTCCCATTCGATATGCTCCTTCTTTTTAAGAAGCACTGTCACGATGATTTCGTCTGCGATGATGAGAAAAACGGAACTCATGGCCGCCATGTCAGTCTTAAGGGTCACGTTATAATACACCCTTAAAGGGAGGCCGGTCCCGACGATCTGGGATGCGATCTTCTGGTGGAGCTTGACCTCGGCGGCCAGTTCTCCCCACGCAGACAGAAAGACCTTCTTCATCTCCTTGGGACAGGTCTCGGATTTTTCCTTGAGCCGCAGGATCTCATCCATCCGATTATCGAATGGCTTGATCCATGTTAGCTCCCGCTTCTCCGGTTCCGGTGTCCGATGAAAAAGGTCCATCTTGTTCTCCTTAGTTCGGGGAAAGGCACATTGTTCGCACAAAGGATCGTGCACAAGTGCTTTTGCCGAAGGATCAGCCGTTCAGCGATTCGTATTTTCTCACCCCGTAGTGAGTTATTATAGCATAAGCGCCGGCACAAAGTCCCAGCAGGATTACGATCACTCCTCCGAGGATACCGTAATAGACCGGATCCTTGCCGATGATAAGAGACGCCACCAGCGGTGCGACGAAGAGGAACGCCAGGAGGAAGCAGACGACCATGGTCAGCACGATGGCCATGCCGCTCTTGATGACCTGCGCCTCATTCGTCCAGTCCAGACGAACGAATACGAGCCCGAAGATCAGTCCTACCATGGAACAAAGGATGTGGAACAGTGTGGTGATCAGGATGAGCGTAAGGCAGGAGAGGATCCCGCTTCGCGACGCGATCGACAGCACGATCGAGCAGATGATAGCGAGCGGCTCGAAGATCATCATGCTGACCAGAAGCTTCGCCAGGAGGATATCTTTTGTCGCGATCGGCAGAGTCTTGTTGAGCCAGATCCTCTTTCCCTCGACCGACACGGACGGCGGAGTCGTGTAGGTGATGGCGGCAAAGAAATTGATCAGGATCGCCCATATCGCCGCCCATGCCATACCGGTGAAGTGAGACAGCACTTCCACTTTTTCTCCATTGACTGTCATCTCCTCCAGAATATCAATGTTGCCTACACCCTTGATCGCTAGATAGACGGTCAGCGCCACCAGAAGGATGGTGCCGAAGAGCGTGTTCATGATATAGTTTGCCGAAGAGAAATATCTCCGGAACTCCATCGCAAGGACCGCTTTTCTCGGAGAAGCCGCCTTGTACGAACGGGACTTCTTTGAATTGTCCACATGAAAATCAACACCGTTGAGACCACGGGCATGGATGTATACAGCCAGGACCATCGGGACCAGCGTGATGATAAGCGTCAGCAGGAAGCAGAGAATGTCGCCGCTGTAGATTGCTTCCGTGATCCAGTAGAAAGGAAGGATCTGCTTCATCTTCGTGACCGATTCGGCCGGTGTGATATTCATGCTCTCCGCGTAGGAGGAGATATTCGGGACCACGATCATATAGAGAAGAAGCACGGCCATCGACAGGAACGTCGCGGCGATCTGGCCGAATTTCGTCGCCTTGCGCAGGAACGAGATCATAGCGCTGATCCCCAGAGAGATAAACAGTGGAAGCGCCGGGATCAGGAAGGCGATGAACATGCCTCTGGCAAACAGCGCGAAGGAGTGTCCGCCCGCCAAGCAGACGATAAGATAGGTCGGGACCAGCATGACCAGAGCACAGAGCACATCAAGAAGATACATACCCAGGAGCTTGGAGATAACGATGCTGGCCTTCGGGATCGGCATCGAAAGAAGCATGTTCGTGTCGTTGCTTCTCGCATCACGGGTGGAGTTTGTGACACCGAACATCAGGGCGATGATCATAGAGAGCGACAGCGACAGGTAGATCGCGAACTCATCGAGGTCTTTCTCGACCAGGATAAACGCCGTCGAACCGCCGATGATCGCAAACATGCCGATCAGGAACAATCCGAGAAGGACGAGGCCGGCCGCCGCGATAATGAACGGCGTCTTACCCTTCTTATTGAAGCTGTTCACGAGTGAGAGAAACTCGGTGCGCAGCAGGAGAAATAGTGTACGCATCTCAGTTCGCCTCCTCCGTTACTTCCAGGAAGACCTCTTCGAGCGAAGCGTCACCCTTTACTTCTTCCATCGTGCCGGAAGCGATCAACTTGCCGTCCTTGATGATGGCGATCTTGTCGCAGAGTTTCTCGGCGACTTCGAGAACATGGGTACTGAAGAAGATCGCATTGCCCTTATCGCAGAATTCACGCATCATCTTCTTCACGGAGAAAGCCGCCTTCGGATCCAGTCCGACGAAAGGCTCGTCCATGATCAGGAGCTTCGGCTCATGCAGGAAAGCCGCAATGATCGCGAGCTTCTGCTTCATACCATGGGAGTAGGAAGCGATCTGGTTGTTCAGGGAATCGACGATCTCGAGTTCGCGTGCACAGGCTTCGATCCTGGCTTTTCTTTCGCTCTTCGGGACACGGAACACATCCGCGACGAAGTTCAGGAACTGCATCCCGGAAAGATTATCGTAAAGTTCCGGATTATCCGGAATATAGGCAATGATACTCTTAGCCTTGAGCGGATCATCACTGATGGAGATCCCATCGATCGTGATCGTACCCTGCTCAAATTTGTGAAGACCGACGACAGCCTTGATCGTGGTGGTCTTACCTGCACCGTTGTGTCCGATGAATCCGCAGATCTCGCCGGGCTTCACCTCAAGCGAAAGGTCCGCTACACCTACTTTTCCTCCCGGATACGTCTTCGTCAGATGGTCGATTTTAAGCATGTTCTTGTCCTCCCGATAATACTCTCTTTCCCATTTTCCACTTGTCCCCGCCGCTTCACCTTCGGTCTTTCCCGGGGACGCAACTGTCCTGTTATTGTCCATTATTTTATGGATCAATCTCAAAACAATCGCAAAGCATTTATAAAGAAAATCTAAATTCCGTCGGTCATTCTAACACATCCTTTTCCAGAAAGAAAACGACAAAAACTTTTGAACAATCTGCACAAAATCGGTCTTGATTTCTACTACCTCTTATGTGAAAATAGGAACAATGATTTATAAGTGGAAATTTGGGTTTTCGGAAAGGAAGCAGCTATGGCATCAGAACAGGTGAATCGCATTCTTGAAGCGGAGAAGAAGGCCGCCGAGATCGAGCAGGACGCAAGGGTCAAGGCCGATGAGATTCTCGCTAAGGCCCAGAAACAGGCACAGACCGATTACCAGGATGCTCTCTCCGAAGCAAGAAAAAAGGTTTCCGCTCTTTATGAGAAGCATAAGTCAGACGGCTCCGACGAGAACACGGCCAGCGACTCAGCCGCAGAAAAGGCCGCAGAGAAGCTCCGTGACGATGCCGAACCGAACCGTGAAGCGGCCATTACCGCTGCGATGGATATTCTTCTGGGAAGGAACTGAGAACTATGGCCATTCTTCCCATGAAGCACATCGAGATCATCGCCATGCAGAAGGACGCGAAGAACATCGTCGATCTTCTGCAGCGTCTGGGCACCGTCGATGTGACCGAGAGAGACAGTTCGGACGAGACGGAGGAGCTGAACCTCTTCAATACCCGCACCAGTCTGAATCAGCTCGAGAAGACCTCCGCCTCCATCCAGCACGCGATCTCCCTCGTGGAAGAGTTCTCTACAGTCAAGAAGCCGTTTCTTTCCGGGTTCGCCGGACGCGAAGAACTGAGTCTTCTAGAATTTAACGAGCGCGCGTCCCGTAATGACGAGACCATGAAGATCGTCTACGACATCGAAGCACTTGACCGTAAGATCGCTTCCGAGACGACGGTCCGTACCCATACCCGCCACCAGCTCGACGCGATCCTCCCCTGGGAGAAGCTCGATATCCCGATGCAGTACACCGGGTCCCAGAAGACCTCCTGCATCGTCGGTCAGTTCTCGGAGAGCTACGATGAGAAATCTTTCTATGCCGAGTTCTGTAACCAGTACCGGGCCATGAAGGAGTCCGAAGCGGCGCTTAAAGGCATCTCCGCAGATGACGAAGAAGAACTGAAGATCCCGGATATCTATACCGAGATCGTCTATACCGCAGGTGATCAGACCTGTGCTTCCTTTATCGTACATAAGAAAGATTATGAGGACGTCATGGCGACACTTCGCCGTATGTCCTTCACCGCGCCTTCGGACCCGACGAAGCATCCGCCGGAGGTCCGTATCGGCCGTTTGAGAAAGCGTATCGACGAAGCCTCCGCGAATATCGAGGATGCCCGCGAGAAGCTCAAGAACTATGCAGATAAGCTCGACGATCTGTATTTCCTCTCGGATTACATGATTATGCGACAGGATAAGTACGACATGCTCGGCCGACTCCTCTTCTCGGGCAAGACCTTCATTCTCGACGGTTTCGTCGCCGAGGAAGACTGTGCCCATGTCGAGGAAGTCCTGACGTCCAAGTTCGAGCTGGTATTCGAAAGCCGCGACCCGCTCCCGGATGAGGAGGTCCCGGCAAAATTCCGAAACAGTGCTTTTGTAGAGCCGGTAGAAGACATCGTGGAATCATACAGTGCACCTACCAAGGGCGATATCGACCCGAACCCGGTCATGGCGTTCTTCTACTATTTCTTCTTCGGCATGATGCTCTCCGATGCAGGTTACGGCATCCTTCTGATGCTCGGCACGCTCTTCGTTCTAAAGAAGAGAAAGCCGGAGGGCAATAACAGAAAGAATATGCTTAAGTTCTTTTACTGCGGCATGGCCACCACGTTCTGGGGCTTCATGTACGGCAGTTTCTTCGGCGATGTCGTCGGTTCGGTCTCGAAGGGCTTCTTCTCCGGAAAGGTCTCTCTCGATCCGATCTGGTTCGATCCGAGTAAGGATCCGATGAAACTCCTGATCCTGAGTTTCTGCCTCGGATTCATCCACATCCTCCTCGGTCTTTCTGCCAAGTTCTACAGAATGTGCAAGAACGGCGAAGTGGCCGCAGCCTTCTGTGAGATCTTCTTCTGGTTCGTCGCTTTCGCCGGTGTGGTCATGATCATTCTCCCGATGATCCTCGGAGAATTCACTCCGTGGACGATCGCTGACAGCGTCCCGCTTGCAGAGATCGGAAAGTGGACCGCGATCGCAGGCGGTGTAGGAATCTTCCTCGGCGGCGGTTACGGAAAGAAGGGCATCATCGGCAAGTTCATCGGCGGTTTCGGTGCCGTGTACGGTGTCACCGGTTACTTCAGTGATCTTCTTTCGTATTCCCGTCTCATGGCGCTCGGCCTCGTCACGGGTATCGTCGGATCGGTCGCGAACTCCATCGGGACCCTCTTCTTCTCAGGAATCGGAAAACTCCTCGTATTTATCCCGGTTTTCCTGTTCTTCCATGCGATTAATCTGGGCATATCCGCCCTCGGCGCTTATGTCCATGTTAATAGATTACAGTACGTAGAATTCCTCTCGAAATTCTACGACGGCGGCGGAATCATGTTCACGCCGTTCACGGGTAACACCAAACACTTCAAAATTAAGGAGGACAATTAAATGAATTGGGGCATGTTACTTGCATTATTTGGAGCTGGACTGGCCGTAACGACAAACTGTTTCGGATCGTCCAAAGGCGTAGGTATGGTGGCGGAGGCTGCGTCTCCGGTCATCACGGAAGACTCGAGCAAATTCGGTAAGCTTCTCGTTCTGATGCTTCTTCCGGGTTCCCAGGGTCTCTATGGTCTCGTTATCACCATCCTTTCCCTTACACAGATCGGCGTTCTCGGCGGAGAAGTGATCCCGAACACAGCAGCAGGCGTAGCAAAGGGAGGTCTCTTCCTTCTCGCATGTCTCCCGATGGCTTTCGGCGGACTGGCATCTGCTCTTCTTCAGGCCCGAGTCGCTCTCACCGGTGTACACCTCATCTCCAAGCGTCCGCAGGATTCCGGTAAAGCCGTAACTTCTGCTTCTCTTGTTGAGCTGTACGCCCTTCTTTCCTTCGTTAGCTCACTTCTCATGGTAATGAGCATCAACGGTATCAAGTGGTAAGAAAACACAACCTCCCGTTGTGAATGAATAAGGAGCAGATATGGCTGGTATAGATTCCATCATTGACCGGATCCTTAAGGACGCGCGTGAATCCGCGGATGCACGTGTGGCCAGGGCCGAGCAGGATGCTGAAAAACTCATCGCCAAGAAAAAGGATCAGGCCAAAGAAGAAGAGGCGAAGATGCTCTCTGACGCGCAGGCCGTGATCGATGCGCAGGATAAGCAGAACCGCGCTTCGCAGAACACGAAGTCTCAGCGTCGTCTGCTGTCTGAGCGTGTCGCCCTGATCGACGAGATCGTCGAGGAAGCCAAGAAGCGTATCCGTGCTCTCCCGAAGGAGGAACGTCTCGCGATGATCCGCGATTTCGTAGTCTCCAGCAGTGAGGGCGAAGACGGTGTCCTGATCGTAAGCGAGAAGGACAAGGCCGCCGTGGACAGTGCATTTCTCAAGGAATTATCCGAGAAGACGAACTCGACCATCACGCTTTCCGATAAGGCCGGCGATTTCGACACCGGCTGCATCCTGATCTGCGGAGAATGCGAATATAACGGCACACTCGAGGCACGCTCAGACGATCTCGCAAGCGACATGCGCGACGCCGTGAACCAAGTGCTTTTCGCGAAGAAATAAGTAATTACGAAAGGATTGCCAAGAGCAATGGGACCTAGTATATCAAAATACGCCTATGCGGTTTCCGGAGCCCATGTCTACGAGAAGAACTTCTTCCGCAGGACGGACATGGAGAAACTGCTGGCAGCGCCTTCTTACGAGGCTGTCGTCGCGATGCTGCAGGAACGTGGCTGGACGATGCCCGAAGACACGAGGGACAGTGGTAAGATCCTGGACCTCGAGCTGTCGCGCGCCTGGGCCTGGGTCTTAAAGTCCGCACCGGATCCGACGCTCTTTAAGGTCCTGATCCTTCGTAATGACTACCATAATCTCAAGGCCGGCATCAAGTGCCTGCTCTCGGATTTCGACGTAGATCAGCAGTTCTGCAAACCCTCTTCCATCGAGCCTTCCCTCATGAAGGAGGCCATCGAGACACACGCTTTCGAGAAGCTCCCGGCACCGTTTGCCGAACTGGGACAGGAAGTCTATGACCTTCTCGTCCGTACCGGTGACGGCCAGATGGCAGATGTCCTGATCGACAGAAAGTGCCTCGACGAGATCACCCGTGAGGCCGAGGCCTCCGGCGTGGATCTTCTTAAGGAAGAGATGGAGATCTATACAGCAACATGTAATATCAAGACGGCGTTCCGCGCCATCAAGACCGGCAAGGACAGCGCCTTCCTGGAGAAAGCACTGTCAACAGGCAATAAGACGATCTCGAAGGAGAAGCTTGTCGCCTGCGCCGATTCGGAAAAGAAGATGGAGGATCTTCTCTCCTACCTTTCTACGACATCCTACAGTTCGGGGACGAAATATTTGTCCTCCTCCCCGGCGGAATACGAAAAGTGGGTAGACGATCAGATGATCTCCCTTCTCATCCCGACGAAATACTCCCCTCTCGGCCCGGAGCCGCTCATCGGCTTCTATCTCGGGAAAGAGGCGGAGATCCGTAACGTGCGCATCGTACTGGCGGCGAAGCAGAATAACCTGCCGCTCGATGTCGTATCGAAAAGACTAAGGAGGCTGTATGAATAAGATTGCCGCCATGGGCGATAGAGACAGTATATACGGCTTCGCTTCCATCGGTCTGGATATTTTTCCTCTTGACCGCATGGACAACCCGGCCACCACGCTTCACAACCTGGCAGAGGGCGATTATGCGGTGATCCTGATCACGGAATCGCTGGCCAAGAAGCTGGAAACAGAGATTGATAAATACAGCGACCGGCCCCTTCCGGTCATCCTTCCGATCCCGGGAGTTACCGGTAACGAAGGCATGGGCATGAAGGCCATCTCCAAATCAGTGGAGAGAGCAGTCGGCAGCGATATTTTGAAAGAACAGTAATAAGGAGAAAGCAAAATGAGCAAAGGTTCGATCGTGAAGGTCTCCGGACCACTGGTTATTGCAGAAGGAATGCGTGATGCCAACCTTTTCGACGTGGTACGTGTCAGTAATGAGCGTCTGATCGGCGAGATTATCGAGATGCATGGTGACCGCGCTTCCATCCAGGTATATGAGGAAACGGCGGGACTTCGAGCCGGCGAGCCGGTAGAGTCCACAGGCGTTCCACTCTCCGTTGAACTCGGGCCGGGCCTGATTGGCGGTATCTTCGACGGTATCCAAAGACCTCTGGAGTCCATCATGGAGAAGATCGGTAATAACCTGTCCCGTGGTATCGAGGTGCCTTCCCTGTCGAGAGAAAGCGTATGGAAGTTCGAAGCGACGAAGAATACCGGTGATCAGGTCGTCGAGGGCGATACGATCGGTATCGTTCAGGAGACCGAGACCGTAAAGCATAAGATCCTGGTACCGCCGGGAGTAAACGGTACGATCGTTTCCATCAAGAGCGGCGAATATAAGCTCGAACAGCCGGTCGGCAAGCTCAAGACCGAAAAGGGCGAAGAGATCGACCTGATGCTCTATCAGCGCTGGCCGGTCCGTAAGGGTCGTCCGTATGTGAAGAAGCACGCGCCGACCATGCCTCTGGTCACCGGACAGCGTGTCATCGACTGCATGTTCCCGATCGCTAAGGGCGGTGTCGCTGCGATCCCTGGTCCTTTCGGATCAGGAAAGACCGTCACCCAGCACCAGCTCGCGAAGTGGGCGCAGGCAGATATCGTCGTTTACATCGGCTGCGGTGAGCGTGGCAACGAGATGACCGACGTTCTTAATGAGTTCCCGGAACTCATCGACCCGTACACAGGCGAGAGCCTGATGAAGCGTACCGTGCTTATCGCGAACACTTCGGATATGCCGGTTGCTGCCCGTGAGGCTTCCATCTATACAGGTATCACCATTGCTGAATATTTCCGTGACATGGGCTACTCCGTAGCTCTCATGGCTGACTCCACCTCCCGTTGGGCTGAGGCTCTCCGTGAGATGTCCGGCCGTCTCGAGGAAATGCCTGGTGAAGAAGGTTACCCGGCTTACCTCGGTTCCCGTCTGGCGCAGTTCTATGAGCGTGCCGGCCGTGTAACGACACTCGGTTCCGAAGGCCTCGAGGGTTCCCTCTCCGCGATCGGCGCCGTATCTCCTCCGGGTGGTGATATTTCCGAGCCTGTATCTCAGGCGACACTTCGTATCGTAAAGGTATTCTGGGGTCTTGATGCCGGACTTGCTTACAAGCGTCACTTCCCGGCCATCAACTGGCTTACCAGTTATTCCCTTTATACAGATTCCCTCGCCGGATGGTTCGAAGAGAACGTATCTCCGGAGTGGAACAGTAACCGCGCCCGCATGATGCTCATTTTGCAGGAAGAAGCGGAACTCGAAGAAATCGTTAAACTTGTAGGTATGGATGCACTTTCCTCTTCCGACCGTCTGAAGATGGAAGTCGCCAGATCCATTCGTGAGGACTTCCTGCACCAGCTCGCGTTCCACGAAGTTGATACCCACACCTCTTTGAAGAAACAGGACTTCATGATGAAGCTGATCCTGGATTATTACGACAAGGCATCCAGCACCCTTGAAATGGGCGCTGACATCGAAGCGCTGGTCGCTCTCCCGGTTCGTGAGAAGATCGGCCGTTTCAAATATGTCACCGAAGATGACTGCGAGAACGAATATGTCTCCATCGGTGCACAGCTGGCGTTCGAACTCTCCGAACTGCTGAACAAGGAGGATTAAGACATGGCAAAAGAGTACCGTACCATAAGTGAAGTCGCCGGACCGCTGATGATGGTCCGTGGTGTCACGGATGTAAGTTATAACGAGCTCGGTGAAATCGAGCTTGCAAATGGCGAGAAGCGCCGCTGCCGTGTTCTTGAGATCGACGGCACCAATGCTCTCGTACAGCTCTTCGAAAGCGGCGCAGGTATTAACCTTGCCGACAGTAAAGTAAGATTCTCCGGCAAGCAGATGGAGCTTCCGGTAAGTAAGGATATGCTCGGCCGTGTATTCGATGGTCTCGGCCGTCCGATCGACGATGGCCCGGAGATCATCCCGGACAAGAGGCTCGACGTTAACGGCCTTCCGATGAACCCGGCCGCCAGAAACTTCCCGAATGAGTTTATCCAGACCGGCGTTTCCGCTATCGATGGTCTGAACACGCTGGTTCGTGGTCAGAAGCTCCCGATCTTCTCGGCATCCGGTCTTCCGCATGCCAACCTCGCTGCCCAGATCGCCCGTCAGGCGAAAGTAAGAGGCACCGACGAGAAGTTCGCCGTTGTATTCGCAGCTATCGGTATCACGTTCGAGGAAGCAAACTTCTTCATGGACAGCTTTAAAGAGACCGGCGCTATCGATAGAACAGTACTTTTCATCAACCTTGCAAATGACCCGGCTGTTGAGCGTATCGCGACACCGCGTATGGCGCTGACCGCTGCCGAGTATCTCGCATTCGACCTCGACATGCACGTTCTGGTCATCCTCACAGATATCACGAACTACGCGGATGCTCTCCGTGAGGTCTCCGCCGCAAGAAAAGAAGTTCCGGGCCGTCGTGGTTATCCGGGTTATATGTACACCGACCTTGCGTCCCTGTACGAAAGAGCCGGCCGTCAGAAGGGCAAGAGCGGATCTATCACCATGATTCCGATCCTGACCATGCCTGAGGACGATAAGACCCACCCGATCCCTGACCTTACCGGTTATATCACTGAGGGACAGGTCATCCTTTCCCGTGACCTTTACAGAAAGGGCATCATGCCGCCGATCGACGTTCTTCCGTCGCTTTCCCGTCTGAAGGATAAGGGTATCGGCGAAGGCAAGACCCGTGAGGATCACAGTAACACCATGAACCAGCTCTTCTCTGCTTATGCACGTGGTAAAGAGGCGAAAGAGCTCATGGTCATCTTAGGTGAGGCCGCTCTTACCGACATGGATAAACTCTATGCGAAGTTCTCGGATGCTTTCGAAAAAGAATACGTCTCCCAGGGCTTCAATAAGGACAGAGACATCGAAGAGACCTTAGACCTCGGCTGGAAGCTTCTCCGTATCCTCCCGAGATCGGAGCACAAGCGTATCAGCGATAAGCTCCTCGACAAGTATTACGACGAGAAAAAGTAAGAAAGAGACGGAAGAAACATGGCAACCGCGAATGTAAATCCGACAAGAATGGAACTGACACGCTTGAAGAAGCGCCTGGTTACCGCGCGCCGCGGACACAAGCTTCTCAAGGACAAGCGTGACGAACTCATGCGCCAGTTCCTCGAAGCTGTACGTGAGAACAAGCGCATCCGCCGCGAAGTGGAAGCAAAGCTCGAAGTTGCCAACCAGCACATGTCTGTCGCCAGATCCCTGATGTCCAATCAGGCGATCGCCGTCGCCATGATGTACCATAAGCAGAGCATGTCTCTGGAAGTATCGGAAAAGAACGTCATGAGCGTTAAGGTTCCGGTTTTTAAAGCACAGTATAAGACCGCGGATGAGGGAGATATCTATTCTTACGGCTACTCCTTCACCCCGATCGACTTAGATGATGCGATCCTCGCACTTTCTGACATCATGCCCGATCTGATCGCTCTTGCGGAGATCGAGAAGAAATGTCAGCTCATGGCTTCCGAGATCGAGAAGACCCGCCGTCGTGTTAACGCGCTCGAGCACGTCATGATCCCGGACTATGAGGAGAAGATCCGCTACATTACCATGAAACTGGACGAAAGCGAGCGTTCCGCGACCACGCGTCTTATGAAGGTCAAGGACATGATGATCGAAAAGACGATCCGTGAGAGACTTGCCAGAGAGCAGCTCTTCGAACAGGAATTTGCCGAAACTTCTGAGGCACAGACCTGACCGTTTTTCCCGTCATCCCTGATGGAGATCTAAAGGGATCATGTTCTTCTGGTTTTTCTTTTTTAATCCGAACAGTGGAAGTAACGGGACAGACCGTCCTGCGCCAACCTCGCGTGAAATGAAACTGTGGGGCGGCCTGGGTCTTACTTTCTTTGCTGTTCTTTTCCTGACATTCCTTTTTCTTTTCATCTCCCTGTTTATTCCTAAAACAGGTTCATTTGACGAATTCTTCCCCGAAGGAGAGATCGATTGCTATTTAAGCGGAGTTAGTGAAGAACACGGCTATGAAGTCATCCTCATAACCAAAGAGGATCCCAAGATCTTTACGACCCCAGTCACCTACAACAGATACCGTGAAATGGATTATATCTATACTACTGAATCAGATGAGACCTGCTACCGTCTCAGAATATTCCATACCGGCGCAGATGAGTATTTCGTTTCCACTTACGATGACCCCTCGACGGAAGAAGCATGGAAAGACTATAAAAGTGCAAAGCAGGAAGGTATTCGCCACAAAAACCGTTTCACCATGCTCTTCACGAGTATCTTCGTACTCATCAATGCCATCGGTACTTTCTTCTGTGTGAGATTTCTTATCCGCGTCATCAGGAATGAACGTATCCAGAAAAAGATCCAGGCTTCTGCAGAAACGTCTTCATCTGAAGAAGGGGCACCTGAGGTACCGGAAGAAAAAGATCTTCTTGCGGAAGAGATGTCCGATGAGGCAAAGATCAACAGCATCGACCCGGTAAACAATTCCTGGCACAAGTAAGAAAAAAGATCAGCTCTTTCCTAGTAGAGGCGCGGACACACGCGGCAGGATCCCCTGCATATGCGCCAGGATCACGCCATAGTTCGTGATCGGCACGCCTGCGTTCTGGCAGATGCGGATGCGGTGCATCATTTCTCTGGGATTGAGCATACAGCCGCCGCAGTGGATCACGAGATCAAAGTCCTTCAGGTCATCCGGGAAAGAATCGCCGGAGGACCACTCAAAATGGAAATCCTTCCCTGTTGTTTTCTCGATCATCTTCGGAAGTTTCACCGTGCCGATATCATTGCACTGGCGGTGATGCGTACATCCCTCGGAAATGAGGATACGTGCACCATCTTCAAGTGTATCTAAGAATCTGGCAGAAAGAATCGCTTCGCCGAGGTCGCCTTTATAGCGGGCAAAGAGCATGGAGAAAGACGTCAGCGGAATCTCCTCCGGAACCAGTTCATTTACTTCTTTAAAGGCCTGGCTGTCGGTGACGACCAGCTTCGGGGGCTTGCTTAACGAGGAAAGGACCTGCGGGATCTGATCGACCTGTGTCACGACCCCGATAGCATTGCTGTCCAAAATATCGCGGAGCGTCTGCTGCTGCGGAAGGATCAGGCGGCCCTTCGGCGCGGCCTCATCGATCGGTGTAACGAGTACAACGATATCTCCTTCTTCGATAAGATCCGAGATGATCCTTCTTCCATTACTTGGATCCACGACCAGATGTGCGACCATTTCCTTCAGATCGTTGATATTGATCTTGTCGGAAGCCGACACCCAGATACTGTCCTGAACGACCTCTCTCGTTCTTCCCTTCCCGATGCGCTGCGGCACCAGATCGAGCTTGTTATATACCGTAATGTAAGGGAGATTCCTCTCTTCGAACATCTTCTTTAAGACGCGGTCACCGTCTGTCATACCGAGGGTGCCGTCTACGACCAGGATCGCGATATCGACCTTGGCCATGACTTCTTTACACTTTTCGATACGGAGAAGTCCCAGTTCGCCCTCGTCGTCCATGCCGGGGGTATCCACGATCATGACAGGACCCAGGGGCAAAAGCTCCATCGCCTTATATACAGGGTCTGTCGTCGTTCCTTTGACATCGGAAACGATCGCGATCTCCTGATTCGTAAATGCGTTGACCACACTTGATTTTCCGGCGTTCCTCATTCCGAAAAAACCGATATATATGCGCTCTCCGCGCGGCGTTGAAGACAGTTCCATACCACCAGGACTCCTCTTTGGTTTTTCTTTATTGTACTAAAACCAAAGAGGAAACCACAAGCACGAACTGAAATCTCCGTTTTTTGCAAAGAAGCGGGGTATGGCGGGAACGGTCATTTCCTCTCATTTAAGACCTGGCGGGCCCGGTTCTCTATAGTAGAGCTCACCTGCGAAAGATCCTTCTGACCCTCAAAATACGCAGGCATCTCCTCGATAAGGATCATGCTGATATCTGCATCTTCATACAGTATTCCCGAGCAGGTCGAAAGAAGCTTCTCTGCCTTTTCAACATCCTTCATCGAGTAATAGTCTCCGACGTGCCTCATTTCGCCAGAAGTAAATGTGAATCCTGAAATTAAGCCGCCATCGTTATAGTATGCGATGGCATCTTCTGCAACGCTACGCAATGCCTTGCGGTTTAAGACAAAACAGTCACCCATAGCAAAGTTCTCCTGCATATCTTCCGAAAGCAAGGTCTTAACAAACTCGCCACATCCGTCAGGGTCAGCCGTATTTGCAGATATAGCTACAGAACACCGCGAAAAAACTTGCGGACCTCTTCCGTCGGAAGAAGGATCTCCGAGAAGAGTCGGATCCTTGATCTTCGATGTCGGGCGCATTTCCAGGAAAAAGCTTCCGAGACCACTAAGACCTGTATAATCAACATATCCCTGATATTCCTCATCGACTTTATCAGAGTATCCGCCTTTTTTCGGGACATTATACTTTACAAAATCCGCCATTCGAGCAAATTCCGGGGCAGAGAGATCCAGTTTCCCGTCTTTATAAAACTTCTCTTTTTCTGCCTGAAACAGGTTGGCGAAATATAATGCCTGCCCATAATCGATCACATCCACGCCATTTCTCTCTTGCTTTATAAACTCCGGATATTCCTCGAAAGTAAAGCCCTTACCGGAATCTCCGGCTTTTGATGCATCCGTCAGGATCCCTCTTAAGGAAAAACTGACCGGCAGCTGATAGATACTACCATCTGTTTTCACGCAATCGATAATGTTGGTAAAGTACTGCTCCGGATCAGAGTCCTTCACATACGGAGAAAGATCCAGAAGATATTCAGAGGTGTTCAGTCTGGCATATTCTGTCGTATCGATGAGAATATCCGGACCTTCTCCGCTTAAGATGTCCAGGGCCAGATCATTACCCATCACTGAAATGAGATTGAGCTGATCTGCCTGATAGGCATCCGAATCATCTACTGAAATTTTATACAGATCCTCTTCGTAATCGGACGACTTATAGCGGTCCGATACGATAATGAAGTCCTTGTCGCTTGTCTCATTAAACTTTTTTATCGCTTCACCGAGAGTTTTGGTAAGGAAAGGCACATACAGTTCCAGGACCGTTTTCCCGACATGCGGATTTTCCTTCGCTCTCTTAAGTCTGACGATCTGAAAGCTCTGATCGTCAAATGAATATACATTCTCCAAACTGTTTTTGCCAATAAAAGTATATGTATCTCCGCCGCATTCAGCTAAACTGAGATTCCAATCCATTATTCCTCTGTTTAATCCGCACCAGTTATAGTCAAAAACCTTCTCTAACTTTTTTTCGTCCATATCGATCCGGCCGATTCCATCCACCGACCTGCCATATATCTTTCCATCAGAACCGACAATGGTACCGTACAGGAAACTGAAGTCAAGCCATGCATATTTTTCTGCATTGATCTCTGTCAGTTCTCCTTCAACAAGATCCAGTTTGAATACCCTTCTCCCCTTGCTTGTTGTCGTGAAAACGGTCGCCGTAGTTTTGCTTTCGGGAAGAATAGACTCTAAATAGACACTTGTGCCCCACTCATAGAACCGAGCTTTTTTTTCTGTACCGTCGGGAGACTTTATCCGGAAATTATAGGCGCCGCTCCCATCGTCAGCATATTCCCTAATCGTAGCAACCGTATACCCTCCCACGTTGTAATACTGCGTGTCGAAATAACCTGATACCGCTGAAATCGTGCGGGTCTCCAGTAGTTCCCCAGTCAACGGATCATAATCGCGTTCTTTGGTATTCGCCGTGGCCGTAATTTTCCCGTCCACATAAACAACAGCGGTAACGAACTCATTAGCAAACATTCTTTTATCTGTATCGCGGTCCAGATCTATGGTATTTACGACCTTTCCGGATTCTTTATCGATGACGCAGGCAACATAGATATCATAATCCCGATCGTTAAAAGATGATGCATCAGCTTCATTTTCGGCGGGTGTTTTATACTCTCCTCCCAAAAAGACCACATAATACTTGTCATCGCTTCCTGCATACTCCGAGTTAAACCAGGATACCTCTTTATCCGAAGGGACCCAGGAATCCACATCTATGATCTCCGCTTCGAACCAGGGAGTATCCGAAGTGATCTTATTCACCTTTTTTTCCTTCTTCTTCCCGCAGGAAGAAAGCGGCATCAGCATCGACAGCACAAGCGATGCCGACAACAGTCTGACAAACTTTTTTCTCCATTTTTTCAACATCATGATTTCACCTCTTTTTTATTCCCGATGCCTGAATCGTTTTTATGGCATGAAAAGCAAAGCAATGCCCGGACCAGGGATCTTCCCCTGGTCAAAATGCGACATATAGATCTTTTCAGACCTTTAGTTTCTTTGGATCTTTATATAATTCAACGGACCCTGTGTCCTTACCGATGTGTCTTAACCCTCGCCTGCCATCGTAACGGTATATTCCCTATTCGGTCCCCATACATCGATCACCGCTTTTCCGGAACCCTGTTTTCCGGCATATATATATCGGGTGCCATTTCCGTCCTCCGGATCGCTACTTAAGTTTGTGATCAGCAGTCCTTTTTCAGCGTCGTATATAAAATACCCTTCCTCTGAGTCATCCACGTCCTGCGTTTCATCGATTTCATTCGCGGCTGCATTTTGTTTCTTCGGCTCTGTCATAAAGCAGATCCCGACAGCCACACAGCAAGCGATCGTGATGACCACCGACCAGAACGCCGGTTTTCTGTAATTCATTACATGAACCACCCGGTTCCTAACCGCGGTTTTCCCAAATGCCACAGGACATGCGGTGATCAGTTTCTGCCTCATACTTAAGTTAAGAAGCGCTCGGGAATAATCTTTCCTTTCGTCCTTGTCCAGAGAGCGGATGACTTCCTCATCACATGCTAATTCAATATCTTTGGACAGCGCGGCATATGCCAGCCAGATCACCGGGTTGAACCAGTAGACCGACAAAAGCAGGAATCCCGCCGGCTTCCAAAGGTGATCCTTTCTTCGGATGTGGGTCTTCTCATGGGAAAGGACATATTCCATATCTTTTCCAAAAAGGGTATACGGAATATAGATCGTCGGCTTCAGGAATCCCAGAACAAAAGGAGAATCCACCTTCTCGCTCTGTCTGACTCCGTCGTCGTATAAAGTGGCGGTCCTTAGATTTCTTCTCAATACGATATAACTGATAACACCATAAATAAGCATCAGGATCACGCCGAAAAGCCAAATGTAGGATAGAATAAGAAAAATAGAACTGCTGCCCGATCGGGAGGCCTCAGTGACAGAAGTTGCTCCTGATGAAACGATCCCTTTCTGCGCCTGTGACAGTGAAACTGTCTTAAGAAGAGCCGTACTGGAGACCGGCTCACTTTGCGGAAGCAAACTAAATGAACTCTGTATAGAAAAAGGAACGACCAGCCGGATACCGACTAATGCCCATATAAGACAGATGACCCACTTTGGTGATCTTCTGGAAACCAGACGCAGAAGAAGGACCGCCGCAACCAGTATGCTTGCGTAAATACTCAGATTGATAAGCTTAATAAACAGAGATTCCATAAAACACTCTCCTACTTTTCAATAATGCGGCTTATCTCTTCAATTTCCTTGTCTGATAAATTCTGTCGTTTGGCAAATGCTGCAATAAAAGCCGGAAGTGACCCCTCAAATGTCTTATCCATAAGTTCGTCGATCTCGGATACCTGCACATCCTGTTTGGAAACAAGAGACGTGACGACCGCGTTCTCATTTTTCAGAACACCTCTGTCACCAAGTCTTTTGATCACGGTATATGTTGTCGTTCGGCTCCAGCCGAGCGTCTCTTTGCATAAAGCGGCAAGGCGGGAACTTCCGATCGGATCATTCTCCCAAAGGATCAGGCAGAATCTGTATTCACTTTCGAAGATTTTCGGAACAGACATATCGGACCTCCTTGTCTAATGTGTTCGACTGTCTATAGTCTAATCCGTTAGACAGGAGTTGTCAATAGGGAAATTTTCATTATGCACGCTGAATGTTGCTCAGGAGGCACACAGTCTCTACATGGGTGGTCTGAGGGAACATATCGACCGGGCAGATCTTCTTGATCCCGTACTT
Organism: Clostridiales bacterium; assembly: GCA_017551625.1. GTDB lineage: Bacteria > Bacillota > Clostridia > Saccharofermentanales > Saccharofermentanaceae > Scatonaster. Next base: position 72,736 of record JAFZLF010000040.1, on the reverse strand, counting down.
TTTGCCGCTTTCCTCCTGAAGCTGGAAGAAGCGCTTGAGGTCACGGGCGAGAGTGGCCGGGTTGCAGGATACATATATGATCCTCGTAGGAGCCAGTTCCAGGATCTTACTTAAAAGCTTCTCGTCACAGCCTTTTCTCGGCGGATCGACGATGATCGCATCCGGCATCATGGCACCGAAATCAAAGTCCTCCGCCTTACTGCAGAAGAACTCGGTATCTTCGATATAGTTGGCTCTGGCGTTATTTCTGGCATCGATGACAGCAGATTCCACGGACTCGATCCCGAACATGTGGTGGCAGGCGTCCGAGCAGTAGATACCGATGCTTCCGGTACCGCAATAAAGGTCTAAAAGAAGCCTCGGCAGTACTCCGTCAAGCCGCAAGTACTCCTTGATCTTCCCGTAAAGAACGACCGCCTGCTTCGAGTTGATCTGGAAGAAGGAATCCGGAGAGATGCGGAAAACGCGGTTCTCGAGGAATTCGCGGATCGTCGTCTCGCCCCAGATATTCGTCCAGACACCCTTCGGGCTCTTCCACTTGACGCCTTCGGGGCGTTCTTCGGTCCAGATGCTGATAAGACGCGTGCCGTTATGTGCCCGTCGTAAAGCCTCTGCACATTCTGCGGCGAAGACATCTCCTTCGATCGCTACCTGCTTACGGATCACGAAGATGACCATCATCTCCTTGCTCATGAAGCCGGATCTGACCACGACCTGGCGGAGCGCCTTTGCCGCATCGATACGGGAAAGGTCCGAGAAGAATTTCTGCGCGACCTGTCTTACGACCTCCGCTGCCGGATCGGCCAGATAACACTTTTCATGCTCCACGATCCGATGGGAATTTCGTTCGAAAAGACCTATATTCACGCATCTCTTCTCGCGGCTGTACTCCACGGGATACTGCATCTGATTTCTATAGTTGAGCTGATCTTTTGCACCGAGGATCGGTTCCATGAAGGCGCGGATCTCCTCTTCCGGAAAGCGGCCCAGACGGACGAGGCAATTCCTCACCATGCTCTCCTTCATGCGCAGCTGGCATTCGTAGGAGGCATGCTGGAGCTGGCAGCCGCCGCAGCGGGAAAATTCAGGACAGACAGGCGTGACACGGTTATCGGAAGGCTCAGATATAGAGACCTTCTCGCCGTATGTCATGTTCTTTTCTTTCTTCGTGATGCGGATCTTGCCGCGCTCGCCGGGGAGCATATCTTCAACGAAGACCTTTAATCCGTCTTCTTTTGCCCCCTGCTCTTCTATCCTCGCGACACCGAGTCCTTCATTGGATATCCCCACGCATCTGGCGCCAAATGCCCTGCTGCTATCGAAAATTCCCATTAACTTAAATCCTCTTTACTTTCTTCGTACATTATAGCGCACTTGCCTTTCTCTTTCCAATTATCGAGTTTACTGGTATTATTAGTGTTGGATTTTTATCGATCCCCTACAACAGAAGCTACTAGAAGGTATGCTATGTCTGAGAATCGTCCGAACGGCACCCCTCCGAAGCGTCCGTCCGGTGCAAATAATAAGAATAACGTCAATAAGAAGGCCTCGCCTTCTTCGAAAGGAAAACCGGCTTCCGGCAGTTCCCGCAAGTCTTCTGCCGCAAAAGCTTCTTCCGGATCCTCCTCGCGTCCGGTATCTTCTGATGCCACGATGCCCAGAAATCCTGCGCCTTCTGCAGGTTCTGGATCCGGTTATACCCGTGACCAGATCTACGACAGAGAGCGTGCCAGAGCCGCGGCCGGCGATAAGCGTTCGACCATGCCCTGCCCGCCGGAGAATTCGGCACTGGCCGACGAGCTCCGTTCCCGTCTGAAAGGCAAGCCTACCCGTGCTGCACATAACCGCCACTGGTACATCGAGGTCTTCCACGCGGCTGTCGATATCTTAAAGACCGCGCTGATCATCCTGCTGTGTCTCGGCTTTCTGGCCGGCGGATTTGGCGGCGGTATGCTGATCGGCTACATTTCGACTACGAGTCCTCTTTCCATCTCGGATATCTCCATGACCGACTCCGTCGAGACTTCTTTCGTCTACGACAGTAACGGCACCGTCATTGCCAAGCTGACAGGTAGTGAGAACGTGGACCGTATCTATGTGGCATATACCGAGGTAAAAGACACGTACATTGACGAAGCCATTATGGCGATCGAGGATGAGCGTTTCCTCGAGCACTCCGGTATCGACGTTCAGAGAATCGGAAGCGCTGTTCTTTCCGCCCTCTTTAACGGCGGTACAGCGTCTCACGGCGGCTCCACGATCACTCAGCAGACTGTAAAGCTCATTACAGGTCAGGACCAGAGATCCACCCAGCGTAAGGTCCAGGAGTGGTTCTCCGCCATGACTCTCGAGCAGCAGCTCAGCAAAGATGAGATCATGCAGCTTTATATCAACCTCGCACCGATGGGCAATAACTACGTCGGAATCGAGGCCGGTGCCCAGAACTATTTCGGCAAGAACGCCAAAGAACTCTCCCTCGCGGAATGCGCCTTCCTCGCAGGTCTTCCGAAGAGCCCGTCCTACTATAATCCGCTCCGTGAGTCCGGAAGAAGAAATGCCATGCGCCGTATGCGTATCGTTTTAGGAAAGATGTACGAGCTCGGCAACATCACGCAGGAAGAATATGAGAACGCACTGAATACTGAGCTCGTCTTTAAGACGAAGAACACCTCTTCGGCAACCTCCATCAACTCCTACTTCGTTGAGTATGCCGTATCCGAGGTCATCTCCGATATCCAGCACGAAAGAAACATCAGCCGTTCTCTCGCCGCGACGACTGTCTATAACCGCGGCTACCACATCTACACGACGATGGAAGCCGACGTACAGGCCGTCATGGATGAAGCCTTCAAGACACAGTCTCTTTTCCAGAAGGATCCGGAATCCCTCGAAGACTATCCGGAAAAGCCGCAGGGCGGTATGGTCATCATCAACACCAAGACCGGTGCGATCGCCGGCATGCAGGGCGGTTACGGCGAAAAGACCGTGAATCTCGGTACGAACCGTGCCGTAGATGCGAAGCGTCAGCCGGGTTCCTCGATCAAGCCGCTCATCGCCTATGGTCCGGCATTGGAGCTTCGTCTCATCACGCCGTCCATGGTTTATGACGATAAGGAATCCCACCTCGACCCGTCGAACCCGAACGCTGTCTGGCCGAAGAACTCCGATAACAAGTATAAAGGTCCGATCACGATCCGCACAGCGGTTGCTTCTTCCCGTAACACCGTCGCCGTTATGGTATGGAACGATGTTGGTGCGCAGATGGCTCTGTGGTTCTTAAATGAAGTCGGTATCGACCGTCTGACAGAACAGTACCCTTCCACCGCAGTCGGCGGTTTTAACGTAGGTATGTCGCCTCTGGAAATGGCTTCCGCCTATAACACATTTGCGACAGGCGGCATCTATACGAAGCCGTACGCCTATACTAAAGTGCTTGACAGCGATGGCAACGTGGTCTTAGAACATGTCGCGGACTCCCACAGAGTGTACCGTGAAGACACATCCTTCCTCATGACCAGCATGCTACAGGACGTTATCAACAGCGGTACCGCCGCTGGCAAAGTCAACCACATCACGAATGCCGACGGTGAGAACATCGCGGTTGCCGGTAAGACCGGCACCACGGACGATAACGTCGATAAGTGGTTCTGCGGTTACACCCCGTATTATGCGGCCGCGGTATGGTATGGTTACGACAACCGTCTGCGTACGACAGAGATCCCGAAGGGCGATAGAAATAACGCCCAGTACATCTGGGACTTCGTCATGCAGAAGATCCATACGAATCTCCCGGCGGCAGAATTCGAAAAGCCCGACAACATCGTAAGAGTCACTGTATGTAAATCTTCCGGATTAAAGGCCACCGAATACTGTAAGGATGCCGATGCAGCCGTATCCGATTATTTCATTGAGGACAGTTACCTCACCCCAAGCAGGGAGTGTACGTTCCACACGGCGACCCCGGAGCCGACACCCGAACCGACTCCGCCGACCGATGGCTAGATCAACTGAAGGGGTCCTGGATCATCTCTCGTGACGTCTCTGATCCCGCGTTTTTCTAAGAAGATAAAAGAAGACCTCTGTCGCGATTCCGCAGGTGCTTAGCACCGAGGACCAGCGGCAGAGGTCTTACTTTTTAGCTTTTAGAAAAGATCCGGATCAGAACGTGACTTCTACTTCATGAATCTTTCCATCAGTGAAGATCGGTACGCGGACGCCGTCGATCGGTGCGCCGTCTACTTTGATGGATACGCCTTCTTTGGTTCTGACAAAGCCTTCCGGCTTCTTGACCGTGATATGGTAGTTCGCTTTACCGGAAGATACCATGAGGTCTTCTGCTGTATCTTCGGCGCGCAGGATCGGTTCTACGATCAGGGCGTCGCTTGTGAAGTCTACACCGAAGCTGGTAAAGAGGCACAGCAGGAGCCATGTCGAGGTACCGGAAAGCGTCGGTCCGATGTTCTCGCCTGTATCCGAGTTATTGTACTGTGTGCAGAGTCTCGGGTTACCGCAGACGGTAAACGGAGAGGTCAGTGTTCGATACGGGAGGATGCAGTCGATGATCCAGAATGCGGTCTTCGAAAGTCTCTCGGCCAGTGCCTTATCGTTTACGGCCTTCGCGGCTTTGAACATCGCTGCGGCAGCCATCATGTTGGCGTGCTTGAAGATGCCGCCGTTCTCACGGTCGCCTGCATAGTAGAGCGCGACGTCGATCTTCGGCGCGATCTGTGTATAATCCACGCCGGTGCAGAGGCGGAATCCGAATGGTGTCTTCAGGTTCTTGTCGAGGCTGTCGAGCATGATGGAGATCTGCTCCTCCGAAGCACAGTCCGCAAGGACCGCCCAGCTGAAGGAATTGAGGAAGTATGTTCCGTCTTTTCCGTCCTCGACCACGAGACCGTCGCCCTGTGCACCGAGATAGGAGACATTCTTATTGCTCCGGTTGAAAAGAACTCTGGCGAAATAATCGCCCTTCCATGCATATTCATTGATGCGGCTTCTAAGGTCGGAAGACAGCGCTTCCAGAGATGCTGCATATGCTTCGTCACCGCAGTTTCTGAACATGCCGATTGCTGCATCTACGGCAACCTTCAGGAGACATCCGTTCATGACGGACTCAGAATATTCGGATTCATACGGAACTTCGCCGTAGGCTTTTCCGGAAGATCTGAGCTGCTCTTTATAGCTTTCGATCTTCTCCGCACCGCCTACGCAGTCCGGATCGACACGCAGACAGTCGTTCCAGTCGGCACGGTCGATCAGCGGGATGCCGTGCTTGCCGACAGAGATCTTCGCAGAGTACGTAAATACCGCCTTGATGGTTTCGAGGATCGATCTCTTCTCGTCGTCTTCTCCTGCGATCGGGAGCTCTTCTTTTAAGAAGTCATAGTCACCGGTCAGGCTGATGAAGCGGTCGAGGGCCTGAAGAAGCCATAGCGCATCGTCCGACCAGAAGCCCGGCTCCTTGCCCTTCCAGTAGAAGTTATGGTTGGCATAGCCGTCCTTAAAGATGTTGGAGATCCACTCGCGGAGGAGTTTCTTGACGAACTCGATCTCGCCCATGCCGGCAAAATAGTACATGGATGCGAAGATGTCCTGGATCTCACGGAAGCCGATCTCACGGTAGCCCTTCTGTGTCCAGTCCAAAGAACGGGAGACGAAGGTCTGATAGAATACCTGGAACGGCAGGTTGTTATTTACATACGCTTCGAAGTCCTTATCCGCATGCTTGATCTGCATGTAGGAGGCATACTTCTTCGTAAAGGAGATGACCTTGGCAAGGCTTTCCGGAAGTGCCTTTGCATCCATGAAACGGGCCACGAGTGCCGAAAGCTCTTCCTTCATGGTGATGTCTTCCTTATAGTCCGGATTTACGCAGTCAGAAGAAAGACATGTGAAGTTATCGATCTGAACTTTCGCGCCGGAAGTTACTGTAAACGGAGCAGACAGTGCGAAGAAGCCCGGTCCCTTACGGGAGTGTGCGTTGGACAGAACGGAAGCAAACTGCGGCTTTTCGAGTGTGCCTGCGCCTACGAAATCCGCATAGCGTGCGCAGAACTGATCCGGGAATACGACCTTGTCGCCTTCATGCACCATGAGGGTATTAAAGCGGATATTTCCCTTCGTCCACTTCGGATTCGGGTTAAAGGAGATCGCACGGATCTCGTCATTATCGCCGTAGAAGACTTCGGACTGGGCAACAACGGTGGAGAAGATAACGTCTTCTCTCAGCGCGTGAACTTCCTGGGTTCCGAACATACCGGTATATACAATTCGAAGGTCACGGGAATCTCCATTGTTTTCGATCTCGATCAGCTGTGCTTCGGTTGCGACCGGAAGACCTTCTTCCTGCGGCAGGATAAAGATCGTTCTGCGAACGGTCAGGCCGCTTTTTAAGCTGTACTCGATGACCGTTCTGTTCTGTGCGTGACGGCAGACTGCCTTCTCTACGGAATCCTGCTTAGCGGATCCGGAATAGAAAATCACCTGTCCGTTCTCCACAAGGTAGAACTGACGGTTGGCCGGGAAGCCGTTCTGCTCCGGCAGGTAATCCCAGCGGGTCGCAAGCACCTGCGTATCTGCATGGGAACGGAAGCATCCGCCGCCCATACGGTCGATCGCACTCTTCGGTGTGCTCTGAAGAGGATGATCGAATCCGATACGGTTGCCGATCAGAAGATTTGTATAGTAGTGCGGGCCCGGTGCCGGGGATGCAAGATCACAGATGAGTTCGCCGCCCTGATCGAGCTTGCCGCCCCATTCGCAGGCATAGTCAACGATCGGAGAAGCCGCCAGCGCGAGATCTTTTCCATCCGAATCGGAAATATCGGTGATACTTCCGTCTTTTTCTTTATATACGCGAAAAGCTCCGTCCTTCTTTGCAAGAAGCAGGGACTCCTTCTTCTCCGCGCTTGCGCTTATATATCCGCAGATGGTCTCATCTGCAAGAAGAGCGGCACATACCGGAGCTGTGAACGGAAGACCCGCGACTCCGAAAATGACACCGCCATTTAGTGTCGAAATGTATTGGGCACTGACAGAACCCTCTGCACAGTATTCACCGAATCTCTTACGAAGCACCTGATCCGCCGGTGCGATCACTGATCTCGCTCTCTCGCTTTTCATCCTTAAATCCTCCATAAAATAAGTAGATCGGATGATCCTTCATCTGATCCATCCGATCCCCTTTCGTTGCCCGATTGTGTAATAGATGCTTCTTCGGCACAAGCCAGCGCCTCCCCATCCAGATTCACGAAATCTCCCACCCCAAACGGGCTTTCGCGAACATGTCCACAATCGGGGCATACGATCCTTCCGTCACTCGCCATATATTCGAACTGCCCCTATAGGATAAATCCTCACATATATCTGTCTCCTCTAACAGAAGAAAGGATTTACCCCGGCCCGCGAAGAGCGAAGGCTTACACGGGGTGTTGTGAATATATGGTTTCGCGAACGGAATCACCAAGGGATATTCCCCTGATGAGGGTGCCGATCGCTTCGGCTATGGCGTCCGCATCCCCGCGTCCGCAGAGGTCCTGCCGTTTCCCCCCGGCAGAAGTTTCTCGGTAAGGGCGTTACCTCCCTTTCCTTTCACAGGCAGGTCCGTGGCCGTATTCACGACCTCTTTCCAGCTCCTCCGCTGTGCAAGCGGATACGTTATACCACTAAAGTATTATATCTATCATCCCATTACGACTTCGACGTTATGTACGCCGCCGTCGAATACCGGGAGGATATTCCCTTCAATAGACTTTCCGTCTACCGTTACGCTCTTGATACCCTTGCAAACGTGCGAAGGATTCGAGATCGTAACATCATACTGCGCACCACGGTACTTTCTGGTGATCTTGAAACCGTCCCAGGAAGCCGGGATGGACGGGTCGATCTTCAAGCCGTCAAAGTCAGGCTGTACACCGAGGATGTACTGAGAGATAGCGACCATGTTCCATGCAGCCGTACCAGTAAGCCAGGAGTTCTTGCCCTGACCGAAGTTCTTGCCTGTTCTTCCGATATCGGAACCGGCATCCTTACCACCGATCATCTGGCCGTAAACGTACGGTTCAGTCTTGTGGATATCAGATGTCTCTTCGGTAAATGCAGGAGCGATCTCCGAGTAGTACTTGAATGCCTGATCGCCCTTGCCGGCATAAGCTGCCGCACAGATGATCCAGGCGTTGTTGTGTGTGAAGATACCTGCGTTCTCCTTGTATCCGCCCGGATATGTGGAGATCTCACCATACTGGATATAGTACTTGGTGAAAGCAGGATTATTCAGAACGAGACCGAACTCGGTATTGAGTCTTTCGTCGATCGCAGCGAGGGTCTTCACATCTGCACCCTGCTCCTTGCCGACATCCGACATGATGGCGAATCCCTGCGGCTCGATGAAGATCTGACCTTCCTCGCACTCCTTGGAACCCATCTTCTCGCCATTGGCATCGTAAGCACGGAGGAACCAGTCACCGTCCCATGCGGACTCCATGATGTTCTTCTTCATCTTATCGATCTCTGCCTGAGCAGCTGCTGCCTCCTCGTCTTTTCCGAGGTGCTTAAGGATCGCTACATAGTTCGGACCTGTGTAGGTGAAGAGTGTAGCAACCATTACAGACTCAGCTACCTTGGAGTAACCGCCCTCTGCCGCAAACTTCGGGTTGGTGTATGTCTGGAAAGACTCACCCGGAGTATCCGAGTAGCAGGAAAGGTTGATGCAGTCGTTCCAGTCTGCACGCATCGCCAGCGGGAGACCGTGAGGACCGAGGTTATTTACGATGTGATAGAAGGATACCTTCAGGTGCTCGAGCATGGTCTGGGCAACGCTCATATCGTTGTCGTAAGGAACCATTTCGTCGAGGATGGACCAGTCGCCTGTCTCCTTGATGTAAGCGGAAACAGAAAGGATCAGCCACAGCGGGTCGTCGGAGAAGTCACCGCCGATGTCCGCATTACCCTTCTTGGTAAGCGGCTGGTACTGGTGATAGCATCCGCCGTCCGGGAACTGTGTGGAAGCGATATCGATGATACGCTCTTTCGCACGGTCCGGGATCTGATGTACGAAACCGAGGATATCCTGGTTGGAATCACGGAAGCCCATGCCGCGGCCGATTCCGGATTCGAAGTAGGAAGCGGAACGGGAAAGGTTAAATGTAACCATGCACTGGTACTGGTTCCAGATGTTGACCATACGGTCCACCTTGGCTTCCGGTGTGCTTACGTTCAGGATGCCGAGGAGTTTGTCCCAGGAAGCCTTCAGATCCGAAAGCCCCTCTGCTACCTTCTCCGGTGTATCAAACTTCTCGATCATGGCCTTCGCCTTGACCTTGTTGATCGTCTTGCCGTCTGCTTCGAACTTCTGATCTACCGGCATCTCTACATAACCGAGGATGAAGATGAGCGTCTTGCTCTCACCCGGTGCCAGTGTGATCTCCTTATAGTGGGAAGCGATCGGGGACCAGCCGTCAGCAAAGGAGTTCGTTGCTTTTCCGGAAAGAACGGCTTCCGGATTATTGAATCCGTTATAAAGTCCGATGAAAGCGTCGCGGTCTGTGTCGTAACCGTCGATGCTGTCGTTTACGGAATAGAAAGCGTAGTGATTACGTCTGTCTCTGTACTCTGTCTTGTGGTAGATGACGGAACCGTCAACTTCCACACGGCCTGTGGAGAAGTTTCTCTGGAAGTTCGTGCAGTCATCCTGCGCATCCCAGAGGCACCACTCTGCAAAAGAGAAGAACTTGAATGTCTTTGCAGAAGAACCCTCATTGGTGAGGACTACCTCCTGGACTTCTCCGTCGTAACCGTTCGGTACGAAGAAAGTGACCTTCGCCTTCAGGTCGTTCTTCTTTCCCGTGATGATGGTATATCCCATACCATGACGGCACTCGTAGAAATCGAGTTCCGTCTTGACCGGAGACCAGCCCGGGTTCCAGACTGTGCCATTGTCGTTGATGTAGAAATAACGGCCGCCCATGTCGATCGGTACGTTGTTGTAACGATATCTCGTAATTCTTCTTAAACGAGCATCCTTATAGAAATTGTATCCGCCGGCGGTATTGGAGATCAGACCGAAAAAAGCTTCTGAGCCGAGATAATTGATCCACGGATATGGGGTCTTGGGGGTCTCGATCACATACTCACGCGTGGAATCATCGAAATGTCCGAATTGCATTTGCCATTTGCCTCCTGAATAAAGTAGATTTCAAGTAGTTATATCATACTATAGATTTAGGCAAATCGGAACGTTTCGCCCCATGAAAAACGCGAGTATTTCGGGGTCGGAACGCCCAAAGGCAAAAGATTTCAAACTCGAAAACGGTTTCGGATTTTCGCAAAATAATAAGAGATTTCCCGTCAGGCGAGTCCCAGAAGCTCTTCCATCCCCACGATGAACTGTTCTTTGACCTCGGCAAACGTCTCGATATCTCCGGAAAGAAATGCCTCAAGGAGCTTCCTGATCTCATTTTCCGCACAACGCTTCACGATGGGGTCGTCTGAGATCTGGATCTTCTCTGCTTCTGGAACAAGGATCGCAAACGGGTTTTGCCCGCCCAGGAAATCACAGGCAAAGTTCGGATCTGCCGCGCACTGTGCCATGATGGAACGGCTGTTGACGAAATAGCCTTTCACGGCCAGATCCGTCATCACGGTCTTATCCATGGTCAGCGTACGGAGGAACTGCCCCGCTGTTGCTTTCTTATCACAGGTATAGGCGACCATAAGCCAGGTGCCGCCGTCATATGTCGCGGTCGGTGCCGGAACGATCGACCAGCCCGTCTCCGGGATTTCTTCGGTCGTCTCGGAAGTTCCATCGGCTGAAGTCTCTGTCGCCTGGGTCTCTTTCTTCACATCTTCCTTATGCCCCGGAACATATCCGATCACATCGGCTGCAGTCTTAAGTGATCCGAAGAAAAGAACGGCCTGCCCCGCGTTGATATACTGGGTCCACTCTTCACTTCCGACGGTCTTTTCACCTGTTAAAGACTCGGCATGGAGAGACTCCTGAATGAGGAAATACTTATCAAAATCGCTTCCCACAGCGATCTTCTTATCCTTGACCCAGGAGGAAGTATGCGCCGCCCAGAAGATGCTATGGATCTGTTGTCTGTCCGCCAAAAGCTTGACGGTACCTTCGGTATTCAGGTTTACAGAACGGGCAAGTTCCAGCATGCTGTCCCAGTCAGCTACCTTCGATGAAACATCGGATGGCTCCGCGGAGCCCAGATGAGTCTTGGCCAGAGCGCGGTTATAGATCACGGCAGAAGGGGCAAGATCGTATGAGAGCGCCTTGATGGCATCTCCGGCGCCGATCGCCGCTTTATAGGTATATTCAAACTGGTCGGAAAGCTCGTCTTGTCCGATACCGACTTCTTCGATCCCGAGCGTTTTATTTCCGTTGGCAAAGTCCTGTAGATGATCCTTGTCCATCATGAAGACATCCGGCTTCTTCTCGCCGTTTTCCAGTGCCTCGCTAAGTGCTGCAAAGTAGTCTTTCGGCTCGATGAATACATAATCGATCTGTGTATCGGGAAAATACGAACTGATAGACTTTTTAAAGTCCTTTACATAACCATATACGACCAGCGGCTCCCCGGACTCATCCTTCACTTCTGAAGGTGTAGTCGGTTCCGTCGTCGGCTCTGTCTCCGTAGAAGCAGATGTCGAGACTGTTGCCGTGCTCTCTTTGGTCGTTACTTTGACAGTTTCTTTGGAAGAGGACTCAGACTCACTCTCGTCTTTCGGTTTGCAGGCGCAGACCGGCACCATCATGGATACCGTAAGAATCATTGCCAAGAGTTTTCCTACCTTCATCTTATCCTCCGAAAAAACCTTCTACGAGTAAGTTTACAACAATATAATACCTCTTTCAATAAAAGTGACTGTTCACTGATTTTTCCCACACATTGACAACCGCCCTATTTCATAATAAAATCTCTCTTGTCTGAAAAAGACCGACCTGGGGCATTAGCGCAGTTGGGAGCGCATCACACTGGCAGTGTGGGGGTCAGGGGTTCAAGTCCCCTATGCTCCACCAAAAAAGGAATGTTTCGATGTTTCGAAACATTCCTTTTTTCTATTCAGCAGTTGATAAACTTATCTTGCTTTCCCGTACACGTATTTCGGCGTTCCACCGACGACCATCGTGCTTCCGTTTTTGTGGTAAGGATACACCCAGTAGAAGTTCCAGTCGGTCTTACTGGCCTTCTTATCTGTAAATGTCGTTCCCATCGTCGTCATTCCGATATAGCCGTAAGATCCGCCCGGATGGATACCATAGACGAGGTAACCTTCGGCGTCGGTCGATGCATTCCAGGTGAGCTTAACCCCGCCCGATACAGAAGCCGCCTTTAATCCGGTCACCGCCATACATACACCCTTGGCAAACACATACTTCTCACAACCTCCGGGGATCATATTTCCGTAGTAGTCTTTGTTGTATCCGAATACCCAGTAATAATTGTAATCCGTATCCAATGCTTTTGTATCGGTGAAGGTCGTTCCTCTCGTCGTCATTCCCACATATGCGTATTTGTTATTCTTCTGGGCATAGATGAGATACCCTTCTGCGCCTTCCGACGGATTCCAGGTAAGTTTCACCTTATTCTTGCCCGCGGAAACAGCTTTCAGACCCGTGACCGTTGATGGCTTTTCCACAGTGAATATGAATACGATCGACGAAAATCCGGTACCTGTTAGCTGTTCATCCGTAAATATGTATGTGCCTTTAATGCTGGCGTGTGTTACGGGCAAATAAAGCCCCAGTCCATCTTCCGCATGGAAGTCGAATTTTCCATCTCCGTCAACGTCATACCAGTACAAGGAACCTCCTGATATCTTTCGGGTGATCAGGCCTTTTTGTACCAAAGCTTCAAGTGCCTCTTCATGAATGCTGTCACACTCGACCTCTCCATCGGTAGTGAAGTCAAAGCGCACCGAATCTATACAGATCTCTACAGGCATAGATGCAGCATCCGATGCATGCGTGGTGTAGAAAGACTCCGCAAAAATATAAACGAAATACTTTTTTCCCCAGTCAAGGATATCCAGTTCAGAAGGAAGCGTGAACACGCCCGTTCCGTTATAGCCATCCACTCCGTCCATTTTCATATAAGAGAGCATCTTCGCTCCGTTTGTATTTCCCTGTGAATATGGACGATCAAGGATCATTACACTGAGCTGGCTGACCAGACCTGACTCCGATCCGGAGAGGGCGTAGGGTACACAGACCGTTTTTCCGGCAAACGTTACCGGCTGCGTATTCGGGATCTCAACTTTAAGCCTTTTGGAAAGAATCGTGAGCTTGTATTCTGCACCTGCACCATCTGCATCGGCGGGTTTTAATTCCGTCGTCAGAAGAATATTTTTGCGGGAAAGATTTAATGCCGGCACTACTCCGTAATTACAGTTTTGCTGCTCGATATCCATCATTCCGTTGATATTAATGTAGCCCATCTGCTGCTCATGCCATTTACTATACGAGCGAAGCCAATAACGGCATTTGTTTCCTGATCTGTTCTTCATCACATGGTTGAGGACTTTGTGGGTTCCTGTACAGTGTCTCCAGTCTGTTTGCGTTTCCCATCCGTGATCGTGATAATATCCATATTTCGGATTCATGACTTCGTCCGCATCCAGAAGGAATATTTTATCATCTACAGCGACCGTCTCGTCAAATGCCTCGTATTCAAAGGTGTCGTAAGAGTATTCCTCTCCACCGTTGAATTTACTCATCGCAATCGCATCTTTTTCAGCATCGGTAAAAGTATTCTCAAGAAAGTCTGCATTCAGATCTTTTCGAAGATCGCTGTTTGACCATTGAGTTTGCCTATTCGCCATTATCGAAGAATAGAGCCCTTCGTCACTTTGCAGAAAGACCGTTTCTCCTCCGTACTTCGTTGTTTTGGGATCAAGTACTCGGAATTTGAGATATTTGCCCAGATAGCCGAACCACACATAATTGCCTCTCCACTCTGAATCTTTAGTTTTAGGATTCAAAGGAGCAGCTATCTGCGTCCCATACCGGGTATTACTCATTGTTTTTACAATGTCACCTGCATATACAGACTTCTTTCCTCTCATCAGCGGGATCATAGGAACGGCAATGACCGTCGACAGGATCAATGCCACGGATCGCATCGCCAAATTTTTACCAACACGCATATTCTCTACCTCTCTGTACAACCTGCTTGTATTCTTGCACAGAGCACAGGGTTTGTAAAGAATTCTTGCGGAAAGCATGGCTATTCAGAAAACAGAAAGAATGCCGGCACCTATCCTGAAAAAATCTCTCATTTACTCTACGGTGACCGACTTGGCAAGGTTCTTTGGCTTATCGATGTCGCAGCCGTTTTCTTTGGCTACATAGTAGGCGAGGATCTGCATCGGAACGATCTCGACAACAGCGGAGAAAAGCGTGTCGATCTTCGGGATAAAAATCACGTCGTCTGCCTGGGAAAGGATCTCCTGATTTCCCTTGAATGCCACTGCGAGGACTTCAGCACCGCGGGCCTTGACCTCGACAATGTTGCTCAGGGTCTTCTCCATAAGCGCCGTATTGCAGCAGAGTGCGATGACCGGCTGATGCTCTTCGATAAGTGCGATCGTGCCGTGCTTGAGTTCGCCTGCGGCATAGGACTCAGCGTGGATGTAAGAGATCTCCTTCATCTTGAGTGCGCCTTCGAGAGCAATGGCATAATCTGTATTTCTTCCGATAAAGAACATGGACTTGGTCGCGTGATACTTCTTCGCCATCTTCGGGATCTTCGGATTCATGTCCAGCGCTTCCTGTACTTTCTTCGGAAGTGTCAGCATCGAAGACAGGTGGTGATAGTAATCTGCATCCTCGAGTTTATCGAGTGTTCTTGCGATATAGACTGCGACCAGATAGAGGACGCAGACCTGTGTCGTATAACCCTTGGTGGTCGCTACCGCGATCTCCGGACCGGCCCATGTGTAGAGAGTATCGTCTGCCAGTTTGGCGATCGTGCTTCCGACGACGTTTACGATCGCGAGAGTTCTTGCGCCTCTGGACTTACACTCCTTCATGGCGGCGATGGTATCTGCAGTCTCGCCGGACTGGGAAAGAACGATGAGCAGTGTATGCTCGTCGATCAAGGGATCACTGTAGCGGAGTTCACTTGCCAGTTCCACAGAAACCGGAATACGGCAGAGTTTTTCGATGGTATATTTCGCCGCACAGCCGGCATAGTAAGCAGAACCGCAGGCCGTGATAACGATCTTGTTGATGGACTCGAGATATTCTCTGGACCATTCGATCTCATCGAGCACGATCTTTCCGTCCTTGATACGCGGCGTGATCGTCGCCTTTACCGCACGGGGCTGCTCGATGATCTCCTTGAGCATGAAGTGCTCGTAGCCGCCTTTTTCCGCAGCTTCGATATCCCATGTGATACGGGAGATCTTCTTAGTGATCGTCTGACCGGCCGGATCGAATACCGTCACGCCGTCCGGAGTGATCTCGGCGAACTCACCGTCATCGAGATAGATGGCATTTCTCGTGTTGGCCACAAGTGCCGTTACGTCGGACGCAAAATAATTCTCCCCTGCGCCTACACCGAGGATAAGCGGGCTGGCCTCACGGGCCACGCAGATGGTATCCGGCTTATCTGTGCAGATGACGCCGAGAGCATAAGATCCGGAAAGACGGGCCGAGGTCTTGATGACGGCACGGCGGAGGTCTCCCCTATAGTACATTTCGATCAGGTGAACAATGACTTCCGTATCGGTCTCGCTGTCGAAGTGATAGCCTTTTCCGATCAGCTCCTCACGGAGGCAGATGTAGTTTTCGATGATGCCGTTATGTACGACAGCGAAACGGCCGTCGTTACTTAAGTGCGGGTGTGCATTGGTGTCAGTCGGCGCACCGTGGGTCGCCCATCTTGTGTGGCCGATACCGATCGTGCCCGGGCACTTCTTTCCTTCCTCAGTAAGTTCGCAGAGATTGGCGATACGGCCGCTGACCTTATCTACCTTGATCGCGCCGTCGTTTAAGATTGCAATTCCCGCAGAGTCATAGCCTCTGTACTCCAGCTTCTTAAGTCCGTCCAGAAGGATCGGCGCTGCCTGCTGTGATCCGGTGTATCCAACGATTCCACACATATTCAATTCCCTTTCTCCCGCCCGGATCTTTTACTGGTCCTTTGGCGGGCTCCCCAATGGCTTTTTTGGCCTTTCAAGGAACAAAAACGGGCTCTGTTTCAGAGCCCGCAAGATTATTTTCTAAGAATGATGCTTTCTCTTTCCGGGCCGACGGACACGTACGTGATCGGGCAGCCGATGGCCTTTTCGACGTACAGGACGTAATCCTGCGCCTGCTTCGGAAGGTCTTCCCATTTTCTCGCACCGGAGATGTCCGTCTTCCAGCCTTCGAAATACTCGATGACCGGCTTGCAGGAGTTAAGTGCGACCGGGAACGGGAAGCGGTCGATCTTCTGACCGTCCAGCTCGTACTGCGTACATACCGGGATCTTATCCATATAGCTCAGTACGTCGAGCTTGGTCAGGGCGATCTCTGTTGCCGCCTGTACTTCGATGCCGTAGCGTGTAGCCACGATATCGAGAGGACCGACTCTACGCGGTCTTCCGGTCTTGGCGCCGTACTCGAAGCCTGCCTTACGGAGTTCCTCGGCCTCGTCACCGAACATCTCGCAGACGAACGGGCCTTCACCTACGCAGGTGGAGTAAGCCTTTACGACACCGACAACATCCTCGATCTTGGCACCCGGGAAACCGGAACCGATCGGAGCATAGGCTGCCATGGTGTTCGAAGATGTGGTGTACGGGTGGATTCCGTAGTCAAGGTCACGGAGAGAACCGAGCTGTGCCTCGAAGAGGACGTTCTTGCCCGCATTCTTTGCTTCCATGAGAAAAGCTCCTGTATCGCATACGAACGGCTTGATCTTCTCACAGGCATCGTCGACCCACTCTTTGAGCATTTCCATGGTGTAAGGTCTTGCACCATAGACCTTCGTAAGAGTCAGATTCTTCCACTCGAGAAGATCTGCAAGGTGAGCCATCAGGTGATCCTTATAGAAAAGTTCACCGGCGAGGACCGTCTTCTTCTGGTACTTGTCAGAATAGAACGGAGCGATGCCCTGCTTGGTGGAACCGAACTTCTTGTCAGCCAGACGCTGCTCTTCCAGACCATCCAGTTCTCTGTGCCACGGCAGGAGCAGAGAAGCACGGTCGGAGATCTTCAGGTTCTCCGGCGTGATCGAAACGCCCTGGGAAACGACCTCAGAGATCTCTTTCCAGAGGTTTTCCGGGTCCATGGCAACACCGTTGCCGAGAATATTTACGACACCGTCGCGGAAAATACCGGATGGGAGAAGATGCAGAGCGAACTTGCCCTTCTCATTGATGACGGTATGACCGGCGTTTCCACCGCCCTGGAAACGGACGACTATGTCGTACTTTTCCGTAAGCAGGTCGACCATACGGCCCTTACCTTCATCGCCCCAGTTAATGCCCACGATTGCGCAGTTTTTCATAGTATTTGCCTCCTTCATGATGCGAAGCCTTCTCAAAGACAATGGTGTCCTGAGTAACAAAGCCAAGACACCATTGTCAATACCGTTCCGTTTTATACACTATTAATAAGGACTTGTCAAGATTATTCGGTCTTTTCCTCTTCTTTTTCGGGCTCTTCCGAAGCCTCTTCCACGACAGGTCCCAGCACGATGTCCGCAATATTGATCGGCAGTCCGATCGTCGGCACTCTCACCTGACCGGCTTTCGACTTTCCGGGCTGGAGCGTAATGCCCTTCTTCGGGAGAACGAAGGAAAGTGTCAGATCCGCGCTGATGGCGCCCGGATCGACCTCGCCGGTGTCGCAGTCTACGCCTGTCGGGATATCGATGGCGATGACTCTCGCGCCACGCACATGGCCTTCCTCGATCTTCTTCGTGATGTCGCAAAGTCCCTGCGGAAGGGGCCTTGAGAACTCATATCCTGTGCCGATGATGCCGTCGACTAAAACACACGGCATGCCCGGTTCTTTTTCATGGATCATGCGGGAGATACCTGCCTGCCAGATGCCCGGGTCAAACTCGGATGCCGGACGGATCTTCACACCGAATTTCTCCGCAGCCTCGCGGTTATTCTTCACAACAGGAGAATGCGTCTCATTCGGGAAGCAGTCCCAGATCGTAACGGTGTAGCCCCAGGCCTTGAGGATCCTCGCGGCCACATAGGAATCGCCGCCGTTCATGCCTTTTCCGGCGAAGAAATGGATCGGAGTGGTCATGGCCTTGGCCACGACGACGCAGGCGTTCGCCACCGCAAGACCGGCATGCTCCATCAGGATAGATACCGGCAGCTGGAAATCCTTTCCTGCCGCGCGGTCGATCGCGCGCTGCTCTTCGCGTGTCAGTGTCATTCTCACACGGCGCACAGGCTCGTACGGCTCCTTGGGTGGTGCCGGATTCAATATGCTTTTCTGCGGCCAAAAAGGACTTTCATTTCTTCTCATATCTCGACCCCGCCTTATCCTTTTCGTTCATTGTATCACTCATTTATTGTATCATTCCATTTCCGATATGGTCGAGTGCTTTTACCACGGGAATGGTCAAAAATGCGATGACCGCACCGGCCGCCGATCCCAGAAGGATCAGATACGGAAGATATAAAAGGACGAAGAAAGTCCTCGTCAGAAGCAGTGCGGCGATGATCTGCCCGATACCGTGGGTCGCCGCCCCTGCAATGCTCGTTCCGAAAATGGAGACCTTCGGCAGATCTACGACGGCGCACATAGTGGCCCAGGCGCAGATACCGCCGAGAAGCGAGAATACGAAACCCACGATATTCCCGCCGAAGGCAAGGAGCAGAAGAGAACGAAGGACCGCGACCAGAAGCGCTTCTTTTCTACCCACACTGTAAAGCGTCACCAGAAGGGCAATGTTCGCAAGTCCCAGCTTAAAGCCCGGGACCGGGATGATCCCCTTCGGCAGAAGCCATGCTTCCAGGATGCTCAGCACAAGTGCGAGGGCGAGCATCATGGCGGTCTTGGTCAGGTCATAGGCGGTGCGACGTTTATTCATTTCGATACCACATCCACCTTTCCTTCAGAATCTCCGGAAGAGCCGGAAACGATCTCGACCACGACGCGGTTCGGAAGACATACGGCGCCGTCACCGGGACGTACGAGATCTCCCTGATGCATACAGATCTTGTCCGGACAGCTACTGTCCGTGACACAGACTTTTTCGGAAGAGATATAGATGTTCATGGAGCCGCGTTCCCCGGAGATCAGGTAGTCCACCGGCTCGGAAAAATCGGAAAGAGGCCGCTCGAGCAGGACCTGACCGTCTTTCGTGATACGCACATACGGGGCAGAGTCTTTGGAAATCTTCATTCTGACCCACATACCGGCGATCAGGAAAATGCAGAAGCAGACAATGACCAGGAGAATGCATACATCTCCGGAAGAAAAACGGAAATTTCTTTTCGGCAGATCTTTACGCGAAGTATTCGATTGTCCATCCGTCCTGCGCATGTACCTTCCCTTTCAGAGATGAAGATACCCATAATGTACCATTTTCCATGCACAAAATACAATCGATGCCTTCCCTTACCGCGAACTTTCTGGCCTTCTCACTTCCCAGGGCAAAGAGCGTGGTGGAAAAGCAGTCGCCCTTCGTGCCGTCAGAGCTGATGACGGTGGCGGAAAGAAGATCCGTTGTGACCGGGCGGCCGGTCTTCGTGTCCATGATGTGCCCGTAGCGGACGCCGTCTTCTTCGAAGAATCTTTCATAGGCACCACTGGTGATTACACTGACCGTTTCATTTTTCGGAGAGGAATAGGTGCAGAGAAGGCCGGATGCCTCAAGAGGCGAGGCGATGCCCACCGTCACTTCGGAGGAGCGGTCCCAAACGCTGACGTTTCCACCCAGATCCAGGATGACTCTTTTTACATCGAAAGAACGGATCTTCTCCATCAGAAGATCGCCGATATATCCTTTGGCAGCACCTCCGAGATCGATCGAGGTATCAGGATCCACATAGGCCCGGTTTCCGGAAAGAAGATGGATCTTCCGGTAATCGACTTTCGAAAGTGTTCCTAAGATCTCTTCCTCCTCCGGAACGCCCGGAGCATCGGTTCCAAATCCCCAAAGGTCCATGAGCGGAGCGATCGTAGGGTCGAATGCGCCCTCCGTCTTTTCGCTCAGTTCGCATACGGTTTTAAGGAGCAGATATGTCTCCTCGGAAAGCGTGACCGGCTCGTCCTTTGAAGATGCGTTCAGAAGGCTGATCTCGCTGTCTTCTCTCTGGCGGGAAAATTTCCCTTCCATCTCACTTATGAAAGCCGTCCCTTCAGAGATCGCCTTTTCCGCCTCTTTTCCCTCGACCGTCAAGGTGACGTATGTGTCAAGCGCAAAGAGCGATATCGTCTTTTTCGGGGTCTTTTTGCAGGAAGTCAAAAGCGAGCTCATAAGGATCGAAAAGATCAGGGCCAAACAAATAAAAGCCCGACCCCCGGCAGATGCGCAGGGAGCGGGCTTCTTTTTATGGCTAGGCAATTTATTGCATTCTTTCGTCCAGATAGCTGATCTCATTGTCTTCCTCTGTCTCTTCCACTTTGACATGTTTCGTTTCTTTTCCATGGAAGATCGCATATATATTACATCCTCCGAGGATCAGAAGGAAGACGGAAACTACGATCATCTCTGCCCAGAACAGCACATACTGTTCGGCCAGACGGGCGGAACGCTCGTAATACGGGACGCTCAGGTTTTCTCCGCCGACATAGGAATTTTTCAGCGGGAAGTACTTTTTCAGAAGAGAAAGCACATTGAATCTACCTGTATTGTTGATGATCTGAAGCGATGTGTTATCTTCGCTGTAGCCAATGGTATCAGTAAGAGTTTTGATCAGGTCGTTCTTCGCGATATTCTTGATCGGGTCTGTAAGAAGGACTTCATAGCAGGTCACCGCGAGATCCTTATCGCCTACCGAATCCTCCAGTTCCATGGAGTTGCCGGGAACAGAAGATCCGTTGGCCAGATAAGCGAGCTGCGAGAACTTGATATAGGCTCTCGGCTTCGTGACACCGACGGTCTCTGCGATATCATCTCTTCCTTCGTTCACGACTCCGACGACTTCATACTGTGTTCCGCTGATCTCCACGAACGAGCCCAGGACCGAATAAGAATGGAAGAGGTTCCAGGCCAGCTGTGTATTCAGAACGATGCAGTATTTGCTGCCATCTTCATCCGGAAGGAATCCGCCGCTTTCGTAAAGGAACGGATGCACCACGGCATAGTCCCCGCCGACACCAACGACTTCCACCTTTTCGACAGATGCCGTCATGGCCTTATCGAGGTAGCCGGTCGCCGGATAGATCGCCATAGTGGAATAGCAGTCTCTCCACGTCTCACCTTTGGTTTCGGTCTCTTGCTTGGAGCCCTTTTTCTGGGAAGCTGTGGATTGCTCCGTAAGATCCAGCGTCTCGTGAATCGTCTTGACCGATTCGAGGTTCAATCCGTCCCGTGATGCCAGAGGTGCACCGCCGTCTTCCTGCGTAAGTCCCGGTCCCAGGACCGTTAAGAGACGGTAGGAATTCTTCCCTGACTCATAGCGTTCTGCCGCATACTGGAACATCTGTCCGTCGAGCACCTGATCGATACGGATAACGGACGTGATGGTGAGCGCCACACCAGCTGTTACGATCAGAAACGGAATTCCGATCATGACATAGTGGGATCTGCGGCACAGTGTGCCCCACTTTTCTTTTATGAAATTCTTCAGCTTAGGACGAATTCCCATCAGTTCGTTTCTCCTTGTGCAAGTCGTACCTGTTCACCGTTCTTGATTGGCTTTTCCGTACGGACGATACAGTATGCGTAGTTAACTCCGGTACCTTCGATCGCACAGGATGTCGCATCTTCCGCGATCTTCTTGACAGGTACTTTTCGAGCGATATAGCGCTCACCGAGAGGACTGTTCTTCGTTACCAGAATATAGATGAAGTCACCGTCACTGTCGGACTGGACTGCCCCCTTCGGGACCACGTTGTCGTAGTAATGGTTCGATGTCGAAATCGTGCAGGTCACCGTCTGACCCGGGATCACCCAGTCACCGGTCACGCTGACGCGGATAATGCAGGAGTTCATCGGATCTGACGGATCCGGACGCATCGACTCAACGTATGCAGAGTCGCAGATATCTGTTCTTACTTCGGCACCGGCACGCATAGCCTCTGCGTCTTTCTTATCGACAGGGCATTCTACATAGAAACCGGAAGACAGATCCGCGATCGTGAACAGAACTTCATCCTTACCGCACTGGGAGCCGTGGTTGACATTGATCGCGATGACCATGCCGTCGATCGGGGCTTTTACATCGGTAACCGCATAGTAGTCTTCGAGTCTCTTGACCTCTTTTTTGAGATCTTCGAGTTTCTTAAGCTCTGCTTCCTTATCGTCCTTGCTTTGGTCTCTGCTGACACTGTCAGACTTCTTCTGATCACTCAGAGACTTCTGAGCAACTTGCAGACTGTGCTGGGCGTCCTTCAAAGCGCGCTCTGCCTCTTCTACCGTGGAAAGCGCCTGAAACTCCTGAAGATCGGTTTCTTTTTCCTGAAGTGCCGCCTGCTTATCGATCAGCTCATCGGACTTGATGTTTACCTTTCCGGTCACATCAGAGAGGTCTTCCACCGCCTTGTCATAATCGGGCTTGATCGCATTGATCTCAGCCTGAGCATCGGAAACTGCCTTGTTGGCTTTGTCGAGTCTGGACTTATCGTAATTCGGATCCGACGGATCTTTGGGGCATGCATCTCTTTCTTCTCTTGCCTGATTCAGTGCAGTTCTTGCATCGTTCAGCTGTTCGGTCAATGTGTCGACCTGCTGCTGCAGTTCCGACTGTTTTCCCTCGAGGATCTCTTTGTCTCTTTCGATCTGGCTGATCTCTTTATTCAGTTCGGTGATCGCATTTTGCGTCTGTTCGATGCTGGCATCTTTATTCTTGGATGCTTCGAGATTCTTCTTGGCCTGCTCGACATCCTTCTCTGCGTCTACTACATCCATCTCAAGAGTATAGTAGTCAGTGCTGTTAGAAGGAGAACGCTCATCGTACTCCATCTTTTTTACAAGGTCCTCGAGATCCTTTTTCGCCTGATCAAGATCTGTGCGTTCTTCCGGAAGTGCGAAGGTAGCGAGAACATCGCCGGCCATTACTTCCTGATACATGTACACATTTACATTATCGATCGTGATATCACCAGCGGCCTTGACCTGTTTTTCCGTGACCGTATGAAGTGTACCCGAAACACGGTTGATCGAGCTTAAGGTCGCCGGATACACCTGCTGTGTGCTGACCTGGGTCAGCGTCATATTCATGATAGTATTGGAAAAGAACGTCAGGATACCCATGATGATGAGAAAAATTATGAGCGCCTTGACGATCCACTTTCTACTCTTTCTTTTTTTCTTTTCGTCTGACATTGTCAAAACCTCCTCAAAAACCACGAATCATTATTTGATACCCGAACGGGAAATACCTTCGACCAGATACTGTTCTCCGTAAAGGAAGATCAGCAGCGGCGGGATCATGAATATGAAGGACGCCGCAAAGGCCACACCGACCTCTGACGCATTGATCTGCGAAAGGAAAACGGACAACGGCTGCTTGCCGGCATCTTCCAGAAGGATGAGCGGCTGCTCGACCATGTTCCAGTAGTCGATAAAAAGAAGGATAGCCATGGCATAGATCGCGCTCTTACACATAGGCAGGCAGATCTTGGTGAAAATATGCCATTCGTTGGCGCCGTCGAGTTTGGCCGCCTCGATGTACGAGGACGGGATCTGGCGCATATATTTACTTAAGAGGAATATGCTGAAGGTGGAGAACACACCCGGAAGGATAATGGCCCACCATGTGTTATATATTCCCAGCCAGTTTGCAATCAGATAGTTCGGAACGAGCGTTACCTGGAAAGGCATGAGCATCAGGATAACGTACGAGAAGAAAAGGACCTCTCTTCTCTTTTTTCTGTATCTGGCGAAACTGTAGGATGCGAGGCATCCGATCATGATCTGGCCCAGAACGATCGGTACGACGAGGGCTACGGAGTTCCAGAACTTCAGAAGGTACGTCGGGCTTAAGAAAAGAAGCGTCTTATACTGACTGAAGGATACGAAATCCGGGATCATCTTCAGCTTCGGCGTGGAAGAAAGATATGTCTTCGTTTCTGCTGCGGCAGATGAAAGGCTGTTATATACCGCACTGTAGTTCGTCTTGATCTCGTCTGTCGACATGAAAGAGTCGAGGATCGTAAGGACGATCGGCATGAGTGCGAAGATCGCAACGGCCAGAGCGAGGATAAATCCGATCGCGATCCAGAACTTTTCTACCGCCGTTCTGACGCGGACTCTTCTTTTCGCTTCGACACGCGCCTTGGCATGCATCTCCTCGAGTTCTTCTTCGGAAAGCCGGACGATCTCTACTTCCTGAAGATCGCGGATCGAACCGTGATCGTGTTTCTCTTCGGAAGCAGGTGTCGGCAGAGTCTGTAGTGGAGTTATTTCATTTTTCTTCATGGTCACTCCTCCGTATCTCTGCCCAGGCGGTTTTCTGCGATAAAGAGGATACCGACGATGATGATCATTGCGATACACATGATGATCGCGGCGGCGGTAAGCTTCGCATTATCTAAGTGGGAGAACATATTGTTCATGAAATTCTGTAACATGTAAAGTGCATCGTAGGGGTAATCTCCGGCGAGAAGATAGACTTCACGGAAGATCTTGAATGAGTTGATAAGGGACATGATCCCTACGAAGAAGATCGTCGGCCACAGATACGGGAGCTTGATGCTGAAGAAGCGGCGGACTGCATTGGCGCCGTCCATCTTCGCCGACTCGAGCTGTTCGGAAGGTACCGCGGAGATCGCGGAGATAAAGAGGACCATGTTATATCCTAAGTTTTTCCACAGGAAAAGGATCAGTATAACGAGTCGTGACCAGTTGGATTTCATCCAGTCGATCTTATCGATCCCGAACCAGCCCATGTAGGTATTCAGTGCACCGTTATAGCTGAACATGACCTGCCAGATCAAAACGATGGAAGCAACCGGTACCATCATCGGGTTGAGCATGATGCTTCGGAAAACGCTCTTTCCCGGGATCTTGGAGCTCAGAAGGAGCGCCAGGAGAAGAGCAAGAAGAACAGCCAGCGGAACAGCAAGACCTGCAAATATCAGTGTATTCGTTGCTGCGCTTCTAAACGCCTGGTTGTTCCATACATGTACGTAGTTATCGACTCCGACGAATTCGGAATTCGTCGCACTTCTCTGGAAAGACTGGACCAGTACGATGAGCATCGGTCCAAAGAAAAAAAGCAGAACACCGAGAAGACTCGGTGTAAGATATCCGGTGAATACGACCCATTCACGAAGCTTTCTTTTTCTTCGTCCTTTGATCCTTCTTTTTCTGACCTCTTCGGGATTGTATTCGTGTGTTGCCATGGGTATTCCTTTATATATTTTTTCGTGCAGAAACAATACGAAATCATTCTATCACAACTTATGTCTCGCACGGTAGATGTCTCAATTGGTGAGGAGGGGTGGGAGCGAGGGGGGTGTTCCTCGCTCCCGGGTATGAAAGTAAATAGAAGATAGTAAAGGTTCTTCGTTACTGTCTCCAGGGAGGGGTATTGGAGGCTTTCTCCCTTTCGACATTTTCATTTTCTCATCGCGGTATGACTATCAAGTGACCTTAAAGTGACAGAATAGTCACTTTATCTCTCATGCACCTTGGTAGTTGCGCGATTCTGGATGTTCTTGCAGACATCTTCTACCGACCTCGAGCCGGAGAAGAATCCGGGAGCTTCCTCTTCGATGATCATCAGGATACCCGGATCCGTGCTCTCGATCGTCGATACGCTTTCGACGAGTTTGGTAAAGCTGTCGAGCATCTCCGGAGTGACTTCCGGATATCTTCCGAACTTGGAAAGATCTACACTGTCTTCCTCGCTGACGCCTTCGAACATCTTGTTAAACTCTTGGAACTCTTTAATGCTTTCCTGGTTGTTCTGATCGAATGCTGCGCGGTTGAGCGGGATATAACCGGACTCGTGCGCATATGCATACTGCGCTTCCTGAGTGAACATATAGCGGATGAAATCCCATGCTGCTTCCTTATTCTTGGACTGTTGCGAGATCGCAAGCGTAAGCATCGGGCTGGCACTCATGCCTGTCGCATCCGGAGAAGGAATTCCGAGATAGGCTTCTTTTCCCTTCAGTGCCTGAGCTGTACGTGCGAAAGTATCCAGATCATAGACGGATGCAGAAGCAAATGCCAGCATACCGTTTGCAAGTCTGTCGTTCGGGTCGATGTATTCATAATCCGTACCCGTTAAGCCGACCATGTCATCCGGCGTCTCTTCCGTTCCATACTTCTTTGCAAGCTCCAGAGCCTTTCGGAATTCCGGACTGTCAAAGCTTACCGACTTCTTATCATAATCGACAAAGTGGTTCATCGCCGGAGCGATCAGCTGTTCCAAAAGAGCCATATAGGTCATGTCATAGTCGAATACAGACGTATCCTTCGGGAGAGAACTGATGATGCTTTCGAACTCCTCATATGTCAGACCGGTCTTGTCGCCGACGATATCTTTTGTGGAAAGAAGACCGTACATGCTGAAGCATACCGGGATGTGATAGAGTTTGTCCTTGGCCTCAAAAGCCCGGAAAATATTATCGAACATTTCATTTCTGTTTAATCCGGAATCGCCGTCAATGAGCGTGTTGAGATCGAGCAGGACCTCATCCGAATTGAACTGGCTGTACGAGGAGAAATCCAGAAGGATATCCGGACCTTCTCCGGCGAGCATCTCCAGATAAACCTTATCGGAAATCTCTGCCATTACCTTCGTGTAGTCCATATCCGGACCCCACTCGATATCGCTGCCATAGATCTTCATGATGATACGGCATTTGTTGTTCGGATCGGTGTTATAGGAAATGACATAGTCTCGGAACTTACCGTCCTTGGAGTAGAAAGCGCCCATCTCGATGATGGTCTTTCCGGCGTGCGGGTTCTTATCTTCACGATGAAGTTTTACAAGAGAGTACTCGGTATAGCCTTCGCCCTTTTCATCTTCCTTGTATTCGGAATCAACATACATGATGTCCTTATCCGATTCGATCCTGGCACCCTGAGAGATATACGGATTGGCAATATCTGTCCAGTTCCAGTCCATGAACATCTCTTTTTCACCGGTGATCGGATTGATCTTTACGATACCTGTCTCATCCGACAGGTAGCAGGCGTCACCGCCCTGGAAGAGGCCCCACAGGTTGCTCTTGGTCTTGATGCGTTCGCCCTTGAACTTTCCTGTTTCCACATCGATCTCACGAAGATAGTTGGCGCTTTCCCAGGACTTTTCATCGTACTCTTCGATCATGGCATAGTATTTGCCGTCAAAGGTGTAGAGCTCGCCTGTCAGGTCCGACTCCTTATCGAAACCGACCGTCTTTCCGTCAGCGGTCATAACACAGATACCGTTGCTTGCCGAGACGATGAATTTACTGTCATCGACTTCCAGGATCTTCGTGTTCCAGGAGTTCTCAAACTCGTCCGGCATCTTGAATTCTTTTTCCACTTTTCCGGTGGAATCGCAGGCCTGAAGATTGATCGTTGCCTGGCAGACCGGACCATCGTATGAGGTCACGACCTTATAGTATCCGCCGCTTTTTCTCGGATACATCGAAGAGCTCTCTTCGCTCAGAGTTGCAGGGATCTTCTCAATGATATGACCATCATTGATATCGAAAAGGACTTGTCCGGATTCATAGTATCCCTCCATGAGAGAAGCATACTTATCGTAATCGAAGCACTGATCTTTTTGCGTCAGTTCATCGATCTTCTTCTCTACATCCTTCGGGATCTGGTAAACAATATTGTAAGAAGCGATGATCGTGTCACCGAGCATGATCGGATTATACATATCCTGATACTCGAGTTTTTTTGTCGAATCTATTTCAAGTTTCAGCGGGAACTTCGTTGCCGTAAAATACGGGTCATCCTCTTTTACGACAGTCTGCTTTCCGGTCTTCTTTTTCTTACAGGCAGTAAGGGGAAGGACCATTGCCGCTGCCAATGTCAGTGCCAAAGCGCTCCTAACACATTTTTTCATAAACATACCTCCGTGAAATCTTATCAGACACATTCTAATTCCAACGGAGATATATTAAATGAAAGAATTGTAATAATGCTTATCTTTCGTGAACGATCTTGGTCGTGCGGTCCTGAATACTGGCGCAGACCTCGTCGATCTGCTTCTCGTTTTGGAAGTATGCAGCTGCTTCTTTCTTGATGATCTCCGATACTGCCGCGTCAAAAGACATGATGGTACTTACATTTTCCACCAGTTTTGCAAAGCCTTCCAGATCTTCTTCTGTGATCGAGAAAACATCGTCTGTGGAAAGTCCGTACTCCATCAGTTCCTCTTTATACTCTTCGACCCACTTCTGGTATTTCTCGAGCACTTCCTGGTTGATGCGGTCAAACGCATTCCGGTTCAGAGGGATCGAATCGAGTGTTTTCGTGTAAGAATACTGGGAGTCCTCATCGAAAAGGCGGCGGATAAAATCCCATGCCTCATCTTTACTATCCGATTTCGCCGAGATCGCAAGAGTAAGCGTCGGAAGAGCGCACATTCCCGTACCATCCGGAGAAGGCATACCGATATAGATGGCCTTTTCTCCAAAAGCACTCCTGTTCGAAGCGTATGAATCCACACTGCACATATAGGTGGTCATCAGCGCGAGCAAACCGTTATTGAAACGTTCGCCATCATCTACGAATTCTATGTCATCCTCCGAATTGATGAGATTGCCATCGAATGTAGCATTGGGAACACCATAACTCTTCACGATCTTCAGGAGCTGCTTGAACTCATCGCCGTCAAAATAGACTTCCTTTCTCGAATAGTCGATGAATTCCGCAGTGGCGCAGGAAAGAAGCGCATCGAGAAAATCATCGTACGCCATATTCTCGATCACCGAGATACGGTACGGAAGACTTCTGACGATCTGGTTGAATTCCGCGTACGTCCAGCCGGAACGTTCGCCGATGATCTCCTTATTCCCGATCAGACCGCGGATCTCAAAACTTGCGGGGATCTGGTACAGTTTATCTTTTGTCTCAAAAGCGGAAAGGACGTTCTCGAAATACTCTTCCCGATTCAGGCCGTTGCCGCCATCGACATATTTATTCAGATCGACGAGAACCTCTTCAGAATTAAACTGACTGAAACGGGAAAAATTGACGAGGATATCCGGGCCTGTTCCCGCCTGAATGTCGAGGTATGCTTTTTCTGCAATCGCCGCTTCACCGTTCTGATCGTAATAGACAGTTCCATTTCCTTCCGTAGAATAGTCTTTCACACGGATCCTGGCGTTGTTCTCTGCCGTGGAGTTATATCGGATGATGTAATCCATCAGATCCTCCGTCGGGCAACCGATCATGCCCATCTCGATACAGGTCTTCCCGGCGTGCGGGTTCTTTTCCATACGTGTCAGCTGGACCACATCAATGGAGCATGTCCAGGCTCCGGTAGCCATATTCTTTTCATTAAACTCACGAAGGAAGACGAGTGAATCATCTGACAGGACCTTCAGGGAGTTCTGGTCCATGTTGATATAGTTGACATCTGTGGCATCCCAGCTCAGGATCTTTTCTTCCTGACCGGAAAAAAGATCGACCTTGGAGATGCCGTTGCCATCCATTACGACCGTGCCGTTATCTCTGCCCGTAAAGCCGGAAGCCCTGGCTTCGAGCTGCTTTTTTTCACCCTTGAGTTTGACGTTCACAGGATCGAATTCCTGAAGAGAATACACAAGATCTATCCCATTGTCCGGGTATTCGTAGTACTCAAGATAATACTTGCCGTCGATCTCCAGAAGCCTTCCCGCATTATCGCTGACCTCGATCGAATCCTTAGTATATCCTTCGGCATTAAGCACCGTGATCCCCTCATATCCGCGGAGGATGTATTCCCCGCTTTCGGCCTCAAACACCTGCGAGATCGTACCGGCTTCTGTCGGAATTGCAATATCAAATTTCTGAAGGCCCTCCATCGTGTATTTACACATTCTGCAGGTGATGGTCGCCTCCGCATAAAGTTCGTAGCTTGTATCGTAGCTTGTAAAGACTGCAAGGAGATCACCGTCTTTTCCCTCGGCAAATACCGTCTGCGATGCAGCATAGTCGGCCGTAATATCGAAGATGAGATTCCCGTCAAAATCGAAAACCCCGATCCCTGACTGACTGTACTCACTGAATTTATCTCTGATGAAATCTTCGACGATATCGGAACTGACGGATTCCGACATGAACTTATTCTTCAGCTCCATCGGGATCTCGTATGTGATACTGTAAGCGGCAACCACGGAATTTCCGATGATCTGGGCTTCCCGGATAACACTTTCCTTCAGCTTCTTGGAAGGATCCGTCTCGATCTTGATATCGGAGATCTTGGCATCATAATACGGATCGTCTTCACTGACGACCCGTCTCTTTTTCTTGTTTTTTTTGCAGGCGGTCACCGGCAGAAAAATGGCCAGAGCCATTACCAATGCCAGTACACGTCGTGCGCTTGACGTCATACTACTTCCCTCCGTGAGGATCTCACGAAGCCATTATACTTGATAAATGCGGATATGACCACGTTTTCTTTAATCCCGGGAGTCCAAAATATTCCTCGAACTGACAAAGAAAAAGAGGGAGACGATCATGTTGAAGACAGCAAGGATCAAAAAGTCCAGAAGGAACAGATCGTCGGCGATGGCATAAAGCCTCGATCCGATGTTCGCGCCCAGCGAAAGCTCGAAGGTAAAGACGCACGACAGGATCGCAAATGCCAGTATCATGTGGGACTGTCTTGAATTGGTAAGTCCGAGCGTTCGGATGGAAGCCATATATACGGCGTAGAAAAGCATGGCAGATGAAGCATAAAACATCGATCCGCAAAGCACATATGCCGGGTGAAGTTTCGCAAATAATGAAACGACGACCAGACAGATCAGTCCTTCGATAAATGCTTTCAGCACGGAAGGAAGCGACGCGAAAAAGAGTTTCTTTAACGGTTTTCCCGGTATCAGGAAGATAAACGGTTTTCTCAGTTCATCCACAAATTTGCCCATAGGGATCGTGAAAATCATGGTGTAGCAAAGGACCGCCAGTGCGATGATCTGCATGATAAAAGGATACATGCCGCGGATCATCAGTGAGCGAAGGACAGATCCCGTAAGTACGGCCACGGCCAGCATGCCGAGCGACCCCCGGTCAAAAAGCACCAGAAAGCTCCTCTTCTGCTCCGTCATCTGCCGCTGCATGAGGACGATCTCGCCTCTGCTTCTTCCCATAAGGTGGGATTTCTTTCTTGTGACCTTATGGCGGACATCCGCAACCGACGCTTCGTTCTGATAAAGGTAGTTGCCGTATCCGTGACCAATGGAGGTCAGCACGTCCTCGTAATAGCCCGAGCGGTTCTTGAGGACGGCGATGATCCCGATCAGCGGAAGAATCAGAAGGAGCCCCGCATACACGAGCGCCAGTTTCACCTGGTGGTCCATGCAGCAGCACAGGAATCCTGCAGCCCAGCCGCCCAGCGGAATGGCATGGATTCGCGGATCGTTGAAGAAAGCGAATATATCACTAAACGGCGTCCCGCTTCTCCAGAGGGAGAGGACAACGCCCAGTATGATCAGTCCACTCACGGCATAAAGCGCGATGAGGACGATTTTTCGAAAAACAGGAGATATGGACGTAATCGAATAGACCGCCAGCGAAAGGATCGAAAGACAGATCGACAGCAGGAGCCACGCCCCCATCAGGATGAGCATCTCTTCGATCCCGAGCCCGAAGTAAAAGCGCAGATTCGTCAGCTGCATCAGAAGTATCAGCGTGATCAGTACGCTGACGCCGCACTTCTTCAGAATGCCGTAAAAAAGGATCCGCTCGGAACGGATCGGAGCGACAAACATGTGATTGATATCTGCAGAGCGGAAGAAGGAACTTCCACGGTTCAATCCCAGTCCGAAGCCGACAAATGCCACGACAAGGAACACCAGTGTGACGCTGCCGCGATAGACTGACGAGGCATTGTCGATGACCTGTGTTGTGCCGGTATGGGAGATCTCCTGGTAGATGTAAAGCGCGAAATATGCCGCTACAACAAGCACCCCGATCCAGAACTGGGGGCGCCTGATCTTCTCCTGGAGCGAATGCTTCCACTGTTTGAGAACAACGTACATACAAGCATTCATAGCATCGTCACTTTTTCTTTCTCTTCTTCTTGCTCTTCTTCGTCGTCTTCGGTTTCGAAACAGATACCTTCGTTTTCGTCTCCGGAAGACCGGCACCCGGCATCTCACTTGAATACCGCCACGGCGAATCGTAGGCTTCGGTCTCGGCGAAGAATATTCTCTCTAAAGATTCTGCCCACATGCCGACCATTTCTTCTTTTCTGTGGCAGGAGATCACGTGTCCTTTGCGCATGATGTAGGCCTTTCCCCAGATGCCTTCGACCGTGCTGATCATGTGTGTGGAGATCAGTACAGCGACTCCGGCATCAGAAAGCTCTGTCACCATCAGGCGCAGTTCTTTGATCGCATGGGGATCCAGTCCGAGCATCGGCTCGTCGAGCAGCAGGAGTTTCGGACGCGGAAGAAGCGCGCAGATGATGGACACCTTCTGCTGAAGACCTTTGGAAAGATCTTTGCAAAGAGTATCGACCACTTCGGTCAGACGGAAGCGGTCTACGAGTTCCGCCGCATATTTTCTCGTTTTCTCGGGATCCAGATGGTAGGCTCTGGAGATAAATTCAAAGTGCTCTCTTACGGTCAGCATGTCATAAAGAGAAGGAAACTCCGGCACATATCCGACAAGTTTTTTCGCCTGGCTGGAGTTTGCGGGGAATCCGCCGATCTTCACTTCTCCTTCGTACCGCAAAAGGCCGAGGATACACTTGATCGCGGTAGATTTTCCGGCGCCGTTCGGGCCAAGGAGGATACCGATCTCCCCTGCATCGAGGGACAGATTGATATTCTCATTCGCCACTTTTTTACCGAATTTCTTCGTCAACCCCTTGACGCGAAGCATACTATCCTCCTAAAAACTACCTGACAAATCAAGTCAAAAATAGTCTAGCATTTTTTACTCCTTTGCGCTATCTTTTTCCAATTATATGAAAGCATATTGATTTTCATTTTCGGGTAGTATTAAATTAAGGATATGATTTTCATTTGAGAAGGGTCGGGTGGTTCTCTCTTTTCCGGTGGTGCCGGAAGCCTTGGGAGCACGAAGCATTTCACTTCTCGGAAGGATGGGAGAGTATGTTTAAGATCGTGACCAAACGACAGCTCAACGAAGCCGTCACCCTGATGGATATCGATGCCCCCTACATCGCGAAGAAGGCGAAGGCCGGGCAGTTTATCATCTTCCGTATCGATGAATACGGTGAGCGCATCCCTCTGACGATTGCCGATACGGATCCGGAGAAAGGTACCGTTACCATTATTTTCCAGGCTGTCGGCACTTCGACCAAAACCCTGGCTCAGTTAAATGAAGGCGATTATATTTCTGATTTCGTTGGTCCTCTGGGAAATGCGACGGAGATCGAAGGCCATAAGAACGTCTGCGTCGTCGGTGGCGGCGTCGGATGTGCGATTGCTTATCCTTCTGCAAAAGCACTGCACAATGCAGGTGTACACGTGGACATGATCGCCGGCTTCCGCAACAAGGACATCGTGATCCTCGAAGATGAGATGCGTGCTGTTAGCGACAATCTCTATGTAACGACCGATGACGGATCCTATGGTGAAAAGGGATTCGTAACGAATAAGCTGCAGGCGCTGATCGATGCCGGAAACAAATATGATCTGGTCATCGCGATCGGACCGATCCCCATGATGAAGTTCCTCGCCGAGGTCACACGCCCCTACGGCATCAAGACGCTCGTCAGCCTGAACCCGATCATGATCGACGGTACCGGAATGTGCGGCGGCTGCCGCGTCACCGTCGGCGGCAAGATCCGTTTCGCCTGTGTTGACGGTCCGGACTTTGACGGTCACGAGGTCGATTTCGATGAACTCATGAGAAGGAATTCCTACTATAAAGCCCAGGAGCGCGAGAGCGCCAGTCACGAATGCCGTATGCTCGCATCGGCAGATGCTGCGAAGGAGGAACAGAAGAATGGCTAATCTTTCCCTTACTAAAGTACCTATGCCGGAGCAGGATCCGAACGTAAGAAACCGGAATTTCGATGAGGTGGCTCTCGGCTATACAGAAGAAATGGCGAAAGAGGAAGCGACACGCTGCCTCAACTGCAAGAACCGCCCGTGCGTCAGCGGATGCCCGGTAAATGTCCGCATTCCGGATTTCATCGCGCAGGTTGCGGAAGGTAATTTTGAAGAAGCATATAAGATCATCACATCTACGAACTGTCTGCCGGCCGTCTGTGGACGTGTCTGCACACAGGAGACCCAGTGCGAGAGCAAGTGTGTCCGCGGCATGAAGGGCGAAAGCGTCGGCATCGGCCGTCTCGAGCGTTTCGTCGCTGACTACCACATGGCACATGTTTCCGAACCGGTCCCGGCCATCGAGAAGAACGGTCATAAAGTGGCTGTCATCGGTTCCGGCCCGTCCGGCCTGACCTGTGCCGGCGACCTGGCAAGGCTCGGCTATGAAGTCACGATCTTCGAGGCTTTCCATAAAGCCGGCGGCGTACTGGTCTATGGCATTCCGGAGTTCCGTCTCCCGAAGGCCATCGTCCAGAAAGAAGTTGATAATCTTCAGGCACTCGGTGTCGAAGTCCGGACGAACTTCGTTATCGGCAAGACCTTAACGATCGACGAGATCTTCGAAGAAGGCTATGAAGCGATCTTCATCGGATCCGGTGCCGGTCTTCCCTCTTTCATGGGCATCGAGGGCGAGTCCCTTATCGGCGTATATTCCGCAAATGAGTATCTCACTCGCGTCAACCTCATGAAAGCATATCTGGATAACTATGACACACCGATCAGGAAGAGCCAGTCCGTCGCCGTCGTCGGCGGTGGTAATGTAGCTATGGATGCTGCCCGTACCGCGAAGCGTCTCGGCGCGGAACACGTATATATCGTATATCGCCGTTCTGAAGAAGAGATGCCGGCCCGTGCCGAAGAAGTCCATCACGCCAAAGAAGAAGGCATCGAGTTCATGTGTCTTAATAATCCGACACGTATCCTCGGCGGCGAAAACGGTGAAGTCCGTGCCATCGAAGTGATCTCCATGGAGCTCGGCGAGCCGGATGCGAGCGGCAGAAGAAGACCGGTCGCGATCCCGGGTTCTGAGCATGAGATCGAGGTAGATACTGTGGTCATGTCCATCGGTACTTCCCCGAACC
This sequence comes from Clostridiales bacterium, assembly GCA_017551625.1. Classification (GTDB taxonomy): domain Bacteria; phylum Bacillota; class Clostridia; order Saccharofermentanales; family Saccharofermentanaceae; genus Scatonaster. Next base: position 37,336 of record JAFZLF010000040.1, on the reverse strand, counting down.
CCTTGATCCGCAGCACCACTGAAGGTCTGGATGCAACATCCCGCGGATGTCTCGTCGCGGATGAGACCATGGCCACTTCCCGTCCGGGCGTATATGCCGGCGGCGATGCCGTGACCGGTGCAGCGACCGTTATCCTGGCCATGGGTGCCGGCAAGACCGCTGCTGTTTCGATCGACAAATACATCAAGGAGAAAAACGCTTGAAGATCGTAATCCTCGACGGATATACCACTAACCCCGGAGACATCTCCTGGGCGCCTTTTGAAGCACTCGGAGAACTCATCACCTATGATTACACAGCGCCCGAAGAGATCTTCGAAAGGCTTTCGGGCGTTTCTATATGCCTGACGAACAAGACATGTTTCCCGAAGGAGGTCCTGGAAAAGCTTCCGGACCTTAAATACATCGGCTGTCTTTCTACAGGCTTTAATGTTGTGGATACGGAGTATTGCCGCACACACGGCATCACCGTCACCAACATCCCCGAATATGCCACCTTCGCCACCGCGCAGATGACTATCGCTCTTCTTCTGGAGATCGCCTCCAAAGTCGGGCATCACAGCGATCTCGTGCACCAAGGCGTATGGACCAAGAACAGAGACTTCTGTTTCTGGGACGGCGCCCTTACCGAGCTCTGGGGCAAGACACTGGGACTATTCGGATTCGGGAAGATTGCTTCCCGCGTCAGCCGTATCGCATCGGAGCTGGGCATGAGAGTCCTTGCCTGCCGCCGTTCCGAAGTCACAGAGGAAATGAAGAATTCCGACCCGCAGGTCACTTTCGTAGACCCGGAGACACTCTTTAGAGAATCCGATGTTCTCTCTTTCCACTGCCCGCTGACCGCAGATACCACGGGGCTCGTGAATAAAGACATGATCTCGAAGATGAAGGATGGCGTGATCCTCCTAAATACTTCCCGCGGACCTGTCCTCGACGAAGAGGCAGTTTCCGAAGCGCTGAAATCCGGGAAGATCTCCGCACTCGGCGCCGATGTCGTCAGCATCGAACCGATCCGAGAGAACAACCCGCTTCTTTCTGCTCCAAATACCTTCCTGACACCGCACATCGCATGGGCTCCCAAAGAGACCCGTCTTCGTCTGATCGATGTCGCTTCTTCGAATCTTTCCGCATATCTTGAAGAAAATCCCGTCAACGTGGTATCCTAATAGCCGTTTGTGATAAAAGTAACGGGCAAAGGATCTTTTGCCAAAGAAAATAAAGGAGATATCAAATGCTCAGTAAAACACTTTATGTGTTCATGATTTCCATGATCCCGGTCATCGAGCTTCGTGGAAGCATCCCATATGCGGCAGGCGCCGGTCTTCCCTGGTATGTGGCTTTCGCCACGGCCGTGATCGGAAATCTTCTGCCGGTACCGTTCATTCTTCTGTTCGTTAAGAAGGTCTTCGACTGGATGAGAAAGTATCCAAAGCTTAAGAAGATCGTTGATTTCTGCGAAAACAAATTCGCGAAGAAAGCAGAAAAAGCCGGAAACACAGCATTCTGGACACTGGTCGGCTTCATCGCCATCCCGCTCCCGGGAACCGGCGCCTGGACCGGAAGCGGAATCGCCGCGGTCTGCGAAGTACCGTTTAAGAAAGCTCTTCTGGCTGCCGTGATCGGCGTACTGATCGCCGCGACCGTCGTCACCATGATCGCTTACGGCGTCCTGGCCGGACTCAGTTTCCTGCTTTAATAGATAATAAGAGGTAACGAAAGACACCCGAAGTGATGAAATTCATATCGGGTGTTTTTTTGTACGACTTTTCCTTCAGAGAAGTTCCAAAGCGACGAACTGCCGTATAAAACAAGGAAATCCAAATCTATACGGCAGCGGGGCAAAAATGATGCCGTATAAAAATGGATTTCCCAAAATTATACGGCAATTTGAATCTTCATAATGCTCGACGAGGCAGATCGCTTCATCGTAGCAAGTCTTTGTCGGCTCTCAGCCCTCGACCTTCGGAAGTGTGGATCCGCCGTACGGCATGACGACGATCTTCGCGTCCGGGCCCTTTTCTTTGATCGCGTCATCGATCGCGGTCTGGATGTCCGAATATGGCTCTAAGAAGACTTTCTTTACGAAGTCATGGTCGAGATCGGATACGAAGAAGATACGGGCGTTTTCGAGGACCATGGCGATCGCCGCGGCCTTGTGTCCGCCGAGGACGAAGTCGGTCTTGATGTGAGTGATCATGTCGGAGCTCTTCTCGTGACCCAGGAGCCACTCCTCGAAGTGGTGCTCGCCGAGGCCTTCCTTACAGGAAGCGATCCAGACGATGATGCCGCCTTTCTTGACGGCGTGCTTTGCGTTGTCCAGCGCTTTTTGAGCCTGGTACATGTTGATGTCCTTCGGGAAACCGCCGGCGCTGACGATTACGATGTCTGCCTGCTCAGGAATAGATACTTTATAAAAAGAATCGAGGAACTTGCAGCCCTCTCTGTGCGCGAGGACCGGGTCACCGGCGAAGCTTCGGATGATCTCCTTCTTGGCGTCGAGGACAACATTTACGATGTAGTCGACACCCAGGATGCGGCCGGATTCTTCGATATCCTCACGGACCGGGTTGCCCTCGAGACGGCCGGCACAGGCGGTCGGTTCAACCATGGCGCTGTGGTTGTGCTGGATGGCATCCCAAGTGGAGACGCCCGGCATGATGGCCTTATAGCCTCCGGAGTACCCGGCGAAATAGTGATATTCGATGTTGCCGAGGCAGATCCTTCTGTCGGCTTCTACGACCGGGCGGAAAATGTCGACCGGTGTGCCACGGGAGGTCGTGCCTACATGAACAGCGTCGTTGACATCCGAGTCGATGCAGCGGACACGGTCATATACGGCATCGCCGACCATGTAGCGCATACGCTCCTCGGTATGTCCACCATGGGAGCCGAGTGCAAATACGATGGTGATATCGGAATCCGGAATGCCTGCAGCGGTGAGTTCATCAAGAACAGCCGGGAGCACCTTGTAGCTCGGGATCGGACGAGTGATGTCCGAGGTGATGATGGCGACAGTCTCGCCTTTCTTTACGACTTCACGGAGCGGCGGAAGACCGATCGGCTCACGCATGGAACGATAGACTTCATCGCTTCCTGTCAGACCGATCTCTGCTTCATTCGGGGTCAGAACGGCCATGACCTGGCTGTCCGGCACCTGTACCGGGATCTTCTCTTTACCAAAACCTAATGCAATCTCCATGTAAGCCTCCTTATGTGGCATTCTGTTCTTCCGGCGGGAGCGTGAGGCCCGGGTTTCTGCGGCTTCTCACCTCGCGGGATGTATGACTTCTCGTCAGGCACTTCTTCACAGTGATATCCATCAGGATCGCACCAAGAGGCGCGGTGATGAGGATGGAAAGTACCGCTGTCGTCAGGACCATCATACCACAAGCGAGGCCCTGTGCCAGCGGAATCGCACCAACGGCTGCCTGAACGGTTGCCTTCGGGAAATAAGCGACGTCGCAGTAGAGGATCTCCTTGAACTTCAGCTTCGAGCCGAGGAGGCTGACGATAACACCGACAGAACGGAAAAGGAGTGCGCCGAGGATCAGAAGGACGGAGCCGAGACCTGCGGAAAGCAGCGCCTTGATCTCTACGGCAGAGCCCAGCATGATAAAGAGCAGGAGCTCCGCACCGACCCAGATCTTGGCGATCTTGCCGGAGAGGCGGTTGGCCACGGTAGGACGGCGGTTCAGGATCGTGCCGCCGAGTGCCATAACAGCCAGAAGTCCGGAGAATGGAACGAATTCGGAAATATAGGACTCGCATCCTACGAAGAGGAAGGACAGTCCGAAAAGAAGCAGTATCTTGACGGTATCTCTCAGATGGATCGCCTTGAAGATCTGGGAGATGATGATGCCGAAAACGATACCGACACCGAGACCTGTGGCGATGGAGATCGGGATCGAGATGATCGTCCAGGCGGAGATGCCTTCGCCCTTGCTCATACCGATAAATGCGGTGAATAACACGATGGCATAGATATCATCTGCAGAAGCGCCCGCCATGATGAGCTGCGGGATATGCTTGTCCGTACCATAGCCTTCTTCCATGAGCCAGAGCATCTTCGGAACGATGATCGCCGGAGAAGCAGCCGCGAGCATAGCGCCGACGATCGCAGAGTCGACGCGGGAAATACCGAGGCATGCAGGGCCCAGTACTACTGCGCCGATGATCTCAAATGTCGCCGGAACGAAGCAGAGCATGATCGCCGGGCGGCCGATCTTCTTCATGTCGCTGATATCCAGGCTCAGACCCGCGCGGAAAAGAATAACGATCAGCGCGATCTCACGGAGCTCGGATGAGATGGAAAGGATCTTCGGATCCAGAAGATTCAATACCGCCGGTCCCAGGAGGATACCTGTGATGATCAGTCCCAGAAGTGACGGGATATGCAGTTTCTTAAAAATCCCGCTGATGCAGAAACCGATCAGGAACATCAGCGCCAGACTCATAAGCATGTTGTTCATTTCTAAATTCCCCTCTTTACTCGTTCCCCGCACCAATTCCGCGGGGATTCCCAATATTCCTCACATACCTTTTGGTATGTGCCTTTTCGCACAGTATCGAATTATAGCACCGTTATGCCATCGGAGCACATGAAAAAACACTGGAAAAACAACGATTTTCCAGTGTCGAAATCTCCTTTTGTTGTGTACTTTTGGGAGTGTCAGTTACGGTACATTCTTTCGATGAACCTGGGGCTCTCATTTTGCATCAGGAAAGAGGCTGCCTGGTCGGAAAGACCTATGAGAAGTTTTTCATATTCGCACTGCAGCGCCGACACCTCAGTCATCGTTCCTGTATGGCCGTGATTTGCGCATGCGCAGGTGTGGTGGCAGCGGGAAGAAAGTGCGCATTCCACACAGTCCTGTGGCTCGATCCGCTGGCTCTCCAGCGACTCAAGCCGGCTGTCATCGACGCCCTCACTGATCGATCCGATGTCGAATCCTTCCCGTCCGATAAAGTGGCTGCAGGGATAATACTTTCCGTCCGTGTCCACCATGAGCTTATGGTACCCGAAATGGCACGGCGCACTGTCGGCATCTTTGCCGCGGATATAGTTCTTGATCTTGTTTTCAAACGGGATGAACCGGAAGACATTGTCGCCCAGATTCCACTGTTCGTAAAGCTTTTCGACCTTCTCCATCTCGGAAGAAAGTTTCTCGAATTGCTCGTCTGTCCAGAGCACTCGCTCGCCATGCGCGAGGACCATGCTGACCGAGCAGACGCCTTTTTCTCGGAAGAACTTAAGCGAATCAGCGATCTTATCCACATGGTCGGGATGAATGGTCATCATGACGATGGTATCCGGGAATGTCCGAAGGATCATGTCGAGTTTTTGGTCTACGATGGCTTTGGTCGGGTGCCCGCCTCTGTCCAGGCGCACCATATCCTGCGCAAGTCCGTCGTGGGAAAGCGCCAGGATGATCCTGTTTTCTCTGGCAAAAGAAACGAACGCCTCATCCAGGAGCGTGCCGTTTGTCGTGATCTCAAAGATCAGCTGGGTATTGTCAATCTCATCGAATCTGGCCCGCGCATATTTCACGAGTTTTTCGATCAGGGGCCTTTGCAGGAGCGGTTCTCCTCCGTAAAAAGAGATCTGTGCCCGTACCTTCGGGATCGTCCCTTCCGAAGTCTTCTGCATTCTTTCTAATCGGAAAAGGACGCCCTTTATAAGATCGTCGATGGCCTTCTTTGCCATCTCCTCCGGCATGGCCATATCCTCGTGTTTCTGAAGACAGTATCTGCAGTCAAAATTACACTGGCGGGTCACCACCAGTGTAAGCTTGATCGTCTGATTGTGCATGATCTCCAGCGCCATATCTTATATCCTGTCAGACACTTTCTGGATCCGTCTCGGCGCAGGGATCCATCTCTCCGTCGAGCCAGAGTTCTGTCGTTTCCGGAGACACGGTCTCCTCCCCCATCAGGTCGTAACCATCCGTCGGATCTGTTTCGATCACTACATCTCCGGAGATGACGAATGGCCCTCCGTTTCCGAGACCGTCTTGTATCTTCTGTGCGACTTCGTCGAGATTCAGTTTCGCTTCCTTCACTTTTCCTTCCTTCTCTCCGCATGCGGACGAGAGGGCCATGGCGGCGGTAAGTGCAGTCACGGCAGCTACTTTGGAGACCGGTCCTGCAAAAGACTGTCTTTTCACCTGTGCCAATGTGGGATAAGCGGGATTTGCGATACTCTGTACAGGTTGCTTTTTCATGTTCGTAGTCTCCTTTTCGATTTGCTGTTCTGCAAATAAGACGAGGCTTTTATGAAATCTGTTGCATTTTTCAACTGTCGCCGTTTCGAAGCTGTACGGTGATACCTGAACCGATGAGCGCGGCCCATATGAAGAAGGACACCCATCCGTTCTCAAGACCCTGCTTCACGACCGGAGTCAGAAAAGACGGCAGGTCTTTCCATGAGTATAACATGCCCATGAATCCGAGGAAAACATCCCGCAGGATATCCGCACCGATCACGGAGGTTGCGATCTTGATGGCCGGGGACTGGAGAATACAGATGATGATGCCGACGATAATTCCGATCAGTAGCGCAATGACACAGATCGCGATGAGTTTCTCCCCGTCAGTATTTCCGGGGATCCAGGACATCACGGCACTCATCTGCTTATCAGATATAAGCGTCTGGGAACGGTCAGATCCGTCGGTCAGTTTCGCAATCGTATCCGGCGAAAGAGAGACTACCAGCGCGAGGTTATTCTGCGTTTTGATGATATAGAGAAGGCAGATCTTCACCAGCGTGTACCAGGTAAAAAACATGGAGATGAAGAACAGTGCTTTTTTATAGATCGCATACGAAAGAAGCGCCAGAAGAACACCGACGACGATAGGGAAAAAGAAGTCCCACATCGAACGGGAATCCTCCGGGATCTTTTCGAGAAGAAAGGCGGAATTCAGGAGGTTTGCTCCCTGCATACCCATGAAGAAACCCGCGATCGCCATCGAGATGCGGAACATGCGGAAGCCGTAAAAACAAAGCAGCAGACCCATGGCGCAAAACGTTAACAGCATGACGGTATCGAGCACTCCATTTTCCTCCTTTTTCAAGTTATCTTTCATTATATCGCGGGAGCAATTCGCATATGTAACAAAACGTTTTCAATTCCCGGTCACTTTTAGGTAAAATTGCCTTGCGATTCTCCTCTGTCTTTGCGAAAATAGAAGCAGTACTTCTATATTAAGATCAGGAGGTAGATCTATGCTTTACGACAATAAGATTTGGGTAGGCGGTACCAGCACAAAGTGCTTTATTGAGCCTTCAAAGGCCAACCGCCATGGTTTGATCGCAGGCGCTACCGGCACAGGTAAATCCGTGACCCTGAAGGTTCTCGCTGAGAGCTTCTCTGACATGGGTGTCCCGGTCTTCCTTGCAGACGTCAAGGGTGACATGTCCGGTATCTGTGCAGCGGGTGTTACATCCGACAGCATGGAAGAGCGTATCGCGAAGTTTGGAATCGAGAACTTCGAGTACAAGGCGTATCCGACTACGTTCTACGATGTATTTGGTCAGATGGGTATTCCGATGCGTACCACCATCTCCGAACTCGGTCCGATCCTTCTCGGCCGTATGCTCGGACTTTCCGACGTACAGCGCGCTGTTATGTCGATGGTTTTCCGCATCGCTGACGATCAGGGACTTCTGCTCCTTGACTTAAAGGACCTCCGTCTCCTTCTCACATATATCGGTGATCACGCAGACGACTATAAGCTCACCTATGGTAACATCTCCTCTGCGACCATCGGTGCGATCCAGAGAAATCTGGCTCTCCTTTCCGATGAAGGTGCAGACGCATTCTTCGCTGAGCCGGCATTTAATGTCATGGATTTCTTTAAGACCGGAAGTGACGGACGCGGCATGATCAATGTGTTGAATGCCACAGAGCTTTTCAATAAGCCGCTTCTTTATTCGACATTCCTCCTCTGGCTCCTTTCCGAGATTTATGAGAATATGCCGGAAGTCGGCGATCCTGAGAAGCCGAAGATGGTATTCTTCTTCGACGAGGCGCACCTTCTCTTCAACGATGCACCTGCATTCCTCCTCGAAAAGATCGATCAGATCGTACGTCTCATCCGCTCCAAGGGTATTGGTGTTTACTTCATCTCCCAGAGCCCGAGCGATATCCCGGACACCATCCTGGCCCAGCTCCAGAACCGTGTACAGCATGCCCTTCGTGCATATACTCCTGCTGAGCAGAAGAAACTGAAGGCAGCTGCCGAGTCCTTCCGTGCTAATCCGGGCTTCGATACCGAAGCGGCTCTCTCTGAGCTGGCTGTTGGTGAAGCTCTTGTTTCTTTCCTGGATGCCAAGGGTACACCTGGCATCGTTGAGCGTGCATATATTCTCCCGCCGCAGAGCTTTATCGGATCTGCCGGATTTGAGAAGATCCAGGAACTGACCGATGTAAATCCGCTCTATGAGAAGTACAGAGTCGCTGTCGATCCGGAGTCCGCTTATGAGATCCTGATGAAGAAATATGATCCGAATTTCGGTGCTGCCGCCGCTCCGGCTGCTGAAGCTGCACCGTTTGCCGAATCCGCAGCAGCTGCTCCTGTAGCTGCCGCTGCCGCTCCTGTTGCTGAGACAGTTTCGGCTGCTGATGAAGAGAAAGCTCGTCTTGCTGCTGAGAAGCAGGCAGAGAAAGAGCGTGCCGCTGAGATCCGCGAAGATCGTGAAGCAGACCGTAAGCAGCGTGAGCTCGATCGTCAGGAAGACCGCGAGCGCAGACTCGAAGAAAGAGAGCGCGCCGCTGAGATCCGTGAGCAGAAGGAAAGAGACCGTCAGGAAGACCGTGAGCGCCGCGAAGCTGAGCGTCAGGCCCGTGCAGAAGAAAGAGAACGCAAGGAGCTGGAGCGCCAGGAAGAAAAGGCGAAGCGTGAAGCTGAGCGTGCCAAGAAGAACAGCCCGGTCACCAAGATCGTTAACTCGGCAACTACCGCTGCCGGCCGTCAGATCGGTTCTTCCCTTATCCGTGGTATCTTCGGAAGCCTGCTGAAGAAGTAAGCTATATTTCAGATACGAAAGAATGTCTTCCGGCGGAGGAAACTCTGCCGGAAGATTTTTTTATCTTCGGATTTTTCGGGAAATATTGGAAATCGTGTAATATCTCCGCTAGAATGTTGTTAATTGGGGTAGAAAACAAAACCTATCCCGGAGGTGTTACTTATGAAAACATCAGCTATCACAAGAAAGATCGTATCCTCGATCCTTTTCCTGAGTCTTATATTCAGCATCAGCGCATGCGCGAAGAAAAAGCCGCAGTTTCAGGAACTCTCTACGACTGTTCTTTCCCCCTATGATGAACATCAGGTGGATGTATCTGTCGAGGTCATCGGAAACCGGAAGATCGAGGTGACGCTCACCAATAACAGTCAGACAACATCCTACACGTATGGGAAACCGTACCAGCTCGAATTCAAAGAAGATGGGAAATGGTATAAAGTTCCTTTCCAGGAAATAATGTGGACGATGGAGGCCCATCTTCTCGGACATGGAGAAAAATCAGAGATTGACGGGAAAGAATTTTACATGAGCAATACCGGCGAGTTAACCTGGTATCTCGATGATATGCACGGCGATCTTCCGGCCGGGCACTATAGATATGTGACTGAAATCACTGCCGAAAGTGCTATGAACAGGGAGTTTCAGATCGCCGGCGAATTCGATCTGGAAAAAGCAACAAAAGAGCCGGACCCGCTGAAAAAGTCTTCGATCGATCCATCACAGATCACATCGCAGCAGGAGCGTTCGATCCCTGTAGAAGAGTTATCGTATAACAAACAGGATGGCTATTGCCTGCTCATCATAGTCAGACAAAGCACGGCTTCCAAGGAGTATAAAGTCGAAAGGCAAAAAGATGGGGAATGGTACGAAATCCCCGTTAAAGGCGAAGGCGGAACTTACGAAGCCGACTCTCCGACCCAGCAGATAAATCTTTATATGGAACAGGACCTTGTCTCCGGCCATTACCGCCTGATCCGCGACGATCTTTATTATCTCGTGCAGGAAGAAAATGCGCCTGGCCGCTATACCGTGTATGAATTCGATATCTGAAGCGGTCTTCGCCGAACTTTCTATTCTTCTTCGCAATACTCTTTAAGGAGCGCATCCACTTCCGCGATCGTATTGGCTGTCATCAGCCGGTTCTTGATCTCGGCAGTGGATCTTCCTCCTTTAAGATAACAGGCGATCTGCGCGCGCATCTCCTTGACGCCCGTTTTCTCTCCGAGATCTTCACACAGGCCCAGAAGGTGCCGCCGGATCACTTCCGTCTTTGTCTTCCTATCCGGGAAAAGACCCGTTCTCCCGGCATTTTCTCCACTTAAGGCTTCCCTGATCTCCGAAAAGACCCAGGGATTTCCCTGTGCAGCACGGCCGACCATTACGCCGTCGGCGCCCGTGCTCTCAAGCATGGCGATAGCGGAAGAGCCGTCCTTGACATCGCCGTTTCCCCAGAGCGGGATCCCGGTTCCGGCGATGGCTTCTTTCGTCTTCCGGATCACTTCCCAGTCAGCCGTTCCCCGGTAAAGCTGCGTCTGTGTCCTCGCGTGAAGAGCCAGTGCCGAGGCGCCGGAATCGATGCACATCTTCGCAAATTCCGGTGCCGTGATATGTGCTTCGTCCCATCCGGAACGAAACTTCACGGAGACCGGTTTTCCGTAGGGGGCAGCGGCTTTTACCGAGGCTTCGATGATCTTCCCGGCCAGGACCGGATCCTTCATGAGCGCAGATCCACCACCGGTCTTTACGACCTTAGTTACGGGGCAGCCCATATTAAGGTCGATCACATCGACATCATGTAGTCTTTTATCTTCGAGAATGGACGGAATCGCGTAGGCAAAATCCTGCGGATCCATACCGAAAAGCTGGATCGCGACCGGGCCTTCGTGCTCCCGGTCGATCCGAAGATAGCGCATACACGGCTCGAGAGATTCTTTAAACCTGATCCCCCGCGCCGAGACCAGTTCGGTCACGCCAAAAGAGGATCCATATTCGTGCGCGATCGTACGGAAAATACAGGAGCTCGTGCCTGCCATGGGCGCCAGCGCAGTATTTTCGGGGATCGTTACATTTCCAATTTGAAACGGGTGTAAGTGCTTTTTCATAAGAAAAATCATAACACGAAAAAGAGGCGGTGTCTTGTTTTTACAATTTGTCTTGCCAAATGTCCGAGAAATTCACGATTTTTTAACGATTACTATATAAAAACGCATTGCTTTATTATATGAAACGGCTTATCCTATATAGCGTAAGTAGGTATGTCCTTTAGGAGATTCCTCCTGGATGTGCCGACCAAAAAAAGATACAGAGAAGAAAGGAGGAACGGTATGCCGTCTCGTATATCTACACGTGAATTAAAAGTTCTGGACTGGATCTATGAGCACCTGCGCTGCAGAGTGTTCGACCGCGTCATGCCTTTCCTTTCGCTGACAGGTAACTTCGGTATCATCTGGTTTGCCGCGGCAGCTACTTTCTATTTTGCAAATATCAATCAGGAAGCGGCGGTGTGCATTCTTCTTGCGCTCGGTTGCAGCCTTCTGTTCGTTAACCTGATCCTGAAGAGAGTGACGAAACGTCCACGCCCGTACGAGGCCAGAGGCGAGATGCGTGACATCATCATCCGCGAGCCGAAGGACTTCTCCTTCCCGTCCGGACACACATTCTCCTCGTTTGCCGCTGCGACAGCGATCGCCCGCTTCTCTCCGAAGCTCGGTATCGCCGCATTGTTCTATGCATTCGGGATCGCGTTCTCGCGTCTTTATCTCTACGTACATTACATCTCTGACGTACTGACTTCCGCCATCTTCGGTGTGGCCACAGGTATCCTCGTCAGCTATCTGTACTCGAGAGGTTTCATCATCTTCTGATCCCCTGGTAAAAGATCTGTATCAGTGTTCGTGGGTGTGTATTTCTGCGCCGTTTTTCATCTTTTTTCTGCAGTCTTTGCAGTATCCGAAAACTTCGACGACATGGCCGACGACCATGAAATCGTTATCCACCGTATGCAGATGGCTTTCCTCGGAAAAAGGGCAGCCCTCCAGTTCTGTTCTGCTTTTGCAGTTCATGCAGATCGCGTAGTGGTGGTGTCCCGTTTCCGACAGAGAATAGAGAGCCTCGGAACTGTCTTTTAAGATGGTCTTACTAACGACGTGGGCTTTTTCAAAAGCATCGAGCGCGCGGTACACACTGCTGAGCCAGACGCCCCGGCTGTCCTCGGCGGACGGATCTTTTGCATGAGCATCTTCTGCTTCTTCTTTTCCGGCCTTCTCGGCGATCTGCCGGGCTGTGAGCGGAGTCTTCGAAGCACTCAGGATAGAAAATACCTGAAGGCGTGATTTCGTTTTTCTCAGGCTATCCGGAAAATTCATCGTTTACGCTCCTTTCGAAGACATGCTCCTCCCGCGGAGGAATCCGAGGAAACGGAACAGCAGGAAGAACACTACCGAGATCAGCACGATCGTTCCACCGGGTTTTAATCCGAGGTAGAAAGACATCACCAGTCCGCCTATCGTGGAAACAGCAGAGACGAAGATGGCCCACAGTACCGTGGTCTTATAGCTCCTGGCGATGCTCATCGCGGCCGCGACCGGCACGACGAGGAGCGAGGAGATGATCAGGGCACCGACCGTTCTCGCTGCGATCGAGACCGTAACGGCCGTAAGGATCGTAAAGATCGCATTAACGACACCTACCGGCACGCCGGAGATCGAGGCGGCCTGCTCATCGAAGGAAATATAGAAAAGCTCTTTATAAAGGAGCACGAAAGCAACAAGAACGATGACCGCGAGGATCAGGACCAGACGCGCTTCAAATCCGGAGATGGCAACGATCGATCCGAACAGGAAACTGTTAAAGTCCGCCGAACTTCTCACAAATCCGGAAAGGACGCCGGCCAGGCCGATCCCCGTGGACATAACGATCGCCACGGCAAGTTCGGAGTGGTTACCGAGTTTTTTCCGAATGGCTTCGATGGAAAATGCGGCTACGATACAGACGCCCATCGCACCGAGGATCGGGTTAAAGCCGCCGAGAAGTCCGATCGCGACACCGGCCAGAGAAGAATGGGAAAGAGCATCTCCGATCAGGGAGAGGCGCTTATGCACCATGACCGTACCGAGGCACGCCACGATCACGGAAAGAAGAAGGCCCACGAGAAGGGCACGCTGCATATATGCATATTGAAGGATCGCCGGCATTTACTTTTCCTCCTTATACTTTTCGCAGTGACCGCATTCGGCGCAGTGCTCCGAATCGTGTCCGTGCTCTTTTTCATGCTCGCAGTTCGCGCAGTGGATATGTGCCGCTTCGCCATGCGGATGGCTGTGCGCATGCGCATGCACGATCTTCGCCTGCGGGAGCATCTCCTCGCGGCAGGCCCCCTCGGACAGACACAGCACGCGGTTGGCGTACGGTCCGACCTTTTCGATGTCATGGGTGACCATCAGGATCGTGACTTTCTTATCGATATTTAAGTGGTGAAGGATGTGAAGGAGACGGTCGACCGATTCCGCATCGATACCGACTGTCGGTTCATCGAGGATCAGCACCTCCGGATCGCCTGAGAGAACCCGCGCGAGCATGACTCTCTGCTGCTGTCCTCCGGAAAGCTCTCCGATCAGATCTTTTTTCCGGTCGAGCATCCCGACCATCTTCAGGGACTCTTCCGCCTTTGCCTTATGGCTCTTCCCGGGAAATCTTGCAAATCCGATCTTGCTGTATAGCCCGCTCATGACGATCTCTTCGCATGTCGCAGGAAAAGAAGCCGCGCGGCTTCCCCCGTTCTGCGGAAGATATCCGATCCCGCTTTTTCGAAGAGAACTGACCTCCCGTCCACTAATGCGGATATGTCCTTCCGTCGGGCGGTTTACACCGAGAAGAAGCTTGACCATGGTGCTCTTACCGACACCGTTATCTCCGATGACGACAGCGAAATCTCCCTGCTCCACGTCGAAATTGACATGTTCCAGGATCATGTCGCGCGTATAGCCGAAGGAGACATCTTCTACTTCGATCACTTTTGTCATGATGCGTTCCCCTTTCTTATTCGGTCCTTTTCCTTATGAAAAAGACGAAACGATCGCGTCAAGGTTATCCTTCATGACGGAAAAATAATCCCTTCCCGCATCGATATCTTTCTGTGACATTCCGTCCAGCGGCGAAAGTGCCACAGACTTGCATCCCGTCTCGGAAGCTATGGTGTTGGCGACCTTCGGGTCCACCAGCTCCTCGAAGAAAATGCTCTTTATCCCATATTTATCGACCATATCAATGATCGACCGCATCCTCGCGGCATCCGGCTCCTGATCTGCCGAGACGCCCTCGATACCGATCTGGATCAGACCATAGTCGCGGCAGAGATAACCGTATGCCTCATGCGCCACAACGATATACTTACCCGCATACGGCTTCAGGCTTTCTCTGAAAGCACTGTCGAGTTCCTCACAGGCCTTCTTTTCCTCCTCGAGATTCTTACGGTAAGTATCGGCATGTTCCCCGTCGATTGAGATCAGAGCGTCAGCGATCGCCGTCATCTCCTTTTCTGCATTCTTCGGCGAAAGCCATACATGCGGGTCGTATTCGCCATGGTGATGGTGCCCTTCTTCCGAAGATCCTTCCTCATGCTCTTCTTCGTATCCGTCTCCGTCGAAATGTACTTCCGATGTCCGAAGCAGATCGACATCCTTCGACGCCTCTACCGCCACAAGTTTTTTATTCTGTGTCGTCTCCAGAAGATCCCCGGCCCAGGCCTCAATGCCCGCCCCGTTATATACGAAAAGATCCGCCTCTTCGAGCATCATCATGTCTCTCGTCGAGGGCTCCCACGAGTGGGGCTCGGTTCCGGCCGGCACCATCATGGAGCAGGCGACCAGATCGCCGCCGATCCTTTTTACAAAGTCATACATCGGATAGATGGTGGCCACAACCTTGACCTTTCCTTCCGCATCTTTTCCGAATCCTTTCCTGCATCCACCGAGGATCCCGGCTGTCCCCGCAAAAAGCGCGGCCGAAAGCACGGCTGACAGGAAACGGCGGCACCCCGCCGGCATGTGTTTTCTTTCCTTCATGTTCTTTTTCCGTTTCTAATTACCAGACTCTAATTGCGAATGATTCGCAACTGCAAAAGAAGTATAAAGGAGCACAGAAAGAAAATCAACCCCCAAATTCCCCTGCTCTCCAGCACAGATGTTCATAAAAAGAAAACTGAAAAGAAGATCTCTCTTGCGACTCAAACAGTTTTTCGCGGATGCGAAAAAACTCGTCGCCTGAGAGATCTTCTTTTCAGTTTATGTTATTTTGCGCTTTGTGCCGGAGCTCAGGAGAATTTCGGATCGTATTCGCCGCTCTGAATAGCCGCTTCCATTTCATCCTGAAGCTGTGCATATGCGATATCTGCCTTCTGATCGTCATCTGCATCAACGTACTCAACGAAGTACATTACATGATAACCATACTGTGTCTGCACGATATCGAGGTCGCCTACCTGATGCGGAGCGAAGCACCACTCTTCGAATTCCTTGACCATCTGACCACGGGAAACGGTGTACTGGCTGGCTTCCGCTACGGTACCTTCTGTCTTCAGTTCTTCCGCCTTCGTCTTCATTGTATCAAAGTCAGTGAATCCGGCCTTGAAGTTTTCTGCGGCCTTCTTTGCTTCTGCTTTCTTGTCATCCGGGAGTTCTCCGCCGTTTGTCAGATCGACGGTCGGGAAAAGCACGTGATATACGGTCGGGAGCTTGGTCTCCGCTTCTGTGAAAGGATACTCCTCAACGTAGTGCTTCATCGCCAGGTTGATCGTCTCATAACGCTGCAGGATCGCGCGAAGCGCTTCTTCCGAAGCCTCCGGTCCATAGAGTGTCTGCAGATACTGATCGATCGTCATATTATAGCCTTCCGCCTTTTTCTTCGTCTCGGCGAACTGCTCGTCGATCGACTTCAAGATCGAATCATCCAGAGACAGGTTCTTGGATTTTGCATAATCGAGAAGGAATACCTCACCCTGCATATCCGAGATGACCAGTTCCTGAAGATACTGAGCCACTGTCTTAGTCGCTGTGAGCTGACCCTTCATGTCCAGGAAGCCTGCGGCCGTTACCGGGAAAGAAGCCTGACCGTACATGTACATGGACATCATCTGTGCGTACTCGTTTGCGAAGTAGAAGTTATAATCTACGGCGCTGAACTGTGTGCCATGAACGTTTACGATCTTGTTCATCTCCGCGATGGCAGCTGCATCGAAGTTATCTTCAAAAGTCATCGGAGCAGTAGCGATCGTAAGGCCTGTGTCAGAACCTGTAGTATCCGGATCAACATTCAGGCTGATGCCTGTATCCGAAGCAGACGAATCGGCCGAAGCAGATGTCTCGCTTTTCTTACAACCGGCCATAAACATCCCTGTCACCATTACCATGGCCATAAGGATGGAGCAGATTTTCAACTTTTTCATTTTCAATTTCCTCTCTGAAATACCCGTTCTTCTTCCCAGCTTTTGCCCATATCGCAAAAGACCCGTAAAACAGGCTCTCGTGTACTTTAACAGGGGCATTATAACACAGACTCACCCCATATACACTATTTTTTTCGTCACTAAGGCACGAAACGTCTGAAAATACTCACTTTAAGTCGATATAGATCGGGCAGTGGTCAGAGCCCATCACATCGGAGAGCATCTCAGACTCGGCGATGAGGTCCTTATGCTCTTTATCCACGAAGAAATAGTCGATACGCCAGCCGACGTTCCTGTCTCTGGCAAAAGTCTTATACGACCACCAGGAGTACTTCTCCGTGACATCCGGATACAGCATGCGGAAGGTATCCACCAGACCCGCCTCCGCGAAGTGATCCATATAGACTCTCTCCTCCGGAAGAAATCCCGAGATCTTGCTGTTGGCTTTCGGATTGGAAAGATCGATCTCTTTATGTGCCGTGTTGACGTCGCCGCAGACGAGTACCATGCGTCCTTCCGCCATCTGTTTTTTCACTTTCTCGAGGAAGCAGTCGTAGAAGCGCAGCTTGAAATCCACGCGCTCCGGGCCCTGCCCGCCGTTCGGGAAATAAATGTTATAGAGGATGAAGTCGCCGAAATCAAGTTCGATCGTCCTTCCCTCGTGATCGAACTCGTCGGTTCCGAGCCCGTAGGAAACACTGAGCGGTTCTTTTCGAGTATATACGGCGGTACCAGAATATCCTTTTCTCTCCGCCGAGGAAAAATAACTCTTATAGCCGGGGATAGAAAGAAGGCTGTCGTCGAGCTGGTCCACCGAAGCCTTGGTCTCCTGGATACAGAGGATGTCCGCATTAAGTTCTTTCACGGTCTCCAGAAAGCCCTTTTTCGCAACTGCACGGATCCCATTCACATTCCAACTAATTAACCGCATGTTAACATTTCCTCGCTGTTTCTTTTATCTTTCTTGTGTATTATATCAGACAAATGAAAATTTTCTTTGTTATAATGGAAATATACATGTTAGGAGGGATCAAACATGGCAGATACGAAGAAAGTCCTCATGGTTTTTACTGGCGGAAATATTTCCACACGTCTTTCCAAAAAAGCTCTTGAACTCGGTACGGCACCTTATGCGGTACTCGATGCAGCCGGCAAATTCGGCAAGGATTTCACGATCATCGAACCGGTCGATGTTTGTTCCGAAAATTTCACCCCGCCAATGTATAAAGTTCTTTTCGACACGATCAAGAAGGAAGTGGATAACGGAGACTACGGATGTGTCCTCATCGCCCACGGTTCCAACACCATGGCCTATACCGTCCAGCTCGCCAATCTCCTTCTTTCGGGTTATGAGATCCCGTTCGTATTCTTCGGCAGCAAGATCGCTCCGACGGAAGCGGATTCGGATGCCGTTACCAACCTCAAGGCCGCCTATGCACTCGCGATGGAAGTCAGCAAGGGAGTCTACGTGGTAGGTAAAGCCGCCGACGGTAAGATCTACGTCCACTACGGCGCATACATGATGAGCCCGAACAGAAAGACCGATGACTACGCGAGCTACAAGAACCGCATCGCCGGCAAGATCACCGGCAAGAAGTTCGTTCTGAACGAAGATGTGGCCGCTCCGGAAGAGTGCCCGAACGCCATGAAGAATCTGCGCGCATTGAGCAAGCTCATGACACTTCCTCTCGAAGACACGATCCTCACGATCGATTCTCCGGTCTGCGTCAATTATATGAACTACAATATTGCCCGCTCCGACTTTAAGTACGTACTGCAGCGTGTGCATTACGACGGAGCCGTCAACACACTTTCCGAAGATAACCCCTTCTCGATCCTTTACCTGAAGAATGCCTGCGACCATTACGACAAGCAGGTCTTCGTGGCACCGATCGACAGCTCGCTCGTTCCTTCCCCTTCCACCCAGGCGATCCTGGATGCGAAGATCAAGCCGCTCTACGACATGCCTCTTGAAGCGGCATGGGCATACCTGATGCTCAGTTCCTGGCTCGGCAAGCTGATCAAGAAGTGATCCTTCATCTTCTCTTTTAAAACGCAAAAAAGGAGCGGTCTTTTTAGGACCGCTCCTTTCATTTTTTCTTTTTTTGAAAAGTTCCGTTACTTTTCATCTTCGATCTCGACTGGGATTGCCTCCATGACTTTCGTCTCTACATCGACGCCGTTTGCACCGAGGGCTTCTTTCCCTTTGATCGGATCTGCGATCGCAGCTACGAGCTTCTTCACTGTGTCGGGAAGCTCCTCTCCGTTCAGCGCATCGTTTTCCAGATTCGCCTTGGCGAAGAGCTGCGGAATGCGGCCCAAAACTCCGGTCAGGAGATCTCCGCCGCCTTCCTTCTTATCACCGCCGCCGAAGTCATAGAACTTGGCGTTCTTACCGACTTCTGCCATGACCGTGGCCACATTGGTCGCGATCTGGACTTTGGTGTTCTGCTCGATCTCGATCTTCTGCAGTTCGAAGTTGATCTTATCGTTTGCCGCCTGGGCATCCGAAAGAGCACGTGCGGCTTCGGCTTCCGCCTTACCCTTGGCTTCGATCGCCTCTGCCTCTGCCTTACCTTTGGCAGCAGTAGCAGCGGCTTCCGCTTCACCCTTTGCCTTGATGGCAATGGCCTCTGCATCAGCTTTTACCTTGGTCGCTTCAGCGTCTGCTGCAGCTTCCGTCTTCTTGGCGGTCGCAGAACCTTCGGCCTCTTTCTTTCTGGCCTCGGCAGAAGCTTCCGCTTCACGGGTCTTTCTTACTGCGGCAGCTTCCGCTTCACCTGCAGCTGTCAGCTTCTTGGCTTCTGCCTCACCGGCAGCAGAGACTTTGTGAGCCTCGGCGACACCTGCGGCTTCTGCCTTCTTTCTCTCGGCCTCTGCCAGTGCTTCGATGACCGTAGTTCTCTTGGCGGTCTCCGCTCTGGTGACTTCGACTTCCTGCTGCTTCAGCGCTGCGCGGTTGGCCTGCTCGGCCTTCATGACCTCGACGGCACCTTTCTTTTCCTCGAGCTGCTGATTGATCGCTTCCTGCTCCAGCTGGCCGGCCATTGCAGACTTCGCCTGCTCACGGGCCGTCTCTGCCTGGAACTGTGCTTTTCTGACATCTGTATCGCGCTGACGCTCTGCGATCGCCACCTGGGCATCGAGTTCCGCCTGCTGTGCAGCCAGATTCGTCATCGCTTTCTTTTCACGTACAGACTGCTCAGCTTCCGCGGAAATGTTGGCCGCATCTCTTCTGACGATCTCACGGTCTTTCGCCGCAAGATCCTGATAGTATGTACCACTCGTGACGTCCTCTACTTCATGGATGCTTAAGATCGCATTGAAGCCAAGGTCCTTCATCTGGCTGGCGATCGAAGCTTTGACCTGATCATCCAGCTGCTCCTTACCATTCATGACTTCTTCCGGAGTCATCTTGGCAATGACGGCACGAACACCGCCGGATACGACATCGAGGATAACTCTTCTTAAGTCCTCGTCGTTCTTATCAAGGAAATTGCAGACAGCTCTCTGCAGGCTTTCCGGAGAAGAAATGTCCGGGCTGTAGGCGACCGCCCAGTCGATCTGGATCGGAACACCTGTCTGTGTCTTGGTGACATCACCGGTCACCTTTGCGGTACGGACACAAAGATCGAAATACTTCGCTTTCTGGATGAAAGGAATCACGACGCGGCCGCCCGCTCTCTTGATCGTAGGATTGCCGTTTTTGTCTGTGGCACCTACACCAGATACCACCAGCGCTTCGTTACCGTTAGCTGTCTTGATCATGGCGAACAGTGCGATAAACAGAATGATCGCAGCGCCAGCGATGGCAGCAATAATAATGATTGTATTCGTGGTTAATGGCATCTTAGTTACCTCCTTTAAGGTTTACACGTTCCTCTACAGGAGACCATCGCTCCTGTATTGACTAAAATGTTAAAGGATTCCCGCTTCGGAATAAATCGAAATCCGTGAGAGATACATATTCATTATTCAGCCCCCCGCTGCAAATACGATATGCCATGGATATTCCGCCCTGCAAATAGAAATTCCGATGAAAAAGAAGCGGCTTAAAAGCCCTGTTTTTCAAGGAATTGCTGGCAAATGTGAAGGAAATGTGTGCAAATATGAAGTGGTCTTCATTATTTTTATAAAAGCGTTAACAGAATGATGATTTCTTTTCTTTCACACAACGGTATAATGACAATGGAAGCGGTTGATGACCCCTTCCCAGGGAAGCTTAATCAGACCCGGTTGTTGAGTTTGTGTTTTGGGTTCTAGCTTACCACCATATAACTTCAAAGTGCTTCATAATAACTCCGGGCAGTCTTCCACGAAAGGCTGCTTTCTTTTTACCCCGAAACAGTAAACAATATAGATTCTTTTCAAAAAGCAAAACAAAAGGCGCGATTCCGCAGGACATATGTCCGAGGACCAGCGCCGTTGTTTTTTCTTTTTTGAAAAGGATTACTTGTGTTTACTTTTTCGGGACAAAAAGTGTACCGATGTCTTCGCCGTCCAGGATATCTTCCAGGATCTGGGACTGGGAGCCTTCTGCGATGACGCCGGCGATTCCGTGATCCATCAGCATACCCATGGCGATGATCTTCGTCTGCATTCCACCGGTTCCGAGAGCAGATCCGGCTCCGCCCGCACTCTTAAGAAGTGCCTCGTCGATCTCATGAACGACAGAGATGCGCTTGGCATCCGGATTCTCCTTCGGGTTGCTGTCATAGACCGCATCGATATCGGAGAGGATAATAAGAAGATCTGCATTCACGACGCGGGCAACGAGCGCAGACAGCGTATCGTTATCACCGAAAGTTCCTGCATGCGGGATCTCGGCCGTGGATACGGTATCGTTCTCGTTAACGACCGGCAGGATACCCTTTTCGATCAGCGCCTCCATAGTATTCGAAATATTTGCTCGCGTGATCGGATCGTCGATACCGTCCTTGGTCAGGAGGATCTGGGCAACGACACGGGAGTACTCCGCGAAGCAGCGGCTGTAAACATTCATAAGTTCGCACTGTCCGACTGCGGCAACGGCCTGCTTGTCACGCATTTCGCTCGGTCGCTCGGGAAGATCAAGGCATCCGACGCCAACACCGATGGCACCGGAAGTCACCAGTACGACCTCGCGACCGGAATTCATCAGATCTGCGATGGCTCTGGCCAGACGGTCCATGTTCCGCATGTTCATGCGGCCGTTTTCATAGGTGATCGTCGATGTTCCGACTTTGACCACGACACGCTTCGCGTTGGTGATCAGATTGCGGCCCATCTTTTCTTCTTCGCTCATTCCTTCGACCTCATCAGATAGTACTTGTTGCAGGATCTTCCGCCCGAAAGACAGCGGCTACCACACTGCAGCACCATTTAGAATAATATCTTCTATTATAAAATGCAAATCTTTTTTCCACGAAATGCTTCTGTTTTCTCCGTTTCTTCGTGCAAAGAGGCAGAAAAGCTTTAGGTTTTCCCCTCTTCGGATGTGATATAATGTGTGCGTATTGGGGTCAAAGGGGTCTTTTCTCTAACAAATAACAGGAGGATTGTTAGTGAAAAAAGTAATCGGGACATTCCGTCGCATCGCTTCGCTGGGCATTGCGTCCATGCTTTTTGCTTCTGCAGTTTTCTGCACATCTTGTGATTCTCGAAAAGAACTGGTCATCTACAACTGGGGCGATTTTATCGCGGCCGATACCATCACGAAGTTCGAGAAAGCCTATCCGAAATACAAGGTCATCTACAGGACCTTTGAAGACAACGAGACGATGTACCCGAACCTCAACAATTCCTACGACGTTATCGTCCCCTCTGAATACATGGTCACGAGACTTCTACGAGAGAACCGTCTGCGCGACCTCGACTGGGACAAACTTCCGAATGTCACGAAGTATATGGATCCGATGTTCCGCTCTGTAAAATACTCAACAGATAAGAAGATCAACGAAGGGATGTTAAACTACGCGATCCCCTATCTCTACTGCACCGTCGGCCTCGTGTACGATGCCAACCGTGTGGATCTTCCGATGAATACCACAGATCCGCAGAAGATCTGGGGCGTGCTTTTCGATGAGCAGTATAAAGGCCAGATCGGTATGTACCGGAGTATGAGAGAATCCATCGGTGTGGCTCTGAACTACTTAGGGTACAGCATCAACACGCTGGATGAAGAGGAACTCGAGCAGGCAAGAGAGCTTCTTCTGAATCAGAAGGAGAACGTCTCTCCGGCACTGGGCATCGATAACTTGAAGAACCAGATGGCACAGGGCGATCTGGCGGCATCTGTCGCCTGGTCCGGCGACCACATCGTTATTCTCGACCGCATCAAAGAACTCGGAAAGACCGGCGGCATCGATATGCGCTTCGTCCTCCCCGAGGGCAGCAACTGGTCTATCGATATGATGTGCATTCCGACAAATGCGAAGAACGTTAACGGTGCCCATGACTTTATCAACTTCATGTATGAGCCGGATATTGCGCTGCGCAACTGCCAGTTCGTCGGTTATTCCACACCGAACACCGCCGCACGCGAGATGCTCGATCCGAAGATTGCCAACAACCCGTGCTACTATCCGGACGAAGCCACTTTCGAACACCTCGAAGTGTATTACACCTCCGAGGAATATGACGAGAAATACGAAGCGATCTGGCGCTCGGTCGGAGCTTCTTTCTGATGCGCTATGAGATTTGAGCCTATAGAAAAAAGGACCGATAAAGATAACTCCATCCTGTTTTATATGAGATCTTCTCTCGTGCCCGTCTTCGCGGACCTGATCATTTCCTGCTGCATGGGGTCTCTTTATCTTTTTACCGACATGACGTCCCGCTTCGGACGCTATATCGGCATCCTCGCCTTCGGCTTCTGGCTCATCGCTTTCCTGGGGTTCATGCTCGCTCTCGTGGCTCGTCTCAGCACACTGGTCTTCGTCACCAAGTACCGTCTCTACGGACAGATCTACCGTTTCCTTCCCTCACACCGAAGGATCGAGATCTCCCTTACCGAGATCAAGGATGTCGAGATCCGTTCCACCATCGGCACGAAGGTCCTCCACTACGCTCATCTTATCATTCACCCGTATAACGGTAAAAAGATCTTCCTGCGAAACATCAGAAACGCAGAAGAACTCGCGATGATCATCCTGAAACTCCAGGATAAACTCCAGCGTAAGCAGACCGGGGCATCCGGAGAAAATGAGAATTCCGAAAAACAATAAATCCAGAAAAATGTTTTCGACACGCCTCCGCAGGCTCCGCCGAGGACTAGCGGGAAAAACATTTTTCTGGTTTTTGATTGTTTGGATTTATTTCAGTTTTTCGCTGGCATGGGCGCCGTACTGGGAGCGCATCGCGAAACAAAGATCGATCAGGCTCTCGTGGTATGTGATAAACTTTTCGCTTCGGATCAAGTCGAGGATCTCCTCACGGGTCGCCCAGCGGACGGCCTGCACCTCTTCCTCCTGAAGAATAAGAGCGGCGGGATCCATATCTTTCCTGATCAGGTAGTAATCATCGAATCCGTGTTCCCAGTTCATGGTGAAGTGGGGAACGATCCCCGTAAAGTCTATATCCAGACCGATCTCTTCCAGCACCTCTCTATGCGCCGCATCCTGCGAAGTCTCCCCCGCACGGGAACAGCCGCCCACAGACAGGTCCCACAGATCTGACCAGTCAGACTTAAACGGCTGACGCTGCTGGATCAGCATTTTGCCTTCCGAATTAAAAATGCAGATATGTACGACCATACGGAACTGTCCTTCCGCCGGCTTTTCTCCACGCGTGACCACATCACCTGTCTTCACACGGTGAATATCATATACGTCCCACTGTTCTTTTCCCATATTATCCTCAATCTTTCAAAAAAGAAGCGTTCCTTTTTGAAGGAACGCTTCAGGATGATCTTTCTTAGAATTCGTAAGGTTTGATCGTCTGGATCGTACCGTCTTCGTTATACTTCAGTTCAGTATACTTTACGCAGCGGCGGTGGTTGATACCGTTACTGAGCTCGCAGTCGTGATAGAACAGATACCACTTGCCCTTGTACTCCACGATGGAGTGGTGTGTCGTCCAGCCGATGACCGGCTCCATGATGCGTCCTCTGTATGTGAAAGGACCGTCCGGATTTTCAGATGTCGCATATACGAGATAGTGCGTCGTACCTGTCGAATAGGAGAGGTAATAAAGTCCGTTGTACTTATGCATCCACGGGCCTTCGAAATATCTTCTGTCCTCATCCTCAGCAAGAAGCGGCTGACCGTTCTCATCTAAAATCTCCAGATGCTTCGGTTCCGTCTTAAAGGACTTCATGTCGTCGTTTAATTCGGCGAACATCGGTCCCAGAGCCTTGTCTTTTCCGACCGGACGCGGTGTGTTCTCATCGAACTTACCTGTCTGCCACATCTCGAGCTGGCCGCCCCAGAGACCGCCGTAGTAGATATAGGAACGTCCGTCGTCATCTACGAGGACCGCCGGGTCAATGCTGTAAGAACCTTCGATATAGTTATCTTCCGGTGTAAAAGGACCTTCCGGCTTATCAGATACAGCAACACCGATACGGAAGATGCCGTCCTTGTCTCGGGCCGGGAAATAAAGGTAATACTTGCCATTCTTATATGCGCAGTCCGGAGCCCACATCTGCTTGCTGACCCACGGGATGTTCTTCATGTGAAGTGCTTCACCGTTATCTACACAATCGGAATCGAGATCGTCCAGAGAAAGAATGTGGTAATCCTCCATTCTGTACTCATCGCCATCGTCGTTATCCTCGCCATCGTGCGGGATATCGTGAGACGGATAGACATAGATCTTGCCATTAAATACGTGTGCAGACGGGTCTGCTGTAAAGATGTTGGTAACCAGAGGAGTTCTTTCTTTCATAGCGGTTCTCGCTTTCGTTGTTTTTTCGTTGACATACTAATAATATCACACATTATCGTATGTTCCATACTATTCTTTTGCTCTGTTATTGCACTATGTTTGAGCACTTTTACTCGTCATTCTTTTCTTCATCTTCCATCTCCGCTCTTCTCTCTTTTCGAGTGCCGAGGAACAGCGATGCTCCCAGGAACAATACAAGTACGAACGGCAGCGTACGCATCGCGATACCGGTAGGTGCCGGCATCGTTCTTGTATTTGTCACAGTCAGCGTATATTTCCCTTCTGAAGGTCCAAAGATCGCCGCATCTGCGCAATTACTGATGGTGATCCTCTCATTTTCCGGCTTCGTATTATCCACCGTGATCGTGATCGTATCATTCATCAGGCGGTACCCTCCCGCCGGACTTTGTTCAGACAGGAAATACGTTCCGCTCTCAAGCGAGAGTTCCGTACTCGTCACTCCGGACTCGGTATAAGTCAAATATCCATCTGCGCCGGAGGTCAGCATAAACAGAGTATTTGTGGAACCACCATGAATGTTGTAAAGGCGGAAGGTCGCTCCGGCAATAGGATTTCCATCCTCCTTATCTACTTTCTTCACTTTCAGGATCACCGAAGCGATGCGGTTGATATAGTTGATGTCACTATTCCCCGTCTCAGAGATCTGCACCGTGACGGTATCTGTACGGATATTGCTGACATAAGCGGCAAATCCGGGAGCTGTTTCCTGTACCTGCAGGAAATACCCTACCGGAAGATCCGTTAATGTGATACTTCCGCCATCGGTCAGACTGAAATAGATCACATCCGCGGAAACGGTAGCACCTATGCTTACAGCCATTGCCTCGATCTCTGAAGAAATGACGACCGGTGTATTGGAGTTTGGAGAACTCATAAGTTTTGCGCTAAATGCGAAAGCAGTTCCGACCGGGATCGATTGTCCGGAAGAAAGCTGTACATTCTTGGTAATGGTATAACTTCCCGTCTTTAACGTATTTTCAAATTCGATATGTTCATCGCTTTCCAGATCGTTTAGCGTATACGTCAAAGCCTGCGTCTTCGCCTCTCCTGCTTTACCGGAAGTTGTGATGTAGTTTGTCTCCGAATCCTGTGTCACTACCAGTTTGTATCCGCCGGGCAGACCCTTGATCTCATAGGACTCCCCGTCCTTAAGCTCGAAAGTCATAGTCTTTCTTCCGTTGCTGAAAGTAACATCCGTGATCGAACTTGGGAAAACTACCTGCGTAGTTCCATTCCACAGTGTCGCCGTGTATGTAAAGTTCTTCGTCTTGCTGCCATACTCTTCCGAAAGAACCTCGTTACTGACAGTCACATCGTAGGTATCACGTGTATTGGTGAATGTGATCCCGCCGCCCTCTTCCGGGACATTTTCAAGAGTGAATATCTTGCCGTCGGTATCAGTGCTGTCAGCATCATTTACAGAGACTGCCGTCCATCCCGGCGCATCTTCTTCGACTTGTATCTTTCCACCGATCGGCACGCCT
Organism: Clostridiales bacterium; assembly: GCA_017551625.1. GTDB lineage: Bacteria > Bacillota > Clostridia > Saccharofermentanales > Saccharofermentanaceae > Scatonaster. Next base: position 10,501 of record JAFZLF010000040.1, on the reverse strand, counting down.
TTGATCGTCAAGCTTTCACCGTGTTTGAGTTTCAGCGTCTTTCCATCGTATTCCGAAGGAGTCACTACATAACCATTACTGTTAAAGACAGATACGATGAAGCCGAACTCCTCATCTCCCGTCGTGTAGTCATCCGGTGTAACCACCTTCGTAATAGTCACATCTGTATTGGTTCTCGTATTTGTATACGCAACAGGTACAGTCGTTCCCGAAGCGTAAAGTGCATTTCCCGTCAATGTGTAATTTCTGCTGTTTCCTGTCGGACTATTAAATTTCGGTTTTGCTCCGTCATAGGTAGAAACAGTTGCCGTATCCGTCATCGACGCCGTCTGCCCGTTCACAGATACAGTGACCGTATAGTCCGGATCCGAAACTTCCGTGATCTTGATCGACTGGAAGAAAACACTTACTGTTCTTGTCGTATTCGAACTGATGGTGTTGGTCTGTTCAGATGCATCAAAATAGAGCGGGATCGTAATAGATTCTCCATCCTTTAAAGTAAACATCTGATTCTCATTGGTAGAAGTCGGGTCAGATACAGTCGCAGACCAGGTATATCCCAGGAAGTTACCGCTTCTCGTAACCGTGCCTGTGTATCTTGTCGTAGTGATGACGGCATTAAAGGTAAAGTCCTTCGCGGCCTGAGCAGAAGTGATCGGAGATCCATCCCCGTTAGCTACAGTCTTCGTGATCGTCACGTCGATGTGATCCGCTTTGATCCAGGAAGAATAAAGATGCATATCCTGAAGGACAGGTGTACCGAATTCATATAGATTATTGATCTGATCGATCGTCTTCGCGGAACTCTGATGCGAATTGACTGTGACCCAGCGGTAGAACAGGTTGCCCTGCGATGTCCATGTCGGCTGCGCTGGCATGCGAAGGATGTCGCCCTTGATCATGGTGACCACATGGGTATAGTTGCTTCCCGGAACAAAGTAAGTGGTATCTCCATCCGTCCAGGCCTGCTGGTTATTATACAGATGGAACGTGACTGTCACTTCTTCGCCCCAGATCGCGTAGAGTGTCATACCGTGATCCACTTCTGTTGTGAAATCCCAAAGAAGTGAGCTCTTAATGACCGCCATGTTATTGATGCCTTCCGCCTGATTCGTTCCCGGAAGTGTGTATGCTGCGGGGTCACAGGAAGCGGCATCCGCATCTGCTGTCCAGCCGATGAATAAATAGTCGGGTCTTGTCGGATCGGAAGGTTCTGTGATCGCGGATGTGTTTCCATTATTGAAATCGATCGGCTCATAAGGAAGTCCGTCTTCATCTACATATACCAGCGAACTGCTGTTGGCGACCGTAGTATAATCGGGGCCCGTCCGTGTATCCGTCCAGACTGCTGTGTCTGCATTTACATCGAAAAAGACTGCATCCACACCATCAAAGTAAACATGTACTCCCTCCGGGTCCACATGAAGCGTATCTGTTAACGTATAGTCCGCTCCGGAAGATCTGTACAGTCCGGCCGTGGCCATGGCTGTCTGATTTCCCTGGAAGTAGGAAGTGATATTCAGAAGCTGGGCGGTGTTCGTGTTGGTTCCGTTGATCGTGAAATCCTCACCCGCACCATATGGCACAGCGAACTTAATGCTCTTTCCGGGGTTCAGTGTAACTGTTGTCTGATCGTATTTCTCACGACCAAATACGCCTGTGGCTTCGTTCACTACACTCAGGGAATTGCCTGTGCCGGAGATGTCAAAGGTCACGTCCTGAGAAGTTCTGTTCGTGAAAGTGACGTATACCATAGGTTCCCAAACAGCATAGAGTCTTGTGCTGTCTGTTCTCTGTACAGAAATAACGGAATCTGCAGCAAAGGTCGGAACAAACGGATCCCCCGTTCGAAGATCGTCATCGGTCGCGCCGGTCCTGGTCATGGAGTAATCCGAGCCTTCGTCAAAGCCGATCAGGAGGTAACCCATATCATGTTTGAAATAGTTTCCACTTGCATCATAAGGCGCATCTAAAGTACCCGGAGTCACTGCATATTTGTAAACATGTATAGCATTGTTCGACTGCATATCGCCGAAGACGATCTCGTTTTCGCTTTCATCCTCAACAACGACCCCCGATCCGGTCCAGCCGGAAACAGACGTGATATCGACATCACCCGAGAGCGCGCTGCCATTTCCGTTGGTCAGGTGGCCATCGTTTGCATTAAGCATCAGGTTGGCTACTTTCGGACGGCGGTCAGAAGTGCTGAGCGTCTGGTAAACGGCCCGCATATGGATACAGCCGTTCGCATCCGCATCACTTGCATCGATCACAAATTCTGTCGGTTCAGCATAATAGACATTGTGTCTTGGTGTATAGATGGCATGACCATTGGCATCGTAGCCCTGGAAATCCACTACCTGCCAGCCACGGAAGATAATATCATCCCCGGCGTCCAGACCATTGACCGTAATTCCTGTCGGCTGCTGGAGCGTCGTAGTCACCGCACCATCATTATACTTTTCTTCGTTAGCATCTGCCGGGTCGGTCCAGGCGACGATCTCACCATTGACCACCACTTCAGTACCATCATCCAGTGTCAGGATATAAGATGGATCATAAGAGATATAGTAAGAACCGACACGTCTCCAGACGGCTCGGAGAGTCATTTCTCCTTCTACAGCGTTCGCAAAACTATACGGCGAGTCAGAGGTCGTTCCATCCGGGTTCACCTTGAACCATCCAATAAATGCATACGACCCGCTGGGAACTTCTTCGTAAAGCGTATAATTCCCGACGCCGTTTTTCTTGACGTAGAGGGATTTGAATTCTTCAAAAGTCGCAGGGATCGTACCATCATAATATCCCGGGCGTGATACTTCATGCCATGCCTGCGCTGCCTTGCAGTACTTGTAGTAAGCAAGGAGCTGGCTTTCCGTAAGATAAAGGGCATTACGCATATCTGCATGAAGTCCCCAATCTCCGCTGGTATCATTATGCTGCATATTCACGTAGTAGTACTTTGTACCATCGTCTGTACCGTTATACTCAACATATGTGCGCTCCAGTTCATACTCACCGATCGCCGTTCCGTACATGGCACTGAAGTAAGTAGAATAGGATGGATTGTGTCCGGATCCGACCGCAGACAAAGTGGTTGCCCAGGAAGGCATCGAACCGACAGTATCTCCGTTGGCATTCCAGGCCGCGATCCACTTCGGATCGGAAGCATTCTCCGAGGAAAAACCATCCAGATAGAACGTCGGCCATCCGCCATCTGTAGATTCCGTGTAGTTGATATGGTCGATTACACCGCCATTTGGATCGATACAGATCGTATAGTAGATCGGTGTCCATTTACCATAGACCTTTTTGTCTGCGTCAGGCATGGTCGCTGAGAAATCAAAGGGTTTCGTACATGCCGCATCTTCAAACCATCCGCCAAATTCATAGTGTTCCGGGATCTCGGAGCCCGTCGGACGGACCGCATTTTCAAGATCGTCCGGATGAGCGGTATAGTCGAACTTCTCAAGCGGCGTCTCATAGAGAACGTCCTCTATGACAACAGATTTAGCCGCCATACCCGCAGCCACCGGATAATTGTAGTCAAAGGTGAATTTTCTAGCGGAACGGAGATAGTAGCAATAGATTTCCACCGCACCAGTATTGTTTCCCCAAGGGTTCACGGAGTTCCCATTGGAATTGTATGCCTGCGGTGGGTACTCATTGCTCTTATAAAAACCGATCAAAGGCAGATAGTCCTCGGCCTCTGTAAAGTAGCCGTATCTGGCTACCGTATGATGATACTGCTTAAATCTTATTCCGTTATACGTCCGATCGTCCGCCGAAGGATCCTCGCCAGGAAGAGGCTCAACATAGTAGTAAAGATGCTTCTGGCCATTAGTCGATGTATTCAGGCGGAACGTAATATCCTCATCCGGCATAATATCGATATACACAAGAACCTGAGAATATGTAGAACTGCCCTGTGGCTGCCAGCGTTCACCTTGATTGTATGTCACTCCATTCGTTCCGACGATCGGGAATTGATCCGAGATGTTATCCTGATATAGATCCCTGATTACCTTGATCGCTGTCCAACTGCCACCTATCTGTGCCTGGAAAGTCAGTGTATGAACATTTCTGTCATAATAAATGTTAACTACAGATGATCCGTCGCCACGCACTGTGGGCGTATTCATTTGTACGGGATCTGTCGTACGAAGATGGAAACCTGTGAAATCACTCTTTGTCGAATTGTTTGTAGTCAGGCTTCTGTAAGAATTCAAGTTCAGCTGATCTACAGTAAGACCGGATGCACTTGCAACAACAGAAGGGAGAACACTGGGATCCAGCGCATAATAATCGTAGGTCTTATTGTCATTATCCGCATCAGGATCATCTGTCACTTTCTGCTTCCAGATGACTATCGTGTACGAAGAATTTGCTTTTTCTGCCCACTCTGCATAGAACGTCAGAGACTCGAGAGGATACTTGATCGTCAATTCCCCGTTCTTGATGGTATAGGCCACGCCTGTCTGAGGATTGCCGTCATTATCCAGATATGTGCCATTAATGGAAAGATCCACAGAGGAGAGGAAATTACCATTTGCATCGGTCACACGCTGGAAGATCGGGTCTTCATGATTGGCATCGTTATATCCCGTGATGACGCGCCATCCTGCAAAATCATATCCCACTCTGCTCGTGGTAGGAAGCGATGTTACGGTTCCGCCTACACTGGCTCCACCTTCCTGGGAGTTGAATTCTGCCAGAGTGAACTGGGCGGGGACATACTGTGCACCATTTCCACTGTCGCCTACATTAAAGTACAGCCAGCGACCTTCCTGAAAATACGGATACAGATCCATATGATCTGTTACATCTATGTATTTCGTAATGGGATTACCACTATCGTCCATGGTCTGAACCGATACCCACGTATTATTCGCACGATACTGCCAGCCACGGAAGATCCTGCGGATCGTGTCGGTCGCCTGTGCACTTACATCACTGATCAGAATACTCTCTACATCATCGGATCCCAGAATGACCAGTTTTCTGGTGAGAAGATTACTGTTAGGACTTACCGCATACGCGAGTTCATGGAAATTGACGAAGCAGTAATCCTCATAGATCGGAGCCACATAGATATGTGCACTGTAGTCGGTTGCATCCATATCCGCGGTCTCGCTACAGGTATGGCCATTGGCCGTCCATGTCATGGTAAAAGTTCCGTCGCCGTTATTTGCAACGGAGATCGGAGTTTCAAAAGGAAGGTGCTTCGGGGCATCCGTCCAGCGGAAAGTATAGGAATTCCCGCTTTGCGAAGTGACATCAACCACATACCAGCCATAGAAGAACTTGCTTGTCTGGTTCGGCGGATTGGCGATCATCTCCAGGGTCTCCCCATCTTGAACGATCTGCGTGGTCTGCATCCGGTTTGCCGTATTGGGGAATTCAAACGGAGCTACTGTATAGTAATACTGTCCGCCCACTTCACTTTCCTGAGTGGAAGTATCCGTTACCGGAGCAAGGTAATGGATCGTAAAGCGCGGGGTGACGACTTCTCCGCCCTCGTGATCTACGATGGCATATACAGAGAAGCCTTCTGCTGTAAATTCAACAACTGTCGTATCACCTTCATTGGAAGTCGTGGTATTTTCCAGTACTTCTGCATTTCCGTCACCCGGTTCGGATGGGAAGTGGACGACCTTGAGATCTTCAGATTTCGTGTCTTCCAATTCGATCTGCATATTTACGGAAGATCCGTCGTTCGGCTGGAGTTCTTCACCGTCTTTAACGATCTTGATATCGAACAGATGGGCATATCCGATCGTATCGCTCTCCAGGACTGTCTTTGTATCTTCAATATACTGATCGTATTCCGGGCCTTCCGTGATTTCGGAAATACTAAGTTCCGCATCTTCCGGGAGACCGGAATCAGAAGAATAGCTGGCTGTGAAGTGATAGTCTTTTCCATTACTGCCGGTGAGGACTTTCTCAAGAACAGTAATATCTTCCGAAGTTCCGCTATCTGCAATAACAGAGGAAGAACGGAGGAATGGGGAAGGGATCATCGAGATCGGAAAAACAGACAGCACTAAAGAAGCGGCCAGGACCGTAGCGACATAAGAACGAGCAAGTTTTTTCGACCAGTTCTTAAACATCAGCCTTCCCTTCTCCTAATTCTTCTTTCTTCTTTCTTCCGGAACAGAGTTCTTCTGTTACCAGCGCCATACCGAGGATGATCAGCATCCACGGTGTGTATTTATCCATAATGATCATCGGCAGCTTCATGTTCTCATAGGTGATGAATACCATGATCGCGATGACCGCCAGGATGATATTGCCCAGAGGACCCGCAAATTCTCTAAGAGTCCTCTTTCTTTCTTCTTTCTTTGCTGCCCAGTCCGAAATATACGGCATGATCGTCATAAGCGTCAGAAGGAGGCAGCACAGATTCAGGATCGACCATCCGGATCCGTCGTAGGGATCACCGGTCTTTACAATGACAGCGCCTTTGTTATCCTTATCGTCGTCCGGAGCTGGCGTCGGAGTCGGTTCATCCGGCTTCGGTGAAGGCGTCGGCTCGACGTTCTTGCCGGATTCCGTGATCTTACAAAGAAGAACGATTCTTCCGTCTGTCGCATTTCCCTCACATGTGGAGAGAACGATGAACTTGTCTGCATCCGTGACATTTGGATTCTCGTTGATCACCTTGATATTTCCGTTGGTCTTGATCTCATTCTGGTACTCGTCCCAGGTAAGAGACGTTCTGCCGTAGATATCTTTTTCATACGCATCGGTCTCAAGAAGCGCAACCACTTCGATGTCATACATCCCATCTGTAGTCACGAGAGTTCCGGTGAGGTGTTCATTGAAATAATCCTCATCGATGTACTTGGAAAGGTCTCCGAACATGGCACCATTGTCCATGTGGTGACCATAAAGGAGCGAATACGATTCACTGTAATCCGCGCGGTTCTTCGCCTGCAGATAGATCGCACCCGTAAGAGACGGGTCTTTGTACTCGTCGTGGCTGGCATAGTACACATCGTCATCGCCCTGAACGACCGGGTAATCGATGTGTGTGTCATCCATGGTGATCCAGCCGTTTGCATCCGGAATATTCTCTAAAAGTCCGTTGATGGAAACGGAGTCTTCCTTTACTTCCGGTTTATATTCGATCGATCGGGAGCCATATGCACGGTTCTGCACATACTGGTTTTCATAGATCATGTATCCGGAAAAGGCCATAATGGAGACAGAGGTGACGGTCGCCACTGCTGAAACAAGCGTATTTGCTATTTTCAAAGCGGATGCAAATGCCATCTTTATCTCCTTTAAAAGTTTCTCTGCCGGATCACAAGAAGAAGTGTTCCCTTGATCTCATCCGACTTGACGGTACCGTAATACCGGCTGTCTACGCCGGTCCTTCTGTTATCTCCTAAAACGAAGTATTCTCCTGAGCCCAGGGTGATCGGATAGCTGACATAATCGGTATATGGATATGTAAGGCTGTAGATCTTATCTTCCACGATGAGATTTCCGTTGACCTTGACCGACCCGTCTTCCGTGATCTCCACAGTATCGCCGGGAATGGCGATCACACGTGCAACACAAGTGTTTCCATCCTTTTTGAAAACGATCACATCCTGCGAGACCGGCGACTTATCTATTCGGGAATAGATGATGCGGTCTCCCATATTCAGGGCAGGAGTCATATCGTAAGTTCCCACTGTATCCACTCCGATGATAAAGGCGAACATGATCCATAAACTGATGATAATGATAAAGCAGTTACGTACGAATCTCCGGATACCGGTCTTCGATTTCGAGAGTTCTTCACGGATTTTTTGTAGCTTCTCTTTGAACATCAATTTAATCGAAGAAGCAAGAACCGGCCATTTTACTATATGACCCGTCCTTGCTTTCTCCCCTTTTTCATACTAGTGATACGTGGGCACGTGATCGCTCCTAATGCTTATTATTTAGGCTTCTTCCTTCTTCTTCCAGCGGCGGCTTACTACGAAGAGAGCTGCTGCTGCACCGAACAGAAGGATGTACGGAGCGCTTCTGACGATGATTCCTGTTGGGGAAATCAACTGAAGTACGTTATCGATCTCAACTGTATGCAGACCTGTTGCGTCATCGTTCTGATTTGCAGTTGTTGTGATCGTGCCAAGATTCGAGTTATAGTCCTGAGCGGAATATGCAACAAAAGCGCCCGGTGTAGATGTGCTTGTAATATCCTTTGCCGTACCTGCTGTTCCATCTACTGTGACTGTCGTACGGTAAATGGTACCGGTAACATCGTTCGTCTCGTATACATCTACCTGAGTTCCGCAAGGAATACCGATATACTTGACAGAACCGCCGTCAGAGATCTTCACAAGACCATCAAGGCTACTTGCCGCTACCGCGTCATGTGCATAGTCAGTTACTTTGCTGTTATCCGCAATATCCGCAATCAGTTTTACATTCTGTGTTACTTTTGCATTGGTATAGTCTACCTGGATCGGGAACTTGTGCGAAGCACTGTACGCATCACCGGTAAGCGTCTTACTGACTGTTACATTGAATGTATAGTAAGAATCCGCTTTGATCTCTGTATTGTCGTTTGTTGCCGCGACAAAACCGTTGGTCTTAACAGCGCCTTTGACATCGGTATCATTGGTCGGATCGATGTCTTCGTTATCATACATGCAGACGTAACCGTATATATCCCAGTCAGTTGCCAAAGATCCATCCGTAAATGTATCCGAACGGCGAACATAGACATCGAGATAACGTGTATGACCACCTGTCGAATCGGTCGTCTCGGTTACACCGGTATTGTCATATGTAAAACCGGTCTTCAGATTCTCGGTCAGTACGTAACGGTAAACGCCAGGCTCAGAGAATACTACACTTGAAAAATCAATGGTGAGATACTTCAAGTTAACTTCACCAGTCTTGGAAGTATTCAGTGTCTCTGCCGGGGTCCACGAAATCTCATTCGCTGCGGTACCCGTCATAGAAACGTTTGTCGTAATGCCCGCCAATGTTGCTTTCGTGATCGCAACCCCGGAAGCATGGTCGGTCGTTTCATCCGTTACCGTATATCCGTTTGTATCTCCTGCAATGGAATAAGAATAAGTAATCGTTGGTGCATTGACTACGTCTTCATCCACATTGTAAGCAGTGATCTCTTTAGCGATCTTTACTTTCTTAGCCTGAGAAACCGGCGTATCAGCTGTTGTGTAACCACCGACCTCTCCTCCGGTAAGCTCTGCTTCTCCTGCAGCAAACAGCGTAGAGCTAAGGCTCATAACCACTGCCACCGCAACGATCAAAGCACCAAATTTTTTCAGTGTCTGTTTCATGCGTGCCCATCCTCCACATGGTTAATTCTTATATCCCCTTTCCGCTCCTCAACGAAAAAATGGGGACAAATGGCCTATTTGCTATACGGTCATGATAGCACCAAAATATAAAGATATCTATATATAAATAAAACGTTATTAGTATATTTACAATTTGGAAATCCTTTGTAATCCCACTGCCACTAAGCTTATCGCTCCTCGAATACCCTTTTGGGCAAAAAAATGCATACCATTTCTTTTACTTTTGAAAAGATCTGGTATGCAGGTCATATATGTACAATTAACGATCACCTGTTATAGTTTCTTTCTCAGGAAGTATTTCGTGAGTTTGGGAATGCTGTTCGGACGGACAAACTCGACTTCGTACCCGAGTTTCTTATAAAAGCCCAAAGCCTGAAATTCGTAGGTCGAAAGGTTGATGTTCTCTCTTCCCTTCCCGCGGAATTCTTCTTCCACGGCAAGCATTAGTTTCGTTCCTATATCCTTTCCTCTGCACTCCTTGTCGACGACCAGATCGCCGACATGGACTTCGTTATAATATGCATGACCGGTGACCGCTCCGAGGATCTTCTCCCCGTCTTTTGCGACGAAGCAGAATCCTTCGTAGTCGCAGAGGATATCATTATCGGCCGCATATGCTTCGAATGCTTCACCGATGAACTCCCCGATCTTATCATCGTGTTCTCTTCTTTCAATCAGAATCTTTGAACTCATCTCTTTTCCTCACTTTTCCTTTTCATAAAAACGGATCCCTATCCATTCTACAATATCTGAGCACTTTGCGTTTATATTCTCTGTTATCCCGATAGTATAACCGGTGGGCAGAGTCTTCTTTTCAACACAGAAAAAAAGAGCTCCGGGATCAGATCCCGAAGCTCTTTGAAATCACTAAGTTATCTACTTAAGATCGATATTACTCGATGATTGTAGCAACAGTACCAGCACCAACTGTACGGCCACCCTCACGGATAGCGAACTTGAGGCCCTGCTCCATAGCGATAGGAGTGATGAGCTCAACAGTGATGGTTACGTGGTCACCAGGCATGCACATTTCTGTGCCTTCCGGAAGGTGAGCAACACCGGTAACGTCTGTTGTTCTGAAGTAGAACTGCGGACGATAACCATTGAAGAAAGGCTTATGACGGCCACCTTCGTCGTGTGTCAGAACGTAAACTTGGCCTGTGAACTTGGTG
>JAFZLF010000039.1 GCA_017551625.1 Clostridiales bacterium | reverse complement strand
GACGTTTCCATCACAGGTAACTCCACAAACCCGACAAGATTCCAGCACCCGGTTGCAGGTACATATAAGAAGGAAAGAATTGCCGCCGGCAAGAAGTACTTCTCCGTTGCAAGTGGTGGTGGTACAGGCCGTACACTCCATCCGGATAATATGGCTGCAGGTCCGGCTTCCTACGGTATGACCGATACCATGGGCCGTATGCACTCCGATGCGCAGTTCGCAGGTTCTTCCTCCGTTCCGGCACACGTTGAGATGATGGGCTTCCTCGGTATGGGTAACAACCCGATGGTTGGTGCTTCCGTTGCAGTAGCTGTTGCAGTTGAGGAGTGCATGAAGAAGTAATTCTTCTCCCCTTTTTCGAAAAGCGATAACGCAAAAAGCTAAAATGAACCGGCTCCCTTCGTTACGAGGGGGCCGGTTTTCTTCGTATCTCATTTTCTATCCGCGTGAAAAGCACTGACTGGGATAAAACATGGTTTATTCAGGTTTTTATCCCATCAAATCTCTTTTGTAATGGGATAAGATTTGCCGGATTCCTCACTTTTATACTATGAATTCCCGGTGCGAATGGGATAAAAACCTCAACTACATAATTCTTATCCCACTCACAAAGGACAAAAATGGGATAAGAATACACTCTTTCTGTGTTCTTATCCCACATCATCTCTTTTTTCATTGGGATAAGAGTGCCGGTATGCTCAGCCTTATCCCACTTTCGTCTTCCATCGGTCAGAGGATATCCGCCCCTCTTCTTCTAGTCGTCGTACGTATCTTCCAGTTGCTGCCCGAAGACTTCGTTAAACGCCTTGCCATCGATCGTATCCGTATCCTTATTGTACTTGACCATGACATACTTGATCTCGTTATTCCGATCCGCATCAAGCACCTTAAAGACGAGCGTGCCATTGTTAGGACCATACGCGCACGCCGAGACGATTGCGCCGGACGAGATCGTGTAGCTGCCGATCATATCGCCGGAGTCCCAGTCGAACTGATCGCCGGAAATATCGGACATCACTACAAGAGGAAGCGTCTCATAATAGCCAAAGGCCGTGTGCGGCAGGAGTTTTCCCGTCGTCTGGATCTCGTATTCACGTCGCATCTCTGCCGCGCTGCCGAGGACCGGAACCAGTTCGAGGATATCAAAAGCGTTCGGATTCAGAAGCGTTTCACTGAGTCTTCCTGTCATGTCATATACAAACTCCGGTTTTCCGCTTGAAAGGTCAAATGTCAGAAGCTCGACGATCTGATTGTACACGTACATCGACAGGATCATGAAGGTCTTCCCTTCTCTGCGGATCAGGACACTCGGGCTTCGGGAAGAAAGCTTATACAGATTCGAGACATCCGTGATATCGTCATCCGTAAAAACATACGTCTGGTCATTGATCTGTATGGACAGTTCTCCATTACCGGATCCGGCATGGATAGTATCAAAAACATTGTCGCCATCGATATCCCACACAAGATCTCCATTATCCTCGAACCGCAGAATATAGTCCGAAGGCGTTTTCCCAAAATAATACATATTGAAACACTCTTCGTGCCCATAGACCGGAAGCTTGTGCCCCCGGATAATGATCCCGTCATACGTTACCCCGAAGAATTCCTCGTCCTGGTCCCATAGCTCTTCGGCATATTCAGCCACTTCCGGTAGATAAAGCGCGTCAAAGTATTCCTCGATATAATCCATCAACGCATCTTCATCCGTGATAATATCTTCGATAGTCAAGGATTCCGACAACTGCGGATCAAGATTGATAATGAGTTCCAGATCGTCGATCTCGTCCGCCTGACTGCTGTCGATAAGGCCGCGGATCGAAAAAGAAAGCATCTGATCATCGGCCCGGTACACAGTGGTCTCAAAGCGGTAGTTATAGAACGGGAGCGCCTCGCCGTTATTCTTTGCCTCTAGAAAAGCACTGATCCTCTCGTCATATGAAGAGGTGATATTGTCTAAGATCGTCTGATACAGATACTCAAAATCAGACGTGATCTGTTGCGGACCATTCACGATCGTGTACGTATCACACGCGGTGCGCACAAACTTGGCGATGTCTTTCCACATGGGATTGTCCTCATTCGGATCCATCTCACCATACTGGTAGCAGAACGTCTCGCGCAGAAGGGTCAGATACTCTCCATCGTCCGAGATCTCCCATTCATGCGAACCTGAAGCGCCGGGCCGGCTCCCCGTCACACTCGTGTCGTCCGTACTGCTTGGTGTCGTACCCGTTACGTCTGGATTCGTCGGCTCACTCGTCGTTTCGTCCGTCGGCTCATCCGTCGGTTCGGTCTCCGTGTCCTCCGTCTCAGATGTCTTCTTCGACGTCTTCTTTTTCTTCTTCTTCGTCGTCTCCTCACTCGTGCACGCCACACAGCCCAGTAGCATGGCTACCGCCAACATCAACGAAACTGCTTTCTTCATGTCCCTGTCCTCCTTGCCCTTACCTGTTTCCCTGTCCGATCCGGGTTCCCCGGGTTATGCTTTCGCCAGCTCGATCAGGAGCTCCGTGATCTTGCCCATCGCTTCGCAGCTGACGTACTCGTAGACGCCGTGGAAGTTATGTCCGCCTGCGCAGATATTCGGGCACAGCAGGCCTCGGTACGAGAGCATCGCGCCGTCGGTGCCGCCGCGGATGGGCTCGATCTTCGGCGTGATCCCGCACCGCCGCATCGCTTCCTCGCAGCGCGTGACGATCTCCATATGCGGGCGGATCTTGTCAATCATGTTGAAGTACGTGTCGCGGATCTCGCAGACGATCTTCGCGCCGGGGTGCGCCGCTTCGACCTCCCTGCACACTTCTTCGATTGTTTCCTTTTTCTTCCCGAAAAGCACTGCATCGTGGTCCCGGATGATGTAGACGAGGCTCGCTTCGGACGCGTCACCTCGCATGTCTGTGATGTGGAAGAAGCCTTCGTGGTCGCGAGTCATTTCCGGACGCTCCTTAGAGGGGAGCTTGCTGTCGATCTCCATCGCGAGGCGTGCCGCGTGGATCATCTTCCCGTAAGCCTCGCCCGGATGGACATTTCTGCCCGTCACCTTGATCACCGCTGTCGCGGCGTTAAAGTTCTCGAAGGAGAGTTCGCCCAGTTCACCGCCGTCGACGGTGTAGGCGTAGTCCGCGCCGAACTTCCCGAGGTCGAAATGAAGTGTCCCCTCGCCGATCTCTTCGTCGGGTGTAAAGGCGATGCAGATGCGGCCGTGCTTGACTTCCGGATGCGTCAGGAAATAGTGCGCCATGGTCATGATCTCCGCGATGCCCGACTTATCGTCGGAGCCGAGAAGCGTCGTTCCGTCGGAAGTGATCAGGGTCTGGCCCTTATACTTTAGAAGTTCCGGGAAATCGGAAGGCCGAAGGACACGGGGTTCGTCTCCTCCGCCCAGCACGATGTCGCCGCCATCGTAGTCCTCGATGATCTTCGGTTTTACATCGGCGCCGCTTGCCTCGGGAGAAGTGTCCATGTGCGCGATGAAACCGATCTTCGGGGCGCCGGCCAAATCATCACCGATCGCAAGCTCCGGGAGATTCTCACGGATCGTGCAGTAGATATAACCGTGCTCCTCGTCAAACGTGCTCTCCGCGCCCATCTCAGAAAGCTCCGAGACGAGAAGCCGCGCGAGCTCGAGTTGTTTTGCCGAGCTCGGATGCGTGCCCGAATCCTCATCGGACTGCGTGTCGATTCTCACGTAGCGCAGGAAACGCGCTACCACTTCATTTTTCAGGGCCATCGCCATATCACTCCTCCGAGCTCCCATTTCGGCGGCCGATACTCAAATCATCCGCCGATATACAGCTGGCTCTCGAAGAGATCCGCGACTGAAACGCCGGCGATCTTGTTCTCCTTGTCCGTCTCGAGATTGACGAAGTGCACATCAGAAGAATCCCGGCTCAGGACCTTCAGGACCAGTGCGCCGTTATTCGGGCCATAGGCGACGATCTGCACGACCGATCCGACCGGGATCGTGTAGGAACCGATCATGTTGCCGTTGTCCCAGTTAAATTCATCGCCCGTGATGCTCGCGTAGGTCAGGAGCGGATGCGAGAAACAGTATACGAACGCCGTCTGCGGGATGAGTGTGCCGTCGGCCTTGAGCTGATAATATCTCTCCATATTCTGTCCGCCAAGAAGATCGATCCCCTCGGAGATCGAGAAATAGTTCGGATCCAGGACATCTTCCAGGAATCCGTAACGATCCATCACATACTTCGGCGTGCCGTCGGTCATCTCGAAGAAATACAGACCGACAACCGCATCGGATTCGTTCAGGGAAACGACCAGATAGCAGCGGTCCTCTGTGAACATCACGACACACGGAGAATTGAAAGCGAGGTCCTCCATGTAGCTGATTTTCGGTGCCTCGGCATCCGTGATCGTGTACTTCTGCCCGTTTACCGTGATGTAAAGTTCGCCTTGAGAATAATCAAAATCGCACTTGAGCGTATCGAGCTTGCCGTCGCCGTCGAGATCCCATACCAGCTCGCCCTTTTCGTCGAGAAGCAGGGAATAGTTCTTCGGCGTCGATCCGAAATAACTCATGTTAAAGAGCTCTTCGTGCCCGACTACCGGCACCTTGATGTCGTCGAACATGAGACCGTCGTAGACCATGCCGAAGCAATCCTCACCTTCATCGAGCTGGTCGAGGTAATCGTCAAGATAATAGGTCTCGCCGATCTCCTCTAAGTAAGCCTCGAGATAATCCTCGAAAGCATCCAGATCGGTGATGACATCGTCGATCGTGATATCGTTAAGCGTGGTGGGATCGACGTTTACATAGAAGCTCGAATCGTTCGATTCTTCGCTGCCATTGATATAGGCGTGTAGACGGAACGAGAAGACCTGGCTGTCGGCACGATAGACCTCATTATTCTCGCGGAAAGTACATGTCACCGGGCACTCCCCGTTGTCAACGGACTCTGTGAAGCTCTTCAGATACTCTTCATAGTGATCTACGGTGGAGATCTTGATCTGCTCGCATAAACCCTCGAGTTCTTCATTCAGCTCGGAGCTGCCATTGCTCGTCGTGAGCGTCTCCCAGTAAAAATACAGCGAAGCGGGAAGGTTGCCCGGCAGCACCAGTTCCCCTGTCGGATCCAGTGCTCCGTAGGCCAGACAGTCTCCACTCGTCAGGGCACCGAGTGAATCGAGGTCATTGCTGATGACGAGTTCCGAAGCGCCGCCCGGCGCTTTTGTCGTGTTGACAGCAGGATCGCTCGTATCGGATATGGCCGTCGTATCCGACGTATCGGTCGGCTCGTCGGTCGGGTCCGTGCCCGGATCGTCCGTAGGATCGTCCGTAGGATCGTCCGACGGATCTTCCGTATCCTCGGTCTTCTCCGTCGTCTTCTTCGTCTTTTTCTTCTTCTTCGTCGTCTCCTCAGACGTGCAGGCCACACATCCCAGTAACATCGCCGCCGTAAGCAGCACCGCAATCAGTTTCTTCATCTTTCTTTTCTCCTTTTCTCTTATATATTTTGTTTTTGTTTTTCACTTTTGTTTTTTTCGGATCCTCATTTTGGGGGATCCTCACTCGCCAAACATGACGCCGTAGAATCCCTCATATGCGTGGTATCCGGCGACACCGAACTCCCCGTCCGTCTCCATCACCACATAAGAGGTTTTCGAGTCGTCCGGATCGAGGATCCGCATGACCAGAAGCCCCGCGCCCTCGACATAATAGATCGGCGCCACCATCGTCCCCGCCGGCACCGTGACTTCGTCCCCGATCTCCATCGTCAGAAGATTCGTCTCATTTGCCGGAAGATCGATCTTCGTCTTATACGGGCCGGAGTACACGTCCTTGAAGATCGTGTTCGCTGCCGGGTATCCGATATCCGAGATCCGGCAGGATTCCCGCGTCCCCTCAAGGCCCGTAATATACGCCACATCCGAAACCAGCACATTATCAGGATCGCAAGCATCGACAATCGAGAATTCTCCCGTGAAAAGCAACATAACCCCGTCCTGATCGATGCGGAAGATACACGTATGATCCCAGAAGTAGCTCTCCAATGCGACGACCAGGAAGAATCCGTAATCTGTCCGGATGAGATAGTTCTCTAATCGATCTGAAGCGAAACCACAGTCGAGACTCAGGTCAATAATCTCATTATCTGTATAGACATACTGATCGGAATTAACGGAGATGACGAGCCTCTCAACTGATTCAGTCTGATCGTCAATATTCGCTGTGATCCTGATGTCATCGAGATATCCGTCTTCGTCAACATCCCAGATGATCTCATTGTTATGGTCCGCCTGGATCGAGTATGTCTCAGGCGTCGCGCCAAAACACGAAAGGTCAAACATGTCCTCATTTCCGATCACCGGGACCTTGCCGTAATGCGGGATATAGATACCGTCGTAAAGCAGCGCCCATGTAACGGAGCCGTCCTTGAGTGCTTCGATCGTATCAGTATAGAAGTAGTTTTCCGGATCCATGTCATCCGAGACATGCATGACCAGCGCATCCATATCCGTGACTACGTCCGCAAGTGCGATGGTGGATCCGTCCGCATATCTGAAGTTTACACACGAGAAGTTCTCATCGTAGAAATCCTCGCAGAAATCCGTCTCGTACATGATGCAGGAGAACACTTCGCTGTCCGCGCGAAATACGACGGCTCTGTTGTTGTAACTGGAGCTTGCTCCCAGAGGACCGTTCTGCTGCGTTGCCAGAAAAGCATCCAATCTTGTTCTGTACAGGTCAATGGCATTCGTCGCTACCGCGTCAAAAACACTCGAGACTGCATCTTGTATCGGACCGTCCTCGATGATATAGAGCTGGTCGGCCTTGGCCTTCACATAGTTGATCTCACCGTATTCCGAATCCGGGTCGGCATCGCCATACGCGCGGTAGAGCACATCTCTTCCGAGCTGGATCTTCTCCAGGTCGTGGCGGATCGTAAGCCCGCTCGGGAAAGTGACCGGATCCGGCACGCTCACCGTATCAAATGGTTCGTGCACCTCGCCGACGGTCGGCGCCGCCGGATCGCCGTTCGGGTCATCTGTAGGGTCATCTGTCGGGTCGGCGGAAGGATCGGCCGTCGGCTCGTCGGTAGGCTCATCTGTCGGTTCGTCGGTCGGATCTCCCGTCTCCTCCGTCTTTTCCGTCGTTTTCTTC
This sequence comes from Clostridiales bacterium, assembly GCA_017551625.1. Taxonomy (GTDB): domain Bacteria; phylum Bacillota; class Clostridia; order Saccharofermentanales; family Saccharofermentanaceae; genus Scatonaster. Next base: position 19,824 of record JAFZLF010000039.1, on the reverse strand, counting down.
GTCTTCTTTTTCTTCTTCGTCGTCTCCTCGGACTTGCAAGCCACACAGCCGAGAATCATCGCCGTCGCCAGAAGCCCTGCCACGAGTTTCTTCATAACTTCCTTCTCCTTAACCCCATGCTTCCTATTTCCAAGCACCGAGTTCCCTACGTCTTTGCTTCGGAGTTTTTTCTCCTTGCACCGAGTTCCCTTTCATTCACGGAATATTTTACCACAAATCGCAAAATCTCTTAACACTTCGCCGCATCACGACCCTGTTTTTTACCAGAAAAAGAGACAAAAAGGAGACCCAGTCTCCAAACGGTCTCCTTTCCGAGTAAAAAGAGACAAAAAGGAGACCCAGTCTCCAAATGGTCTCCTTTCCGAGTAAAAAGAGACAAAAAGGAGACTCAGTCTCCAAACGGTCTCCTTTTCGAGTAAAAAGAGACAAAAAGGAGACCCAGTCTCCATACGGTCTCCTTTTCGAGTAAAAAGAGACAAAAAGGAGACCGGGGTTGATTCTTGAAGTGGTTTTTGAAGCACCGACGCCTCAGCTGCCCGCCTGAGGATCCGTCACATTCACGCACGCCTTCTCGAGCGCCGCTCGCTTCAGCGACATCTTGTGCCCGCAGGTCTCACAGCACATCAGGACCTCGGCCCCCACACGCAGAAGCTTCCACGTCTTGCCGCCGCATGGATGCGTCTTCTTCAGTGTGACCACCTGTCCTTCTTTATATGGATAGAGGAAAAACTTCCCGTTCATATCAATCTCCCGCACCTGCGCTACTGCTCGCGGCGCACTTTCCGCATGTCACGCGGTCGCGTCCGCCATAATCCTGCACTGTCAGCATACCCGATAAGCAAGGTCGCATCAAGTCTCGTACGGCTTCGCCCTGATCGCACCCGTGCTCCACCGCCAGCACGCCGCCTGGCGCGAGAAAACGAGGCAGGCCCTCCACGATCCGCCGGTAGAACAAGAGCCCGTCGCCCTCATCGGTCAGCGCCATCGCAGGCTCATACTCACTGACCTCCGGCAGAAGCTCCGTCATCTCCTCTTTGGTCACATAGGGCGGATTTGACACGATGAGGTCGTACTTATCTTCCGACTCGGGCCAGAGGTCGGCAAGTTCAACTTTCCAGCTTCCTTCTCCGAGGATCGCCTTTGCATTTTCTTCGGCAAAAGCACTTGCCTTCGGGGAGATTTCTGTCATGACCAGGTCATATGCGAGCCCCTTCTTCTGAAGTTCATGGGCGATCGTGATGCCTACGCAGCCGGAGCCCGTGCAAAGGTCGAGGATCCGGATCGGGGTCGCGACATCAGTTATTGTCACCGCGCGCGACTCTACTACGTCACCGCGATTCTCCCGCTCAGTTCCACCGTGCGATTCCATCTGCGGCGGCGCAGAGGCGCCGTCCATCTGCGGGATCTGCGGCGGCGCAGAGGCGCCGTCCACCTGCGGGATCTGCGGCGCGCCGGGAAGCATCTGCGGAAAGCTCAGCGCCCCGAGCGCGGTCTCCACCAGGATCTCCGTATCAAAACGCGGGATCAGGACTCCTTCTCCCACGGAAAAGGTAAGATCATAGAAAGGCGCATGCCCGACAATATACGAGAGCGGCTCATGCTCTGCGCGCCGCGCGAAGATCTCCTCGAGAGCCCCGAAAGAAGACTCCGAAACCACAGACGACAGTGCATTTCCAAGAGAAAAACGGATCACGGAACGCGAAAGCCCTGTCCCCTCCATGAAACAAAGCCACGCCTCGTTTTCCGCATCCGGGATCCCGGCGCGGGAAAGAAGCGTGGTCTTCTCTTCTAAATACTCGCTAAGTGTCAAAGCGCGACCTCCGGTTCAATTATCGGGGAGTATCAGGTGCACGGGTTCAGCAGGTGCACGGTCCGTCAGGCGCGTACCGCTCAATAGAATCCTCCGACTCAGAAGGCTCACCAGATGTCCTCGTTGCTGTTTTCAGGGATGACCGCCTGCACGGACGCGATCGCGACCTCGATCATGCTGTCGGTCGGCTCCTTGGTCGTCAGCTTCTGCAGGCCCAGGCCCGGCGCGATGAAGATCTTACAGATCGGATTCTGGTCATGGCGTCCGCAGAAACGCAGGATCTCGTAGGAGATACCGCCGACGAGCGGCACAAGCGCGAGACGCACGAGCATATTGATCCACCAGACGTTTACGCCGATAAAAACACTGGCGACGCAGAAGACGAGGATCGATACGAGTACGACGATGAACAGGAACGCGGTTCCGCATCGCGGATGGAAACGGCTCATCTTCCGGACATTCGCGACGGTCAGCTCCTCGCCGGCCTCGTAGCACGCGATCGTCTTGTGCTCGGCGCCGTGGTACATCCACACGCGGGCGATGTCCTTGAGGCGCGACGTCAGCGCGAGATACGTCAGGAAGATCACGATACGGATCACGCCCTCGATGAAATTCAGGACGACGTTGAGCTTGATGGAGTCCGAACGCTCCGCCGAGAAGAAGTGCAGCGCGGTGTCCACGATCAGTCGCGGAAGCAGTATGAAAAGCACTACACTGAACAGAAGTCCCAGCACCGCGGCGAAGATCATGACGCCGTCGCTGTGCTTGTCGGCCCACTGGTCGAGCTTGCTGGCGCTCTTTTCCTTGCCGGTGACGTGCTGCTCGTTCTTGGCTTCCTGGATGGTCTTCGGCTTATCGTCCTCCTCTCCCGAGGGCACACGCGAGATGCCCTCCTGCGGGGCGCCCTCCTCGGAGATCTCCGCGGACTTCATGAGCGCGGCGGTGCCGGTCACGAGCTGGCGGAAGAAGCGGATGCAGCCACGGACCAGCGGGACCTTCTCGAAGAAAGTCTCACTGGCGCTCTTCTTGATTTCTTCTACATAGATGGAGCCGTCGGCCTTACGTACGGCGATGGCCGTGCGGCGCGGGCCGCACATCATGATGCCCTCGATCAGGGCCTGGCCGCCGATCGTGGTCTTCTTCGGGCGTCTTCCTGTCGGAAGAACCGCCGGAGCCGGTTCATCTGCCAGCTCGGAAGCCTCGTTGTACTGCGCCGGCGCTACCTCAGTAGCTGCTCCCGCTGTCTCAGTTGCTGCTTCGGCCGCGGTTTCCCGGATCGTCTCTTCTGCGTTTGCGGCCTCGTCTATATCGATATCCGGCTGATCCCGGAGCTCTTCATTTCTCAATTCTTCATCCATCTGATGGTTCCTTTCCAAGTGCCCTGTGCACTAATCCTTATTGTAACAGAAAAAACGAAACTATGTCACCGCGAATTGCTATTAAACTGAGGCACACTCATTTATAATGTCATTCATCATATATGAACGATAAACCATGCCCTCATCCGGCACATAACTTCACTTATCCTTCGTCTCCTTTTCAGTGCTTTTCGAAATAAAGTGACAAGGATGTGAAACTTGTGTACAAAAATGTGTTAAAGAAACCTGATTTCATGTATAATGTGTACATAACTGTTTTGGAGGTGTTGTTATGACTTTTGAGGAACTGATGGATTATGCCATTGAACAGGATTGTTCTGATGTCCATATTACTGTAGGTACAAATCTCGCTGTTAGAAGATACGGAACGCTTCACATCCTGGATGAGCGCCCGACCGCTGAGGAGTCTCTGGCGATGATTTACACGATCCTGTCGAATGACGAGATCAGACGTGTCGAGGCCGGTGAGGATATTGACCTCGGTCTCATGATCGATAACGAAGTTAGAATCAGAGCGAATGTGTATCATCAGCGTAACAACCTGGCCTGCAGCATCCGTCTCCTGATGGCGCAGATCCCTGAGTTTGATGAGCTCGGTATTCCTGAGGTCGTCAAGGATATGGCGACAGCCAAGAACGGTATTATCCTCGTTACCGGTCCTACGGGTTCCGGTAAGACCACGACGATGTCCGCCATCGTTGACTACATCAATAAGAACGAAGCGAAGCATGTTATCACGATCGAGGACCCGATCGAGTACATCTACCCGCACAATAAGGCGATGATCCACCAGCGTGAGCTCGGCCGTGATACAGATTCCTATGCACGCGCTCTCCGCTCTTCCCTCCGTGAGGACCCGGATATCGTATTCGTAGGTGAGATGCGTGACTTCGATACCATCGCTGCCGCGATCACCGCTGCCGAGACCGGCCACCTCGTTCTCTCCACACTGCACACCTGTGGTGCGGCGCAGACGATCAACCGTATCATCGACGGTTCCCCGGCTGACAAGCAGGCGATCATCCGCCAGCAGTTCGCGACGAACATCCGCGGCGTTATCTCCCAGCAGCTCCTCCCGATCAAGGATGGCACAGGCCGTATCCTCGCAACAGAAGTCATGATCGGAACCACCGCGATCAAGAACCTCATCCTCGAGGAGAAGATCCAGATGATCCCGGGCGCGATGCAGTCCGGCCGTTCCCTCGGCATGCATACCCTGAACGAAGACCTCATCCGTCTCTACAAGGAAGGCTTCCTCAGCTACCAGACCATCGCCGATGCGACCTACGATCTGCAGGATCTCGAGAAAGCAATGGGTCTCAACAAGCCGCTGTACTGATCGTTCAGCACACGCAGCTGCCATCTGTGGCTGCCTGATTCAGCTGCTTGATTCAGCTGCTTGAAAAGTTGCCTGATTTAGCTGTCTGAAAAGTTACCTATTCAAAAGGACTGTCCCACGAAAGCGGGGCAGTCCTCTTTATTTCGCTCGCTCTGTCACACTGTGGAGAAAAGGCTACGCGTCACACCTGATGCGTATTCTTATCGTCCTTGTCCTTCTCTCTAAGAAGGAGGCCGAAGGTGCCGGGGCCGCAGTTAACGGAGATCGCCGGAGACGCCTGCTGGAAGTGGACCTCGTCGAAGGTCATCTTCTTATTGATCTGCTCGCGGATCCAGTCGAGATCTTTGTTGCTGATGCCGCAGTGTGTCACGAACAGGATCCCCGTGTCGATGGGCTTGTCTCCCGCCAGACATGTATTGATGTAGCTCTTCCATGCTCTCTTTCTCGAACCGAAGTAGAGCATCCCCAGCGTCATCTTGCCTTTACGCAGCACGAGCACAGGGCGTCCCATCAGGGAATTGACAAGATTGGCGATACCTTTTCCGACCTGCTTGGCGCGGGCGAGAGCGTCGAGATTATCCACGATAAAGCTGGAGTGAATCTTCTTCTTCAGTTTCTCGAGACGGGCGAGGATCTCCTCGGGGCTCTTTCCGGCTTCGGCCATACGGCAGGCCTCGATCGCCATGATACCCTGACCGGAAGACAGATGTCCGGAGTCCACGACGAAAACATTATCGAAGGATTTCGCCGCATCAGACGCGACGAAATAACCACTGTTCTCGACCTTGCTCGAGATAGAGATATGGATGATGTTATTGGCGGACGACAGCTGTTTGGCGAAGAAATCCTCTGTCTCCTTTAGTTCCGGAGCTGTCGGGCGGATCGACTTCGTCGTGTCCTCCATATACTTCAGGACGCCTCTCGTATCGATTTCTTTTCCGTCCTTGAAGATACCCTCGTTCGTGCAGACCTTATGCGGCAGGATCGCGATATTGTACTTTCTGATGATCTCCTGCGGCAGGTCGGCCACACTCTCCGTCGTGATGACGACTCTCTTTCTCTTCTTGTCGCCGCGCATCCAGGAGATCGTCTCTTCCGCGATCTCGGAGCGGTTTCCCGTGATATGGACGATATCCTTCGGGAGGAGCCGGTAAAGCTCCGTCTCCAGATCGTCGCCGCTTACCGGCTTGACGAGATACCCGTCGAAATTCTCTCTCTGGTAGAGTGCGCGGTTCTCCTCATCGGCATTCGCCGTCAGGATCACGATGCTGGTCTCGCGGGAGCGTCCGCCGGTCTGTTCGATGATGCGGCGGCGGCACTCGATGCCGTCCATCTCCGGCATGAGGTGATCCATGAAGATGACGTCGTACTTGATATTCAGTGTTTTTCGGAGCGCTTCGGCGCCGCTCATGGCGGTATCGACGCGGATCTTCGTCTCGCGCAGGAGTTTCTTGACGACCATGAGATTGGCCTCGTTATCGTCGACGACGAGGATACGGCCCTGCGGCGCTTCAAACTTCGCCACATAGCCCTCCCGGTGTCCGAGCGCCTTGCTCTTGTCGAAATTATACTGGCCCATCTTCGACTGTGTCTCGCATGTCTGCGGGATCTCGATGATAAAAGTACTGCCCTTGGTGTAGACACTGTTGACCGTGACCTTACCGCCCATGAGGTCGAGCAACTGCTTGACGATCGAAAGACCGAGACCCGTTCCCTCGATGTGCTTATTCGAGCCCTCATCGACACGCTTAAACGCCGAGAAAAGATACGGGATATCTTCGGGCTTGATGCCGACGCCTGTATCGGTCACGTTATAGATCATGTTACAGGTATTGTCGTTGATCATCTCACACTGGACGGACAGCGACACCGAGCCTTCCTTGGTGTACTTGATCGCGTTGTTGAGAACATTGATGAGGATCTGCTTGATGCGGACATCGTCGCCGATCAGCTCGTTCGGGATATCCGGCGAGACATCGATATGGAAATCGAGTTTCTTCTCTCTGGCGCGGATCCACATCATGCCGACGAGGTCCGAGAGCATCTCTCCGGTCCTATACGGCGCCGAGAGGAGCTCCATACGCCCGGACTGGATCTTACTCATATCGAGGATATCGTTAATGAGATTCAGGAGAAGCTTACCCGCGGACTTGATGTTCGCGGCATCTTCCATGACCTCTTCACTGACATCCTCACGGAGGATCATCTCGTTAAGACCGATGATGGTATTGATCGGTGTTCTGATCTCGTGGCTCATATTCGAGAAGAAACTGTTCTGCGCCTTGTTCAGCATCTCGATCTGCTGATGCTGGCGGGTCTCCGTATTGATCTCCTTATAGAGACAATACTTCGTGTAGAGCATGATGATGCCCATCGCGAGCTGGAACACCGAGAACACGATAAAGTTCAGAAAAGCATTCTGCTTCGTGATCCCGAGCGATGCGTAGGAGTGGTACACCATCGCCGTCATGACCGCATCGGCCAGGATCGCCAGGACCAGATACTCCATGGGGTTGAGATACAGACACATCGGCACCAGCAGCGCCACTGTCATGAAGAGCGTCGTGTCCATGAAGTTGTTGAAGTGCAGATTGATGAAGCCCATGGCGATCACGAATCCGTACATGACGACCGCGACGACCGTATACATGATCGAGATGATCCGCGTCCGGTTCTCGATGTCTTTCGACGCATAGCGGATCACGGTGAACCACAACGTTCCGACCAGAAGGATCACCAGATAGAGGGCACGGTGATAAGGGAGGCTGTTCATGAACAGTTTCTCGTTAAAGAACGAATATACCAGGAATCCCGACCCGAAAAGCATCGTAAAGAGCACCATATAGTGCGTCGTCCGCAGGAGTCCTTTATAAAGGGAGTTTATGGCTTCCTTGTCGTGGGTATTTGATCTGAAGATATAGTCCAGAAGGCCTTTCATATGTCCTCTCATTTGTCATCCCCTCCTTCCTCATCTTCCGGCAGGAACTCGAGGATCTCTTCCGTATCTCCCGAAGCTTCACTATCCTTATTCTCCAAAAGCACTTTTCCCTGATCTTCTGAATCGTACTTGCCCTTTTCTTCTGATCCGGATTTGCCCTTTTCTTCTGAAACCGGCTCTGCGTATTCTTCGGAAGACTCATTCTGCGACGCTTTCTCCGCCTCTTTCTCGGCTCTTGCCTTCTCGATCTCGTCTTTGAGTATCTCGGCGATGCCCTTAGAAAGATGCGAATAGTCGCCCATCAGGCCATAGTGATGCTCCGCGATGAAATCATCCCGCTTTTCCTTCGCCGCCATTTCGAGCTGCCGGGCGGACTCGGACAGCGCAGAGGCGCCGATCATCTTCGAGGTGCTCTTCAGCGCGTGGACGAGGATCTCGTAGTTATGCCAGTCCGAAGACTCATAGTATCTGCCCATCAGCGGGATCTTCTCTTCCGTCTCCATCGCGAACTGCACGAGCAGGGACTTGTAGAAATCGGTGTCGCCCATGCAGTACTTGATGCCGGACTCGGCGTCGACTCCGTACGGCTTCAGCTGTTCCTTAAGAGAGAGCCTGGAGACGGCCGGTGTCGGTGTCTTTCTAAGCTCTTCGAAATTCGTCTTCTGCTCCCCTCCGGGCGCGATTTCTTCGTACGTCACGAGAGACTTCGGGAGAACCTGACGCATCACACGCTCGAGTTCATCTGTCTCGATCGGCTTACTGACGAAACCGTCAAAGCCCTCCGCGAGGAACATCTGCTTGGCCGAGCTCATGGCGTTCGCCGTGAGGGCGACGATCGGGGTCTCGCTGTTCTTGCCGGCGACATCGGAACGGATCCGCTTCATCGCTTCGACACCATCCATGCCGCTCATCATGTGGTCCATGAAGATGATGTCAAATTCATGTTCCTTACAGATATCGATGGACTCCTGTCCGCTTAAGACCGTCGTCACCTCCATGCCGTAGCTTCGGAAGATACTCTTTCCGACGACGAGGTTCATCGGTTCGTCATCGACGACCAGCGCACGGACGCCACGGCAGACCATCTTCTTATCGGAGACCTCGCTCTCGTGGACATTCGTATTCAGGACGGAGACGACCGGGAAACAGTAGAAGGGCTTCTCCATGACGCGCGCATGCGAGCCCTGCGGGAGTTTGAAATCATCGTTCGCCACGACGACGACCAGCACATCCTTGGCCAGTTCCTCGATGAATTCCACGTTCGAACCGTATTCTTCTTCGGCCACGAAGAGGTGGGTCATGTGGATCGAATCATGCAGGAGATGCAGGTCATCGGGGTTATTGACGCGGTGCATCTGGATGCCGAGGCCCTTGACGATATTGAGGACCATGGAGTTATAGTACTCACGCACGACCGGATTGCCGTACTTCTCGAAGTGCAGATATGCGCCGAGACAGAGCTGGTCCGGATGCATGACCGACATGCAGCTCGTCGGATCGACGACCTTCTGCGGAAGGCTGACATTGACTGTCGTGCCGACGTCTTTCTTGCTTCGGATCGTCATAAATCCGCCGAGAAGCGAGACGAAGCCCGACACGATCGCCAGACCCAGACCCAGACCTCCGCCCATTCTCGCGCGGCCGGAATCCGCCTGATAGAAGCTGTCGTAGACTTTCTCGAGTTCGTACTCGGACATGCCGATGCCGGTGTCGGTGACCTCGATACAGAGGTTGACGCCGTAGCTCTGTTCTTCGCAGACGATGCGGACATAGACGCCGCCCTGCTTCGTGTATTTGAGGCCGTTACTGATGAGGGCCCGGAGGATCTTCTTGAGCTTACTGACGTCGGTATTCATGACCGCCGGGATCGCCGGATCGACGTCGATGATGAGCTCCACGTCCTTCGATTTACTCTGACGGATCTCGGTCACGAGATCGTGGAAGACCGACGAGAGCATGTAGTCTTCGTTATTCGCGACCGCTTTTCCTCTGTCGAGCTCGGAGTAGTCGAGGATATCGGAGATCTGCTCGGCCACCTTACGACCCGCGTCACGCACGGAGATCAGGTCTCCGTAGATCTCTCTGTTTACGGACTTATCGATACAGATACTCGTCAGTCCGATGACCGCGTTGACCGGCGTTCTGATCTCGTGGGAGACGTTTGCCAGGAAGTCATTGAGACGCTCGGTATCTTCCGTCAGCTGGGCGATCTCTTCCTGTGTCTCGACCTTCGTCTGCGTCCACTTGTCGATGATCGTCTTGGAGAACCATCCGATCACGAAGATCAGGATCAGATGCAATCCCGACCGCGTCAGCATGAGCCTGTCGAAGGTCTCGCCCTGCATGACCATGATCGAGAAGTTATAGCCCATCGTGAGATAGTATGTGATCTGGCACATCGTGATCAGGGACTTCATGCTCGACGTGGTGAAAAGAACGATCAGCATGGCCATGACGATGCCGAAGTCAAAAACACTCGTCGCGTGGATACCATAGTAGAAAGCGGTACACATCATGAGGATCGCATAGATCCGGATCCGGACCGCCGCCGTCACGTCCTGCCGGAAGTGCAGCACCCAGCATATGATCACCGCCACCGTCAGCAGCGGCAGGACCCATTTTTCCCATCCCAGCAGGATCGCTTCTCCGATCAGCACCGCCACACAGATGCTGTAGGTGATCAGCATCATCAGGTGGGAGGACTGGAACATCTCTTTTTTGTCGTTTTGGTCATTCGGATTTCTCATCGTCATTTTTCTTCGCGCTCTCCTTATCTTCTTTCATGAGCTCGAGCATAATGTCGGCAAACTTCGGATCAAACTGCGTTCCCTTCCCCTTGATGAGCTCCGAGATGATCTCTTCTTCGGTGAGTCTGCTTCTATAGATACGATCACTCGACATCGCATCGTAGGAATCCGCTACGGCGATGATCCGGGCCACTTCCGGAATATCGAATCCGGAAAGTCCCTCCGGATATCCTCTTCCGTCAAATCTCTCGTGGTGGTAGTGCGCCGCGATCGTCAGCTCCGGATCCTCCTTGATGTTTGACAGGATCTTCGCGCCCATGCCCGGGTGCGCTTTGATCTTGGCAAAATCGTCTTCCGACAGAGGTTCTTTCTTGTTGATGATCTCGTTCGGCACACCGATCTTGCCGACGTCGTGGAGAAGACCCATCATGTAGACCTCATCCTGACGGAACTCGGAATATCCGGCGCGGGCCGCGATCCTTCTGGCGTACTCCGCGACACGTCCCGAGTGGCCTCTGGTGTAGAGATCCTTCGTATCGATCGCCGCCGCCAGTGATTCGACGACGTGCACGAGAAGGAGCCGGTTCTCCAGAGTCTTCTTCTGCACTTCGAAGTTCAGCTGCCTCTGGAGCGTGACGAGCTCGATCATATGCTTGACGCGGAGCAGAAGCACTTCCGGGACGAAGGGCTTCCTGATGAAGTCCATCGCGCCGAGTGCGAGGCCCTTACTCTCTGCGCCCTGGCTCTCGTCGGCCGTCAGGAACATCACCGGCGTATTGGCCGCCTCGGTACTGATCGTCCGCAGTTTCTGCATCGTCTCGTATCCGTCCATCTCAGGCATCTTGACATCGAGGAGGATCAGATCCGGACAGTTCCCGCCATCTGACATATAGTTGATCAGCGCTTTTCCCGATTTAAGAGCGGTCACGCGGATCCCGCCTGCCGACAGGATCTTGCCCGCGACCTGCAGATTCATGGCATCGTCATCGACGATGATGACATTTCTGTCTTTCTTTCTGTTAAACTTCGCCTCGTAGTCATTACCGAGAAATTCCGTCTCGTACGTGACATCGAGACGGCGGCCCTTCTTCCGTTCCCATCTCTCGACGATCATGTTAATGACCTTGCCGGTACTGTCCTCGCGGATATCCGTCAGGAAGACGAAGTACTGGTTCTTCCGGTTCCTCATCATGATATCGGTCTTTCGGAGACTCTGCCGGATGTGATTGCCGAATTCATCGAGAAGCACGGTGTACTCCTCGGCGGGAAGTCCTCCGGTCCTCTCGAGTGTGAAGAGCACCTTACAGGCGCTGATCCGGTTTCTTATAGTGTAGCGGATGATATATCGATAGACCGGTGAGAATGAATCCTTATCGAGCTGCAGCGCCACATCCGGGATCGTCCTCTCGCCGAGGATCCCGGAGATCGCGGCGATATCCGGAAGGCCTTCGCCGGGCTCGTCATCGTCGAAGGACTCGACCGAGTAGAGGCTGTAGCCGTGCTTACCGTTCTTCTTGACGTTGTAGAGCGCCTTGTCGGCAAGCTTAAAAAGCGTATTAAAATCATTGCCGTGGCGGGGCACATAGATCGCGCCGACCGAAGCGCCCAGCGGAATATCCAGATTCTCGCCCATCAGTTCCCTGGCCATAGCGACCGTTTCCCGGTTGATCCTCTCGGTGAGCTCCGCGACCGGCCCTTCGGTGGTGACGTCCTTGGCAAAAGCGATGAATTCGTCACCGCCGAGTCGTCCGCAGGTACTTCCTTCCGGAACGGCCGCCTGGATGATCTTCGCAAATCCGATGAGGACCTTATCGCCCATGTCGTGTCCGTAGATATCATTGACGGGCTTAAAGGAGTCGAGGTCGATCATCATCAGACAGCCGGTGCTGTTCGCGCAGATGTGGCTCATCGTGGCCTCCGTCGCGCCCTTATTCAGAAGGCCCGTGAGTTTGTCGATCGACGCTTCGCTCTTCAGGTTCAACTTCTCGGACTGGCTCGACATGACGTTGTCGATACGCTTCATCAGGACGTCCGGGTTGAAGGGCTTCCTGACGAAGTCCGACACGCCCATCTCGAAGCCACGGGTCTCCGTGCTCGTATCCTCATCTGCTGTAAGGAAGATGACCGGTGTCGCCTCCGCATTGACGGACTTCTCATATTCACGCAGGAGCTTCAGCGTCTCAAAACCGTCGATCCCCGGCATCTTGATATCGAGGAGGATCAGATCCGGAAAACCCTTCTCCGGGATATACTCCAGAAGCGCATTTCCCGACTTAAGAGCCGTCACGCGCATGTTGTTTCTGCTCAGGATATGTCCTGCCATCTTAAGGTTCGCGGTATCGTCATCGACAACCATTACCCACTTCGCCATAAGAACCTCCTACGATTTAGTTTTCTTCCGGGAAGAACTCGAATATCTCGTCGTCTTCCTCTGTTTCGTCTTTCGGGACCTCCAGGTGTTCCTCGATGACCTTCACGATCTTCTCGTAGAGGTCCATCGCCTTAGCATGTCCGTCAGCAAGTGCCATTTCATTTCCGCGCCCCGCGGCCGTCTCCAGATCCGCCGCCATCTCGAAGAGCTTCTTCGCCCCGATGGTCTTACTCGTGCTCTTCAGGGAATGGATATAGATCTCATAGTTCTTCCAGTCATGCTTCTCATAACAGCTCAGAAGGTTAGGGAACTTACTCTTCTTCTCCTGGCAGAACTCGGAGAGGATCGACTTATACATCTCCGTGTCTCCCTGGCAGAAGAACAGTCCCGTCTTCGGATCGACGCCCGCCTTCGCAAGCGCTTCAAAAAGCTCGGCGGTCTTCTCGTCACCGGGACCGGCCGCCTCCTCGCGCGGGCGCTCGACGATCTGGATCTTCTCCTTCGGCAGATGCGTAAGGAGCGTCTTCTCGAGTTCGTGTCCGTCGATCGGCTTCGTCAGATAGCCGTCGAAGCCCTGCTGGATATATCTCTCCCTCGCGCCGCGGATCACGTCGGCGGTCAGGCAGATGATCGGCGTCTTCTCGTTCAGTTTTCCCGGAAGTTTCCTTATCTCCTGCATGGCCTCTGTTCCGTCCATACCGGGCATCCTCTGATCCATGAGGATCAGATCGTACTGGTTTTCTCCCGCGAGGCGGATCGCTTCCTGTCCGCTCAGCGCAGTGTTGATGCGCACGTCGGTCTTCTTCAGGAGGTTTGCCGCCACGGAAATATTCATCTTCGTATCATCGACGATCAGGATCAGCGCGGTCGGCGCATGGAATGTCTCCCGGTAGATCTCTTCGTCTTCTTCTTCGGCATTGGCCACGTCAAAATCGCCGATCGGCTCGTCTTTCTCGATCTTCTGCCAGAGCTCGAACCAGAAGGTGGAGCCCTCGCCGTACTTACTTCTCACCTTGAGCTCACTGTCCATGAGGCCGAGAAGTTTCGTGCAGACCGACATCCCGAGTCCGGTCCCCTCGATGTTCCTGTTTCTCTCGACGTCGAGGCGCTCGAACGACTCGAAGAGACGCTTCATGTCTTCTTCCTTGATGCCGATACCGGTATCCGTCACCTCGAAATAGAGGAGGATGCTCTCTCCCCCGCTTTTCTCCGCTGAGGCGTCTGCTTCCGGCGCCTTCCTCTCTTTCCCCTTGATCGCCAGAGTGACCGTTCCTTTCTCCGTATACTTCACGGCATTCGTCAGGAGGTTCATGACGACCTCATTGATCCTGGTATTGTCACCGAAGAGTTCCGTCGGGATCGTCGGATCGACGTCAAGCACGAGCTCGAGATTCTTCGCCCGCGCCCGCTCCGAGATCGAATTGACGACATAGGAGATCTGCGTCTTTACGTTATAGGGAGCACAGACGAGCTCCATCTTTCCGTTCTCGATCTTCGAGAAATCGAGGATGCTGTTGACGAGTGCGAGGAGATTCTGTCCGGACTGGCGGATGTTTCTCGAGTAGCCCATGATCTCCCGGTTATCCGTCTCACGTGTGATCATCTCGTTCATGCCGAGAATCGCGTTGATCGGCGTCCTGATCTCGTGGGACATATCCGCGAGGAAGCGGCTCTTCGCTTCGCTGGCCTCGTCGGCGGCCTGCTTCTCGAGACGCAGTACTTTCTCCGCATATTCCTGCTGCTGTTTGCTGTTCTTATCGAGCACATAGGCCAGAACGACCGCGCACGTACCGCCGATCAGCGCGGAGATGGCGGCGGCGATCAGGAACGTATTCACCAGACCGTCCATGCCCTTCATCATCTCGGCCTTGCTTGTCGCGATACCGACATGCCAATTACTGTGTTCCATCTTCGAGACCACGATGCCGCGCTCGACACCGTCGTAGTCCTTGACGTAGACCGTCCCATCTCTGTCTGCGCGCATATTCGCGACGACATCTCCATAGGGAGAGCCTGACACCTGCAGCATCCCGATCGGCTTGTCCGTGAAAGAGTACTCCGGATTCGGGTGCACAATAACGCCCATGTTCTGGTCGATCAGGAAAGCGTAGCTGTCTGCGGCTACTTCCGCTTCGTTAACGATATCGACCAGTACTTCTACGAAAATATCCGCCGCGATGATTCCCTTGAGTTCGCCATCGGCGCGGACGGCCTTGGAGATCGTGATGATCGGCGCCTGGGTATCCGAATCGAGGTACGGCGGAGAATAGTAGAGCTCATTTGTCTCGGCCGCGATCTTGTACCAGTCACGTTCATGGGCGAAGTCGACCGACCCGTCGGAGACGAAGTCCGAGGCGCAAGCCATCGTATTGTCCGGGAAAGTGAAATAGATATCGTAGATGTAGCCCTTGGAATTCAGGCTGTCGTAGACGGACTTCAGGTAATCATGGAAGAAGGATCCGTCCTGATCGAAGAAACGGCTGTACTCGATGTTCGCCGCGAGCGTGTCGACGATCGAGGCATTGGCATTCAGCCATGTGGTCAGCTCCTGCGCATACTTATCTGCGGAGACACGGTATTTCTCTTCCGCCTGGACAAAGACGCTCTTCTCGGCGCGGCGGTAGCTGATGAACGACAGAACACCCGAGCTGACCAGAACGACCAGCACGATCAAGATCGTTATCCTGACGCGAAAACTTCTCATACCCTAATTTGTTCCCCTCCGCGATTTCTCCGATTCCGCCACAGGGCGAAGAACTTCGGAAAAAACTAGTTTCATTGTATCATAGAGTATAAGAGAGAATCTATCAAAAAGTTATGGCAGAAAAGTGAATTCGTTATCGTGCTTTTTCCGCTCGGGTGTTGATCACTTTTGTAACTGGGGTTCATGCTCAAAGATGACAGAATCCTCACTTTCACGTCATTTCGTTGTCATGCGGCTAAGCGAAAATGAAAATGTCAAAAGAAAATGAACGCGTTACCACAAAAATACGACAAATCTATCTCGACATAACCCGGAGGTACACCATGAAAAGATTCACGCGATCTACCCTCGCATTTCTCTTAACCGCCAGTATCATCATGTCCCTGACCGCATGCGGGAAGAAGAAGAGCTCGGACGCCCAGACGGCAAACGGCACGGACGCACAGGGAAACCCGACCGTCTACCAGCTGACCGACACGAAGTCCGGACACATCATCGAGGCGGATGATCCGTACTATAACATCACCCGATCCGAGATCAAGATCCATACGCCTGAAGATAAGGAGATCTACTACTCTTACATCAACAGCCACGTCGTCGTGGGCGACCGCATCCTGGCCTCGATCTTCGCCGAATATGTCAAGCCGGAAGACGTGCAGAAAGAACTGGACAGTTTAGACTACGATGATCCCTCGCAGTCAGAGCGCATCATGGACATCTGGTACGAATACTCCGGTAACAGTATCCAGATCTTCGATCTCGAAGGAAACTATATCTCAGATCTCGATATTCCTTCTGACGTCGACTTCATCGGCGCCTATTCCGGAAATGACGGCGAGATCCTCGTCGTCGGGAGTAAGTTTAATTACGGAGATTGCACTGCCCAGCCGCTGCTCTTCGTCATTTCCCCGGAAGGCGAGAAGCTCCGCGACATCCCTCTTAACGTCAGCAGCGATCTTCTCTCCGATGTCCGCGTCTATGCCACCGCAGAGGGCAACTACCTCCTCGCATGTACAGGCCGCTACTTTCTTCTGGATAAAGAGGGCAACGTGATCCACGAGGAAGTGAAAAATAACCTGTGCGTCACGATGTACTGCAGCGGCGGCAAGTGGTATGCCCTGATGGCGGAGTATACGGCAAATGGTGAAGAAGCCTATGTGCAGGAGATCGACACGAAAACCGGCGCGCTCATCGGAGATCTCATCAAGTCGGACAATATCATCTTCCGGGTCGTCCAGGGGGAGCGGGACTGCTTCCTCCTGAACGCGAACGGCATCGAGAGATTCGACATCGCAAGTCAGACGAAAACTCCGGTCCTTGCCTGGAAAGACACGGATGTAAACTCCTCTACCCTGAGCATCGACGGCGGACGCATCGCCTCCGAAAGCGACATGGTCTTCTTCCAGACCGTCTACGAAGAGGATGCCACCTATGCCGATATGGATAAGAAAGGCTCCGTCAAGACCACTCTCTTCGCCGTTCACTTAAGCCGCGCGGACAGCAATCCTCACGTCGGAAAGAAAGTCCTGAAACTCGGGCTTAACGGCTTTGACGAGCCGGAGTTCATCGAAGCGGTACTAAAGTACAACATGGATCCGAACAACTCCGCGCGTATCGAGATCCACGACTATAACGCCGATGTCACTGACTACGACGCCTTCGGACCGCGTGATCCGAACTCGGGCGGCGGCGTCGATCAGCTCACGCTGGATATGCTCTCCGGTAACGGCCCCGACATCCTCGTCGGTTTCTCCGGGCTTTCGCAGTTCAACAGCGACACGATGCTCCTCGATCTGAATACGCTCATCGACGGCGACAGTGCTTTTGCCAGATCGGATTACTTCGACAACGTCTTCCGCGCCTTTGAAACAGACGGCAAACTCTACACGATCCCGGTCACCTTCAGCCTTACCGGCATAGCGGCAAACACAGACTATACAGATGTCACAGGCAACCTGACTTTCGCCGATTTTGAAGCGATGGCGGGCGTGATCCCGGCCTCGATGCAGATGCTGAATACCGACAGCAGCGAAGACCTCCTTCGCGCCTGGATGCCGCACCTGTCCTCCCACTTCATCGACTACGGCAATAAGACCGTAAACTTCGAGTCCGCGGAGTTTAAGAAGCTCCTGGAGATGGTGAAGAAATACGGCGAAGCCGGAAGAAATGCAAACAACGGCGATCCCATGAAGGAAGGTTACTTTACTCCGAACGACGACATCATGCTGACGCAGGGCATGATCGCCACCGCCCTCATCGAATTTTCCGATCTGCAGTTCTATGCGACGATCGTCCAGCAGATGCATAACGCCGGCGTCACCTTCTCCGGAGTACCGTCCGAAAGCGGCATCGGCATGTCGGCACAAGGTCATCTGTCCGTAGCGATCACGAGCACCTCGGCCGATCCGGATCTGGCCTGGGATTTCATCCGTTCGCTCCTTTCCGAGGAAACACAGCAAACGATGAGCTTTAACTCCGATTATCTCCCCGTGAACCGGAATGCCTTCCTCGAGAACTGCCGGCGCGAGATCGAATCGAACGAGAATTATCTCCGGGAACTGCAAGACATGAGCAATGTCGATGCCGGAAAAGTGGGCGACCTCAGTAAATACACACGTCTCAGTGATGAGACGACCGAGGAATTCTCCGCGCTGATCTCGAGGATCACGCAGGCCGAGTCCATCGATACGGATATCCTGAACATCATCCTCGAGGAGGCCGCCGGTTACTTCGCAGGACAGAGATCGGTCGACGACATCTGTAGAAACATCCAGAACCGCGCCACGACGGTCATGAACGAAAGATAAGACATAGGAGCGGCACTATCGCTGCTTCGGATGCTCCTTGTAATACTCCTCTTTATCCTCGTACATCAGGTGGTCGATCTTCGCTACGAAGTCGGCCTCCTGCGAGTTATAGGGGAAGATATCGCCGCCGAGCGCGACCGAAAGCTTATAGGGTTTGCCGGAAACGGCGTTATAATCGTCCACAGCAGAGAGGATGCGTGTCTTATACTCCTCGAGTTTTCTTCCCCGGAAACGGCGGATGATGACGATAAATTCATCTCCCGCGAACCGGATGACGATCCCCTCTGACCTTATCACGTTGACGAGAATATCCGCAAAAGCCACCAGCGCACAGTCTCCTTCTTCGTGGGAATAGTTGTCGTTTATGGCCTTAAAGCCGTTAAGGTCGAGCATCAGGACACCGATCTCCTCCTGCTTGAACAGTGATGCGGACTTATTGAACTTCTCGAGTTCGTACCGGTTATAGACACCGGTCAACTTGTCGATGTAGATGCACTCATTCTGCAGGCAGATCACGAGCCCCGTAAAGGCGAGCGCGAAGCCGACCGGCAGGAGCGACACTCCGTAGATCAGACTCTGAACGATGATGGCCAGAAGGATCGGCGTGAGGAACTGCCAGACCGGGAAGTAGCGAAGCGAAGGATTCTTGATCTTCGAGACAAAATAGTAGGTATAGCCGTAGAGGATCAGAAGTCCGCCCGCCAGAAGGAAAACGAAGAAATAACTGCATCTGTGGTAGACGTTATTTTCATCGAGCCGGAAGACGAGCGGATAGAAAAGATTCAGCGTCAGAAGCGTCAGCTCCACCACGCCGAGGATCGTGAAGAAAGCAATCTGCAGCGGGATGACCGCCCTGTCGATATGGTTGACGATCAGGTAAATGATGGCGATCCCGACGAGGAGGTTATAAAGATACAGGTAGGTGTTTCCGATGATGCTGATATACCGCATCGTGGCGCCGGAGCGCCCGTCGCACAGGGATACGAGCGCGTCGGCAAGGCAGTTGAAAATCGAGGCGATGATCGTCACCAAGATGATGCGGCTCTCTTTTCTTCTGGCCGGCAGGCTCCAGCCTTTCGTCATAAGGATAATCAGCAGCAGTATCATCCCGACGAAATCGGTGCCGAATATCGAAGTCAGATTGATCGAAGTATCCATGTTCTCAACTATTACCGCGCGAAAAGCACTTCCCCATGTGTTGTTCCCAGTATACCACATCGCGCGAGACGTCTCTTCCCACTTCATGTTATAATCGAGCTGGCTTATTTCAATTTTGTAGTTGACGCAAGAACGTTTGTTCTGTATAATGCAAGTAACATATTAAGTGAGGCTGGGTTATGTCAGAGCTGAAGGACGTTATCACTGCATATCGGAACCTGTCATTCGGAGACCGTGTCGTATTTTATTCCACGGTCACGAACGATGTCGATGTGCGGGAAGAGACACTTCAGGGATTCCTTATCGAGACAAGGATGGGGGACAATCTTTCCTGCCTCTATTGCAAAGGTGATCACGTTGTCAGGAATGGGAAGCGCAAGGATGGAACACAGCGTTTCCTGTGCCGGGATTGCGGAAAATCGTTCATACCCGGCTCCCACTCTGTTACTTCCGGAACAAGAAAAGAAATGGGAATCTGGATCAGGTACCTGAAATGCATGCTGGATAAGAAGACACTGAAGGAGTCTTCGGAAGAGTGCGGGATCTCTATGCCGACAGCATTTTCATGGAG
>JAFZLF010000038.1 GCA_017551625.1 Clostridiales bacterium | reverse complement strand
GAGGACTCCGCCTGCAATCATCGGATACACCAGACCGACAAAACCAGACGCATAGCACCCGGGAACCGCGATGCGGTTTCCGCTACGGATCGCCTCACAGTGCTTTTCCGAAAGCTCCGGGAATCCGTAGGCCCATCCCTCTTCTGTTCTGTGCGCCGTCGACGCGTCGATGATCACGGTATGCTCGTTCTCCGGATCGATCAGGCTCACCGCCTCTCTGGACGCTACATCCGGCAGGCACAGGAACGTAATGTCCGAAGAATTGATGAACTTTCTTCTCTCCTCCGGATCTTTTCTTAAGTCAGAATCGATCTTTAAGATCTCGATATCGTCTCTGCCCTGGAATCTCTCGAAGATCCGAAGGCCGGTGGTTCCTTCACTTCCGTCGATAAATACTCTCGTCTTCATGTTATCGTCCTCACTTTATATTATTCAGATACGCCAGGATCGTCTCCACGGCGCCGTCCACATCCACCAGATCCGAGTGCACACAGAGGTGATACGTCCCGCTGTTGCCCCATTTCCCGTTCGTGTAGTGGTTATAGTAGTTCGCGCGCGCGGCGTTCATGTCGTTAATATATCTCGCCATCTGTTCGTCGGTATAGTCCGCCTTTTCGACGGCGACCTTACGCTTTCTCTTGATCTTATATGGCATGCTCGCCGCGATAAAGACGTTGATACTGCCCTCGTTTCGCAGTACGAAGTCGGCGCAGCGCCCGACGATGACGCACGGGCCTTGGGCCGCCAGGTCCTTGATGACCTTGCACTGCTGGAGGTATATCGCGTCCGAGAAGTCCGGCGTATACGAGAGCGAGAAGAAAGGCATACGGCTTCTCCCCTTCTCGGAGATCCTGTGCGCGCCCTCTTCGTTTCTCTTGATGAGGTTTTCATCGAGCCCACCCTGCTCGGCTGCCAGCGTGATCAGTTCACTGTCATAGAAAGGCACGCCCAGTCTCTCGGCAAGCTTCATGCCGATCTCATGCCCGCCCGAGCCGAATTCACGTCCGATTGTAATCACACGATTATTCATACGAATGCCTCCAGATGCTATTTTATCAGATTAGCGGAAGAAGAACCATGCCGTCGTCCCCATCACCACGAGGAACAGCAGGTTCATCAGCGCGAAGAGCAGAAGATACTTTTTCGTGTGCCCCGGACGCAGCGTCCGGTAATGGCTGAAGGTAATAAGACTCGCCAGTGACGAGATCAGGGTCCCCGTTCCGCCGATATTGACGCCGAGCAGCAGCTCCCTGTAGTTATCCGTGAATCTCGAGAGCAATATCGCCGACGGTACATTACTGATGACCTGGCAGGATCCGATGCTTACCAGAAGCGGGCTCTTCCCGAGAAGACCTCCGACGAAGTCCTGAACTTCGTTGATCCTCGCCATATTCCCCGAGAAAATAAAGAACAGCGCAAATGTCGAAAGCAATCCCCAGTCGACCTCTCCGAAAGCTTTTCTATCCGCGAAGACCATGACCGCCGGGATCAGCAGAAGTCCCAGCCAGTACGGGATCAGACGGAAAACGATCAGGAGCGAAAAAGCAAAGAGCGTAAGATACAGAGCGGCTCTTTTTCTATTGAGTTTCTGCCCTGAGTCGTCTCTTATGACCAGTTCGGTCCGAGGCAGCAGGAAGCACATCCCCGTCAGCATCGCGATCGCCAGAAGAAACGGCGGGAACATGATCTTCATGAATTCTCCCGTCGGAATCGCGAAATACGAATACAGGTAGAGGTTCTGTGGATTACCGAAAGGGGTCAGCATGCCGCCCAGATTCGCGGAGATATTCTGGAGGATAAAGATATACGCCATCTTGTCCTCGTTCTTCGTAACGGAGAGAGCGAAATACCCGAGCGGCAGGAATGTGATCAGCGCCATATCGTTCGCGATCAGCATCGATCCGATAAAAGTAATATACACGAGAGCCATCGCCAGGAGCCGCAGATTCCCCGTCGTCACGACGATCCGCTGGGCCACGATCCCGAAGAAGCGGATGTCCTTGAGGGCACATATCACCAGAAGCGTCAGGAACAGGCACGTCAGCGTGCGAAGATCGAAATACCCGAGATACGTCTTATCCAGCGGCACGAAGAAAGACGTCGCCACTGCCAGCAGCGCCGCGATACACATCACCGTGTTCTTCTTAAAGAACGCCACACAATTTTTCAGCACCGAATCCCCGGACTGTTCCACCGCCGCTTTTCCTTTCTCTTCGAATATCCGCGCTATTATAGCACAAGCACTTCAGTAGTCAATAAAACAGGCAAAAGAAAGAGGCCGCTCCCCATCGGGAACGGCCCCTTCTTCTAACACGGAGGTGATAGGCGAAGCCGGAGGCTCGCCGCCGCATCAGAAAACTCAAAGTGCTACTGAGTCCACAAACACGACCTTGTACTCGCTATGGATCTTCGCGAGTGCCTTGATGATGATCTCTTTCATATGCTCTTCGGCCTTCTCATATATACCGTTATCGATAGCGGCCTGGAGCTGCTGGGCCTTGATCTCGGACAGACGGACACTGACTTCATCTGCACGGATCGGGTTAAAGATATTGTTGTCCTGAACACATGTCACATTCTCCTGCGGGAGATTGTTGTCCACGATCGGATTCTTCGGGAGCTGGATGTAGATCTCCTTCTTCTGGTTATTGACGACTGTCTTCACCTGGCGGAGATCGTAGCCGACCTTGATCGTACCGGAATACAGGATCTCGATCTCATGCTGTGTGCCCCAGATATCCATGTCCGTGTACGGGACCTGGATCGAATCTACGACCGAAGCGCGACCTGCGTACTCCTGGGAATATGTCATCAGCTCGGAGATCTCATTGAGCTGGCTCATCACGTTCTCATTCGTGAGGATAATACCGTGGAACTTCTCTTCCTCCGCGATGATCGCCTCTCTCGAGCCGGAGTTCTTGACCTTAGAAGATCCGAAAGGATTCCATCCGATGACCATCATGGCGATCGCCAGAACACCGACACCCGCCAGAACACCGATCAGGAAATTTCCTGCTCTTCTGAAGAAGCCCTTCTTCCGCGGGACTCTTACACCGTTAATTACATCATAGTCTCTCATAAGCGTAACCTCCTATTGTAGAAATCGCGCTCCCTCAGTAGCACTCATCGTTCACGCGTCTTCATGTTCTTGTGGCCATCAACGGCCACTCGTGTGTTTCAGTTCTTTTCCTTCGGAGTGAGCCATTACCTGCGGCTCATGTTCTCTCATGATAATGATACCTGATAATAACCTCCGAAATCATCTCGATTTTTTAAACAAATTTCGTAAAAAGCGTTACGAAATCTTTGATTTGTTCTGACTATAGTTTATAATTTATCCTGTCAAGTAAAAAACGGTGCAGATCTGCTTTTAGGGTCGCCTAATTTGCTTTGAACTTCAAAATAAAGTGGGACAGGAAAATGGGAAGAAAGTCAACGAAAGAAAACAAGAACATCTACCAGATCAGCCGCGAGGCGCAGAATCTTACTCGCGACGCCGCTTCAGAGAAACTCCAGTACATCTCGGCCGACCGTATCGAGAAGATCGAGAACGAAAAGACCCTTCCCCATCCGGAAGAGATCCTGGCCATGGCCGACGTCTATAAGAACCCGTCGCTGTGCAACTACTTCTGTTCCCACGAGTGCCCGATCGGTCAGGAGTATGTGCCTGAGGTAGTACCGAAAGAGCTCTCCCAGATCACACTCGAGATGATCGCGACCTTAAACTCGATTGATAAGAACAAGAACCGCCTCATCGAGATCACCGTGGACGGCAAGATCGCCCCGAGCGAGCTTCCGGACTTCATCGAGATCAAGAACGAGCTCGACAAGATGGCACTCACCATCGACTCCCTGAGACTGTGGATCGATAACGCCATCGCCGACGGTCATCTTAACAAAGAAGATTTTAAGCAGTAATTCCGGATCTGCATGGAGGCGCCGGCAAATGGTACTTCCTCGGATGCCGATCCTCTCACTACGGAAGAACTCATCACGAAAAGAAGCGAGCCCGCATGTCTCACTCATGCGGGCTCATTTTTTGAAAGTGGGGGGGTGTTGTTTTCCTTTCCGACCCATCGCCCTCGGAAGGTCGACCGGTCTTCCAGGCCGAGTTTTTTACTCAATTGCGGGAAGCTCTGCATCTCGTTGTGCAAACGGATCATTTGAAGCCTTTTGTCTACGTCCATGGAGTCACTTCCCTTTTTTGCTTCAGTTTCTTTTCCTTTTCTACTACGTCCTCATTCTACCGCTCCTTTTTCTGAAGGAACATAGAAACAAAAGATGATTACGCATTCCTATTTCCGCACCGGAAGTAAAATAGCAGACCCGCCGTCATTTCTTCCCGCAGCGCATGCTCTTTTCTATCTATATAGTGCTAAAATAATATCATCAAGCAAAAAGCCGAGGAGGACATAACTATGAAGTACGTACTGATCTCACTTTCCGAAAGCAGCAAGATCGATTTCTCCGGGGTGGAGAAGCTCGCTAAGACCGACCATCTGGTCTTCGTTTATGTAAAGGGCAAGAAGACTCTCCCTGTCGGTGTGAAGGCCGCACTTGAGGATCTGAAGGCCGAGATCGAGTACTTCGAGATCGGTGCGAGCGCCGAGCTGTGGCTCGCGATGTCGTACCTGATCGGATACCACACGGCCAGCAAGCACGACACGATCGTCATCACGGGCGATAAGAGCAAGCTCCCGTCGAAGATCACGAAGGACGCGAAAGTTTACAGTGCATTTCGCGCGGCAGTAGGCGGATCGGCTTCGGGCACGGCCTCCTCTTCTAAGACTTCTGCCAAGAAGACCACCGCAAAGAAATCCACAACGGCAAAATCTTCAACCGCTAAGAAGACCTCGACGGCGAAGAAGTCGACCACTACGAAGAAGACCACTGCCACGAAGAAATCCACAACAGCCAAGAAGACATCCACCTCGAAGTCCACGGCCAAGAAGACCGCCGCGAAAAAGAAGAACCCGGATGTAAGCGACATTATCACCGCCCTAAGTAAAGGCGATACGAAGAGCGCCAGCAAGCAAATCACCGACCTGGCGACCTCGATCCTTAAAGGAAAGAAATAAGCGCAGAGCACTATCACAAAAAACAAAAAGCACGGGAAGTGACAAAAGATCGCCGCTTCCCGTGCTTTTTCGTTCAGTGTATCCAGATCAGGCTCAGCCGTCCTTCTTCGGGTAATAGAAAGAGGCGGCCTCGACCTCCGGGAAGGTGGAATAGAGCGCGTACACGACCGTAAGGCCGTCAGCGACATCCATCTGGACGATCATGTACCCTTCGTCATCCTCGTAGTAGAAGACCAGCGTCTGCTCATCGTCCTTCGCCTGCAGGATCGTCGCGCCCTTGACATATCGCGTACCCTCGAAGACTCCGTTGAAGACGAACTTATCATCGACACCGTCGTACTCGATCGAACCGTCAAGACCCGTCTTATCGTAGTAATGGCCGATCCAGCCCGCCATACTGTCCTTATCCGGTTTCACCAGTTCAGGCATGCTCGGGGCGGCCACGATAAAGGCCATCAGGTCCATGCCGTCGGGACTATAGATCACGTAATCCTGGAGATAGTCGCCGTCTTTGTCGCGAAGCAGATCGCTGACACGGCCGAGCGCATAGCCCGGGAATTCGCTCATGGGCGTATTCGGGAGATACAGGATCAGTTCGTCCGGATCGGAGAAGCCATACGGCGCGACAAAGGACACGTGCTGCTTCTGCCCGTTCTCTTCCGTATCGTATGCATCAAATTCTTCAATATCGATGCTGGTCACATGCGCGGTATAGCTGTAGTCATTCGCCCGCTTAAACCCGTCATAGGTGCCGGTAAAAGTACTCATCATGATCTGCTCGACAGGCCCTGCAGAGGTATCCTCCGTGAAAACGGTCTTATACTCGCCTTCAAATGTCCCGTCCTCCTCGTAGAACGTCACCTGGATGCTCCATGTGGCATTCTCCTGGAAGCAGAACGTAAACAAGACATCATCGATTCTGAAGCCGTCATCCGCAAAGAAACGCATCGCGTCTTCCTCGAAATTGAAAGTCGGGTTCGGTACTTTTTCCGTGGTGCGCGCCGATGAGGTATCTGTCGGGTCCGTATCAGTAGGCACCGTATCTGTCGGTGCCGGCGTCGTATCCGTGGGCTCGCTCGAGCTCTCCGAAGGCTCGTCCGTCGGATCGTCCTCCGGATCCGTCGTGTCCTCGGTCTGCGTCGTCTTTTTCGTCTTCTTTTTCTTCTTCGTCGTTTCCTCTTCCTTCGAGCAGGACGCCATCAGCATCCCCGCGGCCAGTACTACCGCTATCCAAGCACTTCTCTTCATTCCTTTTCTCCTCCCAATTCTTTTTTCGATCACACCCGGTACTACCGGAGTGATCGTAACCTTATTCTTTACTTTTTCGAGTCACTTCACCTCAGCCGAAGATCCACGCCCGGAGTTTCCCGAAGAGGAAAACGGAGAGCACGATCAATCCGACGGTGACGGCGATCACGAAAAGTATATAGAGCACCGTGATCACAGCGACGCCGAGATTCGTCGGGACCGGTGCTTTTGATGGATCGACACCACTTACCAGAGGCTTCTTCTCTTCTGCTCCCTGGGATGCCGTTTCTTCTCCCTGGGGCGCAGCCGGTGCCGTCGCAGCCGAAGTCCCAGGCACCTCCGTCTTCCCCGTCGCACTCGGATTCTCCGGAGCCGCGGCATTTATTTTTTCCATATCTTCGCTCATATCTTGATCCTCTGGTAATAGAAACATGCGAGCTGGGTGCGGTCACGAAGGTCGAGTTTACTTAGGACGGAGCTGATCATGTTTCGGACCGTGCCCTCGCCGAGGAACATCTTCTGCGCGATCTCCTTATTCGAAAGGCCCTCCGCCACGAGTTCCACAAGTTCTCTTTCCTTCGGGGTAATATCGAAATCTTCCCAGCGGAAAGATTCGCTGCGGTTGAGAAGATCCGGCAGACGCTCGACGATCTTGCCGCCGAAGACGGTCTGGCCTTCCGCCACCGCGTGCACAGCTGTGGCCAGTGATGCGCAGTCCTGCTTAAGGATATAGCCCTTCGCGCCGACCTTCAGCGCGCGGTTTATGTATTCGTCATCGAGGAATGTCGTCAGGAGGATGACCTTCGCCTGCGGATCGAGTTTCAATATTTCTGCCGTCGCATCGAGCCCGTCGGTATCCTCCATGCGGATATCCGACAGCACCACGTCCGGCTTCACCTCCGGGTACGCCTCGATGGCCTCGCGGCCACTCCCGCACATGCTGGCGACCTCGATGTCCTCCTCCTGCTCCAGGATGATCTTCAGTGACTGGTTGACGAGTGGGTCGTCATCCACGATCATGATTCTCATTTTTCCTCCTCCTTGGCGGGCAGGTCTCTTCGCGGGATCGTTACCGTGATATGGAAACCATCCTCACCGCCGCGGATCGACGTACGTCCGCCACAGGAGACTGCCCTCGAATTAATATTATACAGCCCGATACCATGCTCACCCTCAAGCGCGGCAAAGTCCGACGGACGTGAGTACTCGACCTTCTCACATTTCCCGTCATCTGAGATCAGTATACGCCAGAACGTCACATTTTCCACGACCTCGAGGCGTACTTTCGTTCCCTTACTGTGCTTACTGATATTCGTGACGCCCTCCTTCATGATACCGAGGATCGCGCTCTTGACATCATTCGGGACCGGTGACTCGATCGAGGTACTGACTGTCACGTCGAAGCGTTCCTTCAGCGCAGAAGCGATCTCATGGATACCGATCGACAGGTCGATGGAATCGTCATGGAGCTCGTGAACAGATCTTCGTATATTCGTCATCGCCTCGTTGACCGTACTGCTTACTGATTCCAGAAGCGGCCGGGTCTTCTCATCTTTATTGATGACCGAGATGGCCTGCAGCTGCACGATCGCGCGCGTCAGCATATGGCCGACGTTATCGTGGATCTCCCGGGCGATACGGTTCCTCTCCTGAAGCGTCGCATTTCGCACCTGCATATCCAGATTATTCGCGATCTCGTTCTTGAGCCGCAGAGACTGCTGCGCGTCATAGCGCACATCGTCGAACTTATCCGTGAGGAACTTCTCACTTCCGTGCATGAAGATCGTCTTGGACGACATGAGGAGCGCCGCGAGCACCAGGACGATCATGTAAGAACGAAGAGACAATATCGCGGCGGCGATCAGAAGAAGCACTTTCATCCACAGCGCCCTCTGCGAAGAGAGAGACCAGTCCGGATTCTTTGCGGCTTTCTCGATGTAGAACTTACCGACAAGATCCTCCATCTTCTTGTCCGAGAAGATCCCGTACACGGAAGCCGGAAGCGCCGTCACGGTTTCCGGAACGACAAACGTAAGCGCAGCCGTAACGAGAAGCAGGCCTGCGCTCACGTATTGATTCCGGAGTACTTCCGTAGTCAGGCAGACGATCACGATCAGAAGGATACTTGCTATCGTGAATTCGTTCTTCTGAAGGAGGCTCTTCCCGTCCGATGATGTCCCGAACAGCAGGAAAAGCGCTGTCACCGAAAGTCCCATGATGATGATTTTGTCGATCAACCGATATACCATAGAGACATTATAACGCATTGTCGACACTTCTCATATGAGTCAAGATCCGCGTCAGAAAGAAAAGTGTTTCCTGATCAGGCGGCCTTGCCCTGTCTCACCTTCTTGATGATCATGGAGATCATGATGAACACCAGTCCGAAGAGGATCTGCACACCGAGAGAGGCGAAGATGTTTCCTACGCTGAAGGTGTAGTTCATGCCCGAGCCGGCATAGATCGTGTTCAATACTTTTCCGGACCAGAAGAACGGCAGGAAGTGTGCGAATGTCTGTACACTGCTGCTCATGAGATAGAACGGGACGAAGATGCCGCACAGGAAGCTCATGGACAGTCCGACCGAGTTGCAGATGAGGCTCAGTGTACCGTTGTTCAGGCGGAAGGACGACACCAAAAGTGTGAATCCGCAGATGTAGAAGGTGGTCGTGATCAGGTTCAGGACAGCGACCCAGCCGTACTTGCTCATCATGTCGGAGGATCCGGCATATACGAAGCCGAAGATCGTATAGATAATGACCAGGAAAGCGGCGCAGGTCATCAGTCCGCCCATCTGGGCCCAGGTCTTTTTTCCGGGGCGGATCGGAGACGCATCGATGCGCTGCGCGATCTCTTTTCTGTTTCCGGCGATGATCACTGCCGCGACTGACATGCCGAGTACCCAGAGGCAGACGAAGCAGAAGTAGTTCAGGATCATGTAGGTCGCATATTCACGCGCATCCGTGTGGAGCGACTCTTTCTTCTCGGTCACGACTCCGAAGGTCACCTCCGAGATCGTCGTCGACAGTGCTTTTTCCACGGAAGGAGCGGACTCCATACCCATCGCGCGGTAGTTCCTGTAGATGTTCACGAAAGAATCGATATCGTTGACGAAACTGAATGTCTTGCCGGAGATCTGGCTGTGCGAAGAGTAGGTCAGCTCGACTTTCTCACCGGCGTCGATCCTCGTCTGGAAGTTCTCCGGGACTTCGATATAGAAATCCGCGATGGAGAAATACAGGATGTCATTGATGGACTCCTCGGAAGATGTGGTATCTTCCTCCACGGAACCGTAGGACTCGATGAGTTTTCTGACACCGCTGCTGAGCTCGCTTCCGTCGTTATCGCGGAAGATCACGACGAGGTTCTTATAATCGGCGCTTTTTTCCTCTGCGCTCGCCTCGTTCTTGTCGATGATATACGGGGCGGAGATGATCATGGAGACAGCATAGACGACCATGATGATGACCGCGATGGTAACCGAGATGCGGTTTGCCTTGACGAGTTTGAAGAAATTCTTATACAGCTGCATACTTTTCTCTCCTTAACTTGAGGATCGCGACCACAAGGAAAACCACTGTGGCGATGGCGATCTTGATCATGTTCATCCAGAATGCCCGGAGCGTCGGGTAGTTGACCAGGCGGAAGAACGCGAAGTTCATGATGGTGGCCGGGTTGATCCGGTTTATGATCGGGCAGTATTTCTCGAGAAGTCCGGGAAGCTGGACGATCATCTCGCCGCTCAGGAAGACCGAGAGCATAACGATCGCCGTGGCCTTGTTATCGCGCTGGTTCTCATCGCCCTTGGTAAAGAGGCCGAAGAGGCTCCCGAGGCTCATGGAGAAAAGATTGCCGACCAGAACGAACAGCAGGATCTGCGGGAGGCGGTTCCCGACCGGGATCTGGAAGAATGCGCGCAGTGCGAACAGATGGAAGAATGTGATGGCGCATGCGATCACGTATCTGGCCATGAAGGCCGACAGCAGGATCTGCGACTTCTTCTTCGGGGATACGCTCGTTCTCATGCCGTATCCGCTCAGGTTGCCCTGGATATCAAATACCGTGTGGATCCCGGATGTTACGTTGAAGAACATGCCCATGACGATCGTGCTGTAGAAGTACCAGGCATATACGTTGGCCGAGCTTCCGTCCTCGCCGAGATAGGTGCTCTTCGGCTTCATGACCGAGATCTGGTCCGCGATGCTGTTCATCACGGCTTCGAGCTTGTCCGGTGCCGTCACCGCCGCATCCTTCATGATCGTGTAGTTTCTACGGTAGGACTCGACGATCGACCTGGCGACCATCAGCGTGGTCATGTTCGCATTGTCTCCGACCTTGACCTCGATGTTTTCTTTCGCACCATCCACCATAAAGAGCACTTCGATCTCTTTGTCGAGGATCTTCTTCTCTGCATCCGCCTGGGAATCCGTCCGGATCAGTTCCACGACCGCATGGTTATAGCCCATGTTGCTGTTTCTGACTGTCTCGGCATCCGCGAGGTTGGTTAGCACGTTTTCAAATTCTCCGGCAAATGCATCTGCCGCACTGTATTCTTCGCCTGTTCCGGCCTGATCTGCGCGGATCACGTCTTCATTTGAAGCAGTTGTGTCCACACGGATCACCGCGCTCTTTACCGGCTGGAAGTCCACTTCGCCTTTGGCCGGTCCCATGAAGGTCACATTGAAGCAGATCATCAGGAGGAGCGGAAAGGCCAGAGACCAGAAGAGGTAACCCTTGTCGCGCAAAGTCTTGCGCAGATAATAAGTAAACATCATTTCCCGTTTCCTCCTATTAATCGTCTCTCAGTTCTTTTCCCGTCAGCTCGAGGAAAACATCATTCAGGGTGGGCTGCTCGGAGTAGACGTTTTTCATGCGGTAGCCCTTCTCCTCGAGGAGCTTGATGACGCCGACGACGTTGTTACCCTTACCGGCCTCGATCTTTAAGTGCTTGCCGTCATAGTCGACGCTGAAGATGTTATCGAGTTTTCTGAGTCTCTCGAGGTCTTCATCAGAGATGCCCTTGGCTTCGATCCGGATGATCTCGCTCTTCTTGATCATGCTCTTGAGTTCATCCACACTGCCTTCTGCGATCAGCTGGCCCTTGTCGATAATGATGATCCGGTCTGCCAGCTGCTCGACTTCCTCCATGTAGTGCGAGGTGTAGATGATCGTCGCGCCTTCTTTTCGGAGCTGCTCGATCCCCTCGAGGATCTTATTTCTGCTCTGCGGGTCGACCGCGACTGTCGGCTCATCGAAGAAGATGATCTTCGGTTTATGCGCGATGCCACACGCGATATTGAGTCTTCTCTTAAGACCGCCGGAGAGTTTCTTCGGACGGAACTTCTTAAACTCATTAAGGCCGACGAAATCGATCGCTTCCTGAACGAGTTTTTTTCTCTTCTCGCTGTCTGAGATATAAAGCCCGCAGAAGAAATCGATGTTCTCATATACCGTCAGTTCCTCGAAAACGGAGACTTCCTGCGGGACCACACCGATTTGGCTCTTGAGGTCATAGGCCTTCGGACTCATCTCTTTTCCCATGATCGTGATCGTGCCCTTATCGAATTCCAGAAGGGACAGGATGCAGTTGATTGTCGTACTCTTTCCCGATCCGTTCGGACCCAGGAGACCGAGGATCTCGCCTTCGTTGACCGTCATGTTGAAATTATCTACCGCGATCAGTTCTTTGTAACGCTTCACCAGTCCGTCAACCTTAATAATCTCACTCATTTTCGTAACCTCGCTTTTTCTTCACAAAAGTTCATGTGTTTTTCTCGGGCGGATTTCTGATCGGGTGCTGCCCGTTCAGTGCATTTCGCGCCGTCCGTATCTTTCATGAGATCATTATTCCATTCTTCGTTTCCGGACGTTAGTGAACTCCATCACTTCCCGACATGACAAATGTCATTAACTGAAAAAACGAGTCGGGCGGGTGTATTCCGCAAAAGCAGCATTTACACCCGCCTGCTATACGAACTGCCGACGGGTGTATTCCGCAAAAGCAGCATTTACACCCGCCTGTGATACGAGCTGACGACGGGCGTATTCCGCAAAAACGGCATTTACACCCGCCTGTTATACGAACTGCCGACGGGTGTATTCCGCAAAAACTGCATTTGCGCCCGCCTGCGATACGAGCTGACGGCGGGCGTTTTTCGCAAGAACAGCATTTACACCTGCCTGTGATACGAGCTGACGACGGGCGTTTTTCGCAAAAGCAGCGTTTACACCCGCCCGGCGAAAATCACTTACTCTCTTCAATCGCTTCCCACAGCGCCGTGAAAAGTTCATCGTACTTGACGGTCTTTCTTCCGAGGCGCACGATGCAGCCGTAGAGTGACAGCGGGATGTCGCGCCCTTCGAACGAGATACACTCCCCGTTTCGCGCGAGCACGCGCTCCATCTTCTCCCGCGCCGCAGCCTCGTCAGGGCTTGCCGTCAGCAGCACGAACTCATCGCCGCCGATGCGGAATACGATGTCATCCTCCTCCGCGACAGCCTCGAGCCGGCGCATCGACTCCAGGATCGCGAGGTCTCCGGCCTTACGGGATATCTCGTTGATCGGGATAAGGTTTCGTATATCGGCGCACACGAACCAGCAGTCGCGGCGCGTCTGGAACAGGTCATACAGGTTACTGATATCGAATTTGGTTGTCATAAGATCATCTCCTTTATTCATCTCCAAGGATGCATTCATCCTCGGGAAAAGCTCTGGAGACCGTTTGTTGCTGCGGTACTCCGAGGGCAGCTGATGCCACACCTGCCGGAAGGCCCGTGAAAAGGCTTCATTGCTCGAATAGCCGTACATGACCGCGATGTCCAGGACACTTAGGTCCGGCCGCTCGACAAGTGCTTGTCCCGCATGCGTCATACGCCGGCGGATCAGGTAATCCCGAACCGAGATGTGATAGACGCAACGGAAGAGTTTCTCGAGAGAAGAACGTGAGCAATAGCAGGCCGCGGCGATATCCTCGGTATGGATATCTTCGGTGATATGCTGTTCCATGTATTCCAGAACATTGGCCAGAAGCGCGAGCTTGCTCATACATCCTCCTTCGAAATGAGATCGATCCTGATTTCAGTATAGCAGACCACGCACGGCGCACTTGATATTTTCAGCACAAAATCGTCACCCGACGCAAGTGTGCTTTTGCTATAATGAATCTGTACTATGCACAATAACGGCTTGGGATTCTTCCCGTGAGCCGATCCGATTCCGAATGAACGAGGTGCAATATGGCTGAGATGAAGTGTCCTCTTTGTAGCGCCGATATGGCATTTGACGATTTCACCCGTGCATGGGTCTGCCCGGCATGTGGAAAAAGCATCGCGGAGAAAAAGGAAGTGCAGGAAACGACGGCGGCAGTGGCGCCTGTGCCGGAGCCGACGCCGGTTGTCACTCCGGAACCGAAGACAGAGACACCGCCTCCGGTAATACAGGCTTCTGCTGTCCCAGCTGCACCGACCACTCCGACCATGAAATCTTCAGAAACGGCCGCTCCGGTCACGGCTGCTCCGATCACGAAGGCTCCGGCGTCGATTTCTCCGTTCGCAAAAGCCCGGACTGCCCCGGTCGCTCCTCCTCAAAAAGCAACTGCACCCGGCAGCGATCAGTCACGGCCCATATTCGGATCTGCAGGCATCGAGAAGGCATACACGGCTATCAAGAACGGCCAGTTCGAGCCAGCCTTAAAGATCCTTTCCGACCTGAAGAAAAGAAAACTTCAGATCGCAAGATCGACGGTGCTTTCTCTTTTCTGTAATTACAGAGTCGCCTCGACAGAAGAACTTCTGAAGAAACTCTCCGGAAGCGCCATGAACCTCAAGAAGTTCGCCGAGCGCTACGAGTGGGCTGAACTCAGCCGCGCGCTTCCCCAGAGCCGCCGTGCATATATCTCAAACATTATCGAGTACTGCGTGATCGGCATCGAGCTCACAGGTGATGCGAAGAAGATCATCCAGAGTTCCCGGCGCCAGCCCTCTTCACGTCCTTCCACCTTCGCACAGATGGACAAAGAAGAGATCCACAACGAGCAGCGCGTGAAAAACCTGGAACGCAGCAAACAGATCGAACAGATGTCAGTAGAGGAGATCGCCGTGGATTACGACAGAAGACATCCCTACTACGAAACGCCTCTGCAAGAAAGAGGTTCCATCGTTGGGCTCGCCATCGACATTATAGATCTGGCTTTGGACGATGGCCTTTCGAGGCCCACTCCATCGAGAAGAGCAACGGGGTATTCGACTTACGATCCGATTGAAGAACCGGCGCCTTCCACACGTGTCATCAGCAGTAAGTCCTCTTCAACAGGCGTTGCCGAAGCCCTTCAGAAACTTCAGGAACTCGGACTACCTCGTGAGGAGCTGATCTCGCGTCAGGCCGAGCTTATCACCTCGATCAATAATCTCGAAAAGATCATCCTGTCCGACCCGGGAAGGAATTAATACCACGAGCCTCAGTTCATACGCCGATTCTTACTTCAGAGCCATCACATAGATCTGGCACGGATTCGCCTCGTCCCACAAAAGCGGGAAAACTTCGAGTTCCTTGAACCCCACCGCCTGATAGAACCGGTTCGTACGGTCATAATCCTCATACATCCCCATCTTCACGGTCTTGACCTGCATGAAGCTATACCCGGCCGCCTGCGCTGCCGCTCTCGCCTTCTCGAAAAGCGCTTTTCCCAGACCGTGTCTGTGGTACTCCTTACGGACACCCATCACTGCCAGTTCCACCGTATCCTTTCCGGTCTCCTTCAGGTACAGGAAACCGGCAGGCGTATCTCCATCCATCGACGCGAAGAAGGGCTTGTCCGGACTGTCCGCGATATAGCCCTCGCGGCTCTCCTTCACCTCAAACCATTCCGTGAGAGCCTCCAGCACCTCACGTGCGATCGCTTTCTTCTGCTCGCCATCTGTTATTTCTCTAATGTCAAAATCTTTCATATACTCATCTTTCCTTTTTTGTAATCATTCTTTTTGTAATCACACTTTTAGTATTTATTCTTTTGTATTCAAAACATTCATTCCCTGTCGAGATCCTCAAGCCACAGCGCGACCTTCGCATCACTCGGCATACGCCAGTCGCCCCTCGGAGACAGGGACACCGATCCGACCTTCGGGCCATCCGGCAGGCAGCTTCTCTTGAACTGCTGTGTGAAGAAACGTCGGAAGAATTTCCGCGCCGCCTCGACCACATCTTCCTTCGCAAGCTCCGGATAGGCACAGAGCGCATATGCCGCCGAGCGCGCCGGCTCAAAACCATAACGCAGCGTATAGTACAGGAAGAAATCGTTGAGATCGTACTTCCCGATCTTCTCCTCGGTCTTCTGCGCGATCGCCCCGCCTTCACTCGGTGTCAGTTCCGGTGTGATCGGCGTATCGCAGATAGAGAAGATGACCTCCTTCAGTTCTTCGTTTCCGCAGATCATGGCATACGACGTGCAGATAAACCGGACCAGTGTTTTCGGCACAGACGTATTCACCGCATACATGGACATGTGATCGCCGTTATACGTACACCAGCCGAGCGCAAGCTCAGAGAGGTCTCCGGTCCCGACCACGAGAGCGTTCTTCATGTTCGCTGCATCCATCAGGATATAAGTACGCATCCTCGCCTGCGCATTTTCATAGGTCACATCCCCCTCGCCCTGATACGACAATTCATGTCCGAGCTGGGAAAGATGCAGATTCACGCCCTCCCCGATCGCGACCTCATAGGACTCATCCGCCAGAAGATCCATAAGCTTCCACGCATTACTCCGCGTGTGCTCCGTCGTATTCCCTTCACTCGGCAGCGTATAGCCGATGATGCGGATATCCGGGACGATCCTCTTCGCCTCGGCGCACACGAGCAGGGCCAGCGTCGAATCGAGCCCGCCGGAGATGCCGATCACCAGATTCTTGATCCCCGTCGCCCGCACGCGCGTCGCGAGCCCGTTGGCCTGGATCTGCAGGATGTTTCTGCACCTCTCATCTCTCGCATCCTCACCCGCCGGCACGAAGGGATTCCTCGCGATCGGATAATTGTATTTCTTCATGATCTCCGCCATACCGGAGATGTCTGTCTCGTCCGCAACGGCAGCCTGCATGCGCACCGGCACTCTTCTGTATTCCCCGGCAAAATCATTGTCGAAGGTATTCTGTTTTCTTCTATCATGCATGATCGGTCCCAGATCGACGAGCACCTTCTCGACATGCGGATACGACGGGAAAAGCGCTTCCGCCAGAAGTTTCCCGTTCTGGGAAAGGATCGTATGTCCCGAGAAGACCAGATCCGTGCTGCTCTCGCCGGTTCCGGAAGATACGTAGATGTAGGCGCAGTAGCACGCGCCGCTCTGCTGGCTCACGAGCGATTGCCTATATTCCCGTTTGCCGATCAGTTCATCGGACGCCGACAGATTCGCGATGATGTTCGCGCCCGCCAATGCCGCATGCGTACTCGGCTTATCGGGGATCCACAGATCCTCGCAGATCTCTACGCCCAGCACAGCTCCGGTCACCGGATCTTCCAGAAGGATATCCACACCGAGAGGCACCGTCATCTCGACCGGAAAAATCGTGCTCTTATCGCCGCAGAGCGTGACACTCTTACCTCTTAGATCCTTACCGGAAGCGAACCAGCGGCATTCGTAGAACTCCGAATAATTCGGGATATATGACTTCGGAATCAATGCTTTGACCACGCCATCCGACAGTACGGCCGCACAGTTATAGATACTGTTTCCGTATCTCAGCGGCACGCCGACCAGTGCCGTCACGCCTGTGTCCGCCGTCGCTTCGGCAATCACCGGGAGCGCCTCTTCTGCTGCCCGGAGAAGAAGGTCACTCTCGAAAAGGTCCGCGCACGTATATCCCGTGACACAAAGCTCCGGGAAGACGATCACACCGCAATCCGTGTTTTCCCTGATGATGGCGATGATTTGTTCCTTGTTATACTCTACATCTCCCACCCTTACAGGTGGCACAGCCGCCGCGACCGCGATCAGATTGTTCTTCATGACTCTCCCTCCTTCATCCGGCTCCGGTATTCTTCCTCAAGGATCGAGAAGAACATCCTTCCCTCGTATCCGCCTTTGCGGAAGAAATAATCCCGCAGTGTCCCTTCGTATGTAAAACCGCACTTCTCGATGACTCTCTTCGAGGAAGTATTCGACGGCCGGCAGCAGATCTGCACCTTGTGAAGATGCAGTGTCTCAAAGCCATATCCGATAAGCGCCCGTGTCGCCTCGGTCGCATAGCCCTTCCCCTGGAACGCCTGCCCGATGCAGTACTCGATCTCCCCGAAATGGTTGTTCTTATCGATCAGGAAGAACGATGCCTGCCCGATACATTCGCCGGAAGATCTCTCGATCACCGCGAAACGCGCCGTATCTCCTTCCCGGGTAGTCCTTACATACCTGTCTATCAGTTCACACACGGCTTCCTCCGTCGAATACGAAGGCTCGCCGTACATCCCCTGCACCGTATCGTCCGAGACCCAGTTGCGCATCATCGATCCCGCATACTCATGGCGGAAAGCCCGCAGCGCCAGACGTTCCGTCACTACTTCCCGCACATCGGGATCGCCGCAAACGTTGAAACCGCCGGATACGCCTGCCACGCCGATTCGCTCTTCAGAATCTTCTTTTTCAACATCTTTCGAGAACGACTCCAGCTTCTCCTTATTTTTCTCCAGAAGATCGTAGATCCCGTCTTCGGACAGCACACCGCGCCGGAGATCCGCCGGAAGCTTCCCCGCCTCATCGAGCGCGAGATCATCTTTCCAATCCTGACTTCCGTAGTATCGCTCCAGCGCACCGATATTTCCTTGAAATGCCAGAAGCATCTCTTCCGATGTCGCGGGAGAATCCAGAAGCTCCAGCCCTTTATTCAGGATCTCTTCCATCTTCCGGATCCGCTCGATTGCCCTTTCTATATCCATTTTGTTCATCTTGCACTCCTTGTGATTTCTTTCTCAGAAATCAATGCCTGTACTCTTACTTCTCACCCGTCCAGCTCGATCGAGTCGGACACGTAGTACACGAAGTTGTGTTCCCAGCAATAGTCCTGGATCTTCTGTTCGATGCCCGCATTCTTCGTATACTCGAGGAGATAGATATATGCTCCCATCTGTGCATACTTCTCGATATATTCCATGAAGTAGGCCTTGTCCGGATCGTCATCTTTTCTGGCCCGGAGCTCCCCCGCGTCAAAATCGATCCGGGTAAAGACCGTCTCCTGATTGATCGCAGTCATGATATCTTCCCAATTGCCGCCCGCATCTACATATGCATCGGCAAAAGCATCGCCCCCGTTGACGATGACTTCTTTGTTCATGGAAACGAGTCCCTCCATGATGACCGACAATCCGTCGAGGATCTCCTCTGTCGGGTAGTTATAGTATACATCGCAATTATCCACGAAGAATCCGTCTATGCCTTTTGCAAGAAGTTCCGGCGCGAGCTTTTGAAGAATAAAGTCCTGCCACCGCGCATCCGATACATCGACCCACTTCTCTTCGTCCCAGTTCTCATAATCGCCGAGCGTCAGTTCCTCATACTCGGCATAGTAGGAACGGAAATTCTCGATCGATCCGACATTGATGTAGCTGATGACGAAGTGCCCGTCTTTTTGGAAATCTTCGATTTCTTCGCGACTGAAATACTGCGCATCGATCACAACTGTCCTGTAGTCGGAAAACTGCGACAGGTCTTCCTCCACACTTAAGAAAACACCGTACTTCCCATAGAGGTAGTTTCCGTAGAATTCATTTCTTCGTTTACAGTCCTCGTACCCTTCGACGAAACCCTCGGGAAGGTTATCGAAGATCGCTCTTCGCATCTGCCCGAACCTCTTACTGTGCGGACAGAAACCTCCGCACCTCTTGGCGATATTCTCATCTTTATCATAGATCAGAAGCCAGGTATACCCGCCATCCATCGTATTCTCCGGATCGGCCTCCTCGGGATCCAGTTCATAGAGTTCCCGCAGATCGATCTCCCGTTCGATATTGGCATACTGCTCATCCGTCAGATCATAGACGACTGTCTGCGAGAAGTATTCGCCGTTTGACTTCGGATAGGTATACTCCACCTCGATCTTCTTGTCATAGCGTACTTTACAGAAAACAACGACTGAATAGATGTAGAGATCATAGTCACTATAGTCAAACCCAACGAGATACTTGCTGCTCAGTTCGATATCGTCGAAACGCTGATCCGCCGTCACACCGGTTCCTGTCTGCCCGGTCGCGCCGCCCTTGTCTCCGTTCCCGGTCTCCCCCGGCTCCGTCACGGTCGTCGCCGTATTGGGGGAAGTTTTTTTCTTACTCTGTTTTTCAGTGTTTCTCGTGCCGCATCCGGTCATGTAGAAACACATCAGCGAAGCCATAAGAACAGCTCCGACCCGTCTTCTCATTTTCTTCTCCTTTTAGCAGGGAGCGAAGATGATCACTTTCGCATCCTCATAGATACACTCATACTCGTCCGGGTGCGCCTCGAGATAGACCCGTGTCTTATCAGTCTGCGTACACACGAACAGATCAAAATTATACTTCGCGAGCATCTCTTCTATATGCCACTTGCCCTGTCCGTCGAGCGTCATCGACGTCATATCCATAAAGTCCCGGAAATTGTACTTCGAATACATATCCGCGCGTCCGTCGATGAAAACATCGAGATCGTTATAGATCAGTTCTCCGCCCAGATTGTAGTGGTTATACATCCTCCTGGGATTCCTCGAGCGGATCACGGCGATCGCCTCGTCACTGACCGCATGGTCCGTGACCACAGAACCATCCGACAGGAGAGCCTGCTCCGCCGTCAGGATGGCGAAGCTCAGCACCCCGACCACCGCGAGCGCATACACGGCTTTCTTGATGAGCGGCCTGCACTTGAGGAAGGCATCGAGATCGAGGTCGATCACATAGTCGAACATATAGAAGCACGCACTGATCAGAAGGAGGGCGACGAAGCGCTCGCTTCTCAGATACAGATACGTGAAGAAGGCGAAGATCAGAAGATCCATCGCGTTGATCTTCTTCTTGGTAAGGAAGAAAACGAGCGCAATGATGATCACCGGGATGATCGCCTTAAAAGAGGAGATATTCTTGATGTCCGGCGCGGCCCACTCCGAGATCGCCGACAGCATGAGCTTGTCGTTCATGTTATCGAGCGGATAGGTCAGAAGTTTATACCCGTGCGGGTTGACGCAGAGACCGATCACAGAGAGCATCGTCGCCAGGCCGAGACTCTTTAACTTCTCCTTCGGGAGCCTCGTAAACTCCACTCTGCCGATCGTAAAATCACAAAGGGATGTCAGCAGCACGAGCACCGGGATGATGTAGATCAGGTTTGAAGATCCGCCGTGAAAGTTTGCCCACAGCACCGCGATTAGCGGCAGGAAGTAGACAAGTTTTGTATTCTTCTCTTCTTTTTTGAACTTATAGAGGATCGCCATCTCGAAGAACAGCAGGAAATAACTGTAGATATGCGGTCTCGGATAGAAATACTTATTCATCACGATCACAGCAGCGATATGCCACGCTCCGTACACGAGCGCATTTTTCTCCGCGTATTTACGGGTCGAGATCGTCATCAGGAGCATGATGGCGATCTGGATGATCATCGCCGAGACCATCGCCGCCGTCATGGAGCCGAACGACGTCAGATAGATCACCACGCCGCTCAGCCACTCATGCGAGAACCAGTAGAGGCCATTGTCCTTGGCAAACCACGAATAGATGCCGAAGGTCGGGACCTCCTTATTCTTGACGATCCACTCGCCGACCTTATAATGCCAGAAATAGTCATTCAGCGGTTTTCCCGAGAAAAAACCACGTACGATCACGATCAGAGAGCATACGATCGTCAGGACAAATACCAGACGCACGACCTTCTCTTTCTCGCTCATTGACTTTTTCAGTTCTATATCTGTTCTCATAACGTTCCCATTCTGAAGCACGCCACCCCAAATGTCAATTCATTTAGGAGATTCCGTATTCGGCAAGCGCCGCTTTCACCTGTTCCTCCGTAACATAACCGGCGTCCACCATCTCGTCGATACGTTCGCCCGCATAGTCTGCTGAAGTCTGGTATCCATCATAACTGCTGCAGTAGATCGCAAGCGCGAAGTAATTAAGTGCCGTTTCATAATTCACATCGACACCTTTTCCGTACATATACGCCCATCCGAGATTCGCGGCGCATGAAGAATCCCACAGATCACAGCCCTTCCGCCAGTATTCTAAGGCCGTTGCTATATCTTCGTTTACTCCCATCCCGCGGCTGTACATATCACCGATATGTCCATACGCGCGCGCAAAGTTTTCTCTGGCCGCGATCAGGAAGTACTCCATCGCCTTGCTGTAATCCACCTGCGTACCGAAGCCGTTCTTCAAGTAGTATCCCGCGTCAAAAACACAGTCAACATTTCCACACTCGATACCTCGGAGGCTCCACTCGAAGGCCTTGGCAGGATCCTCATTAACACCCATGCCATGCTCATACATATAGGCCAGTGTCGCGCACGAACTTCCATAGCCTGCATCGGCCGCCTTTTCGAGCCATTCCGCCGCCACTTTGTAATCCAGTTCGACACCCTGACCATAATAGTAGAGAGTGCCTACATTGTTCAGGGCAGAAGGATACCCCTCGTCCGCCGCCTTCAACGTCCACTTCATCGCTTCCGCGTAGTCCTGCTTGATACCGGAAGGGCCATTTCTGTACACACGGCCGATTCCGTTAAGAGCGAAGACTCTCTCATACCAATCCCGGCTTTGGGATGCCTTATCGTAATACTCCAGTGCTTTTAGCGTGTCCTGCGACGTAATGCCCGGGATCTCATCATATTCCCACAGAAGAAGCGCCATTCCGTTATAGCCCATCAGGCATCCCGCATCGGCCGCCTGCTGGAAGAGCGTATACGCCTTCGCGATATCCTTCTCGACGCCGGAGCCTTCCGCATAGAGGAAACCTTCTCCGACCCAGCCATTCGGGTCACCCAGTTCGACGGCCTTCTCATAGTACGACATGGCTGTCGCGCAGTGTCCTTCTTCGAACGACTTTTCATGATAGAGCCGGCCTAAACAGTACCAGCCCTTGCCGACACCGGCCTTCCCTGCCGTTTCATAACAGGTCTGGGCGCTGACCAGGTCAAATCCCGCAGGACCGGTCCCGAAATAGAAATCATCGCCCTCGACGACATACGCTTCTTCCGGCGTGATCGCGCCGATCACGGACGTATCTGCATCATCAGATGCGAAGAACATGATGGTGGAGTTCAGTTCCAGAGTAACGATCCCATCCTTGATTGTCCCCGAGACGGACGTTCCCGACAGGTCGATCGTTAACTGTTCACCGCTGATGTTCCAGTCCTCGATATCGACATCGTTAGCGCCGTCATACTCGAGCGTCGCCGTGCCGTCATCGTACAGCACCAGCGCGGTATCCTCATGAATGATCGGATAATTATTCAGTGAACCATACTCCGGATACGCCTCCGCCTTCGTCTGCACCGCATATCCGTTATACGTACCGGCCACAGAAGACCGGTCCGCATCCACTGTATCCGACGCGGTTGTCGTCGTGACGGCCATAGCAGTCGTTGTCGTCGGCTCCTCCGAGGTCTCCGTCGGATCGTCAATCGGATCCGACTCATCGTCGATCGTATCTTCCGTCTCCTTATCCTTCGACTTCTTACTCTTCTTCTTTGTCGTTTCCTCTTCTTTACTGCACGATGCCAGCATCATGCTCGCGGCAAGAATCAGTGCGGCCACCGCAGCCACTCTGTCTCTGAGTCTATTTTTCTTCATGATCCGATCCCTCTCTCAAGCTATCTCAAAAATCCCATACCTCACGTCCATTATATAGTATTTCACCGATGATTAGGAGACATATCGCATTTCTCAAAGGATTGGGATCTCTTTCAGATGTATCACGTCAATTCAGAATGAAAAACCGA
This sequence comes from Clostridiales bacterium, assembly GCA_017551625.1. GTDB lineage: Bacteria > Bacillota > Clostridia > Saccharofermentanales > Saccharofermentanaceae > Scatonaster. The sequence continues at coordinate 41,246 of JAFZLF010000038.1, read as the reverse complement.
CAGAGTCAAATCATGAGTCGCGATTCCGCAGAAAAAAGCCGGATGTTTCATCATCGTCGCTGGTCCTCGGACTCACGCCCTGCGGAATCGCTCCTTACGATGAAACCTTCCGGCTTTTTCTCAGAATACTCGAATTATGTTACGCAGTAACTTCCTCCACACGCACATTCGTGATATGGATCGTGGCGGTGTCTCCGTGTTTACCCATGTTAAACTCGAGACGTCCGTTGTTATCGTCCTTCTCCGTCATATCAAACTCGAACTCGAACGTCTTCCATTCCGTCTCCAGATCGATCGACGTATCCGGGAAGTAACGGATCCAGCCTGCATTTGGCGCCGAGATACACACGATACACTTACGCGGTTCGTCCGCCTTGATGTCGAAAGTGATCTTATACTTATGACCCTTTCTCATCGGAAGATCCGGGTGCACGAGCTGTACGGAATATTCCTCCGTACCGCAGTTCGTGGAGGTGATGATCATCTCGCCGTCCTTGATCTCCGCTGCGCCTTCGCCGCCGTTAAAGAGCAGGAACTTCCAGTCCACATCGTCCGTCAGATCCTCCGCCTCGGCGAAGTTCCCGTTACGGATAAAGTTACCATCCGCAAGCGCCTCGCGGAAAGGCTTCTCCGGCTTACTGACATTCGTGTCGTAAGAAGGTTTCTGATACACACGCACATAGTCGATCTCGAATTCCGCTTTCGAGAAGTCCGTCGTCGCGTCCGGATAACCCGGCCAATTACCGCCGACTGCCAGATTCAGCTGCACGTAGAACGGCTGATCGAACGGAGCCGGATACGGCTTATCGTCCTCTCCCTGTACAGCCGTGAACCAGTCATTACACGTAAGCACCAGCTCGCCGTCCGTATAGAAACGCATCTCGCCCGGCTCCCACTCCACCGAATACTCGTGGAACTTCGCCGAGAAACTATCTGCCCCGTTCTTCTCGATCGTGCCCTGCTGCTCGCCGTGCGGCTCACCGTAGTGCAGTGTCGAGTAAGAGATATTCGTCTGATGTCCGAGCGACTCCATGATGTCGATCTCACCGCACTTCGGCCACTGTCCGTAGTACGACTCATCCTTCGGCATCATCCAGATCGCCGGCCACAGTCCCTGTCCTTCCGGGACCTTCGCCGAGACGACGACCTTCCCGTAGAGGAAATCGGTCTTATTCTGGCCCGTCACCTTACCGGACGTATAGTATTCCTTGCCGTCCTTTTCCGTCTTGATGGCCTTCAGCACAAGCTTGCCGTCTCTGACGAAAACATTGTCTGTCGAGGTCGTATATTCCTGCAGCTCATTATTGACCCAGCCCGGCTCATGCGGCTCGTAGTTCCACTTACTCTCGTCCATCGCGTCGCCGTCAAATTCATCGCTCCAGAGGAGATTATATCCTTCGATCTCCGGCGTCTCTGTCTTTGTGGCCTCTGCATCCGTCTCCACTTGTGACGGCGGGATGTTATCCGAAATTTCGATCGTGGTCGACTCTTTCTTGTCGCAGGCACAGAGAGAGATCAGCATGGTAACAGCCAGGATCGCGCTGATGATTTTTCTGTTTTTCATAGATGTCCTCCAATCTCGTTATCACGAAAATTCTAAGTTGGTTTCAAAATAGCAGTTATCTTCACGCCGTTATTGCTTTTTCATATCTTTTTTTATGTTTTTATGCTATAATCCCTCTTGAAAAGCACTTGTCATTTGTGTTTTTTTGATTTCCATTTACTTGTGCGTCTTTGCGATCGCGCCACACAAAGGATCGGGGAGGTTTTATGCCGTCACGCAAGAAGATATCGTATCAGGAATTTCTCCACCGCGAATATGAGATGCACCACGCGCCCTACGCTCCGGAGATGGACTTCTACGAGACCATCCGCAGCGGCGACATCAAGTCTGTGAAAAAGCTTCTCAACGAGCCCTTTCACAAGAAAGAAGGCTTCGGCACTCTTTCAAAAAATCCTCTACAAAACCTCAAATACCATCTGACCATCACGACCGCCATGGTCGCCCGCTCCTGCATCTCCGGAGGTCTTTCCGTCGCCGAAGCCTATAGTCTCAGCGACTACTACATCCGTCTCGCCGATGAGGCGCAGGATGCCGAGGAGATCACCGACCTACACAATGACATGTGTATCCATTACGCACAGAGGATGCAGAACATGCATCGGAACACTTCCTCCTCGAAGTCCGTGAAGACCTGCGTCAATTACATCTACGAACACCTGCACACACGGATCACGCTTCCGACACTCGCTCACATCGCAAATCTCTCCGCGCCCTATCTCTCACGTCTGTTTAAGAAAGAGACCGGCTACTCCGTGAGTGACTACATCCAGATGAAAAAACTCGAGACAGCGAAGTCGATGCTCGTCTCGTCCGACTATTCTATCGCCGAGATCTCCGCATCGCTCGCCTTCCCGAGCCAGAGTTACTTCACGAATCTTCTCAAGAAAGACTGCGGCCTCACACCTAAGCAGTACCGGGACCGCTATTCTGAATAACTGTCATATGTCCATTTCTTCTCCGGTAGGCGGTGATCCGGTTATAACATCTTCGTTCTCAAATAGAAACACGGTCATTTCCAATTCTTCGTATATTTCCATATTCTCTCTCCTTGTTTCTCTCATAGGTCTCCTATCCGCGTGGACGACTAGTTACCATTTTCACCCGGCTTCACAAAGTATTCGTATGCCGCCTCACCATAACAGTAGAGTGCTTTTGCAAGTCCCTGCATATTTTCACTTCCATTTTGCGCTGCAAGCAGACAATAGGAGTACACACTCGCGGAAACCTCATACGTTGATCCGGACGCTTTATGGGTAAGAACAAACTTGAACATATACCCAAGATTAGGAGCTGCGATATCTTCCACTAAGATTGCCCAGCGGTTATTCCCGATAGAAACCGGTTCAACAGTATGCCAGGTCTCCCCATCAAAATACTGGAACGTATAATCATCCGGACCATACCCTTCATCCAGTTTAAATGCCAATCGCAGAGCGTTGTTCGATTCAAACAGGACATTGAGCGAAGTACCGATGACGCCCGGTGCATCCGTAACCTGTTTCTTCGCGCCGTAAGTTGCTTTCATATCATCCGTGACCGTGAATTGATCGATCCACGGATTAGCACGAGGCCCTTCCACCCCAACTCTTCCTGTGAAAAATTGATAGGCATACTCATAGTAACCTAAAAGACATGCCGCCAGCCTCTTCATCGACTCACTCGAATTCACATCAGTTATCACATCTTGCACGTACAAATGCATGGAGTAGATGAACTCATTATCCGCATATGTCGTCTCTCCATCCGGATGATAGAATTCGCACGCTCCCGGCCGCAGGGATTCACTTTGACAACGATCGCGTCTCTATACTCTAGGATCGGCACATCTACACGGTATACCCGGGTATTTCCATCTTCGGTAACCGATGAAGGTATGACCTCCGTCCCGCCTTTCATGAATACGATAGAAGTATTCGGATCTGCAATGAACGAATCTGACAATTCCATAGTGAACTGCAGCTGCAGACCGGCTGTAAACACCACCGAAGCAGACTTCATGATGACGTACTTTTCGTCATCCCAGATTGCAGCCAGGGCGATATCCTTTTCATCGATAAGCGTATCAAAATCGAACGGCTCGCCGTCAGAAACATTGACCCAACGATCGAACTCTTTAAAGGGCATATCCGGATCTTCCGGCCTTGCCACTTTCGCACCACGCGGAATGATCACATGTTCATAGATCTCTGCATCCGTTTCATTCTCCCATACGAAGTACACATGGGTAACATCCGCACCACAAAGATCACACTTATGATCCTTACCTCCTTCTTCGTCAATATGTGCTTCTTCCGCACCCAGCTGACAGCCACATGCACTACAGATCTTCACATGGCCCGCTTCAGATGCTTCATAGGTAAATGTGTCGTGATGGCATACGGTATCCGTCCACTGTGCCTGAAGGACAACATCTGTCGTAACTACAATCTCTGTTCCGGCGATGCAAGTTCTCTCGCTGTCGTTTACTTTCCATCCGGAGAAGCACTTACCTTCCGGCGCTTTGACCGTACACTCCGGCAAAGTATACTTGAATCCGCGATCCACCTCTACCGGCTCCATGCTCTCAGAAGAACCGTTCGTATCGAAAGTAACATTCATGATCGGATGGATCTCGAAATTGACACTGGTAGAAGGCATCGTGAACTTAACGGAACATTTATTATATCCGTAACCGGAAATATTATGAATCTCACAGTCACTGATTTCTTTCTGTTGGTTGTCTACGGGATCAATATATGTTGCATGAACGACATCTATCATTCTAGAAGGATTGTCCACATACACATACAAGTACACAGTAGAATCACCTGCAGCATAATTGTCTTCACAAAACAAGATTTCCCAATCGCTACTGTCAATTCCATCAACTGTTACTTCAACGCCTTGTGTCCACATGCGCATTCATGGGTCAGAGGGTCGAAAACATGAAACTCTCGATCCCATGTTCCTTCAGGTAACATATTACAATACTTACAATGCACTGTTCTATCATGACGGGACTCTCCATTCTCCATTACGCATTCCTGATATGTAACACTATTCGGATGCTGACAAATTCCAATCGTTACTTCGCTCTGAGAAAACATAGCCACTCGGTTCTCCTCAAGCGCCTGTTCACCGGATTTTCCATAAACGGTCACACCTTCATAACCATTAAATCTAAAAGTGGTCGTTCCAGTTTGAGTATCTACTCCCGCACCATTACCAATAGCCTGTCCATAAGAACCATTATATTCTCCGGCTTTCAGCGTTGCACTGAAAGAATGACCGGATTCTGGAGCAAACTGCACACCTGCATTTGAAGGCACATCATAACCGCCACCGATAGCAGCCGCACCCGGACCACCTTGCGCCTGAATGGTAGCATTAAACATAACCACGCTGCCGTTGAATTCCTCAACATATGCGGCCGAACCTATTCCTGCGCCGCCGTTTTCGCCACCTGTAGCAGTAATGATAGAATCTCCGCGAAAATAGATAGCGGTTCCAGACTCAAAAGTATAACCACCTATGCCGGGTGCATAACCATTTCCTTCAGCAGTGACGATTCCTCCCCAAACCTGAACCGTAGCCACAGCACCACGATATCCGCTTCCGATTCCTGCGCCGTCTTCACCACCTTGCGCAGTAATTTTGCCTCCATAAATATATACCGGCACGGTTCCCGTAGCAGAGTCTCCACTACCAATACCGGCAGCCTTGGCAGCTCCGTAAGCTACTATCTCGCCTCCGTTAATATTCACTGCAGTCATTACGCCGTTGGCGCCACCGCCGATTCCGGCGCCACCCGATAGTGACTCTGCATAAACATATCCACCGTTAATATCTATATGTCGGTTTTGGTTATCTGCAGGATCGATGGCTCCGGCTCCGGCTCCGATGCCGGCGCCTTTATTACCAATAACGAAGAAATCTCCTCCGTTGATCGTTATAAAGCCGTTCACCTCGCCCGGATCACCGCCGATTCCTGCACAACCTTCAGGTAATTCATTCGCCAAGATTTGCACGCTTGCATTCACATCTGCGTTAGCTTTGTATATCGTCAGCGTACTGTCTTTGCCAACGTGAATACCTTTCCCCGGAACAAAAGTCCCTTCATTCGCAAGAACAAGATTCACGACACCGTCAACCTCGATACGGTCATGGAATCCAAGCGATTTTTTACCATCTGTCTTCACAACATACCAGCCGGGTTCACTCGCTGTGCCGGTCCATGTTGTGGTCGTTGCAGTAACAACCTGACAAGTCTTCGTATCTGTAGTTCCACTATCTCCTGTAAGATAGTAAGTAACAACAACCTCATCCGAATCATCCGCCCAGACCGTCATCGGCAGGATACCGCACATCAGCGCCACACTAAGAAGCAACGCAAGAAAACGTCTGACATTCTTTTTCTGCATCATGAGTCACCCTCCTTATTTCCCAATACCAAAGTTTCTCATGATGCTATTCTATGATATATACAGAAAGAAGTCCATTCTTACGAAAAAAATATTTGCTATTTTATCCGAATCTTTTCCGAAACCGAAAAAGATGAAAATGAAATGACCCGTGCGCCAGGTTCTGCAAAGGCAGACGCCATGAGTCACACGGGCCATTATTCTTTTATTTTCATACTCTCCGGCTGATCAGCAGAAGCGCCGGTCGGAGGCGTTCTTCGCTGAGATCAGATATTCGTATCTTCTTCACCCGCCAGATCGCCACGGTACATCTTCTGAGTGGTGGTCGCCGGCTCCTGGTTTTCAGAAGGAGTCTGCGGGTTTTCAGACGTTTTCGCTTCCGAACCGGAAGCCGATGTCGGATCAGTTCCTTCTTTCGGATCAGAGTTGCCCTGTCCGGAAGATCCGCTGCCGTTATTTCCCGACTCTGCCGTCTCGCCCGAACCGGCGCTTTTTGACGTCTCCGGAGCCGGCTCATCTATGATGATCTCGCCTGCTTCCGTCGAAATCGGCTGAGAAGAGGTCGTCTTCGGCGCGTCATTATCCGAACCGGATTTGTCTTTTCCATCTGACGAAGAAGTCTCGCCGGGAACCGTACTCTTTGTGGAATCACCATTTGCCGATGACTCACCCGGAACCGTACTCTTGGTCGTTTCACCGGAAGCGGAAGAAGAAGAACTCCCACTCTCAACTCCCCGCTCAGATCCATCAGAAGATCCCGGCTCAGAAACACCATTACTCTCATCGGGAGAATCAGACACATTCGGGTCCGCCCCTCCGTTCGGATCAGTCTGGCCATCCACGCTCGAGCCAGTAGCATCCGAAGATGCCACAGAAGATGCATCGCTTCCGTCGGAGGATTTCTTCGACCATCTGCTCCAGCCAAAGACACCGATGCCAAGGATCAACAGGCATATGATGCTTCCGGCAATAATCTTTTTCTTTGACTTCATTTTATTATCCGCCATTGTTTCCTTCACTCGGGATTTCAATTTCTTCGCCCCACGGGGAACTTGTGACCACGTTCACACCCTCAAAAACAAATACTTCTATCTCTAGAGGATCATATTTCTCTTTCATTATACATCTCTCCTTTTCTCAGTCATAGTTCATCTTTGGATCACGCTTCTTGCGAACCATGTATATTAAAATACGTTTTTGCTGCTTCACCGTAGAAATACAGAGCTTTACCAAGTTGTATCATCTTCTCAGTCGAACCTTTCTCCATCGCCAGTATCGCGTATGACATAGCACTGGCTGTAATCGTATACGATTCATTTGCAGTTGTATTGGTAATCGTGAAGGTAAAGTTCTTCGTCAGGTTCGGAGCAGCGATGTTCTCTGCATCCAGCGCATAGCGGTTCGCACTGATCCGTTTCGCCTCTGTGGTTACTACATTTCCTTCACAATCTTTCAGGCTGAATGAGTAGTTCGCGATACTATCCTCCGTGAGCGTAAATGTGACACGGAGCGTGTTGTTGTCTGTGAATTTCACGCGCAGCGATGTCCCCGTGACCCAAGAAGGTCTCGGACTGGTAGCCGTCATCTTGTACTCCGATTCCGTAGTAAAATCCGGGCATTCATAATTCCCCTGCATGCTTTCCACATTGTAACCGAAATAGATCTGCGCGTTACCGCAGTAGTAACCCAGTCCATACTCCAGGAACTCACAGTAATCCGTGTCTTCAAATCCACCGTTCACACCGTTTAGGTAATGCTGATACACGGAATAAACCATGGTATCATCATCGTACTCTTGTCCTTGCGCATTTCGGAAGACGACCTTGTCACCATTCGCGTCAAAGACCTCGGCTGTAAATACATCCTGCCACTCCATGGCCTGGACCGGGAACTCAAACTGCGCTTCTCCTTCGCTATTCACCACCGAAGAAATGTTGTACGTTTCTACCGTCTGTCCTGCTTTTTTAAATGTTATCGTTGCCTCCTGATCTTCGAGAAGTTCTTCCGAGAACTGCAAAGTGAATCGCAGTTTCAGACCACCTTCAAAAATCACTGTCGCTGACTGCGCACTGGCTACATACGACCAGACAGCAACAAGCGTTATATTATCTCTTACCAAACTTTTGAAATCATAGGGCGCACCATTATATGTCCAGCCTTTGATTTTATATCTTCCCGTGTGCGGGACATCAGGGTTCGTAGCTGTACTATTGTATGAAAGATTCTGTTGGGGAATCTCAACTTCGCTTCCCGCGTCAAAAGTAACTATACACTCCATCGGCGCTCCGCAAGTGTCACACTTTGTGTCTCCGTCTTCATCCGTATGATTACAAGGTGTAATACTGTGATCATCAACAGTCATATACGGTGCATCTATTTTTTGTGTTCCTGTATCAACGGTCTTATATGGATCATTAGTATAAAGCGTATTAACACTTCCAGAAAGAACATGCAGCGTTCCACAATCGCCTACAGTCTCTCCATAAGCTTTTCCGATACACGGACCGTTGTAGTTCACAACGACAATGCTTCCACCGTATATATATATTGCCATTCGCTTCGCCTTTTTTTGTACCTTCAGTTTGATCAACAAACACGTTTGCGTTTCCACCTATTGCTGCATTACCCGCTGTTGATTCATTCGTCTGAAGGATCGTAACTATAAGGCTACCACTATAGTCTACTGCGTTATAAATTGAAAGCGTATTTCCACTAGCGACGCGAATGCCCTCCAACAAATTACAACCATCGTTATTTTTCATTACGAGATGAACATCTCCATCTACATGAATGCGGTTTGAAATTGTTTGAAATCCATCATTGTCAATCACATACCAACCTTCAGTCAGGACAATCTCTCCTTCATTAGGCGTTTTGCCCAGAATTTTTTCACATTGTTTTGTCGCGACGAATCCATTCTCGTCGTAATACTTTACTGGTACTGGTTTCGTTCCGCTTCCCGCATCTCTCGGCTCCGCAAATACGGCCATGGACATGGACGTACACATCATCGCAACGGTCATAATCAGGGCAAGCCAACGCTTACTATTCATCATTTTCATCATGAGTAACCCTCCTTTGTTCTGAAAATGCATAGTTCCTCACGGTGCTATTTTATTTTCGGACAAAAGCGATTTCCTCGAATGAATGAAAGAATAAAGAAAATGTCACATTCAGGCAATCATTTCGACATTGAGATTACACCAGTACATCTGTTTGTAAAAAACACCTGCACGTTTGCGAAACGGGCAGGTGTTCCTAAAAGGCTGAAGAATATCTTGTTTTTCGGAAGCGCCGGACTACTCGCTTCTGACCAGTTCCGACAGGGCCGAATAGAACTCCGGGCAGTCTTTCTCGAGGCGGATCGGACGACCTTCCATATTCACGAAGCAGTGCTCGGACTGCGCCTGGCAGACGACTTTTCCGGAGGCATTCTTCATCTCGTAACCCAGAGTCAGTCGCACGCCCTTAAGTGCAAGGATCGATACCGTGATCGTGATGATCTCCGGAAAGACCGTACTCCCCTTATACTTTACATCTATGGATATTACAGGCGAGGCCACGCCGCTTTCCTCGAGTTTATCGAAGTCCCAGCCGATCTTACTTAAGAAATCGACTCTCGCTTCCTCCATCCAGCGGACATAATTCGAGTGGTGGGTGATGCCCATCTTATCCGTCTCATAGTACTGCACTTTATGCGCATAGGGTTCGACATTGTTCATAGAAATAGCATTCTGCTCCTTTTCTCAGCTGATCGGCTCGAAGTCCGCGGCGCCGTGCTTACAGAGCGGACATACGATGTCTTCCGGGAGCTCGTCGCCCTCGTAGATATATCCGCATACCTTACATACCCAGCCCTTCTTGCCTTCTGTCTGAGGCTTCGGCTTGACGTTCTTCTGGTAATAGGTGTAGGTCATGGTCTCCTTATCCGAGAGCACGCGCGCTTCGGTCACGGAGCAGATGAACATGCCGTGTGTATCGAGATCGATGTAGTCCTCGACCTTCAGGGACATGAAAGAGTTGATGTACTTACTCAGGAACAGAAGTCCGTTGTCCGAGCGTAGGTTCTCCTGAAGACCCGCGAACTTGTCGACGTTTCTTCCACTCTGGAAACCGAAGATCTCGAAGACCTTGAAAGGCGCTTCGACCGACAGGCAATTGACATTCATGACACCCGTCTGCTTGATGACATGGTGCGAGTAGTTCTGCTTGTTGATCGTGACTGCGATGCGGTTCGGGGTGTTCGTGACCTGGGTAACGGTATTGACGATGAGACCGTTGTCCTTCTTCCCGTCATTCGACGTCACGACATAGAGGCCATAACCGATATTAAAGAGCGCAGTCAGGTCGTTCTTATTCGCAGTGTCATCCTTCTGTGCGAGGTAATCCTGGCACAGTTCCTGTGCAAGCGCTTCGACCTGCGCCTTCGATTCATCGTTCAGCGCCGACATGATCTTGACGTTATTCTCGGTGTAGGTGATATTCTTGCTCTTCTCGAGCATCGCCTTCATGGTGCGGATCGCCTGCGGCGCCCAAGAACCGTTCTCGATCATACCGATGGTCTTATTCTGGATACTTCTCTCCGTGAGGTGATCGATGAATTCTCTCATGAACGGGAATACATCTGCGTTATAGGTCGTGGTCGCCAGAACGATACGTCCATAGCGGAAGGCATCCTCGACGCACTCGGCCATATCTTCGCGGGCGAGGTCATTGACGACAACCTTCGGGCAGCCGTTTTCCTTCAGTTTATTCGCGAGAAGCTCCACTGCCGCCTTTGTGTGTCCGTAGACAGAAGTATAGAAGATCGCGACGCCCTCAGTCTCGACACCGTAGGAAGACCAGATGTCATAGAGCTTGAGATACGGGGAAAGATCTCCGGTCAGGACCGGACCGTGCAGCGGACAGATCGTCTTGATCTCGAGGCCTGCCGCCTTCTTGAGGACATTTTGCACCTGCACGCCGTATTTGCCGACGATACCGATATAGTAGCGGCGGGCTTCACACGCCCAGTCTTCCTCGACATCGAGCGCGCCGAACTTTCCGAATCCGTCCGCACTGAAAAGCACTTTATCATAGGTGTCGTACGTCATGATGACCTCCGGCCAGTGGACCATCGGTGCAGCAATGAATTTCAGGACGTGCTTGCCGAGCGGGAGCTCATCGCCTTCCCCGACCACGATGCGGCGGTCTTCAAATTCTGTTCCGAAGAAGTTCTTCATCATGGTGAACGCCTTCTGCGAAGAGACGATCTCGGCATTCGGATAGTTCTTCATGAAGTTCACGATATTGGCAGAGTGATCCGGCTCCATGTGCTGGACGATCAGGTAATCCGGAGCCTTGCCGTTCAGTGCTTTTTCCAGATTATCGAGCCACTCATGCGTGAAATTCTTGTCGACCGTATCCATGACCGCGACCTTATAGTCCGCGACCACATACGAGTTATACGCCATGCCGTTCGGCACCACATACTGCCCCTCGAACAGATCGATCTTATGGTCATTTACACCTACGTATTTGATATCATTACTTATAAACATAGTATTTTCCTCATCATTTCATGTTGATATCATATCTGATTATTTATTTTGCGATTCCGTTTCGCCCGCATTCCTTATTATTCTTTATCCGGCGTGTCCTTCTTCTTTTTCCGTGTCTTCTTCACGATCACGATGACTACGACCGTGATCACGATCAGAATCGCGATCCAGATAAAGATGCACAGTCCCAGCGGACACGGACAGAATCCGCAAAGCCAGCATTTCTTCTCTTCCTTCTTCTCCTCGGTCTTCTTCGGCGCCTTCGTCGGTGTCGGAGTGTCATCCGGCTCCGGTGTCGGCGTCGGATCTTTCTTGTCCTCGATCTTCTTGGTCTGGAAGGTCAGCACTTCCGAATACTCGGAGGAAATATCGTCCAGTTCCGGCTGGCTGCACAAGTAGCGGCAGCGGATCTCCACCTCTGCTCCGTCCGGGATCGTCTGATCTTCTTTCACCAGATGGACAAGGGCGCACTTCATCTCTCCCGGTTTTACGTCTCTGTCCGTATTGCTCATCAGGGTCCATTCTTCATCCCCCTTCAGGCGGGCTTCCGTATCGATCCAGAAAGCACCTCCGGCGGCACTGACTTTCGTGCTGATCGTAGCGACCTCATCCGGTACTTCGAGGGTGAACGCCAGGACCGGCTGTCCGTTGAAATCCTCATCGGTCATCCGGAGATCGACGATCTTCGGAGCCGGAATATCCGAAGCGGTGATAGCTTCCTCTTTCTGCGCATCCTTACCATAGGCACACATATCCGACCAGTCGGAAAAGTAGTACTTCGTGACACCTGTCTCGGAATCATATGTCACGACCACCCAGCGTGCCCGAAAATATGCCGTATGCTCATTGAAATCGATATACAGGGCTTCTTCCTCTTCAGAATAAGTATACTGTTCCGGCTTCAGCTGATCCTTCACGCCCGGCGTCTTCGTATCCGGATTTCCGTTCCAGCGTTCATCATTGGGCACGCCTCTCATGATCCAGAATTCCTGAACCGTCTCTGTCGCATTTCCAAGTCCCCAATCAACCATATCCCAGTCACTGACGCGGTAATTCCCATCCGTGTCATAACCGAAACCATGCGTCTCATCTGCATCCCAGAACGCCGGATCGTAGTGCCATCCGCTGACCGGATCCTCTACATCATCGATCGCCCAGTCGACCTGTATCTGGGTATAGATATCGTCAAAGTCATACTGGGAGAATATCTCGTCTGCCTTTTCGTCCTGACGTGCCTGTTCCAGCTGCTGATAGAAAGCCGCCATCTCATTATCCTGGCTTACGGCCAATGCCATCGTCGTCGGCGAATCATTTCCTTCCAGCCAGGAAACCGCCACGTCCTTCGGTGCTCGGAGTGTAAAAGGAAGCTTCGCTTCATCCGCCCAAACCGCGGTAGCCATTGACGGCAGAAGCATCATGCCTGCGACTAAACCTGTTAGAAATCTCTTCATATGACCACCCTCTAATCTTGCCCGGGAAGTTCCTCTTCGGTGCGGAATCTTCCCTTTTTTTCATCGTCTAAGACGCCCCCGAAATACTCTTTCAGTATATCACGTCAGAAGCCTCGAATCAAAAAGCTTCGCTGTCGCAAATTCGTCGCAGTTTTTGACATTTCAGCGACGTTTCTGCGACGGCAGCACGCCGCCGAAAAAAATAACGTGTGGAATCTCCATTTTTGAGAATCCACACGCAATTTCAGACTTTTTGCCTTAAGAAACTTACTTGAAGTATCTGTCGAGGAGTCCCTTCAGAGCCTTACCATGACGGGCTTCGTCACGGGCCATCTCATGAACGGTATCGTGGATCGCATCGAGGTTGTTCTTCTTAGCAACCGTAGCGAGCTCGGTCTTACCTGCTGTCGCGCCGAATTCACAGTCTACACGCCACTTGAGGTTCTCCTTCGTGGATGCCTTCATGTTCGCTTCCAGATCCGAACCAAGGAGCTCTGCGAACTTCGCTGCATGCTCTGCCTCTTCGAATGCCGCCTTCTCCCAGTAAAGACCGATCTCCGGATACCCCTCGCGATAAGCGATACGGGCCATGCACAGGTACATACCGACTTCCGAGCACTCACCGGTGAAGTTCGCCTTCAGCTGTTCGAAGATGTACTTCTTATCTTCCTCGGAGATGTCCGGGTTGTTCTTTACTGTCTCGGCATACACACCGAACTTGTGCTCAGCCGCCAGACCCATGTTCTCTTCCATTTTCTTAAATGCCGTCTTCGGAGCCTTACATACCGGGCAGGCCTCCGGTGCTTCTTCGCCTTCGTACACGTAACCACATACAGAACATACAAACTTTGTCATAATCGATACTCCTTGTCTGATTTGTTTTTGGGGGAACGCTGACACTTCCGCGTCGTGCTCCGGCTCCGGCCGAAGCGCTTCCACATCACGCGCCGCGCTCCTCTTTTTCTTTACAGCACTCCGGACACAGTCCATCGAACTGAAGTGAATATCCTGAGATCCTGTAGCCGGAAGTGTCGGTCAGCATATCGACCAGTTCCTCCACCGGCATCGCGACATCCGCGACTTTGCCGCACTCACTGCAGTGCACGTGATAGTGCGGGAAGGTCTGGTGGTCGAAATGGTCGGCGCCGTTGTTGATACGGATGCGGAGTGCCTCACCGGAATCGGCGAGTTTATTAAGAATACGGTAGACAGTCGCGCGCGAGATCGACGGATAACGGCTCTGCACCTCAGCTGCCACTTCGTCTGCAGTCGGGTGATTGCACATCTCGATCAGTGTCTCGTGCACGATCCTCTTCTGAAGCGTATTCCTTTCCTGCATCCTCGAAAACTCCTTCCGGACAGCTCCTGCTGCATGATCTTACGATATTCACTCAGGCCACCGGTTCGGTGTCCAAGTGCTTTTCTATTATTGATATTAAATCCTAATAAGGATATTGTCAACAGCAAATTGCGTTTTCTTTCAAAGAGTTTCAGCAACCACAGGTTATTTGTCGCTCAACTTGTCGCTCTTGACCGCCTCGAGAGCGACATCTTCAGCGACTTTTGACGATCAAGCGAAAAAGGCACGTTTCTTCTGCGCCATAGCTTCGACGTTCGCGATGTACTGGATCGGGTCCTTGATGCACGAACAGCGTTCGACGCGGACATCCCCATCCCCCGGAAACACGCGCTTACTCATCCCGCCCGCGCCGAAAGAAAGAACGCTCCGCCGGTCGCTCATCATGGCGACGTTATAGACGCACGGCGTCCCGCCCTTCTGATAGCCGACATTCTCGTGTCCGCCCAGCGTGTCCTTCTGTTTATACAAGTAATAAGGAGAATACCCCGCGCGCATCAGTCCGGAGGATGCATAGGTCAGCATCGTCTCCATCTTCCTGAGGTCTTCTTTTTCCTGAAGAAGGATCTCTTCACGCGTCAGGTCCGAGCGGCGTTTCTTCGACAGCGAATGTACGGTAACATTCTCGGGCGCAAGGTCCAGTATCCGGTCCAAAGACTCACAGAACTCCTCCGCGCTCTCTCCCGGAAGTCCTGCAATCAGGTCCGTATTGATTACAGAGAAGCCCATCTCCCGTGCCATTTCAAAGGCACGGACGAAGTCGTCAGCCGTGTGACGTCTTCCGACACGCAGAAGTGTCGCATCGCAGAGCGTCTGCGGGTTGATGCAGATCCTCGTGATGCCTGCCGCGCGTAATACACGAAGTTTCTCTTCTGTGATCGTATCCGGCCTTCCGGCCTCCACGCAGATCTCCTTCACTGCGTCAAAAGCACGGTTCCCCTTTATTCCATCCATGAGTTTTGAAAGGAGCGTAGCATCGAGTACCGTCGGTGTACCTCCGCCGATATAGAGTGTCTCGATCTTCTGCGCAATATTCGGCAGCACGCGCTCCATCTCTTTACGCATCGCGTCGACATACGAAGGAAGAAGCGATGTCTTCCTCGGTGCTTCCTGCGCGACAAAAGAACAGTACGCGCATCTTGTCGGGCAGAACGGAATACCGATGTAGACATGAAGGCTGTCAGGTGCCGTCATATCGAGGACTCGATCCTCTTCATCACGGGTGATGAACGCCAGATGGGCTTTATCCGCTCTGACCCCGTAGATGTCCGTCATCTTCGATTCAGATACTAATTCTCGTGCGACCTGTGTCGGCCGGATCCCGGTAAGGGATCCCCACGGGAAGGACTTTTTCAGAACAATAGACAAGACCTCATAGAGCTGCCGCTTGACTTCCCGGTTAAGAGGCATGCAGAGCGCTTCCCGATTTATGCATACAGCATCGCTCTTCTCCTGTCCGCATGACTCGTCACCGCAGGCATTATGCTCGTTTTCTTCTTCACCTGGAAATGAGGACGTTTCCACGAAAGTCTCCACGATTTCGTCTGTCACACGGCTTCGGATCACGATCTCCACCCCGTCCGGGAGTACGCGTCCCACATCACAGACAACACGGCCGGAAAGCGTATCCGGAAGAGCATCAGCATGTTCTTCACGAGGGATCGCCCCGGTAAATAAGCGGAGAATATCGCTGACAGGATAGAAGAAATCATGTCCTTCGCATCGCACTTCTATCCGGGATGTGTTCATCTCTCCTCCCACGAATCTTCTCCTTCTTCGTCTTTTCGCATGCTTTTACAACAGAAGTATTATTTCCCCTTCACATGCGTGAAGTAGTAATCGGCGATATTGGATCTCGGCATGTTATAGCTCTGCACGCCCTCTTCCTGCTGGTTGGCCTTAAGAAATGTATCATTGGCCGCCTCAGACGCATCGGAGACGATCTGTGGCGGATCGATCTTCTCCCAGTAGGCGCTTCTGGCATCATCATCACGGAAGTAACCGTCCACGATCGGATGACGTACGACAAATTCCTCGAAGCCCTTCGTATCGGTGTTAAAAGCATACATCAGTTCCACGAAGATCAGATCGAGCGCCTCGCAGAAACCGGTATACCGCAGTTCCGGGCAATCGCTGTTGATACAGATCAGCATCGCTGCCAGATTCGCGTCATTCTCGACGGCAAAACCGTGCATATGGCTCATCTCATGCGCAGCATTAAAGAGGATCTCGGACATCTCGACATCTACATTGATATTCGGTTCTCCGAAGAACGGGAAATACATGCCGACGATATATGTGTAGGACCAGTAGTGCGACAGTGCGACGCGCTTCGGCCGGCCGGCATTTCCGATGATCGGAGCAAGATCTTCTGCCGATTCCTCGTAGAGTGTCTCCATATCGGAGAGAAATTTCTCGACGCCGCCGGGATAAGAGATCACGCCTCGCGCATCTTCACATGACTCGAGTCTTGACACATTAAGCCCGTCGACTACCCAGATATACACTTCCTTCAGTTCTTCGACCGTATAGGCCCTTCTTCCGAAGCCGAGGCTTTCTTCGAGAGGACGGCGTGTGTAGTTTAAGCCGTGAAGCAGCATAAAGAGCGCATAGATGGTAAAGAGCATCCACGCCGTGAAACGTCCGACGCGGAAGAAGAATTTCTTGCCGCGCTTCTCTTTCACGGCTCTTCGTATACGGATGATAAAGAGCGCCAGAAGGACCGGCGAAGACAGCACCAGTGTCACGACGAAGATCTCGGTAAGCGAGACCGGTACCAGCGAGGAGAGCTTGACCGGAAGGAAAGATACGATCGGAAAAATCTTACAGGAGTAATATTCTCCCGTACCACGGAACTGCATAAGAAACTTCTGAAGGAGCGCAAAAGACGCGAGGAGAACCAGCGGAAGGATCAAGCCGATCCCCCACTTTCCGATCCATGCGGGCATCTTCCCGGAGCGTTCACTTCCGGTTTTTTCGCTTCCGGAGTTTTCACATAACGTCTCCGGATCCGGTGCTACTTTCGTGTTTCGGCGAAAAAAAGAACTCACGGCAGCACCCCGATCGCGTCAAGCGCATAGAGGATCCCCAGCACGATCGGCTGGTGGATCAGATACACCAGGAGGGAATTTCTGCCGATCCACTCAAAAGGCCGGCTCACGGCATGGACAGCCTTCGGGCAGTTCGGGAAGATCGTCTCCTTCTCCTGATATACGTGCCGTCCGATCAGTACACCCAGGAAGAACACACCGATCCACGGGATCAGTCCGAGCTCGTCGCCCATCGTCATGATGGAGTCCGGATGCGGCGTGATGCCCAGGATGAATATCCACTTATTGTGGATCGTGCCTTCGTAGAAAGGAATAGCGTGCAGGAGCCACATAAAGAGCGCCACGATCAGAAGAAGCACCATATCGCCTCCCCTGCTCTTTCTACCGCCGGTCTTCTTCTGCTCGAAGTAATCGAATACCGCGAACAGGAACGTCGCGATGGCGAGGACATGGAGCACATTAAAATATATCGCACAGCCCAGATCGAGGAAATGGTCTGCCGTCACGGTTACGACAGAGAAAGCGATGGCCACGAGCGCGAGCTTGCCGGATCTTCGGAAGTTATTCCTCGAGAACTGGCAGCATATCCCGGAAACACCGACGAAAATGAAGATGAAGAACGGGTGCACGAAGGCCCAGAACCAGTCACATTCCGCGCCGATAAAAGCAAAAACATCGTACTGGAAGATATACCGCAGATCGTAGGCGAAGTGATGGAGGATCATCATGAAGATCGCGAAACCACGCAGAAGATCCAGTTCAAAGGCACGATTTCTTCCGTTCTTCTGAAGTTTAGTCTTCCCACCGGAAACCATACCGGCACTGTCCCCCATCCAGATCACTCCTCAGTCGCGATCGCCGCACCGATAGCTGTCGCAAATTCCGACATCTGCGGCACAACGAAGTTGATGTTATAGAGCTCGGAGAAATTCTTATAAATTGTACTGCACATCGGCGCCTTGGTCGCCTGCCCGGTGAAAACGACGTCCTTAAGTCCCGCGTTTCTCGCCGCTAAGACCGCCATCGTACCGATCGACTGGAATACCACGTTGAAAAGGCCGTACGCCACGTCGGACTTACTGGCGTCTTCCTGCATCTTACCGAAGTTCGAAGCTGTCGTATCCATCGTAAGTCCGGGGATCGCGGCATGGGAAATATCGCCGATCGTCAGGTCCACATGATTGAGGTTTCCGTCACGGGCCAGATCCGCGATGAGGTCGAAATCACGCATATTTAGTGCACAATTTGCCAGGCCCACGAGTGTACCGCCGCCCACACCGGAACCGATGATATGCCGCACATCCGACTTCGTGGCCTCGACAAAAGCCGTGCCGGTGCCCATGCTGACAACGACAGCGTGATCAAGTCCCGACAGGAAAAGTCCGCCCTGTCCGGTCGCGAAGAACTCCTGGATACGCGTGGTCGGGATCCCGAGGAGGTTCCCGTTCGGGAACGATGCTCCGACACCCGTGATCTTCAGTCTCTCGATATCCGAGATTTTCAGATCGTAGGAGTCCATCAGTTTTCCCAGCGCGCCAAAAGCCGATGTCACCGGATCGTCTGCCTTGACGATCTTATTCCCGATGATCTGATCTTTATCCATTCCGACGACTTTCGTGGTGCTTCCGCCCACATCGAGTCCAACAATAATACCCATTTTCTTTCTCCTTATCTTCCGTACTGCAGATAGAGTAGTACGGCGATGCCGATCACAGCCACGATCGTAAAGATGTAGTATGCGATGCCCTTCGGTTTTCTGATCTTGATCCTCGAGACGAACAGGACTGCCGTCAGGAACATGATCCCGCCGTACATGATCGTCGTCGAGAAGCGCGTGATGAAGCGGGAGATCAGCCACAGCGACGGGAAAATGATCGCCGCCGAGGTAACGGGAAGTCCGGTATAGGCCTTGATCGGTTCATCCGGATTACTGTGTGCGCAGAGAACGTTGAAATACCCGAGACGGATGACGCCGCAGAGCACATAGAGCACGGCGATCCCGATGCTGATCGGTCCCTGATGCCCCATCTCCAGTGAGATCAGGACCGGAAGGACGACGAACGCTACTGTATCCGAGAGTGAGTCGATCTGAACGCCGAAGTCCTTTTCTTTCTCGGTACGGTTCGGGCACGCCCTGGCGATCTTTCCGTCGAACATGTCGCAGACACCCGCGACGATGAGGCAGACGACAGACCATGTGAGATTCGTAACATACGCGAAACAGATGCCGACAACGGCAAACGCAAGCCCGATATAGGTAAGAACGACCGACCGGCCGTAATAACCGATACAGCATCTCTCCAGACCTTTGTTACCGTTTCCTTTTTCTGCCACTGTTTCTCTTCCTCTACCTCTCTATTCGTATCTGTCCGCTTTATCTCGTCGTGATATCCGCCGCGTAGTGGCCGCAGAGACGATAGATGGTCTGCGGACCGCTCGAATACTCGATCACTTCTTTGCTGATCGAGAGCCGGTAGACATCTCCGTCTGTAGTCATCACATCCACATAGGTCTCATTATCCGTTCTGAGCCAGTAGAAAGTCGAACCGGACACGATCGTGACCGGATCGCCGGAGAGATTATAGCATTCGATGTCGAAGTTCGGGTTATATAGATAGGAAGATCTCTCCACATTGGTATTCGTGAAGAAATAGTTCGTCTTCGCGACGAGAAAATCCGTATCATTTGTGATCATGTACGTACGGTAGAGATTATGGCGTCCGTAAACGGAATCATAGAAAGCAAACTGGATCAGTCCCGAATTGGACACACCCGTGATCTTCCCGTGTACCATCGAGGCATGGATCGCCGATCCATCGAAACGGACCACGAGCGTCTGTGTCTCTTCCCAATTGTCACGCGGCATCTCCACAGCCACTTCGGTATACGGGTCGCTGCTGTCGATGTCGATCGAATATGCACGGAGTTCGCCCTTACAGGCCTTCGCGGAATACTCACTCTTATATGAGAACTCGGTTCCCGGAACGACATAATCCAGGATATTTCCGTCCTTATTTACCAGAACATAGAAAGATTCGCTGTGATCGTCCAGAGAGACATTGATCGTCTCGATACTCCCGTCGCCGTCAAAGTCCATGTCCAGTTCCGCGCGCCAGGCCGTGTAATACTTCCCGTCTTCTGTCTTCTCAGATACGACTCGAAGTCCCATAAGAGACGGCATATCCGTATACATCGCCATGGCATCCCGATCCAGCTCCGCGGACTTCGGAATATTCACATCGGTCGCCTGCGGCTTCGTCGGTTCAGTAATGGAAGTACTCGGCGCGGTGATTTCCGGCGACTTTTTAGACTGGAAAGGCTTCGCAAACACCAGCACCAGAATAACGACGACCACGACGAAGATATTGATCCCGAGAAGGATGAGATATTTCTTATTTTGGAAAAACTCCGAGTTCATATATATATTCCCTCATTACTTCTTCGGGAGAAGTTTCTCCTTTCCTCCCATGTACATGCGGAGCGGTTCCGGAATATTGACGGATCCGTCAGCATTGAGGTTATTCTCGAGGAACGCGATCAGCATACGCGGCGGCGCGACAACAGTATTATTCAGAGTATGCGCCAGGTAGTTGCCCTTCTCTTTATTTCTGATGCGGATACCGAGACGGCGGGCCTGTGCATCACCGAGGTTACTGCAGGAACCGACCTCGAAGTACTTCTTCTGACGCGGAGACCATGCCTCGACGTCACAGGACTTGACCTTCAGGTCCGCAAGGTCACCCGAGCAGCACTCGAGTGTTCTTACCGGGATATCCAGAGAACGGAAGAAATCAACGGAATTCTTCCAGAGCTTGTTATACCAGTCCATACTCTCCTCGGGCTTGCAGACGACGATCATCTCCTGCTTCTCGAACTGATGGATACGGTACACACCTCTCTCCTCGATGCCGTGCGCACCGACTTCCTTACGGAAGCAAGGAGAATAGGAAGTAAGGGTCTGCGGCAGATCCGCCTCATCGATGATGGAATCGATGAACTTACCGATCATGGAGTGCTCGGAAGTACCGATCAGATAGAGGTCTTCACCCTCGATCTTATACATCATGTTCTCCATTTCGGAAAAACTCATCACGCCGTCCACGACAGCAGAACGGATCATGAAAGGCGGCACATAGTAAGTAAAACCGCGGTCGATCATGAAGTCTCTCGCGTAGGAAAGGATCGCGGAGTGCAGTCTCGCGATATCGCCGCGGAGATAATAGAAGCCGTTACCGGATGTCTTTCTCGCGGCATCGAGATCGATACCGTCGAAACTCTCCATGATATCCACATGATACGGGATCTCGAAGTCCGGTACGACCGGCTCGCCGAAGCGCTCATTCTCGACGTTCTCACTGTCATCCTTACCGATCGGCACAGAGTCGTCGATGATGTTCGGGATCACGAGCATGATCTTTCTGACTTTCTCGGTGAGTTCCTGCTCCTTGACATCGAGAGCCGCCATCTCGTCGGCCATCGCCGCGACCTGCTTCTTCGCTTCCTCGGCCTCGTCCTTTTTGCCCTGCGCCATCAGCGCGCCGATCTGCTTACTGATCGAGTTTCTCTGGGAACGCAGATACTCCACGCGGGTCTTCGCCTCGCGGAGCTCCTTATCGTATGCGATGACCTCGTCCACCAGCGGGAGCTTGTCATCCTGAAACTTCTTCTTGATGTTTTCTTTCACGATGTCCGGATTGGCACGGACAAATTTGATATCCAGCATCTTTCTGCCTCCATATAAACGATTAACTTTATAAGTTTACCACAATCAGGCACGTTCCACCATATCCATCATGGTCAGGTCGAGCTTGAGTACCACTTCCGGATTCTTATTGGTGGCATCGAAACGCCCCTGCAGACGGTCGCGCGCGATCTTCGCGCCCACCTCGGCCTTCGCCGACGGCAGCATGATGATATACTGCGAACCGCTGAACTTCGTGAAAACATCCCCTTTTCGGAGTGTATCCTGGATCGCCGTGAAGAGCACATCCATGGCCGGCTCGAGGATCACCGGATCGAGAACATTTCCTTCCGGATCCAGCAGTGTCGCGAGCATCACGCAGAAGGTCTGCTCGGATCTCGCGAGCATACGCTCGATGAAGCGGAAGATCGCGAGGAACGGCTCGTAGTCCTGCCAGTAAGCGCCGCGGATGGTACCCGGTTCCTTCAGCTGCTGCATCAGGGTACGGATATTCATCTCGATCGCATCAGGGCGGTCGAGCTTCGCCTGCTTCGACGGAAGTGTCGAGGTGTAGAAGCGGAAATTGTTCCTGCCCTCTTTCTTTACGACATAGAGCGCGCGGTCGGCTTTATCGTACAGCGTATCCATGTTATTGCCGTCCTGCGGCGCCAGCGCGATACCGATCGACAGCGTCGCGATGCCGTTCGTCGCCTCGCGCAGCTCATCGTTTACAGCCGTCTGAAAAGCGTGGATCCGGGCACAGAGCACGTCGTGCTCCGGCGGATTCTCCATGAAAATAACAAATTCATCTCCGCCGAGTCGTCCGACGATCTCATCGGGAAATGCATCGATCATCATGTGGGCGAGGCGGTTCAGGACCTGGTCTCCGACAATATGGCCGAGCTTATCGTTGACACTCTTGAAGTGGTCGACATCGACGATCATGTAGGCGGCCTGTGCCCCCTTGGCCAGGCTCACCTCGATCTTCTGGGTAAGATACGAGCGGTTCCACAGTCCCGTCATCGGGTCCTTGGACGCGATACTTTCGAACCTCTTGGCGCGCTTCTCGGCCAGTCTTCGGAATTCTTCGAGTTCGAGCGTCCTGGCGACACGGCTGCGCATGACCTCCGGGACGAAGGGCTTACCGATGAAGTCGGCCGCTCCGAGTTTGAGACACTCGACCTCGGTCTCCGGGTCCGTCTTCGCCGTAAGAAAAATGACCGGCACATCATGGAAATCATGATTGGCGCGTATCTGTCGGAGCGTCTCCAGACCATCCATCTCCGGCATGTTGATGTCCAGAAGGATCAGATCCGGCACTCTTTTTTCCAGGAAACGCAGTGCCATCTGACCGGATGTGACCAGACTCACCTGATAGAACTCATCGAGCGCCTGCTTGGCCAGCATCAGATTCGCTTTGCTGTCATCTACTACAAGAATCGTCTTTACCTTATCCACGAATCATTCTCCTATAAGATTATTCAGATTCTCGACGGCTTCGTCATACTGGAAGTCATTGAGATAATTTCTCGTACGTTTCAGTGCCTTGGCATCTTCCTGCGTGATATCAAAGCCCAGGAGCCACTCGATCCGCTCGAGCGCTGTATCGGAATCGAAATCCTCGATACTTTCCTTGATCTGATTGAGTGAAGCGAGCCAATCCTGCTTCGGGATCGCAGGCTTCGGGGAATTGTCCTCTTCCGCCTCGTCCGCTGACTCCAGCACGCCACGTGCACGGAGTTCCAGGCCGATATCATCCAGGAGAGAGTGATACCGCGAGAGCAGCTCCTCGTAATTGGAATCGATAAACGCGAACCGGTTCTCATAGTTGGCAAATTCATGATCCTTCGCCATTTCCGACAGTTCCATCGCGCCGATCGATGCCGCGACACTCTTCAGGGCGTGCGCCTCGATTCCGTATCCGCCGTAGTCCTTCGCCTCGGCCAGTTCGCGGAGACGCTCGATCTTACGCATACCGTCTTCGTAGACGACCTTCAGGAGGCTGATGTAGTTATTGAGGTTATTTCCGCAGTTGAGAAGACCTCTTCTGCAGTCGACGCCGCGCAGCTGGACTTCACCCTCACCGAAGTGCGGCGCAGTGGCGACGGTATGCTGCTTACGGATGATATACTCCGGCGGCAGATTACTCTTCAGGGAGTGCTCGAGCTGAGCAAGTTCGATCGGTTTACTTACGTAATCCTGGAAGCCTTCGCGGAAGAAGATCTCACGCACGCCACTTACGGCATTGGCAGTCAGAGCCACGACCGGTACCGTCTGGAAGTATTCCCCCTCCATCTTACGGATCAGACGGAGCGTATCGATACCATCGAGCTCGGGCATCATGTGGTCCATGTAAATGACATCGAATCTCTCGCCCGACTTTAGGATCTCCAGGCACTCCTTACCGCTCCCGGCTGTCGTCACGTGCATCTGATACGGCTCGAGAAGGCCTTTCACGACCTTGAGGTTAACGGCATTATCGTCGACCACCATGATCTTCGCCTCCGGCGCGATGAAGGTCTCCTGGAATTCATCCGAATCGAGAGAATCGATCGGTTTTTCCGTGATGACGGAGACAAATACCGCCGAATAGACCGGACGGCGTACGACAAGTACATCCTTATATCCGGACGACGTCTCGTTCTTATCAAACATCAGGACGATCTTCGGGTTACCGTGTTCCTTACAGAAATCGCGCAGTTCGTGCGCATGCTCATCGAAGATCGTTTTACTTACGAAGACATACGTATAGGCGGCATTGGACGCCGGATCGAGATCCTTGATCTTCGAGGCGAATCTCGCATTTACGCCCAGGCGCTGCAGATCGGCTCTCGCGTTATCACGATACACGCCTTTCTCGTCGAAATACAGGACATGCTGCGACTTCGCATCCGGGATGCTCGCCAGAGGTTTCTGCCTGGCGATATACTGATGCAGCTCGAAGGAGAAAGTACTGCCCTGCCCATAGACGCTCTCCACGGAGATCGTGCCGCCCATGAGATCCATGAGGCGCTTACAGATCGACAGACCCAGGCCCGTGCCCTCGACGGTGCGGTTCTGTCTTGTGTCGAGGCGCTGGAAGCTCCCGAAGAGACGTTCCTTATCCTCCGGACGGATACCCATACCGGTATCGGTCACATCGAAGTGCAGGAGACACATATCGTTCGAGACCGGCTGGAAAGAGACCTTCAGAAGGATATATCCCTGAGAGGTAAACTTCACGGCGTTGTTGAGAAGATTTAAGAGGATCTGGCGGATACGGATCTCATCGCCGACAAGCTCCGACGGGATCTTCGGATCGATATTGACCACCAGATCCAGATTCTTATCCTGCATACGGACCGTGATGATGTTGATGATATCGTTGATCACCGAGGTCAGCTGATAGCGGACGTTGATGATCTCCATCTTGCCCGATTCGATCTTACTGAAGTCGAGGATATCATTTACGATCGCCAGAAGGGCATTGCCCGCGCTCTTGATATTTCTCGCGTTCTCACGCACCGCGGGATTGATATCCTCACGCAGGATCATCTCTGTCATACCGACGATCGCATTCATCGGGGTCCTGATCTCATGAGACATACTCGCGAGGAAGTCCGCCTTCGTCTGGGAGGCCGCCACCGCATCCTTCTTCTTGATCTCGACGATCTGCAGAAGATCTTCCGTACTCTGGGACTTCTGCTCGAGTGTCTGTCTCGATCGCTTCAGCGCCGAGACGAGCGCCATCAGGAAGACCTGCGCGATAATGAGAAGCGTGATACGTACCATCAGTTCCAGAGACGACCTCGAAGAGATCAGGAGCGAATAATCATAGATGATCCAGAAAGCATAGTACATCGCCGTAAAGACGAGACAGTAAAGGTTCACACTGAAATCGAAGTACAAAGAGATGATACAGGCGACGGTGATAAAGCCGTCCTGCAGCGTCCCCGGATTTCTGTATATGATGCCGTACAGCACCACCATCGCCAGGAAAAAGGACGTCATCATGTACATCTGGAAACGGCTGTTATCCTTAGCGATAAGCGTCAGCAGATAAGCGACGATCGGCGTCGTGATACAGAAAATATTGAAGAACACAGGATATGTCTCGACATTGGCGGACAGGATCAGGAAGAAGCCGCACACGACGACGTAGATCAGCATCAGTATTTTCTGCGCATCTCTTTGTTCCAGCAGCATACTACTCTCCCTCTTCCGCCTCTCTGCACTGTGTCTTAAGCGCCACACCCGAAGGCAGGACGAACTTCAGCGACGCCGGCATCACGCGTATCGTCACACTGTTTTGTTTATCACCCATCTCGAACATCTCACCGTCGGCCGTAAAATACATCTTACGGTTTTCCGGCATACCCATCGTCAGTTCGGAGCACTCCAGCATGCGGACATTTTTACCGAGTTTAAAGAGCTCACCCTTTTCGATCGCGCGGGCACTCGGCAAGATCGAGAAGAACGACGAGGAATCGTACATCAGAAGTTTCATCTTGCCGTTCACGGGACAGACGCTGCGCATCGGTGTAAAGGAACCGCCGAAGGTGGTCCCGTTCAGTGCCATGACAAAGGTCTCATGACCGGACACATCGGTCCCGTCCGAGGTCATCATGTAGTGAGAGCTGAGAAGGGAGAAACTGTTCCGTACGATCGACAGAAAATACGGGATCCTCGTACCCGCGATCGACCATCTGGCCAGGCTGTTCACATCGGACGCGACCTTGGCGACATAACCGGACGAACAGAAATTCAGTGCTTTTCCCTTGCCGAAATCGAGAAGGTCGAGATACATCGGAGTCCCGTCGACCAGCGCAGAGAGGTCACGAAACGGAGCTTCCTCCCCTTCGAACACCTTCAGGATATCGTTCGTGATGCCACACGGGAAGAAGGCCACCTCCACCAGCGCAAAATTCGGGATGCCGCAGATCGCGCGGCAGAGCGTGCCGGAGCCGCCGCAGATATAAAGGCGGATCGTCTCGTCCTCGAAGATGTGGCAGAGCCTGCCGACGAGCACGGTCTCATGGCCGCAGTATTCCGTGTTGAATACCAGCGCGCCGAGCTCCGGATGGGAAGCAATATATGAACGCACATGTACCGAGATATTCTCTTTCTCTTTACCGGCACGCGGATTGATGATGAAGATGTGTTTCATGCTCTCGTTCCCTTAAAGTGAGAAATCGCACGCAGCAAGCCGCGCCGCAAAATCCCATACTGCGTTTAGGATACCACACATCGATATATAAATAAAGTTTGAAAGGTGGAAAAACACGCAAAAAGTCGCGTCGTTATGCAATCCCCGGAGAAGGCCGCCACCGGTTCATCTACTCTTCGGTCAGACTTTCCTCATCTGAAGGACCCTCTCCCTCCGGTCTCTTCGAGAACGGGAACAGCTTCGTAAGGTTGTCAAAGGCGGTCTTTCCGTGCTCACCCACATTCGTGTAGACCGTCCGCAGGATCCGTCGTTCCGGCGCTTTCAGGGACTTGACCGCAGAGGACACACGCGCAGCGATCGCCTCTCTCGGGTGGATCGAAGAAGGATCCATCTTCGGGAACAGCTCCCCGAACAGTGCTTTTTCCTCGGCCCTGTGCTTCCTGGCCAGGTCGCGCTCTTCCTTACGGTGTTCGTTATACACAGTCCGCCAGACGCCGTAGTTCTCCAACGCCGGCTGGCTCTTCGTCCTGACCGTGTCCACGCGTCCGTAGATACTGCCGCCGATCCTGTCGGAGAGCGCCTTCATCTCGCCGGAGATCCCGGTGATGAAGCCGAGGCGCTTCTTGAAGCCGATGATCGCCAGCACCGTCGTGATCAGGTCGCTGATCAATATCGCGGTAAAGACACACAGAAGCACGATTTGAAGGACATCCGGGGTTTTCCCGAGGATCCACAGCACAGTCGGATGAAGGACAAACATGCCGAGCGAACAGGCGATGCCCCAGTACATCGAAAACTTCGGGCAGATCAGGCCCATGAAATTGTATTTTTCATTTCGGTAATCCCACCATCGCAGGTCGAAGATCTTCAGGAGGATAAAGCCCGCCCAGAACTCGACGAAGGTACAGATGACCATCGAGCCGAAGAACAGCAGGAAGAAATTGTAGGAGAGACGCTCCAGAAGAAGGATAACTCCATAGAAGCCGATCCCGTACACGGGGCACAGCGGACCATTGAGAAAGCCCCTGTTGATGAACTTTCCCTCTTCAAAACCATAGTAGACCACTTCCACGATCCAGCCGATAAATGCGTAGATGAAGAACATGGCGTATGCATCCGTGAACGGATAAAGATGCATCTTCAATTACCTGCCTTTCTTCTCTGATTATAGCATCTGTTTCTTCGTCGGATGTACATTTGTTTCTTAGGATTTGCTATAATATGTCTGCATCGGCACCGTCCGTGCTGATCGTTATCAATTTGGGGGAGAGCCGGCGGAGGACTGCCACCGCTCTTCCTGCTGCAAAGGAGAATCACTATGGCCAATCCTTATCTTCCCATGTGGGAACACATCCCGGACGGAGAGCCCCGTATCTTCGGCGACCGCGTCTATATCTACGGTTCACACGACAATGCCGACACTGACGAATTCTGCGACTTCTGCCTGAAGGTCTGGTCCGCTCCGGTATCCGACCCGACAAACTGGACCTCCCACGGCATCGCTTTTGCCACACGTGATTTCCCGGGTCACCCTTCTGATACGGACTGGACGGATGGCCGTCTCTTCGCGCCGGACGTCGTCGAAAAGGACGGCAAATACTATCTCTACGCTTACATCCAGAATGCGCCCGGCTGCGTCGCTGTCGCGGATAAGCCGGAAGGCCCGTTCAAGCTTCTCTCGCGTTATAAGCACAATATCGAGAACCACCCGGATGGTGGTATCTTCATCGATCCGGGCACACTCGTCGACGATGACGGACGCGTCTATGTCTACTGCGGTTTCCTCAGATCCTACATGTTCGAGGTCAATCCCGATAACATGTACGAAGTGATCGACGGCTCTTTCAAGAGAGACATCATCCCGAACACCGCGCCGTTTTATTTCTTCGAGGCGTGCTCCCCGAGAAAGATCAACGGCAAGTACTACATGATCTATTCTTCCGCCGAACCCACGAGCCAGCTGGTCTATGCCGTATCCGATTCCCCGACGGGGCCCTTCGAATTTAAGGGCACGCTCGTGGATTCCGGCTGTGACTATCCGGGCGGAAACGATCACGGTTCCGTCGGTAAGGTCGGCGACCAGTGGTACATCTTCTACCACAAGATGACGAACGGTTCCATCATGAGCCGTGTCGGCTGTGCCGATAAGCTTACTCTCAACGAAGACGGCACATTTACCCAGGCCGAGATGACTTCTCAGGGATTCGAGGACATCCTGAATCCTTACCGTCCGACGAATCCGCAGATGGCCTGTGTTCTTACAAACGGCGCCACGATCACAGAAAGAACGCCTTTCGACCAGTGCATCACAAAGATCTCCGACGGTTCGGTCATCGGCTTTAAGTATTTCGATTTCGGCGAGCACTCCGGCTCCGAGATGAAGTGTGTCATCAAGCTTAGCAACTGCTACATGAGCGGCAAGATCCACATCTTCGCCGACGGCGTTCCGATGGATGCCGTAAAGGAATATGCCCGTCCGATCTTCCCCGACGAGCCGGATGCCGAGGCAAAGAAGGCCGCACGCGAAGATGCTTCCTCTAAGGTATATGGTTTCAGCAGAAAGCTCCTCGAGGAGTTCTCCACACCTGAATATACAGGCAAGTTCGGTCTATCCCGTGAAGGACACGAGATCGGCTGCGCCGACTTCTCTTCTAATGCAAGCATCGTAACTGCAACCGTCGAAGGCCTTACCGGCAAGCACGCCATCTACTTCCTCATGGAAGGACGCTACAAGGGATGGGGCGGTCACTACATGGACGGCAGAAATCTCTTCGATTTCTACGGTTTCGTCTTACAGGTCTAAGCGCTTCGCGCGATGCCGTGGGAAACAAAAGAAGTCTCGGCGACAGTGCTTTTGAAGAAGAAAATTTCAGAAAAAACGAGGGTAACTCAGATGAGTGAGATTTATGTTGTAGGTCATAAGAATCCGGATACCGATACCGTGGTCTCCGCCATGGCATACGCGGCGCTGAAGCACGCGCTCGGCGAGCAGGACTACACCGCCGCAAGACTCGACCACCTAAGTGACGAGACCAAGCGTATGCTTGCCAGATTCGGATTCGAGACGCCGGTCCGTCTTCGCGACGTGAGGACCCAGGTCAAGGATCTCGACTTCGATACTCCTCCGGCACTTCACTCCTCGGTCACACTCGATAAAGCCTGGCACACGATGTCCGAAGAGAAGATCTCGGTCATCCCCGTCATCAACGACGACGGAACGCTATACGGGACGCTTTCATCCGGCGATATCGCCTCCTATAACATGGAGACGATCCAGAACCCGCGCATCGACGATGTACCGCTCTTTAACCTCATCAGCGTGCTGGAAGGACGGATCGTTAACGAATGCGACATGACGGCTGATGCGATTTCCGGCGAGATCTGCATCGCACTGCCGCAGAACAACGAAAATCTCCTGTTCACGAGCAAAGACAGCATCGTCCTCTGTGGCAACCAGCCGGATATGGTCAAGCGCGCTCTAGAGATTGGCGTCAACTGTCTGATCCTCTGCCAGACCGATGTCGATCCTTCCTGGTTTTCAGGAAAAACCTGCTCCACATGCGTGATCTCCACACCATTTGACGCAGGCAAAGTTGCCATGCACATCTATCAGGCGCTTCCTATCTCGCGCGCCTGCTACACCGGAGATATCCAGTGTTTCCATCTGGACGACTATATCGACGATGTAAAAGAGGTCGTACTGAAGAGCCGCTTCAGAAGTTACCCCGTCCTTGACGAGAACAATAAGGTCATCGGTACGCTCGCGAGATTCCACCTCCTGCGTCCGAGAAGAAAGAAGGTCGTACTGGTCGACCACAACGAGCTCGCGCAGGCTGTTCCCGGACTCGAACAGGCTGAGATCTTAGCGATCATCGACCACCACCGCCTCGCGGATATCCAGACCACGCAGCCGATCGCCATGAGAAACGAGATCGTAGGCAGCACGACGACGATCATCACGGAACTGTATCAGGAAAACGGCGTCATGCCCTCTCCGAAGATGGCAGGCCTGATGTGCGCGGCGATCCTCTCGGATACCGTTATGTTTAAGTCCCCGACCTGCACGCAGAGAGATATCGCGATGGCGGAGCGTCTCGCGCGAATCGCCGGTGTCAGCATCGACGAGCTGGGACACGACCTCTTCAACGCGTCCTTCGACACGAAGTCCGTCGAGGAACTCATGAAGTCCGATTTCAAAGAATTCCACATCGCCGAGCATACTCTCGGTGTCGCGCAGATCGTATGCATCGATTCTTTCAAGATGCTCGACAGAAAAGACGAGTTCATCAACCACATGAATACGCTCCGCACCGAGCGCGGCTATGACTTCGTGATCCTGATGCTCACCGACGTCCTGCAGGAAGGTACCGAACTTCTCTACGTCGGCGACGATGACACCATCCGTTTCGCCTTCAACGTCGAGCCGAAGGACAATCACGTATTCCTTCCGGGCGTCATGTCCAGAAAGAAGCAGATCATCCCGATGCTCACTGCACTCTGGGGCTGATCACTCCTCTGTCACCTCGCACTTTCTTACCTTATGCCAGTTGAGGAAGATGATGGTGATGACGATCAGCGCCTCGGTGATCACCGTTCCCAGCACTGCTGTTTTCGTCACACGGTAGAAGTGATATCCTTCTGACCAGAAGCACTGGTTCAGCACGACGATCAACCCCACGTTCACCAGCATGCCGAAGAGGAACGCGCCCAGATTCAGTATCAGCACCTCCGAGGCCACTTTCCGGAAGATCTGTCCGTCAGTATAGCCCAGCGCCTTGTAGATCGCAAACTCGTGTTTTCTCTTGTCATATGCCGCAGTAAAGACCGCATTGATCGTCACCAGGAGGACCACCGCCAGAAGAACGACAGCGGCGGCGAAGATGTAATACATGAATCCCATCTCCTGCTCCACTTCTGCCAGATACATCCCCGCCGTCTCAAACGCCACCTGCGGATACTTTCGCGATAGCTCCGCAGCCACACGGTTCAGATCGTCATGGAGTTTCTGATCACAGACTCCGTCATTACTCAGGACAAGGATATCATTCGTATATTCTGTTTCCGCGATCCCGTACACACGCATGCCTTCGCCGTCAAATGTCTTCGCCAGGGTGAAGTACGAACCGGAAGCGATTGGCTGGCCGACTGTAAGGTTCTCACTATTGGCCAGTTGTTCGCTCATGAGAAGTTCATGATCGTGGAGGACAACATCATCAGGGATCAGATGTGTTCGCTGCTTGAAGATCTCGAAATCTTCCTCGCTCTTGAAGAGGAAACCGTCGATCTGGCAGTCAAAGAGCATGATCGTCTCGAAACTGAAATACCTCGTATTGATATAGAGGATCTCTCTGGCTTCCTCCGGAAGCTGTTCTTCCAGTTCCGCACTCATTTTCCTGTACTCATCTATAGCGTCATTACTGCTGTTCCTGGTAGTAATACGCATATACCGGTCTGATTCGGACTTCGACACGCGGAAAGTCTCGAGCGGATTGTCCACATACATACCGCCGATAAAGCACACCGTGATGAAAGACATCATCAGCAGAAGCACCAGCGATCTGGGCTTATTGTTCCGGATATACGTCCAGGCAGAAAAAGGTCTGATCCTCATGTCCGTCATGCTCCCTTCGTCGAAACTTCCGAGATCTTTCCATCCCAGATCTTCACGATCATGTCGGCATCCGAGATGATACTTGTATCATGCGTGATCACGATCACCAGTCTGTCTTTCGAGTACTCCTTCAGTCGGTCCATCACGAGAAAAGCATTCTCATGGTCCAGCGACGCCGTCGGCTCATCTGCAAAGAGCACCTTCGGATCATTCATCATCGCTCTGGCGATAGCGACTCGCTGCCGCTGTCCGCCGGAAAGCTTGGTCGGACGATGGTTCAGTTCACTGTTCTTAAGTCCGATCTCCAGAAGGAGGTCCTTCGCTTTCTTCTGCGCCTCCGCGGCCGGGATCGTCGCGGCGATCGTCGCGTTGTCTAGCGCAGTCATGTACTTGATGAGATAGTGCCGCTGAAAGACAAAACCAAACTCATATCTACGCAGTTGCTGTCTCTCGGAATCACTGATATTCATAAGCGATTTTCCATTATAAAGAACATCACCGGAAGTCAGTTTCTTCAGCGTGGACATGGTGTACATCAGCGTGGATTTACCGGAACCGGACGGGCCGATTATTCCCACGAGGCCCTTATCCGGGAAGGTGATATTCATGCTCTTCATAGCATAGACCTTCTCCTCTTTATCCATATCGTAGATCATCGTTGCATCGACTAATTCAAACATCTTCATTCGCTCCTTTTCACTTCGCACATATATCATCAGGATTCGATCGAATCGATCGTCTGTATCTTTCTCATTCCGCTGAAGATCGGGATCTGGGCCACACCGATCAGGAACAGCATCACGATGAATATTCTCGGCAGTGCCTCCCACCTCCATATGCGGATCGCGACGCCGATCGGTTCATAGAGAAGAGCATTCATCGCCAGCACCGTCATGACGGAAAGGACCGCTCCCGCGACCATCGCGATGGCGACGCAGATCAGTATCTCCTTCAGCGCCATCACATAGATCTCCCCTGTCGAAAAACCGATCGAATGCAGTAAGCACCACTCGTTATGCCGGTCCATGATGTGAAGCGCCAGGACAACGGTAACACATATCAGGAGAAGGGATCCCGAAACCGAAGTGATGAGCGTCTGCACCGTATCCATCGATCCGATGCCGTCCTTATGGTTTTTCTCGGCCTTCTCCTTATTCCGGTACCATGACACTTCGTATCCTGTCTTGGCAAAGGCTTCTGCCGCATCTACACTGCTCCCTCTCTCGGTAAGGATCAGCACGTTGATATCGTTTTCACCCGGCTGGGCCAGACCAAATGCCAGATAGTAATCGGAGTTCACGGAACCGACGACCTCATATGTACTTCCCATATATTGCATGAGATTATTGTCGTTTTTATGGTTCCTGATGAGTTTCTGTTCGACCAGGATCTCACCCGGTTTTTCCGGCATCCTTCCGGAGACGAGCTTCGCGCCCATGTGATTTAAGTAATC
This sequence comes from Clostridiales bacterium, assembly GCA_017551625.1. Taxonomy (GTDB): domain Bacteria; phylum Bacillota; class Clostridia; order Saccharofermentanales; family Saccharofermentanaceae; genus Scatonaster. The sequence continues at coordinate 6,993 of JAFZLF010000038.1, read as the reverse complement.
CTCGCAGTCCTTCGGCTCCTCGAAGAGAAAACAATCTATTCCGGTCATTCCGATCACGGAATTTAAGGGAACATTCTGCCATGCAAATGCTTTGGCATCCACGACGCCGTTTTCACGAGGCACGTTCGCGCAGGCAGTCCTTGCCCGGTTCCAGGCTTCCGTCAGATACTCCTCATCCGTCTCATAGTCCGACCCCTTCATATCCAGATGCGAGGACACGATCTGCTGCAGATCATATGGTGCCACATCACTTCTGTAAAAGGGCTCACCGATGCCTCCGATCACATAATTCATGACGTAGATCATGAGCATGAAAACAGCGAGACTGACGATCAGTGCAGTCGTACGCACCCGGTTATTCCGGATATAAGGCCATGGGGAAAGCTTTGATCTTGTCTTATTCATTACTGTCCTTCTTCTCCTTCTGTTGACCCTGCCCGCATCAGGCTTTCGTTCTGCTTTCGTTTACATGAGGACAGAACTTTTTCCGTCTGTGGACCTTGACTATCTACACTTTACTAAATCCGGAAGAGACAAAAAAGTGACTCCGGTCACGTTTTGGTAACATGACCGGAGTCATATGTGCTTGTTGACCGCTCTCGCGGAAGATCTACATCAGACCGGGATGAAGAACTTCAGTATGAAGATAACCGAGAGGATATACGTCAGGACAGATACATCCTTTGCCTTACCCGTGCAGAGCTTGATCGCGGTGTAGCTGATGAGCGCAAGACCGATACCATGTCCGATGGAGCCGGAGATCGGCATCGCCAGGAGCATGATCGCCACGGGGATCAACTGTGACTGATCGGAGAAATCGATCTGCTTGAGGTTCGCGAGCATCAGGATACCGACATAGATGAGCGCCGAAGAAGTAGCTGCCGGCGGGATGAGCGCCGCGATCGGAGCGATGAAGATGCAAAGCAGGAACAGAATTGCCGCTACAAGAGCCGTAAGTCCCGTGCGCCCGCCGGCCTCGACACCGGATGCCGACTCGACGAATGTGGTAACCGTGGAAGTACCGGTAAGAGAACCGCTGACGGTACCGACTGCATCCGAAAGGAGGGCTTCCTTCATCTTCGGCATACGGCCCTTATCATCGAGCATCTTGGCGCGGGAAGCCGTACCGACGAGAGTACCGATGGTATCAAACATATCGATGATGCAGAACGTGATGATAAGCGTGATGATCGTGAACCATCCGATCTCTGCAAAACCTTTGAAATCGAGCTTAAAGAGTGTCGTATCTGCCATATCCTGGAACGGCGGTATGAAAGAAGCATCCTTAAGAGACTCGAAAGGATTCTGTTCGAAAACGATTGCCTCACACGCCCAGTAGATCGCGGAAGCGACGAGCATACCGTAGAGCACGGCGCCCTTTACCTTCTTGTGATCGAGAGCAATGATGGTGAAAAGACCGATGAACATCGTCACGACCGTCAGGACCATCCACTTATACGTGTCAGTGTTCATGGAATCCTGAGCGAATTTTGCTGTCAGTGAACCGAAGAAGTCACTCATCGCATAGAACATGTTCGTGCTTCCATCTTCATTCACTCTGAGAACGCCTGCATTCGAACCGAAGCCGATATTCATGAGCATCAGGCCGATCGCCGGTCCGATACCGAGACGGACACCCAGCGGGATCGCCTCGACGATTTTCTCACGGACGTTAAGAAGCGAAAGCGCGATAAATACGAGACCTTCGACGAAGATGATGACCAGCGCACTCTGGAAAGACTGCAGGTACGTCATACCCGTCATCGCCACGATATTAGCCACGACCGCGGCAAAGAAACTATTCAGGCCCATGCCCGGTGCCATGACGAACGGCTTATTGGCCAGGAAAGCCATGCAGATCGTACCGATCGCCGATGCGATACATGTCGCGAGGAATACACCATTCCAGAGCGCCTGTCCTCCGCACGCTTCTGCGCCGAAATTGGTCAGAAGATTCGGGTTCAGGGCGATGATATACGCCATCGTCATGAACGTCGTCAGACCCGCGATGATCTCAGTGCGGAGCGTTGTGCCGTTTTTCTTCAGTTGAAACAGCTTTTCCATACCATATACCTCCTCTTTCTTGAGGATCCTCCGGCAAACTGTGAGACCCGGATTCTCCCCCCACTTCCGTACAAAACGGAAACTATACTAAAAGTGTACGCCAACAGAGAAGACGTATCAATAGGAAACGCCGAGTTTTTGCTCGCAGTTTTACAGTATAGGACTCTGCTCATAACACATTCAGAACATCAAAAACCGACAGATTCATCACAAGGAGCGATTCCGCAGCCGTGAATCGGCGAGGACCAGCGACGTTGATGTAATCTGTCGGTTTTTGATTTTATGTATTGGTGATCAAATCTTTTCTTTTAAATCAAGACGGGCTTCTTACTCCTCAAAGAGCGCTGTCGAGAGGTATCTATCACCGGAATCCGGGAGAAGCACGACGATGTTCTTACCGGCAAACTCCGGACGGGCCGCGACCTGAAGCGCCGCAAATGTAGCCGCGCCCGAAGAGATACCGACGAGGATACCCTCTTCCTTACCGATGCGTCTTCCTGTCGCAAAAGCATCTTCGTTACTTACCGGGATGATCTCATCGTACACACCCGTATCGAGCACATCCGGAACAAATCCGGCGCCGATGCCCTGGATCTTATGGGAACCGGAACGGCCCTCAGAAAGAACAGGAGAATCCTTCGGCTCCACAGCGAAGACCTTCACATCCGGGTTCTGGGACTTAAGATAGAGACCTACACCGGTCACCGTTCCGCCGGTTCCTACGCCTGCGACAAAAGCATCCACCTTACCGTCGAGCTGTTCCCAGATCTCCGGGCCTGTCGTGGCCTTATGGATCGCCGGGTTTGCCGGGTTCGTGAACTGTGACGGGATGAAGCTGTCCGCGATCTCCGCATGAAGTTCTTCTGCCTTGGCGATCGCGCCCTTCATGCCCTTACTGCCTTCGGTCAGAACGAGCTCCGCGCCGTATGCCTTCATGAGTTTTCTTCTCTCGACGGACATCGTCTCCGGCATCACGATGATGATGCGATAGCCACGCGCCGCGGCGACGGAAGCAAGCCCGATGCCGGTATTTCCGGATGTTGGCTCGATGATCGTCGTAGTCGGCTTCAGAACGCCCTTTTCTTCCGCGTCATCGAGCATCGCCTTCGCGATACGGTCCTTCACGGAACCGGCCGGGTTGAAGAACTCGACCTTCGCGAACACCTTCGCGCTTACACCCTCAGACTTCTCGATATGCGAGAGCTCCAGAAGCGGTGTTTTTCCGATTAACTGATCTGCTGCTGTTACAAAATTAGCCATAAGATTTTCCTTCTTTCTCACTCTTAATTATTTTGAGTAATCACGCTTAACGATACGGAGGATCCGGTTCCGTACCCCGTGCATTCCGCGACCTGTGGGAACGTCGCGGAAAACACCGGCGGAGATTACTGATTCAACTTTGCTAATAGAATTATACTTATTTTACCTTTGCAAAACCACTTTCGAGGTCGGCAATGATATCGTCGATATGCTCGGTACCGATCGACAGACGGATCGTCGTCGGCTTGATGCCTGCTTCGAGCAGTTCCTCTTCAGAGAGCTGGGAGTGCGTCGTGGAAGCCGGATGGATAACTAGAGACTTCACGTCCGCCACATTCGCCAGGAGCGAGAAGAGTTCCAGACTCTCGGTGAACTTCTTCGCCTGCTCCGCATCGCCCTTCAGCTCGAAGGTGAAGATCGAACCCGCGCCGTTCGGGAAGTAACGGTTATACAGAGCCTGCTGCGAAGGAGTCGAAACAGACGGATGATTGACACGCTCGACCTGCGGATGATTCTTCAGGAACTCGACGACCTTGAGTGCATTCTGCACATGGCGCTCCACACGGAGAGACAGTGTCTCGAGGCCCTGCAGGAGCAGGAAGGAGTTAAACGGAGAGATCGCCGCGCCCTGGTCGCGAAGAAGTGTCGTTCTGATCTTGATGATGTATGCGAGATTACCGACAGCCTGCGTAAATACGACGCCGTGGTACGACGGGTTCGGCTTTGAAAGGCCCGGGAACTTGTCATTCTGTGCCCAGTCAAACTTACCGGAGTCGACGATGACACCGCCCATTACGGTACCGTGACCGCCGATAAACTTCGTGGCAGAGTGTACGACTACGTCTGCGCCGTGCTCGATCGGACGGAGGTTATAAGGTGTAGCAAATGTATTGTCAACGATAAGCGGGATACCGTTCTCGTGAGCGATCTTAGAAACGGCTTCAAGATCAAGCACGTCGGAATTCGGGTTGCCAAGCGTCTCGGCAAAGAACAGCTTCGTATTCGGCTTGATTGCCTTTCTGAAGTTCTCCGGATCGTCCGGATCCACGAAAGTGGTCTCGACACCCTGATCCACGAGAGTATGCTCGAGGAGGTTATAAGAACCACCATAGATGTTCTTGCTGGCGACGATGTGATCCCCGGCGGTTGCGATGTTCTGGATCGCATATGTGATCGCTGCGGCGCCCGAAGCGACTGCCAGAGCGGCGACGCCACCCTCGAGCGCTGCGATTCTCTGCTCGAAAACGTCAGAGGTCGGGTTCATGAGTCTGGTATAGATGTTACCACCTTCGGTCAGGCCGAAGCGTCCTGCCGCCTGTGCGGCATCCTTAAATACATAAGAAGTGGTGGCATAGATCGGTACCGCACGTGCGTCCGTACCCGGATCCGGCTGTTCCTGACCTACGTGAATCTGCAGAGTTTCAAATTTATAGTTAGACATAATAATACTTCCTTTCGAATCAAATGTGTGATGAAGGCAGCATGAGAGATTTGCGTGAAGCGCATAACTGTCCTTCAGCTTGGTTTGTAATTGGTGAAATTGTTTGTTTTTAGGAACACGGCATAAGAAGATCAGAAACGCGCTCACAAGCGCTTCTTCTCATGCATCAGCAACATCGACACATTCGTCCGAAACGGTAGTTCTCTCTATTCAGTTTTACAAGAAGCAACAGTCGCGTCATGATGCGATCCCCTTCCGTATTCTGAATGTACTAAGTGGTTCTCCCACCGGGCACTTACTCTTCCGACCTTCTCACCTGCTTCTTTCACAGGCTTTTCGAAGTTTGCATTTACCTATCGGTCGAGTAGGTTATTGAAAGAATACCGTAATTCACCTAGCATGTCAATAGGTAATTTCAAAAAAGGCAAAATATTCTCTCGGAACTATCCACCGGCACCGGAAAACGAAGGGCCGGCCATCCGGCCGACCCTTTACTTGAAAGAATTTCAACGAATCGTTTATCTTACTCCAAACGCAACTTGCGTTTATGCAACGTGTATCTGTGAAACGAGATAATCCCAGCTCGCTTGACGGAGCAGATAGAGAGTCCGGCAGACATTCTGCAGTTTCTCATCGCTGTTCCCCGTGACTACGTTATAGCAATACGTCATCGGACTGTAGGTGACCGTTCCGCTGGTTTCTCCGCAAGTAACCATGACCGTAAAGCTCTTCGCAAGTTCTGTAGCATTGATGCCACGGATACGGGCGACCTGATAGTTGCCGACCTGCGCATACTCGATCGTTTTTCCATCCTCGGTCATTCCATCGGCACCGAAAGTCAGTGTTTCGTCACAGGTGAAGTAAAGTGAAAGCGTCGTTTCTGATTTCAGTGACAACGTCGCACCCTCGAAGGTCACCCCATTAGGAACATTTATATCACTTACGGCATATGGTTTGATCTTGTCCGCAGTAACACTTGTAGCTGCCGTTTTTTCTTCCTTAGTCAGAGTGCTGTTAGCAAGACTATTGGTATTCACGCCGAAATAGATCTGCGCCATCGCGCCATAGTTCATAAGTGTCTTTACAAGAGAAACCGCTTCATCCGGATAATCTCCCGAGTGTTTGAGTATATACTCCGCATATTGTTTTACAGAATAGGAGTATGTCTTACCGACTTGGTCGCCATCCATGAGCTGTGCTGTGATCGTCGAAGACATATCTTTCGCAGATACTCTGCACTTGAACACATAGTAAGCCTTTCCACTGATGATCTTCGGATTAGCCGCGACTTCACTAACCATCACGGTCTGTGTCGTGAAACCGTCGCCATTAGGGATCTGGAATTCCATTTTCGCCGTGGAGCTGGAGACGATGTTGTCGTCCAATCTCATATAGAAATTAACGGCTATATCGCCCTCTAGGCTCAGCGTATATCCATAAAGTTCTTCACCCATCTCATCCAGGAACGGAATCGTCACATCGTCGATGATAAGCTCGTATTGATCGGAACAGTTGAAGTGACGGATAGCTACATAGACCTTCTGACCTGAAAACCGGGACAGGTCCCCGCTATATTCCGTCCATGTTCCTGTCGCGACATACTCATCCGAAATCTGTGTCCACTCATCCGGATCAAAGTTGACAAGATCAGCACCTTCGGGCGCTGCATAGATGGCGAAGTGTTCATCAGGATAGTTTTCTCTCTCCGCGATGGCCCAGATTGAAACTATCAGCGAGCCGGCAGGATCGACGAGTCCGGCTGGAGCGATCGCCCAGTTATCCGGAAAATATACTCCGACATTATTTTCGAAAGATTGCGAATAAATGACGCTTCCATCTCGAATGCTACTACTGGAATGGCTCTTCTTTCCATTTTCACCATTCAGCCAATTATGCCCATCAGCATCTTCATCCACGAAGGTCCATCCGCTCTCCGTAGCCGGTGTTGAAAAATCGTAAAAGGTCTCCGAATACACCCACTGCGCATAAAGCTGTGTTCCATCAGGAAGCGAGACTTCCTCTCCCGGCTGATACGACTCCCCCTGCCCGTCTGCCTGCGTATTCCATCCGATACACTGATAATGCAGATGGCTATTTTCAACTTGGTAGTTGAGATTTGTAAACCACCGATAAGCATAGGACCTATCGGAGCTTTAGTGGCACTAGCCTGATGCCTCTACCTGATCTAATTCAGGCTACTTGTAGTTTGGAGATCTGTTCTCCTTCCT
>JAFZLF010000037.1 GCA_017551625.1 Clostridiales bacterium | reverse complement strand
TCCACCAGAGACTGCAGACGACCATCATCTACGTTACTCACGACCAGACAGAGGCTATGACGATGGGTACCCGTATCGTAGTTATGAAGGATGGCTTCATCCAGCAGGTTGACTCCCCGACGGAGCTCTATGATAACCCGGTTAACACGTTCGTTGCCGGATTTATCGGTATGCCTCCGATGAACTTCATCAATGCGACCATCAACGTAGAGGGCGACGACGTTTATGTTGCTTTCGAGAATACTTCCATCAAGCTCGCTCCGAGCTACTGTGTACCGGAAGTTATCGAGCGTGACGGCACAGAAGTTATCTTCGGTATCCGTCCTGAGGCTCTCACAGATGACGGTACTTACGTATCCATGCATCCGGAAGCTGCTTTCTCTGCTGACGTCGACGTTGTCGAGATGCTCGGCGCTGAGACCTACCTGTACGTAACAGTGAACGGTTCTCTCCCGCTGACCGCAAGAGTTGACCCGACCACATCCGAGTCCCGTGTTGGTGAGGTCGTTGATATCGCTGTTGATACCAACCGTGTTCACCTCTTCGATAAGGATACAGAGCAGTCCATCATCTCCTGCAGCACAGCTAACACCAAGAACCTGTACGAGGAAGACGCTCAGTTCTGATCTGAGATTTCGTAAAGACATTTCGGGAGCCGTTCGACAAGAACGGCTCCTTTTTTTCGGTGGGTCATACAAAAAGACCTGCTCTTAGGTATCTGCTGTCGCCGGAAGTATAGAGTCCGGCTGTAATTTGGGGGCAGGTTGCAAGATTTCTGCGAAAAGATTAAGATAAATAAGATAGTTAACATATAAGGGCAGGTCTGCCCGATGCCGCATAAGCAGTGACGAAAGTGAAAAGGTGAAGCCTATGGAAGAATTAAAGAAATGTATGCGCGAGGCGAAGAAGATCCTGGATCTGACAGTGGGTGTCATGGATACGTCGGGCATGGTCGTGGCCTGCACCGATCCGGCCTGGGAAGGCATCGAGGATTCCAGTGCCAGAGCTGTACTTCTTTCGGACGAACTCTTCTCCAGCACGGCGGGCAAGACCTACATGAAGATCATCATCGGTGATTCGACCCAGTATATCGCTTTTATCAGCGGAACGGACGCTGTTGCCAGAACATATCTCGAACTGGTCACCCAGTGGATCAAGGCCGCGATGCGTGAGAGAAATACAGATGTCGAGAGAGAGACATTCATCAAGAATGTCCTTCTCGAGAACGAACTTCCGGGCGATATCCCGCTGAAGGCCAGAGAGTATAAGATCCCGTTCGCGACACGCCGTATCGTTTTCATCGTGCGCGTCAGTAAGAACGATGGCGTCGAGTGCCTCGAGATCCTGCAGAATCTCTTCCCGGATACGAAGACGCAGATGGTCGTGGCGATGGATGAGGAGACCATCGTTCTGGTGATGGATCTCGGTGATAACTTCGATACCTATCTGACCGAGGTCAGTAAGACGATCCTCGATAACCTCAACGCCGAGTCCATGATTCGTGCCCATGTGGGTATCGGTATGCCGGCCCCGACACTTCGTGATATCGCGAAGTCCTACCGTGAGGCGACGCTGGCACTCCGCGTAGGATCGATCTTCGAAAGTGAACAGTTCATCATGCGCTACGACAAGCTCGGGCTCGGCCGTCTGATCTATCAGCTCCCGCCGACGCTTTGCAACATGTTCTTAAATGAAGTATTCCCGAAGGGCGCGTATGAGTCCCTCGATTCGGATACACTTGTTACGATCCAGAGCTTCTTCGAGAATAACCTCAACGGAAGTGAAACGAGCAGGAAGCTCTTCGTACATAGAAATACGCTGGTTTACCGCCTGGATAAGGTACAGAAGATCACGGGACTTGATCTGAGATCTTTTGACGATGCCGTGCTCTTTAAGCTCGCGGCCATGGTACGTACCTATCTGGAGAAACAGGAGAAATCCGGTCAGGGCGGGAATCTAAACTGGTAAACGATAGGGAAGATCTGCTTTGATACGTTTTGAAAATGTACATAAGACCTATAAGACCGGTACGGATGCGCTCCGAGGAGTGACGTTTACGATCCGTGACGGGGAATTTGTCTTCATTATCGGTAAGAGCGGCTCGGGGAAATCCACACTTATGAAGTGTATCACTCGTGAAGAGAAGCCTACCGAGGGCCTTGTCATCATCGACAAGTTCTGTATTTCCAAGATGCCGCGTGCCCTGATTCCGATCCTGCGGCGCCAGATCGGCATCATCTATCAGGATTTCCGTCTGATCGAGACAAAAACAGTAGAAGAAAACATCGCTTTTGCCGGTGAGATCATCGGCGTTCCAAGGAAGAAACTCCATCAGATGGTGGATATCGTACTCGGCGCGGTGGGACTCCGTGACAAGGCAGGCTCCATGCCGCTCGAGCTCTCCGGCGGTGAGCAGCAGCGTGTCGCGATCGCGCGCGCGATGCTCAATAGTCCGAAACTGATCGTGGCCGATGAGCCTACGGGCAACCTCGATCCGGAGACTTCGGAAGCGATCATGGCGCTCCTGGCCGAGATCAATAAGCAGGGTACGACTGTTGTCGTATGTACGCATGACAGTAATCTCGTGGATGCGATGAAGAAGCGTGTCATCGAGGTCGATGACGGTCTGATCGTGCGGGATGAGAAGGGCTCGGGCTATACAGCCGAAGATAAGCACGCTCTTCCGAAGTCCATGATCGATGAGTTCGTGCCGGAGGTCATTCCGCTGACGGCGATCGAGAAGAAGAACGAACTGCTTCCCGAATTCCCGACGGAGGAAAAGGAAGACAAGCTCCCCTCGTTCCCGGACGAGACAAAAGAAGAAAACGTGAAGAACGAGGTTCCCAAGAAAGAAGAACCAGTGATCACAGAAGTTACGAAAGATAAGCCGGAGATCCTGCCCGGAACTCCTTCGGAAGATGCGCTTCCGGAACAAGATGCCGAAGAGAAGAAAGAACCGGCCGAATCTAAAACGAAACCGGCAGAGAACAAGAAGGATGACCGCGCTTCCGATGATCCGGATGGCGTTGATTTCGATGATCCTGATGGTGCCGTTTTTGAAGGGGAGGATGAATAAATGAGTTTTCGCGCATTCTGGAATTCCCTTAAGGAAGGCGTGCAGGGTATCATCCGCCATCCGCTCGTGACCGTCGCGTCGATCACGACGATCCTTCTGATGCTCCTTCTGATGTCGGTGTTTTTCATCTTCTCGGCGAACGCCCGCTTCATCATGAAGAAAGTCGGCCAGCAGCCGCCGATCGAGGTCTACATGAAACTCGGTTGTACGCAGGACCAGCTGGATATGCTCGTCGAGTACCTCCAGGCCAATGCCGATAAAATCAAGGAATACCACGGTCTTTCACCGGAACAGAACTATAACCGTTTCCGTAAGGAACTCGGCGATAGTGCCTCGATCCTTGATGATTTCGACTACAATACATATCTGCCATATACCGTGACCGTCCAGCTGACGGATCCGTCCTATGCGGATGAGGTCGTTATGAGGATCGAAGCGATACCCGGGATCGAGAAGGTCATGCAGGAGAGTAACGTCATGAAGTTCCTGACCCGGGCGACCAGGACGGTCAATGTGGCTACATTCATCGCGTTTGTAGTGCTTTTCCTGATCTCTCTGTTCATCATCTCGAACATGGTCCGTATTTCTGTGTATTCCCGTTCGACGGAGATCGCCATCATGAAGTTTGTCGGCGCGACAAACGGGTATATCCGCCTTCCGTATATCGTGGAGGGCGCCATCGTCGGTATGGTGAGCGCGCTGTGCGCGTGGGGGATCACGCATTTTGCCTATACGGCGCTCTATAAGCGAGCCATGAAGGATGTCGTGTCTACCAGCATCTACGCGATCCTTCCGATGAAGAGCCTCTCTGTCTCGGTGCTGGTTCTCTGTCTGGCCTGTGGCGTGATCATCGGATCCATCGGTTCCGGCATCGCAGTGCGCAAGTACGTCAAGGTCTGAGGAGGTGCTTATGATCCGTATCTCAGAAAGAATGAAAAAGTCCGTGGCGATGCTCCTCTGTATCGCGATGTTTGCAGGGCTGTTCTCTGTATTGAACCGAAAACCGGTCAAGGCGGTACCGCGTAGTTTTATGGCGTACTCGCCGACGCAGGACGATATCGATGATGCCAGAAGGGAACGCGACGAAGCGAGAAGAAAAGCAGAGGAAGCCTCGGAGATGGTCGCGGAGCTTAAGGATAAAAAGGGTGAACTTACAGGGGAACTCCAGGAGCTACAGGGCCTGAGTGATGAACAGATGACGCAGTACGAGCAGATCTCGGAGGACTATGCAGCGGCGCTTCTGGCCAAGCAGGCAGCGCTGGACGAGTATATCGAGTCGCAGGAGAATCTGATTGCGAAGCGGCAGGAATATGCCGAAAGGATCGGGATCATGTTCGCCTATGAGAATAAATCCACACTGGAGATCCTTCTCGATTCGGAGAGCCTGGCCGGTTTCTTTACCAATCTCGAACTGATCTCTCTGATCGGTGAGGCGGATCTGCAGATGATCGATGAATTGACGATCGCCATGGACGACGCAGAACTTAAGAGTGTCTATGCGCTAGAGGAAGCAGAGGACATGCAGGCTGTCGCGGAGGAAAAACAGGCGGAGCTTGAAGAACTCCGGAGCCGTATCGGTGTCACGCAGGAGGCGCTCGATGAGACCTCGACGAAGTTGTCGCGCTGGGAAGAAAAGGAAAGTGCTTTTGAAGATGAAGCGGACAGACTTGACGATGAGATAAGAAGACTGCAGGAAGAAAAGGAAGCCGAAGACAGACGCAAAGCTTCTCTGACAGCCACGGCTGCCGCTACTGCCTCAAACAGCAGTTCCAGCTCCAGTAGTTCGAGCAGTTCCAGCAGTTCGAGCAGCTCCAGTAGTTCGAGCAGCTCGAGCTCAAGTAGTTCAAGTAGCTCGAGCAGTAGTTCGAGTAGCTCAAGCAGCAGTTCTTCGGTGTCGATGCATATGACCTGGCCGTATCCGGGAGACTATACGGTATATTCCTCGTACGGTATGCGTTACCATCCGATCTATCACTATGACAAGATGCACTGGGGTGTCGACCTCGGAGGCGAGTATGGAAACCCGATCGTCGCCGCGGCTGATGGAACGGTCATTAAGGTAGAAGAACCGGTCGAAGGCCAGAATACGGGAAGCATCAACTACGGGAATTACTGCGTGATCGACCATGGCAACGGGATCTGTACGCTGTATGGACACTGCCGTGATGTCTACGTTTCTGTAGGCGACTATGTCGTTGCCGGCCAGACGATCGCCGAGTGTGGCAGCACCGGTACTTCTTCCGGTCCGCACGTGCACTTTGAGGTCAGAGTGAACGGACAGAAGGTGGACCCGGTTCCATATATTACTTAAGTACATTTTCATTAGGATAGAAATATGTCGGCTTATGATATTCTAGCAGGTTATTACGATGTATTCCAGCAGGATCTCGACCCTGTGATCTGGGCGGATTTTGTGGAATGGATCGCGAAGAAATACGGACAGTTCGAGGGCGACGGTGTAGACGGAAGACCGCTGCTCTGTGACCTCGGATGTGGGACAGGTCTCGTCACGTGTGAGTTCGCAGCCAGGGGATATGACACGGTGGGCGTCGATAATTCCCCCTCCATGCTCGACCGGGCCCGTGAACGCGCGGAGACGGAAAAGAAGAAGGTCCTGTGGCTTCTTCAGGATATGACAGCACTGGATCTTTTCGGTACGATGGATATTTTTGTGTCGCTTCTCGATACGGTGAACCATATCACTGATCCGGAATCGCTCGAGGCACTGCTCCGATCTTTCTACTGCTTTCTCAATCCCGGGGGACTCTTCATATTCGATGCCGCGACGGAGAAACACTTCCGGGAGACGCTCGGAAAAGAATTCTTCTATTCCATTGAGGAAGATTTTGCGGTACTATGGGAAAACGACTTTGACGAGAGGTCGAAGATCAATACCGCATCGCTTACGATGTTCGGTACTGAGGATGGGAAGAACTATTCGCGCAGTGACGAGGATATCGTCGAGCGCTACTATCCGGATCAGGAGATACGGGAGATGGCGGCCCGAACAGGGCTTGAGGTCGTCGGGGTATTCGGGGATCTAAAGAAGAGAAAACCGAATGACAAGGATGAGAGAGTCTTCTACTGCTTGAGAAGACCGGTCGGATCAGCCAGTGAATCTCAACTTCTGGCGAAGAAACGGAGTAAAGAAAATGGATGACTTTTATCTCGCGCCGGGCTCTCCGGTAGATGACTCGGATTATATGGTGACGGCGACGGCGCTCGGCGGGAAAGTCCGCGCGCTGGCGATCCGCTCGACACATCTCGTTAAGGAGGCACTTCGCGTGCATAAGACTTCTCCTGTAGCAACGGCGGCTCTGGGAAGATTTCTGACAGGAACGCTGTTTCTGGCGGAGACACTGAAAGGAGAGAATGATTCTCTGACGGTGAACATCCGATCGGATGGCCCGCTTCAGGGTATGACGGCCGTCGCGGACTCGAAGGGAAATGTGAGAGGGTACTGCCTCGAACCAATAGTTGAAACGACGTATCACCGCCCCGGCAAGCTCAATGTCGGTGCCGCGGTCGGCAGTGGCAAGCTTACTGTCGTCAAGGATTTCGGGCTGCGGGAACCGTACGTCGGACAGGTCGAACTGGTCTCCGGTGAGATCGCCGAGGATTTTACCTACTACCTCGCTTCTTCAGAACAGACTCCCTCGATCGTGTCGCTCGGGGTGGGGATCGATGCCAATGGCGTGACCTGTGCCGGAGGATTTATGGTCCAGTTACTGCCGGGCGCGGACGAGGAGACGATCTCGTATCTGGAGAACCGCGTCAGTGGAGGTTTCCCGGATGTGACATTTCTTCTCTCGGAAGGGATGAATCCCGAGAAGATCCTGGATATGTTCCTGGGGGATAAGGATATCTGTTTCCTTTTGGGTCGGCCGGTAAGCTACAAATGCAACTGTTCCCGAGAGAGAATGGAGAGAAATCTTATGGCGATCGGGAAGAAAGATCTTACCGAACTTGCTGAGGATCCGAAGGGAATCGATCTTGAGTGCCACTTCTGTGATCAGAGATATCACTTCTCTCAAGAGGATGTAGAAGCCCTGATTGCAGAGGTTTCGAAGTAATACCGCGCTAATTGTGCGGAAAAATCAGCTTTTTTTCAAAATAAGGCTTGCAATGCCTTGACTTGCGTTGTATAATTTCTCCTGCGCGACTTTGTGCGCGTATGCGTTGATGCTTGAGATTGCCGCTGGATAAAGCGGGCTGTGCTTTAGAGAGCGGGTAACTTAGGCGGAGCAGTCGGGGGCATGGATCCCCGGCGAGGAACCTGAAAGTACAGCGTGTGTTTTGAAGAACACATGCCCAGGCCCAAAGTGCCGCAGATGGCGGTAACTGGTCTCCTGGGTTTTATGATGGGATCAGAAGAAACGCTGGACAGGGTGAAGAAAAAAACAACAGCAAAGAATTTGGAGGAAATCAACATGGCAACAAACCAGAAGGTCAGAATCAAGCTCAAGGCTTACGATCACCAGCTCCTTGATCAGAGCGCAGCTCGTATCGTTGAGACAGTCACCAGAACAGGTGCAAGCTTCTCCGGTCCGATCCCGCTCCCGACAGAGAAAGAGATCACCACGATCCTGCGTTCTCCGCACAAGTACAAGGATTCTCGTGAGCAGTTCGAACTCCGTACGCACAAGCGTCTCATCGATATTTTTGCCCCGAGCCAGAAGACCATCGATGCACTTACTAAGCTTGACTTGCCTGCAGGCGTGAGCATTGAGCTCAAGGCGTAAAGGCAAAAATCCGCGTCCTGTCAGATGTCAAGCGGCAGGATATGCGGGGTCATGTTCACGGGTCAAGTCCGTGAACCAATAACCTGAAAAATAGGAGGAAACAGAGAAATGACAAAGTTCGTACTTGGCAAAAAAGCCGGCATGACACAGCTCTTCGATGAGACGGGTCTGGCGATTCCGGCAACCGTTATTGAATGCAATCCTATGTTTGTTATTCAGAATAAGACGGTAGAGAAGGACGGCTACAAGGCAGTGAAGGTTGCTACAGGCGACATTCGCGAGAAGCTTGTGAATAAGCCGGACAAGGGACAGTTCGCAAAGGCAGAGGTAGCTCCGAAGCGTACTATCCGTGAGTTTAAGACAGAAGAGGACTACACCCTCGGTCAGGAGATCAAGGTCTCCGACATGCTCGCTGTTGGCGATCATGTTGATGTAAGCGGTGTATCCAAGGGTAAGGGTTACCAGGGTAACATCAAGCGTCACGGTCAGAAGGGCGGTCCGGACGGACACGGTTCCATGTACCACAGACGTGTTGGTTCCATGGGCGCGAACTCCACACCGGCTCGTGTTCTCCCGGGCAAGAAGATGCCTGGTCACATGGGAGCCGTAAACTGCACAGTACAGAATCTGACGGTCGTCAGTGTTGACGGCGAGAGAGGGATCCTCGTTCTTCGTGGCGCGGTCCCGGGTCCTAAGGGCGGCATCGTGACCATCACGTCGTCTGTTAAGGCTAAGTAATTTGAGGACAAGGAGGAACTAAGAAATGGCTAATGTAGATATTTTAAATCTTAGTGGAGCCGTTGTCGGATCGATGGATCTTAATGATAAGATCTTCGGTATTGAGCCGAATCAGTCCGCGATGCGCATCGTTGTTCTCAACATGCTGGCTAATCGCCGTCAGGGCACACATTCCACAAAGACAAGAAGCGAAGTAAGCGGCGGCGGCAAGCGTCCGTATCGTCAGAAGGGAACAGGCCGCGCGCGTCACGGTTCTACCCGTTCCGCTCAGTATGTAGGTGGCGGCATCATCTTTGGGCCTAAGCCGAGATCCTACAGCTACACAGTACCGAAGAAGATCAGAAGACTTGCGATGAAGTCTGCTTTCTCCACGAAGCTTGCTGATACGAAGGTATTCGTAGTAGACGCTCTGGACTTCGACACAATGAAGACCAAGAACATGGTAAACTTCCTGGATGCGATCAAGGTTACTGATTCTGCGCTCGTCGTACTCGGCGGCAAGAATGAGAACGTAGAGAAGGCTTCCAGAAACCTTCCGAAAGTTAAGACAGCTTTCGTCAATACGATCAACGTATTCGACATCCTCAAGTATGATTCCTTTATCATGACTAAGGAAGCTGCAGAGAAGATCATGGAGGTGTATGTATGAGCAAGTTAGCACAGGACATCATCATCAAGCCGGTTATCTCTGAGAAGAGCTCTTATGACACTGCGATCGGCAAGTATACTTTCCAGGTAGCAAGAACGGCGACGAAGACAGACGTTAGAAAGGCTGCTGAGCAGCTCTTCGGCGTGAAGGTCGTTTCGGTCAACACCGTAAACTACGATGGTAAGAAGAAGAGACAGCGCTATGTTGAAGGTACGACGCCTGCTTATAAGAAGGCTGTTGTTACGATCGATATGGAAGCTAAGGACGTGTCTTATCTCGGCAAGGGCGGAAAGACCGCTAAGTCCGACAAGAAGTATAAGACATCTATTGAAGAATTTGGAATCGGCCAGTAATGCGGCCTGATGGAAAAGGAGTGAAGAGAGAATGGCAGTAAAGACTTTTAATCCAACTTCTCCTGCGAGACGTAACATGACTGTCGCGGACTTTTCTTCCCTGTCGAAGAAAGATCCTGAGAAGAGTCTGCTCGTAGCACGCAGCAAGTCAGGCGGACGTAACTCTTATGGACGTATCACTGTTCGTCACATCGGTGGCGGCAACCGTCGTAAGATCCGTGTCATTGACTGGAAGAGAACAAAAGATGGTATCCCGGCAACCGTAGTTGCAATCGAGTATGATCCGAACCGTACCGCATTTATCGCGCTGATCCAGTATGCAGATGGCGTCAAGTCCTACATCCTGGCTCCGCAGGGCCTCAAGGCCGGCGATAAGGTAGTGTCCGGTACCGATGTTGATATCGTGGCAGGTAATGCTCTCCCGATCGCAAACATCCCGGTAGGTACCATGATCCACAACATCGAGCTCAAGCCCGGTAAGGGTGCTCAGATGGTCCGTACAGCCGGCGCCGGCGCACAGCTGATGGCTAAAGAAGGCGACTTCGCACAGGTTCGTCTCCCGTCCGGTGAGGTTCGTATGGTATCTATCAAGTGCAGAGCGACTGTCGGTGTTATCGGCAACAACGAGCACGAGAACGTTTCGATCGGTAAGGCCGGACGTCATCGCCACATGGGTGTAAGACCTGCAGTACGTGGTGTCGTCATGAACCCCTGTGACCATCCTCATGGTGGTGGTGAGGGTAAGTCCCCGATCGGTCTTCCGGGTCCTGTTACACCTTGGGGTGTTCCGACTCTTGGTAAGAAGACCAGAAACAAGAAGAAGCAGTCTAACAAGTATATTGTTAAGGGCAGAAAGTAAGCGAAGGGAGGAACCAAAATGAGTAGATCAACCAAGAAGGGTTATTTCGTACAGGATGCCCTGATGAAGAGAATCAATGCGATGAACGCAGCGAATGAGAAAAAGGTTGTACAGACTTGGTCTCGCGCTTCGACGATCTTCCCGGAAATGGTCGGACACACGATCGCTGTTTATGACGGCAGAAGACATGTTCCGGTCTATGTAGTAGAAGAAATGATCGGCCACAAGCTGGGTGAGTTTGCTCCGACAAGAACATTCAGAGGCCATGCCGGTGAGAAATCATCCGGTGGTAAGTAATCGTAAGCTTTGAAGGGAGGAAAAAATAGTGGAACAAGTTAAGTTAACCAAAGACTATATCGAATCAAATCGCGATGAGATCCTCGAAGCTTACGGCAAAGAGCAGAAGAAGAACGCGAAGAAGCCGCTGCTGACCAAGAAGCAGAAGAAGCTCCTGGGTATCGGCAAGGATCAGGGCAAGGCCATCGCTAAGTATGTCCGCATCACACCCCGTAAGGTTAAGGTCGTTGCGGATCTGATCAAGGGCAAGGATCTTGATGAAGCTTACGCGATCCTTGACTACACTCCGAAGGCTGCTTCTCCGGTACTGAAGAAGGCTCTGAAGTCTGCTGAGGCGAACGCTGTGAACAACAACGGTCTTTCCAGAGGAAGCCTGTATGTTGCAGAGGCATTCTCCAGCCAGGGTCCGATCCTGAAGCGCTTCATCCCGAGAGCAAGAGGATCTGCATCGAGAATCAACAAGAGAACAAGTCACGTTACTGTCGTTCTCAAAGAAAGAGTATAAGGAGGAATAAAGAATGGGCCAGAAGGTTAATCCTCATGGATTGCGCGTCGGCGTTATCAAAGAGTGGGATACACGTTGGTATGCTGACAAGAAGACATTCAGCGATTTCCTCGTTGAGGACAAGCAAATCCGTGATTTTGTAAAGAAAGAGTGCTTCGCTGCAGGCGTTTCGAACATCGAGATCGAGCGCAAGGGCGCAGATAAGACCACGATCATCATCAATGCCGGTAAGCCGGGTATCATCATCGGCCGTCAGGGCGCAGGTATCGAGGACTTTAAGAAGAAGCTCCAGAAGAAGTTTAAGAAGAATTTCTTCGTGGATGTCCGCGAAGTAAAGAATCAGGATGCGAACGCTCAGCTCGTTGCTGAGAACATCGCTTCCCAACTCGAGAGACGTGTTTCTTTCCGTCGTGCCATGAAGATGGCGATGTCCCGTACCATGAAGTCCGGCGCGAAGGGTATCAAGACATCCTGCTCCGGTCGTCTGGGCGGCGCCGAGATCGCCCGCTCCGAGACATACCACGAAGGTACGATCCCGCTGCAGACACTGCGCGCCGACATCGACTACGGTTTCGCTGAGGCGAATACACAGTACGGCCGTATCGGCGTAAAGGTATGGATCTACCACGGTGAGATCCTGACAGCCAAGAAGGTTGTTAAAGTTGCGGAAGGAGGCGAAGCGTAATGTTACTTCCTAAGAGAGTTAAGCACAGAAAGCAGCAGCGCGGCCGTCTGACCGGTAAGGCCTCCAGAGGTAATTTCGTTGCGTATGGTGATTACGGTATGTACGCGACAGAACCGTGCTGGATCACCAGTAACCAGATCGAAGCTGCCCGTATCGCGATCAACCGTTACGTAAAAAGAGGCGGTAAGGTATGGATCAAGATCTTCCCGGATAAGCCGGTAACAAAGAAGCCTGCTGAGACCCGAATGGGTTCCGGTAAGGGTTCTCCGGAGTACTGGGTAGCAGTAGTTAAGCCGGGCCGCGTTCTCTTCGAGATCGCAGGCGTAAGCGAAGAGGTCGCACGTGAGGCGATGCGTCTTGCCGGACATAAGCTCCCTTGCAAGACCAAGTTTATCAAGAAGGAAGAGGAGGTATCTGAAAATGACGGCTAAAGAATTGCGTTCGAAGTCCAAAGAGGAGCTTCAGCAGGAACTGGTTGCACTTAAGGATGAACTCTTCAAACTGCGTTTCCAGCATGCGACCAATCAACTCGAGAACCCGCAGCGCCTCGGTGCTGTAAAGCGTGACATCGCTCGCGTGAACACTATTCTCCGTGAGCAAGAGCTTAAGGCTAATTAATGAAGGGAGAAGTAGTAATGAGCGATCGTAACCTCAGAAAGACCCGTGTTGGTATCGTAAGTTCCGACAAGATGGACAAGACTATCGTTGTTTCCGTGGTTGAGCACGTTAAGCATCCGCTTTATGGCAAGATCATGAAGAGAACATACAAGCTGAAGGCCCACGACGAAGAGAACAAGTGCGGCATCGGCGATAAGGTTAAGGTAATGGAGACCCGCCCGCTGTCTAAGGACAAGCGCTGGAGACTGGTCGAGATTATTGAGAAGGCGAAGTAATACGTAAGGGAATTACGTAAAGGAGGAAATCAAGATGATTCAAGTAGAATCCAGATTAAGATCTGCGGATAATACCGGCGCAAAAGAACTTGCCTGCATCAAGGTGCTTGGTGGTTCATGGCGTAAGTACGCGAATATCGGTGATGTCATCGTCTGCTCTGTGAAGACCGCTACTCCGGGTGGCGTGGTTAAGAAGGGCGATGTAGTCCGCGCTGTTGTTGTACGCACGAAGAAGGGCGTAAGAAGAGCTGACGGCTCCTACATCAAGTTCGATGAGAATGCCGCTGTTATCATTAAGGAAGACAAGAACCCGCGTGGTACCCGTATCTTTGGGCCTATCGCAAGAGAGCTCCGTGACAAGGATTACATGAAGATCCTGTCCCTCGCTCCGGAAGTTCTGTAAGGAGGATGACAAATGGCTAGTAAGATTCATGTAAAGAAAGACGACAAGGTCGTAGTTATCTCCGGTAAGGATGCAGGTTCTCAGGGTCAGGTCCTCAAGACCGAACCGAAGAGCGGCAGAGTAGTTGTTTCCGGTGTGAACATGATCAAGAAGCACCAGAAGGCTATGGGTCAGAACAAGCCGGCCGGCATCATCGAGAAGGAAGGCACAATCGATGCTTCCAACGTAATGCTGGTTTGCCCGAAGTGCGGCAAGGCTACCCGTGTTGGCAAGAGAGTTGCTGAAGACGGTGCGAAGTACCGTGTATGCAAGAAGTGCGGCGCGGATATCGACCAGATCAAGAAGGCAAAGGAGGAGTAATTAATGTCTAGATTAAAGGACAAGTATGTAAATGAAGTTGCGCCTGCTTTGCAGGAAGAGTTCAAGTATAAGTCTTGCATGCAGATCCCGAAGCTTGAGAAGATCGTTCTCAACATGGGTGTCGGCGAAGTCAAGGATAACCCGAAGGCGCTCGAGAATGCGATGCGCGACATGGGCATCATCTGCGGCCAGAAGCCGGTAGCTACCGTTGCTTCCAAGTCCGTAGCTGCTTTTAAGCTCAGAGAAGGCATGAAGATCGGCTGCAAGGTAACACTTCGTGGCGAGAACATGTACAACTTCCTCGACAAGCTCATCAGCATCTCCCTTCCGCGTGTACGTGACTTCCGTGGTGTAAACCCGAACTCTTTCGATGGTCACGGTAACTATGCGATGGGTATCAAGGAGCAGCTTATGTTCCCTGAAATCGATTTTGATAAGATCGATAAGGTTCGCGGCATGGATATCATCATCGTAACAACGGCGAAGACGGATGAGGAAGCAAGATCGCTTCTGTCTCTCATCGGTATGCCGTTCCGCAAGTAATAGGAGGATATAAGTATTATGGCTAAGACTTCAATGAAACTCAAGGCTCAGCGTGCTCCGAAGTTCAAGGTACAGCAGCACAACCGTTGCAAGCTCTGCGGTAGACCGCACGCTTATATCCGTAAGTATGGCATCTGCCGTCTGTGCTTCCGCGACCTGGCTTACAAGGGCCAGATCCCGGGTGTTCGCAAGGCAAGCTGGTAACGATAGCAGTACAAGGAGGAAAGATTTATGCAGATTACAGATGCAATTGCTGATATGCTGACAAGAATCCGTAATGCAGGTACAGCCGGTCATCCGGACGTTATGGTTCCTGCTTCCAATCTGAAGAAGGCTATCGCGCAGATTTTAGTAGATGAAGGTTATATCGCTTCTTTTGAGACGATCGAAGATGATAAGCAGGGAATGATCAAGATCACACTGAAGTACGCTGCTAAGAAGCACGTTATTTCCGGTATCCAGAGAATTTCCAAGCCGGGTCTCCGCGTTTACGCGGACAAGGAGAACCTCCCGAAGGTCCTCGGCGGTCTCGGTATCGCTATCATCTCCACGTCCAAGGGCGTTATGACTGATAAGGCAGCCAGAAAGCTCGGCGTTGGCGGCGAGGTTATGGCTTACGTTTGGTAATTTAAACCATTAAAACTCTGAAAAGGAACCCCGCAAGGTTCCGCAATCTAAAGAGCAGGAGGTAGATTGTATGTCTAGAATTGGTAATATGCCAATCACGATCCCGGCAGGGCTCGAAGTAAAGCAGGATGGTCAGACCATCACTGTAAAAGGCAAGGACGCGACACTTTCTCTGAATGTGCATCCGTCCATCTCAGTAGAGATCAACGACAATGTGATCACGGTCAAGAGACCGAACGATGAAAAGCAGGTCAAGGCTCTTCATGGTTTGACACGTTCTCTGATCAACAACATGGTTATCGGTTGTTCCGAAGGTTTTAAGAAGGAACTCGAGATCCAGGGTGTTGGTTACAAGGCCGCTAAGCAGGGTAAGAAGGTTATCTTCAACCTTGGTTACTCCCACCCGATCGAGATGGAAGAACCGGAAGGAATCACGATTGAGGTTCCGGCTCAGACCCAGATCATCGTTAAGGGTGCAGATAAGCAGTTAGTCGGCGAGACTGCCGCTAAGATCCGTTCGTTCAGACTTCCGGATGCATATAAGGGCAAGGGTATCAGATATGTTGGTGAATTTGTCCGCATCAAGGAAGGTAAGACAGGCGCTAAGAAGTAAGTGGAGGTGAACAAGCATGATTAATAAGATTGACAAGAACGCTATTCGCCGCAGAAAGCACGTCCGCGTGAGAAGAAAGATCACCGGAACCTCTTCCCGTCCGCGTCTTTGCGTATTTAGAAGTAACACAAACATCTATGCCCAGATCATCGACGATGAGGCTGGCAAGACTCTGGTAAGTGCCTCGACATTGGATAAAGAAGTGAAAGCTTCTATCGAAAACGGAAGCAACAAGGAAGGCGCCGCTGCAGTCGGCAAGAAGATCGCCGAGCGTGCTCTGGCTGCGAACATCAACGAAGTGGTGTTTGACAGAGGCGGATACATCTTCCATGGTCGTGTAGCAGCATTGGCAGAGGCCGCTCGTGAAGCCGGCCTGAAATTCTAATCAGGAGGGACAACAAAGATGGGTTTTGAACCAAATTCAACTTCAACCGAATTAAAAGAGAAAGTCATCCATATCGGACGTGTTTCCAAGACGGTTAAGGGTGGTAGAAACTTCCGTTTCGCAGCCCTCGTGATCGTTGGTGACGAGAATGGTCGTGTAGGTAAGGGCCTCGGTAAGGCTGCTGAAATCCCGGATGCGATCAGAAAGGGCATCGAGGATGCCAAGAAGAACATGATCACTGTTCCGCTCGACGGCAACACGATCCCGCACGAAGCACTCGGTGTTTTCGGCGCCGGTAAGATCGTCATGAAGCCGGCTGCAAGTGGTACAGGTATCATCGCCGGTGGTCCGGTTCGTGCGGTGTGCGAGCTCTGCGGTATCAAGGATATCCGTACAAAGTCTCTCGGCACGAACAACCCGAACAATGTTGTTAACGCAACAATGGAAGGCCTGAAGAGCATGCGTTCTCTCGAAGAAGTAGCACGTCTGCGTGGCAAGTCTTCTGAAGAAATTCTGTAATGGAGGTGTGCTGGACAATGGCAAACTTGAAGATTACGCTGGTCAAGAGCACCAACAAATCCAAGAAAAACCAGGCTGCAACCGTTAAGGCTCTCGGTCTCAAGAAGATCGGTCAGTCTGTCGAGAAGGCTGATAACGAGGCAATTCGCGGCATGGTTCGTACTGTAGCACATCTTGTTACATGCGAAGAAGTGTAATGGAGGTATAGGAAACATGAAACTTAATGAAATGTCTTCCAGCGGAAACGCGAAAGCATATCGTAAGGGCCGTGGTGCAGGTTCCGGTAACGGCAAGACTGCCGGCCGCGGACACAAGGGCCAGAATGCTCGTTCCGGCGGCGGAGTACGTCCCGGTTTCGAGGGTGGTCAGATGCCTCTTTACAGACGTCTGCCGAAGCGCGGTTTCAACCATAAGCGTTTCGCTTGCGAATATGTCGAGATCAACGTCTCCGATCTGGAGAAGTTTGATAACGGTGCTGAGGTCGATGCCACGATCCTCGCAGATGCCGGTATCATCACTCTCGGCAAGGTCAACGATGGTGTGAAGGTCCTCGGCAACGGTGAGCTCACCAAGAAGCTGACAGTTAAGGCTAAGAAGTTCTCTGCTTCTGCAAAAGAGAAAATCGAAAAGGCTGGTGGAACGGCTCAGGAGGTATAACACATGAAGGGTATTTTCGACACCTTAGTGAATGCATTCCGTTTGCCGGATCTGCGTAAGAAACTTCTCTTTACGCTGTTCATTCTTGCTCTTTACATGATTGGCGGCCTGATCCCGTGTCCGGGTATCAACCGTACCGAGTTTACCAACATCGTATCGAACTGGGGTCAGATCGGTAGCCTGATGGATATTATCGCCGGTGGTGGTCTCTACGCAGCGACCATCTTCGCAATGGGTATTACCCCGTACATCAACTCGTCCATCATCATCCAGTTGCTGACGGTTGCGATCCCGGCTCTTGAGAATCTTGCCAAAGAGGGCGAAGAGGGCCAGAAGAAACTGCAGAAGATCACTCGTTACCTGACAGTTGGTCTTGCTTTCATGCAGGCATCCTTCTTCACCTATGCGACAAGATCCGCGATGACGGGTTATCTGCCGAAGCCTCTTACCGCGGCGCTGATCATCCTTACATTTACTGCAGGTACCTGCTTTGTTGTATTCCTCGGAGAGCGGATCAACGAGAAGGGTATCGGCAACGGTGTATCCCTGATCATCTTCGCCGGTATCGTTACAAGAATTCCCGAGATGGCCAGAGTCCTCTACTATGATGCTCTGAACATCGCCGGTAAGTTCAAGAATGCTGCAATCGGTAACACGGTGGGCGCCCTGGCTTTTGCGCTGGTTACGCTCATCTCCCTTGCAACGATCATCTTCTGCGTATACGTGCAGAATGCCGAGAGAAGGATCCCGGTACAGTACAGTAAGAAGGTCATCGGAAGAAAGGTTTACGGCGGTCAGAATACATACATTCCGATCAAGGTCAACCAGTCCAGCGTTATGCCGGTCATCTTCACCATGTCTTTCCTGTCGCTGCCGTCCACGATCGTGGCTTTCTTCTTCAGCAACAGTAAGAACATCATCGTAGAGTGGTTCAGAAACTTCGGTTCCAGCCCGTTCTACTATGTAGCGTACTTCTTCTGCATCTTCGCATTCGTGTTCTTCTACTCGATGATTCAGTTCAACCCGATCGAGATCTCGCAGAACCTGCAGAAGAACGGTGGATTTATTCCCGGTGTACGTCCGGGCCGCCCGACTTCCGAGTTTATCGCGAAGGTGGCCAACCGCCTCAACTGGTGTGACGCATGCTTCCTTTGCATCGTGGTTCTGGTTCCGACACTGCTCGGTAAGCTCACGGGAATGGAAGGCGTATGGTTTGCAGGTACATCCGTACTCATCATGACGGGTGTTGCGAACGACCTGGTCGACCAGATCGAGTCGCAGATGGTTACTCACAATTACAAGGGATTCCTTGTATAATCCATACCGGGAAAACGTGTTATGCTGGGTAACGGTAATGCACAAATAACTGAATAAACAGTCCGACAGCCTCGCGCATCAATGTGCGCGGGGCTGTGCGTGCTTTTTCCGACAGGAAAGCACGAATCATTTTATTAGGAGATACGTACATGAAACTGATCCTTCTTGGCGCACCGGGTTCCGGAAAGGGAACTATGGCCGCCGTACTGAAGAATGAATACAAAATCACGCACATCTCTACGGGAGATATTTTCCGCGCGAACATCAAGGAGCAGACACCTCTGGGAATCGAAGCCAAGAAGTATATCGATCAGGGCGCGCTGGTTCCGGATGAGATCACCATATCCATGGTAGAAGACCGACTCTCGCAGGACGATTGCAAGAACGGTTATCTTCTCGATGGGTTCCCGAGAACGATCGCGCAGGCTGAGAAACTGGATGAGATGCTCAGTAAGACCGGCAGCAAGATCGATGCGGTCATCAAGGTAGATGTTCCGGCTGAGGTCATCATGGAACGTGTCGTGAACAGAAGAGTATGCACATCCTGCGGCGAGAGCTATAACGTCGTTTCCCGTCCGACTAAGGTCGAGGGTGTCTGCGATGTGTGTGGTAAAGAAGTCATCCAGCGTGACGATGATAAGCCGGAGACGGTCAAGCAGAGACTTCTGACGTACGAAGAGAATACGAAACCGCTTATCGATTTCTATGAGACAAAGGGGATCGTGATCTCCGCAGATAATTCCCAAAGCCCGGAAGTTGCTTTTGCACAGGCTGCCGAGGCACTTGCTGCTAAGGGATTCGGAAAGGCATAATCACATGATCCAGATCAAAACGGAAGTTGATTTTGAGAAGATGCGTGAGGCCGGTAAGGTCGTCGAAGAGTGTCTGCTGACGCTCGGAGAGAAAGTCGAGCCCGGAATCTCTACATGGGAACTCGATGAGATCGCCAAGAGTGTCTTTGACAAGCACGGTGCCATATCTTCCTCATACCACTACGGCGATCCGCCGTTCCCGGGACAGATCTGTATCTCGCCCAACGAGGTGATCGTGCACGGTATCCCGAGAAAAGATAAGATCCTCAAGTCGGGAGATATCGTGACCTGCGATGTCTGCTGTTCACTCGATGGCCTTCATGCGGATGCCGCCAGAACTTTTGCCGTGGGAGAGATCTCCGAAGAGGCGGCGAAGCTGATCCGCGTCACGGAGGAGTGTTTCTGGAAGGGATTCGAGAAAGCGACGACTGCGAACCGTATCGGAGATATCTCGTCTGCTGTGCAGACATATGCGGAGAGCTTCGGTTACGGCGTGATCCGGGAACTGACAGGACACGGCATCGGCCATCAGCTGCACGAGGATCCGGATGTGCCGAACTACGGAAAGTTCGGACATGGACCGAGGATCGTCAAGGGCATGGCTTTCTGCATCGAGCCCATGATCAGTAGCGGAAGAAGAGAGATCGCCGTTCTTTCTGACGAGTGGACAGTCATCACCCGCGACAGAAAATACGCGGCACACTATGAAAATACGATCATCATTACAGAAAACGGACCTGAAATCATTACATTAACGGAGGGAAAGAATGTCTAAAGAGGATGTAATCGAAGTAGAAGGTATTGTGGACGACGCGCTTCCGAACGCGACGTTCAAGGTAAAACTGGAGAACGGCCACATCGTGCTGGCGCATATCTCCGGTAAGCTCCGCCAGAACTATATCAAGATCCTGCCGGGCGACCGCGTCACCATGGAGCTGTCCCCGTACGATCTGTCCCGCGGCCGTATCACCTGGCGTGCGAAGTAAACTTTTCCGCTAAGGAGAAGCAGGTGCTTCATAAGCACCGGTCAACAGAAGAAAAAAGTTTAGGAAAAATCAAAAAAGCACTTGCATCGGTAAGAGTTTTTGATATAATATTTTAGCGTGCGCGCATAGCGTGTGCTGTTTTTGCATCGTTTTTTTGAGTAAGCAGGGAGGTTAGACACATGAAAGTTAGACCATCAGTTAAGCCCATGTGCGAGAAGTGTAAAGTCATCCGTCGTAATGGTCGTGTGATGATTATTTGCTCTGATCCTAAGCACAAGCAGAGACAGGGTTGATCCCTTCGTCTGTGCAGGTTCGTCATTTCCTGCAGGAAACGGGAAAAAGAAGTAAAGTAAGGATATTACATGCGTAGGTAATGCCAAGGCGGCTGCCTCTCCTGACCCGAGAGGATCTTAGCATCAGCATGTCATATATATACGAAACAAAACATTTATTGATTCACTCATGGAGGTACACAGAATGGCTCGTATTGCCGGTGTAGATCTGCCAAATGACAAAAGAGTAGAGATTGCTCTTACGTACATTTATGGCATTGGTAAGACAAGTTCTGATCGTATTCTTGCTGACACCCAGATCAATCCTGACACCCGTGTCAAGGATCTGTCTGAGGATGACATCGCTAAGATTCGTGATCAGATCGAGAACAATTACAATGTTGAGGGTGACCTCAGAAGAGAAGTTTCTCTTAACATTAAGAGATTAACTGAAATCGGATGCTATCGTGGCCGTCGTCACAGAATGGGTCTTCCTGTTCGTGGTCAGCGCACAAAGACGAATGCTCGTACCCGCAAGGGTCCGAAGCGTACTATCGCTGGCAAGAAGAAGTAAGGAGGAAGTCTCATGGCAGCAAAAGCAGTTAAGAAAACGGCCGCAAGACCGAAGAGAAGAGAGCGTAAGAATATTGACAAAGGTCAGGCTCATATTCACGCTACATTTAACAACACGATCGTTACGATCACAGATATGCAGGGCAATGCGATCTCCTGGGCTTCTGCCGGTGAGATGGGCATGAAGGGTTCCCGTAAGGGTACACCGTTCGCCGCGCAGATGGCTTCTGAGGATGCCGGAAGAAAAGCGGCCGATCATGGCATGCGCACAGTCGAAGTTTATGTTAAGGGTCCGGGTCCGGGTCGTGAATCCGCTATCCGTGCTCTGCAGACAGCAGGACTGGAAGTCACCATGATCAAGGACGTTACACC
This sequence comes from Clostridiales bacterium, assembly GCA_017551625.1. Classification (GTDB taxonomy): domain Bacteria; phylum Bacillota; class Clostridia; order Saccharofermentanales; family Saccharofermentanaceae; genus Scatonaster. The sequence goes on along the minus strand of JAFZLF010000037.1, from coordinate 133 downwards.
TGTTCCGCATAATGGTTGCAGACCGCCTAAGAGAAGAAGAGTCTGAGTTCGGAGGTATAGAGAATGGCTAGATATACAGAAGGAACCTGCCGTCTCTGCCGCAGAGAAGGAGACAAGCTCTTCCTCAAGGGTG
>JAFZLF010000036.1 GCA_017551625.1 Clostridiales bacterium | reverse complement strand
TATTGCCTCTTGCAAAACGTCAAAGCGTTAGGTCGGCAGACTAATCCACAGCGTCTGTGAGCATTATAAGGCCTTGAGGAGGGTCTATAAAAACTACAAATCTAATAATACGAGGTCGGAGCGAATGAGAGGAAAACTCTTGCATTTTGGAGGGAAAAGTTTCAAGAGGTCAAGCTGAGAACAATGAAACCTCTTGCGTTTAGGAAGGAAAAAAGCAAGAGGTCGGAGCGAATGAGAGGAAAACTCTTGCATTTTGGAAGGAAAAGTTGCAAGAGGTCAGAGCGAAAACAGTGAAACCTCTTGCGTCTTGTAAGCTTATCATAGTCATGAGCTTTCGGCGTAGTCCGGGAAACCTCGTGACACTAAATCTTATCATGGTCATGAGCTTTCGGCGTAGTCCGGCAAACCTCGTGACTGTTTATCCTGATCCGCGTCATGAGTATTCAGCAGATCCCGGATAACCTCGTGACTTTTTTTCGTATCCGCGTCATGAGCTTTCGCGGGATCAGGAAAAACTCATGACTATTCCGCCGAAATGCGTCACGCGTTTTCGTTGGAGGCAGAAAAACTCATGACTGAGAGTTTGAAACTGCGAGGATATTTCTTCTTCTTTCACGGTTCGGGTATAATAGGGGAGGCGGGCGAGTCGGGAAAAGAACCGGAAGCCCGCAGACAAAGTGATGCACGCTGCCGGACGAGAAAACGGGAGCCCGCAACGAAGATAAATGACAAAACTTAAGGAGAACGCCATGACCAGGCTTTTTATCGAAGGCAGAATCGACGAAGCGACGAGCATGTGGGAGATCACGGGCGAGAGTGCCCGGTATCTGACGGATGTGCTCCGCATGCGCGTGGGAGAGGAGCTGATCCTCTGCGACAGCGCGCGGATCGACCATGTCTGTGAGATCGTTTCCGTGGCAAAAGCACTGGTCGCTGTTTCGATCCGTGACCGACATCCCAACGGCAATGAGCCGAAGTTTGTCGCGACGGTATATCAGGGGCTCGCGAAGGGCGAGAGGATGGACCTGTCGATCCAGAAGTCCGTCGAGCTGGGCGTCACGAGATATGTGCCGACGGCCTGCAGCCGCTCGATCGTGAAGATCAAGCCGGGCGGAAAAGAAGGGAAGACCGACCGCTGGCAGGCGATCGCGCTCGAGGCCGCGAGACAGTGCGGGCGCGGGATCGTGCCACAGGTGGAAGCGCCGATGGAACTGAAGGACGCGATCGCCGATGCGAAGGAAAACTGCGATCTAGTGCTTCTGCCGTGGGAAGAAGAAAAAGAGGGAAAGCTTGGCGAGATCCTCGATACGATTGACTGGGAAAGCTCCCCGAAAATCGGGATCTTCATCGGGCCGGAAGGCGGATTCGCAGAGGAAGAAGCTAGGATGGCGGAAGAGATGGGCGCGAAGCTCGTGACGCTGGGGAAGCGGATCCTTCGCACCGAGACGGCCGCACCTGCGGTACTGGCGATGCTGGTCTATCGAAGTGAACTAAATTAGTGTATAATAAATTGTTTAATAGTTTGTAGGAGTGAAACTTATGAAATACAGTTGTCAGAAAGGCACGAAGGATATTCTGCCTGAAGAGATCTATAAATGGCAAAAGGCGGAAAGTGCTTTTGCCGAGATATGCGGGCAATACGGCTATAAAGAGATCCGCATCCCGACTTTTGAGCAGACCGACCTGTTCCTGAGATCGGTCGGCGACACGACCGATGTCGTGCAAAAAGAGATGTACACCTTCGAGGATAAGGGCGGGCGCTCGATCACACTGCGTCCGGAGGGGACCGCGGGCGTGGTGCGAAGCTTCGTTGAGAACGGCATGAGCTCGCTGCCGAGCCCGGTGAGACTTTTCTATAACATCACGGCTTTCCGCTACGAAAAGATGCAGAAAGGCCGCTACAGAGAGTTTCATCAGTTCGGCGTGGAGGCTTTCGGAGCTGAGGGACCGGCGATCGATGCAGAGATCATCAGCATCCTGGTCGCGTTCTTCGAGCGCATGGGACTGAAGAAGACGAAGCTGTGCATCAACAGCATCGGCTGCCCGACCTGCCGCGCCGAGTACAACAAGATCCTGAAGGATTATTTCCGGCCGAACCTCGACAAGATGTGCGAAGACTGTCAGTCGAGATTTGAGAAGAACCCGCTTCGCATGATCGACTGTAAGGAAGAAAAGTGCGGGGCCATCGCGGCCGGCGCGCCGAGACTCATCGACTATCTGTGCGAGGATTGTAAGAATCATTTTGAAGGGCTGAAGGCGAACCTGGAGGCTCTGGGTATTTCCTATGAGATCGACTCCGGTATCGTAAGAGGCCTGGATTACTACACCAGAACCGTGTTCGAGTTTAAGTCCGAGAACGTCGGCTCGCAGGGAACGATCTGCGGCGGCGGACGCTACGACGGGCTGGTTTCCGAGATCGGCGGGCAGCCTACACCGGGCATCGGATTTGCCATGGGCGCCGAGCGTTTCCTGCTTGAGATGGACGCGCAGGGCATCGAGATCGAAAAGGACCAGAAGGTGCAGCTGTATATCGCGAACCTGTCGCCCGAGACGCAGATCGAGGCCAGTAAACTCGCTTTTGCGCTTAGAAAACAGGGCATCGGCGTGGAGATCGACCTGATGGGCCGCTCCTTCCGCGCGCAGATGAAGTACGCCGGCAAGACGGGGATCCCGTTCCTGCTGGTGCTTGGCGATGACGAGATCTCCTCGGGACGCGCGAAGCTGAAGGCAATGGCCGACGGCACGGAGAAAGAAGTCGAACTTTCGGCGCTTGCGGAGGCGATCCGCGGGTGGAATCAATAAATCCCGTGAGGGGGCGGATATGCCCCTTATGGAAAAGCACTTGCCCTCAGAGGGCTTTGTCTGGAGGAACGAATGAAGAAACATAATCGTAACGGACACAAGAATAATAAGGGAATGCCGAAGCCGGAAGCGCTTGCGAAGGAAGCGGAGAAGGCGAGCGAGGCGGCAGAAGAAGTATCCGCAGCTACGGAAGAAGTGTCCGAAGTTGCGGAAGAAGTTTCCGCGACTGCAGAGGATGCTGTGCCTGATCTTTCGACCAAGGTGGCCGGTTCTTCTGATGCGGACGGCGCCACACTTGATGCTGCGGAAGCCGTCAATTCTTTTGCCGCGGAAAATGCATCGGAGCCGGATATGAGTGCTTCCTCGATTCTTCCGGCGGAACTCGCCAGCGCGCTGCTCGAACCGAGTCCGGAGATCAAGATCGGTGAGGCCCCGGCTCCGGAGGTAGTGAAGAAAACTGAACCGGACGTCGAAAAAGTAGCTGAACCGAAAGTCGTAAAAGCAGCTGTACCGGATGTTGTAGAAGCAGTCGAACCGGAAGTGGAAAAGACGGCGGAAACTGCCGAAGCCCCAATCATGATGACCGAGGACATAGACGTAGAGTCGGTTCCTGATGAGGCGGAAGAGGCTGCTACAGATGAGGCGGAAGAGGCCTCTACAGTAGAGCCTGCCACTGTAGCTGAGGGAGTAGCGCTTCTCGAGAAGAGTGAGGAAACTGAAGTTTCTGCGGAAGCTGAAAAGAAAGAGGACTCGGCTGAGACTTCTACGGAAGCCGAGACAGAAGAGACAAAAACTTCCGAAGAAGCTGAGAATAAAGAAAAAAGCGAGAAAAAGGAAGAAACCGAAGCTTCCGCTGAGACGGAAGAATCTGACGAAGACGAGACTTCTGACGACGAGAAGAAGAATGAAGAAGAATCGGCGAAGGAGAAGAGCGCCCTCTATATGTTCTTCGACACGCTCAAATTCGTGGCAGTCGGCCTTCTGATCGGTATCCTGCTTGTCGTCTTCGTCATCCAGCGAAACGACGTCTACGGCAGTTCGATGGAGCCGACGCTCCACACCGGGGACGCAGTCTTCGTCGAGATGATCTCCGTCTACACCGGCAACTTCAGCCGCGGCGACATCGTCACGATCGACGCCAAGGGCATGGACGGCTACACGCACGAGGAGAACCTCATCAAGCGTATCGTGGGCCTCCCGGGCGAGACGATCAAGATCGAGGACGGCAACGTCTACATCAACGGAGTGCTCCTCGATGAGTCATCTTACCTTCCAGCCGGCACGAAGACCTATGTCGGCGCCGAGGGCCAGGCCCGCGGCTACCAGGAGATCACACTCGGACCCGACGAGTACTACTGCATGGGTGATAACCGCGGCGGGAGTAACGACAGCCGCCGTATGGGGCCTTTCAAGAAGAGTCAGATCGACGCCAAGGTCCTCATGCGCATCTACCCCTTCAACAAGATGAAGTTTTTCTGATAGGTGATTTAGTAAGACATGGATAGACAGGACAAAATTCGCAATTTCTGTATCGTTGCCCACATCGACCACGGCAAAAGCACTCTCGCCGACCGTCTGATCGAGAATACGGGGGTCGTCGAGTCCCGTGAGATGCAGAACCAGATCCTCGATAATATGGACATCGAGCGTGAGAGAGGCATCACGATCAAGTCACAGTCCACGCGCCTCCTTTATAAGGCGAAGGACGGGGAGGAGTATATCCTCAACCTCATCGACACGCCCGGCCACGTGGACTTTAACTACGAGGTCAGCAGGAGCCTCGCGGCCTGTGACGGCGCGATCCTGATCGTCGACGCGGCGCAGGGCATCGAGGCCCAGACGCTTGCGAATGCGTATCTGGCGGTCGACGCGAATCTCGAGATCCTGCCGGTCATTAATAAGATCGATCTTCCGTCGGCGCAGCCGGAGGAAGTGAAGAAAGAAATCGAGGATGTCATCGGCATCGATGCGTCCGAGGCGCCGCTCATCTCCGCGAAGAATAATGTCGGCATCGACGAGGTGCTCGAGGGGATCGTGAAGTTTCTGCCGCCGCCGAAGGGCGACGAAAAGAAGCCCCTGCGCGCCCTGATCTTCGACTCGAAGTACGATTCCTATAAGGGCGTTATCGTAAACGTCCGCGTGAAGGAAGGCTCCGTGAACCTCGGCGATAAGATCCGCATGATGAACACCGGTGCAGAGTTCACGGTCACCGAGCTCGGCTATTTCCATCCGGGTGAATTTGTCCCGTCGAGATCCCTTCTGACCGGCGAGGTCGGCTATATCTGCGCGTCGATCAAGAACGTGCGCGACACCGCTCCGGGCGACACAGTCACACTGGCCGATAATCCCGCCGACGAGCCGCTCACGGGCTATAAGCCGATCCAGCAGATGGTTTTCTGCGGACTATATCCGGTCGACGGTGCGAAGTATCCGGACCTTCGGGATGCGCTCGAGAAGCTCCAGCTCAACGACGCGGCCCTTTCTTTCGAAGCGGAAACATCCGCCGCTCTGGGCTTCGGATTCCGTTGCGGATTCTTAGGACTTCTCCACTATGAAGTTATCCAGGAACGCCTCGAGAGAGAATTTAACCTCGACCTGATCTCCACGGCGCCATCTGTAGTTTATAAGGTCCACACCACGGCGGGCGAAGTCATCCGCATGGATAACCCGACGAATATGCCGGACCCGGCCGAGATCGACTTCATCGAGGAGCCGATCGTGAAGTGCACGATCATGACGCCGAAGGAATTCGTCGGCAACCTCATGGAGCTCTGCCAGGACCGCCGCGGCGAATATATTAACATGGAATATATGGACGATATCCGTGTCATGCTCCACTACAAGATGCCGTTAAATGAGATCATCTACGATTTCTTTGACGCGCTGAAATCGCGGACGCGCGGCTATGGTTCTCTCGACTATGAGATGGACGGGTACCAGAAGAGCGACCTCGTGAAGCTCGATATCCTTCTGAACGGCGATATCGTCGATGCGCTTTCCTTTATCGTACATAAGGATAAGGCCTACGCCAGAGGACGCCGCATGACGGAGAAACTGAAGGAGAATATCCCGAGACAGCAATTCGAGGTGCCGGTCCAGGCCGCGATCGGCGGTAAGGTCATCGCCCGTGAGACGATCCGCGCATTCCGTAAGGACGTACTTGCGAAGTGCTACGGCGGCGATATCACGCGTAAGAAGAAGCTCCTCGAGAAGCAGAAGGAAGGTAAGAAGCGCATGCGCCAGGTCGGCTCGATCGAGGTGCCGCAGGAGGCCTTCATGAGCGTACTGAGGCTCGACGAAGATTAAGTAAAAAGAAGCAGTGCTCCTCGAGAGGAAACACTGCTTTTCTTTTATGTCTGCGATCTGGCTTTACTCACCAATCAGAGGGAAGCCCGGGAACGATGTGTCCTTCGGGTTTTCTTCGTTATAGGTCACGATCTCGTTCTTTACGGCCTGCATGCGAAGGTCGAGTAGCTCGATCTGCTCGGCACACTCGCGCAGCTCGTCGGCAAGTGCTTTTGCCCTCTCGGGAGGGAGGTCGTGCTTATAGTGGAGCTTGTGTTCGAGGCTGGCCCAGAAGTCCATCGCAATCGTCCGGAACTGGACCTCGACCTTCATGTTGCGTTTCTCGTTTTTTAGGAAGATCGGCACCTCGACGATGAGGTGGAGGCTCCGGTACCCGCTCAGCTTCGGTTCCTTGATGTAGTCCTTCCGGGCGATGAGGGTGATGTCATCCTGCGAGAGAAATGCATTGGCGATCTCGTAGATGTCGTCGGGGAAGGAACAGATGACGCGCACGCCGGCGATGTCGTTGATATTCTCCTCGATCGCGGAGAGGGTGAGCGGGATGTTCTTTCTCTTCATCTTGCGGAGCAGGCTGTCGACGGACTTTACGCGGCTCGTGATGTTCTCGATCGGATTGCGGTCGAGCTCGACGGAGAGGGACTCGTCGAGGACGTTGAACTTTGTCTCGACCTCCATGATCGCGCAGCGGTAGTAGGCGAAGAGCTGGTCGATCGGCTTCGTGTTCTGCTCGACGAAATCGAGGAAAGAATCGGACATGATGCTTTCTCTGACGAAATCCTCCTGAACGGTGGAAAGTGTATTTTCAAGCGCCTCGGAAAGAGGCGTATTCTCTTCTTGACTCATTATCGGGTCTCCTTTGGTTTTCAACCATTTTAATACAAAGGCGCCGCGGATGTACTAAGAGTTTGTTAATTTTCCTAAATAGCGGACTCTTTTTGTGCTATTTTTTTGGCTATGATTCTTTCACAATATGGTGAAACTAAAAACTTTGTGATATAATAAGGCGAATATTTCGGAAATGAAATAATATTTCGGAGGTAAAGGATATGAAAAAGAAATTGGCTGCAGCGATGGCTGTTGTTATGATCGTTGGTCTTTCCGGTTGTTCTCTTCTCGGCGGAAGCAAGTTCAAGAAGACATCCGATAAGATCGTAAAGGCTGCAAAGAGCGCTTGTGGTGCGGAGGAAGCTGACAAGAAGGCCAAGAAGAGCATGATCAAGAATTTTGATCCGTCTGATGATGCTTTTGAGGATGGCGTTTACTATGAGTTCAGCTCTGATGACGTCGAGGACTTCAAGTTTGAACTCGGTGACAAGAAGGTCGATACAGACGATATCAAGAATGTCACCATGTTTGGTAAGAATGAAGATGGCCGTTCCATGATCGTGGCGGTTGTTCTCGAGGCTGCTGACGAGGGCACTGCTGAGGATCTCTTCGAGGATGCTCTTTCCATGACTGAGGATATGGATGAGAAGCAGTTGAAGTCTGCAGCGAAGAACTCTGACCTCGAGTACAACATCGACGATGAGAGCGACGACAAGTTCGTTATGGCTGTTTACTCTGAGGACTACGGCATGGCAGTTGATTACTACATGGTCCGTGAGGGTAAGATCATCACGATCATCATGTACTCCGGCGCACCGGATGCTGATCTTCTCGAAGAATTCTATGAATTCATGAATGCTGCGAAGCTCGAGGATATGGAAGCTTTCCTCGGCGCAGATGATG
>JAFZLF010000035.1 GCA_017551625.1 Clostridiales bacterium | reverse complement strand
TTCCAACCGGTGACCCGAGAGATACGTTTATTGTAAGAGTGAAGGCAACTCCGATACAAGTGGAACTTCCTGTAAGACTGACTTCCACTCGTGGCCCCCTGAAGTGGAACTTAACTTTTCACTTCAGCAAGGAGAAAGTCGAAAAGCGCCAAAATTGACATTAGGACCTCAAATCATTATACTTTTGTGTGCTATCTAATATATGCGCGTGTGTGCGCGGTGAAAGAGGAAACAATCATGCGAGTATCGAAACTTTTCATGTCTACCCAGAGAGAAGTACCTTCTGATGCCGAGATCGTGAGCCATCAGCTCATGCTTCGTGCGGGCCTGATGCGTAAGGCTGCCGCCGGTATCTATTCCTATATGCCGATGGGCTATCGCGCATACCGTAAGGTCGAGGCCATCGTCCGCGAGGAGATGGACCGCGCCGGTGCCCAGGAGCTCATCATGCCGGCTGTTCTTCCGGCGGAGACCTACATGGCTTCCGGCCGCTGGGAGAAGTTCGGACCGGAGATGTTCCGTCTGAAGGATAGAGGAGGACGTCAGTTCTGCCTCGGTCCGACGCACGAAGAACCGTTCACAGAGGCCGTAAGAGATACGATCCGTTCTTACCGTAACCTTCCGGTCACCCTGTATCAGATCCAGCACAAGTACCGTGACGAGAAGCGCCCGAGATTCGGCGTTGTCCGTTCCCGTGAGTTCGTCATGAAGGACGCTTACAGCTTCGACGTGGACGAGGCGGGTCTGGATAAGTCCTACCTCATCATGAAGGACGCTTACTGCAAGATCTTCGACCGCTGTAATCTCGACTACATTCTCGTAGATGCCGATTCCGGCGCGATGGGCGGTTCCGGCTCCCAGGAGTTTATGGTCAAGTCTGCAGTCGGTGAAGACGCGATCGCGTACTGCCCGGATTGCGACTATGCCGCGAACGAGGAAAAAGCACCGTGCCCGGAACTGCCGAAGGCGGAGGGCTTCGAGATGCTCCCGATCGAGAAGATCGAGACACCTCACGTCAAGACCATCGAAGAACTCATGGAGTTCATGCACTCTGAACCGACGGCGTTTGCGAAGACCATCCTTTACAACATCGACGGAAAGATCGTCGCTGTCATGGTCCGTGGTGATCGTGAAATCAACGAGACCAAGCTCGGAAACCTCTTTGACGCGACTGAGATGAACCTTGCTTCCTTCGAAGAGGTTGAGCGCGTTACAGGTGCTGCTGTCGGTTTCGCAGGTCCTGTCGGCCTGAAGGAAAAGGTCGAGGTTATCGCCGACTTCGAGGTCGCCGCGATGCAGAACTTCATCGTCGGCGCGAACGAGACCGACTTCCACTTCAAGAACGTGAACTTCGGCCGTGACTTTACTCCGGACCGTGTTGTCGATATCCGCTGCGCCGTAGAAGGCGATCCGTGCCCGAAGTGCGGCAAGCCTCTGGCGATGTGCCGTGGTATCGAGGTCGGACATATTTTCAAGCTCGGTACAAAGTATTCCGACGCACTCCACTGCATCTACCTTGATAAGGATGGTAAAGAGAACTCCATGATCATGGGCTGCTACGGTATCGGTGTTTCCAGAACTCTGGCCGCGATCATCGAGCAGCACTACGATGAGAACGGTATCATCTGGCCGATGTCGGTCGCTCCCTATCAGGTTATCGTCGTTCCGACCACATCCCAGGATGAAACTGTTGTGAAGATGGCAAATGAGATCCACGATGCACTCGAGAAAGCCGGTGCAGAAGTTCTGATCGACGACAGAGAAGAGCGCGCAGGCGTCAAGTTCAAGGATGCAGACCTCATCGGTTTCCCGATCCGCATCACTGTCGGCAGAAAGGCCGCTGAGGGTAAGGTCGAGTATAAGCTCCGCGCCGGTTCCGAAGTTGTCGAGATGACAGCGGAAGAAGCGATCGCCGCAGCTCTTAAGGAGATCGAGGAGAAGAAGTAATTCCATGGAATTTCGGAAGATCTTTGACACGATCCCGGAGGAGTTCGATAAGTACAGACCACGCTATAGTGAAGAGCTGTTTGCATTTCTGAAGGACTATGCCAAGCTCGGTCCCGATAAGACTGTGTTAGAACTGGGTCCCGGCACAGGCCAGGCAACCGATCCTGTCCTCGATACCGGCTGTGATTACCATGCCATCGAACTGGGTGAACACCTGTATGCGAAGATGAAAGAGAAGTATGCGGACCGCCCGAATTTCTCCATCGTCAATGATGACTTCATCACCCATGATTTCGGTGATCAGGAATTCGATATGATCTACTCCGCCGCGACGATCCAGTGGATCCCGGAAAAGATCGCTTTTTCCAAGACTTTCGATCTTTTAAAGCCGGGCGGAGTGCTGGCCATGATGCTCACACACAGCGATTACAAGCAAGCCAATGAGGTTCTTTACGAAAAGATCCAGAAGATCTATGACAAGTACTATCGGCCGGAAGAAGAATATACCCAAGGGTCTTTCGGATATACGAATGCACCGGAGTATGGGTATATAGATTTCGAAAGACGAGAATTTTATGGAGAACGTGTGATGAGTGCCGAGGAATATGTGCATTACAGCGGTACCCACTGCACACACATGGTGATCCCCGAGCCGTATCATACACAGTTCTTCGATGGCCTGAGAAATGCCGTTTTGGACGCTGGGAACAAGATCGTTTTCAAGGATACATATGTGCTGTATGTGACGAAGAAACCACAGGAATAAGGTGCAAAATGGTCTATTCCGGAGGCGAGCCGATTAGCTTTCGTGTTTGTGACGCCAATCCTGTAAACGTTGAAAAATCACAATCAAAGGTGATACAATTTAATCAATGACTCTTTGTTTCAAGGCGTACTTTACATTACGACTTGCGATTATGTTCACATAGAGTTTTGGAGGGGGATGAATATGAAAGATAAATCAATGATCGAGTGCCGATCGTGCAAACAGACTATCGACATTTCGCTGGATGTATGTCCGAGCTGCGGCCAGAAGACAGGAAAAGCCTTGTACAAGGAAAAACTCCAGAAAAGAATCTCAGATAAGAATAAGTGGGGAATAATCTTCTTTGTTGTGTTTGTTATCTCAGTTGTATATCTTGTCATCAAAGGAAACGAGATAAATAGCAGAAGTGTTATCGATACAGCTTTTATGGCGTTTAGAGGTGAATTGAAAGAAGAAGTCTTACTGGTTGCGTCAGCAGGGATCGCGATGTTTGTGGCCGGTGGGTGCGCAGTATGGAGCTTTTTGGTCCTGGTTGCCAGCAAAAGCACACTGAAGAATATCGAAAAACACCCGGAATCTTATCGCCGATATATGAAATAACGAACAAATTGCTTTCTGTTGAATAGCTTGAAAGGGGATGGCTTTGAGAGGATCGTTTGGAAAACGTGTTTCGGTTGCCCTTGCGCTTTTGTTGTGTGCCGGGCTTCTATATGGTTGCGTAAGCAAGAACAAAGAAAGTGATTCTTCTTCCTCCGCGCAAAGCACTGTGACCGCAACTTCATCGGAAGTAGACCAGTCTGATGGCGAACTGTCCGGTAGTTCTTCCGGCGCGATAGAAAGCTCGATCGAAGTCAAGACGATAGCGGATGTCACAAGCGAAACCGGGACATCGACTTCCGATACATCTTCCGAGGCGACTTCGTCGGAGAAACCTTCTGAAACGACGGAGGAGCATACAGCACCTACCGAAGAAGGATCCCGCACGCTCTCTGAGGAAGAAAAACGGATGAGTCAATTACGCGATGAAGAGGAAGACTACGATCCCGAAGAAGACGGCACAGGTAACGGCAGCAATGGTTCCGGTAACGGTGGAACAACTACAACTCAGCCCACATATGCTACAGAACCCACAGCCGGTACTCCCGGAGTTGACAAACCCAAAGGCCATTGGGAAACAAGAGTAATCTCTGAAGCATGGGATGAAACAGTAGTTGACCAGGAAGCCTGGGATGAAGAAGTCAAAGTTTGTGTTGGTGCAAAAGAAACACAGAACGATACTGGTACAGATATGACAGGTTGGTCTGATGCACAGAAAATCGCTTGGTGCGAATCTCATAATTGTCCAAATCATTGCGATGATTATGATTCTTCTCAGCCTGGCTATTGTTCTTGCAATGTCACAATCAAGAAAATCTATGAGACACAGATCGTTCATCACGACGCTGTAACTCACGTAGTTCACCACGATGCAGTTACAGAACAGGTCTGGGTTGAAGACTAATCAAAACCATAACTGAATAATCAAGGTCGTCCCTCTTCGGAGGGGCGATCTTCTTTTATGTAATCTACCTTTCATAGGTTGTAATAGTTATAGTATATAGAACCAGTTGAGAATATGTAGTCTTGCGCAGAAGTTGCGTATTCATTCCGATGCATCAGAATAAATACGCAACTACCACACAAAACCACATATTCAGTTCGCTACAAGGTGCTATAAGGACGGATTCGATCTACAAGCCGACCCCGCTTGCCGGTCTCCAGGATGTACTCTTTGTCGGGCGGAAGGGTGAGTACTTTCTCTGTGGATGTATATGCCAGCGAGGCGATATACTCGGCAGTTTCGTAATCGTGTCCTCCGAGATAAATGATATGATCGCAATTGTTGAAGATCGTCTTGGCCGTTGACCTGCCATATAATGAATCTAACTGTGAGATGCACTGCAGAATGATGCTGACGTATATTTCCCGCGAACGGATGACGGAGATGATCTTGTCAAAATTCTGGATCTTCGCATTGGTGGCAAAGTCATCGAGAATGATCCGTACCGGTACTTCGAGACGGTGCAGGGGGCGACTGTCCGCCTCGGCGCATAATGCATGAAGCGCCTGTGTATAAAACGAATTGATCAGTCCGTCGTACGTCCTGTCTGTATCTGATACGTTCATGAAGAGGACTTGTTTCTCCCGACCCAGAGAACGGATGTCGAATGTGGTGCCACGGCCGATCATGTTGTATACCGTGTTGGTGTCATACATGCTCAGTGCCTGCGTCGCAAATTCCGAGATACATGCCCAAGTCCGATCGGCAATCATGGTGCTTCGGATATGCTGGTACTTCCGGGAGGAGAAGCTATTCGGATTTGCGGCGGCATGCTTATAAAATTGTCCGTCCCCTCGGGCTATGGTGAAGAGCCGGTGCATCCGGCTTACCTGATACAGATTCTGACTATTCTCAGTAAGTGTCTCGAGAACGTATCCGATCAGATACGCGATGTATGTCTTGGCAGCCATTTCCCAGAATGGTTCTTTCTTATCCATGGCGGGCACAAGTGAATCTGCCAGGCTCAGAACATCCTGCTCACGGTATTTTCCGTTTGCGAAGCGCTTGATATGGCTGAGCGGGTTGTACGGGCAGCTTTTCTCGGGATGTACGAAATCCAGTACACTTACCTTAAATCCTCTGGCTATGAGATCGTCTTTGCATATCTCGTAAAGAGTGCACTTGGTATCGGATACGATCAGGCTGTGGTCCAGTATCTGGATATTGGGAATGACGTATGATCCGGTCTTGCCGGTGCCGCTCTGACCCAGTATGCAGTCATTGTTGCAGATCCTTGTCTTGCGGGTGTCATTGGAGACCAGATAATCGGCTCCGAGTATGCGGTATGAAGATTCCGGTTTGTTCATAAGGTGTCCTCCTCCTGCTTTTTCGAGAGGTCGGCGATGCCTGTTGCCAGACCGAATTCTACTGCTTCCTGCGCAGAGAAGAAACAGTCCTCGCGCGTCATTTTCTCTAAGATCTTCGTACTCTTGCCGGTTGACTGCGATACTATGTCAGTAAGATCTTTCCGCACTTTGTCCAGTTCGATCAGTCTTCGCTGGAGTTCGTGAGGTTTCAGATTATCTACACTGCAGTATGAGATTGAAGGATCATGGAGCATCAGACGGGTGTGCGGCAGCATCTCACGCTTATCTCCAGCCAGAAACAGGATCCCGGCCATGGAGGCGGCGATGCCGATGCATACGGTCCGTACCGGCGAGCGCGCCGCCCGCAATAAATCAAAGAGCGCGAGACCGCTGCTCGTGTCCCCTCCAGGACTATTGATGAGCAGCGTGATCTCACTACTGTTGTCTTCTGACTCCAGATACAAAAGTCCCAGGATGAGCTCGGTCATCGTCTCGGATGTGACCTCTTCTGTCAGAAGCAAAGTACGCCGCGACAGGAAGTAATCCTTGAGGTTGACGACCTCCGTGCCGCGGACGGAGTCTCGCACGATGTTTGTAAGTATCATTTGCATCGCCTCCTATCATGAATCGGCATCGCTCGGGGAGTCGGTATTCTTGATGTTATTCCTACTACTATTGCTCCTGCTCTTGCTGTTCTTCTTGTTTCCAGAGGATATGAGTGCAGGTGCAAACGCCTCGAGCTGGTCCATCCGGCATTCGCGGATATTCTTGCCATAAAGCTCGATTTTATGTCCCTTGTTGTTCATGGGAGGCATGTGGGCATCATACGATATCGCAACATCAAAGAAACGGATCGCCCGGATCATGCCGGCGATGGTGATCCTCTTGCTTCCGGGGTTGTACGACAGGAAGAGGATGTTCTCAAAGGGAGAAACAGAGCTGGTCGTGGGAAGAACGTTTCCGTAATCCGGTCGGAGTTCATCGCAGTTCCTGGTGGTGACCCGAACAACATACGAAGTACCATTCACTTCAAAACGGCTTCTTCTGTATTCAGGGCAGGTGGCGATGCCGCTCTGTGCAAGAAGATCCGTGACAGCAAGTACGCCAAGGATGTTGAGAGGACTGATTCCATATTTCTTCGAGAGTGTGATGGAAAGATCCTTCTGTGCTTTTGTTACTGTGATTGCATTTGCAATGAGAGATTTTGTTTTCATGTGAAAACCTCCTAAATAATTATTTGAAGATCCGAGTTTCTATATCTCTTTTCGGACCCGTAAAACCGGTCGGTACCCACCCGAGTTAAGGAGGGTGGGTGCATACGCAGGCGAGTGTTTTCACAATCAGGAAAGATTCTTCTACGACAGGATCCGCTCCTGCTACTCCTAAAGAATTCTATACGAAGATCAAGGTGGATATTTATATCATATTCAGGTTGGTATATATACTTATATAGGTTGATATGTAATTTATTACAGGTTGATATATAACTTATATTCAGGTTGATATTTAGTTCGACCTTGAGTTGTAATTACACTATTGGCTGGGCGACAAACTCAGGTCGGAACTTCTTTCGTGAGAAGTGAGATGCTATAATGAACCGGTATGGTTCAGAAAGATATGATTTAGAAGGCAAATGGAGAACACATGAAAACAATAGAGATACATGGCCTGAATTCTTTTGACACTTGGGAGAAAGAGAGAACGGCGTGTCGCGGATTGGTCGTTAAGGATGGTAAACTTCTCCTGTCATATGAGACCGTGACGGATCAGTGGATGATCCCCGGTGGCGGACTCGAAGAGGGTGAGGACGAGAAGAACTGTCTGATCCGTGAGATGGAGGAAGAAACCGGACTTCTGGTCGAACCTTCAGATTGCCTCCTGGAGATCGATGAGTTTTACGAAGAGTGGAAGTTCGTGAGTCGCTACTTTCTCTGCACCGTAGTGGGTGAGGGTAAGATCGCTATGACGGAGCGGGAAATAGAAGTCGGCATGGAACCTCGCTGGCTCCCCATCGATGAGATCACACAGATCTTTTCGAGGCACGCGGATTACACGGATACGGACGAGATGCGAAGAGGTATGTATCTTCGTGAGTATACCGCGCTAAAAGAACTGATGCCGATGCTGATAGCGCGATAAGCCCTTGGATGCGTGTGTCGGGTTCGATTTTGTTCTGATGGCTGAATAACTAAACAGGAGAGAGAAAATGGTACTTAAGAAACTGCCATATAACTTCAGTGTATGCAAGGTCTCCGATGCTTCGGGTATCGACCTGAAAGACGAGTTCGTATTCGTCGGAAAAACCGATGAAGAGCTTTCTCTGGTCTGTCGGACCGAAGCGGTTCCGGGAAACACGACGGAGAGGGACGACGGCTGGAAGGCCTTCCGGATCGAGGGTGTTCTGGATTTCTCGCTGATCGGGATCCTGTCGAAGATATCGGGTATCCTAGCGGAAAACGAAATCGGGATCTTCGCCGTTTCAACATATAACACAGACTATATTCTCGTGAAGGAAGAGAACTTCGAGCGGGCGATGGAGGCTCTGGAGAAGGCCGGATATGAGGTCTGCTAAGGAGAAGATTATGATTACTTATCAAAGACTAACGGAAGAACAACTGAATACTTTCATCGAGATCCGCATCCGACAGCTTCGTGAGGAAGGTGCGACCGAGGACATCGATCTCGTACCGGCACTTCTTGACTATTACCATCGGCATATGGCGGACGGTACATTCGTGTCCTGGCTTGCGATGGATGGAGAGAAGATCGTCGGCACCAGCGGTATGTCGTTTGTCGAGAAACCGCCGTATTTTGGCTGTCCGACCGGCCGGATCGGACTTCTGTCGAGTATGTTCTGTGATCCGGGTTACAGAAGACAGGGTATCGCCAGAGAACTGCTCTCGCGTGTCGTCGGGGAGGCGAGAGAATACGGCTGCGGCGCCGTGCAGATCACCGCATCGGATATGGGTGTGCTGCTCTACACGAACTTCGGGTTCAAGAAGAACGGAAACTTCATGCAGTACAATCTGTAAAACAGGATCAGTTCTTCGGCGGAGAGGAGATATTCTTGCTCTTGGCTTCTTCGAGCAGGCGGATGAGTTCTTCCTCGGTGTGCTCGACCGGAAGTGCTTCGCCCTGTTTGGACTTGCTATCTTTCGGAAAAGCTCTGTGGAAGTTCTGTTTTCTGTATTCTTCCGGTGTCATTCCGGTCTGTTTCTTAAAGGCCTGGATGAAGTGGCTCTGCGTCGAGAAGGACAGGAACTGGGAGATGGAAAGGCATGAATGATCAGAGTGCTTGAGCATATGCTTGGCGGCCTCGATCTTCTTGATGCGGATGAAATCACTGACGGATACGCCGGTCTCTTTTTTGAAGAGCTTGCTGAAATAGGCATCGTTAAGTCCTAGGTACTCGGAGAGGTCCGGTACGAGGATCCGGTCCTGCAGGTGACTGTAGATATACTCGATGGCGCGGACGACGTGCTTGCTGAAGATGTTGTCGAGACGCAGTGCGCGCATCCTCGTGCAGTAGTCCTCGATGCATTCCTGCTGGATCTCGTCGAGCTGGGATGTCGACGTGGCGGCATCGCATTTCTGGATGTAGATGTCGGAGAGGGAATAGGAGGTCTCGACATCCATGCCGTAGTTGATGCAATAGCGGGCGATCATGGCGATCGAGATGATCAGGTGATAGCGGACATTCCGGAGTCTGTCGGGTGAGAGCGTGCCGACGCCGCGGAGCTCGGAGATGTGGTACTCTCGGACCTGTCGCATGACTTCTTCGGTCTGCCCCGTAGCGACGAGATCGTAAAAGTCTACTTCGTGCTCGTAGGAAGAGCGCACTAAGAGATGTTCTCTCTGCATAAACAGCAATCGCTGCAGTTCCTGGTTAACATCCTGATTCATGATTCTGCCTCCTTCTGCCGGGATGCACCCGTTGCCGCGGATACGCATCCATCTCGCCCGGATAGGACGATTCTTAACAACCCCATACGTAAATAAACTTACAACATTATTATGACATAAAGTGCAAAAATTTGGTATCGATTTTTCTAAAAAGTATTAGAATAAAATCAAGTCGGGAGTCGTGTGAAAAGACAACCCCAATGCCTCCGTTAGAGAAAGTTTGCCATCTTTCTGACGCACACATCTCTGGCTCCCCGCTTGTTGACAACTTTCTGCATTATTCATGACACACTTTATGGTGCAGAAAACGATTTCGTTACGATCCCGCTGTGATTCACAGCGGGATCCGTTTTTTCTCAGCGAAAATTTAAGTTTGCACAAGTCAGAAACACAACAAAAAGACAATGAATATGATATCGGCGTGGTCTGTGAGAGGGGATGATATCAGCCCAATCCGAGCAGTACGCCGATCAGGTGTACGGCATATGCGGCGATCCATGCGATCACACACTGGAAGACCACGATGGTGGCGGCCCACTTCGCGCCAAGCTCTCTCCTGACGGAGGCGACTGCGGCGATGCACGGGGTGTACAGGAGGCAGAAGACGAGAAGCGACATCGCGGATAGTGGTGTCAGAAGCGGCAGGATCGCATCTCCTGATCCGACCAGGACGTTTAGCGTAGAGACGACGCTTTCCTTGGCCATGAAGCCCGTGATCAGCGCGGTCGAGAAACGCCAGTCGCCGAATCCCAGAGGAGAGAAGACCGGCGCGATCAATCCGGCCACACCGGCGAGGATGCTGCGGCTCGAGTCATCGACCAGGTTCAATCCGAGATCAAAGGACTGCAGGAACCATATCGCGATCGAGGCGATGAGGATGATCGTGAAGGCGCGCTGCAGGAAGTCTTTGGCTTTCTCCCAGAGGAGCTGCGCGACGTTTCGGGCACCCGGCATGCGGTAGTTCGGGAGCTCCATGACGAAGGGGACAGCGTGGCCCTTGAATACGGTGTTCTTGGTGATGTGCGCGATGAGGATGCCTGTGAAGATCCCGATGAAGTATAGAGAGACCATGATGAGGCCGCTATATCTCGGGAAGAAGGCTCGGGCAAAGAAGCCGTAGATCGGGAGTTTGGCCGAGCAGCTCATGAACGGGGTCAGCAGGATCGTCATCTTACGGTCTCGCTCGGAGGGGAGCGTGCGGCTGGCCATGACGCCCGGGACGGTACAGCCGAAGCCGATGAGCATCGGAACGATAGAGCGGCCGGACAGGCCGATTTTTCTTAAGAATTTGTCCATGACAAAAGCGATCCTGGCCATATATCCTGTGTCCTCGAGGAGAGACAGGAAGAAGAACAGCGTAACGATGACCGGAAGAAACGAAAGGACAGAGCCGATGCCGGTGAAGATGCCATCGATCACGAGCGAACGGACGACTTCGTTGACGTTCCAGGAGACGAGCGCATCAGCGACCACTGAGGTGAGCGATTCGATGCCTCGCTCGAGAAGTCCCTGGAAGAAAGCACCGATGACGTTAAAGGTCAGGAAGAATACCGCGGCCATGATGAGAATAAAGGCCGGGATGGCCGTAAACTTGCCGGTGAGGACTTTGTCTATGGCGCGGCTCCGCTGGTGCTCCTTGCTCTCTTTTGGCTTGATGACGGTGCGGTCGACGAGCTTCTGGATGAATGTGAAACGCATATCGGCGATGGCTGCGGAGCGGTCCATGCCGGATTCTTCTTCCATCTGCAGGATGATATGCTCGAGTGTCTCTTTCTCGTTCTGGTCGAGGTTCAGGCGGTCGAGTACACGCGTGTCGCCCTCGACGAGCTTGGTCGCAGCGAATCTTTCGGGGATGCCGGCTTCTCTGGCATGGTCGGCGATGAGGAACATGATGCTGTGGAGGCACCTATGGATCGCGCCGCCCTTGTCGTTCTCATCGCAGAAGTCGAGGCGTCCGGGACGTTCCTGGTATTTCGCGACGTGGAGGGCGTGGTCGACGAGCTCGCGGATACCTTCGTTTTTCGCTGCGGAGATTGGTACGACCGGGATGCCCAGCTCGTGCTCCATCTGGTTGACGAGGATGGAACCGCCGTTGCCGCGGATCTCGTCCATCATGTTCAGGGCGAGGACGATCGGGACATTGAGCTCCATGAGCTGCATGGTCAGGTAGAGGTTACGCTCGATGTTCGTCGCGTCGACGATGTTGATGATGCCACAGGGCTTCTCGTCGAGGATGAACTGGCGGGAGACGATCTCCTCTGCCGTATACGGGGACATACTGTATATTCCCGGAAGATCGGTAATCTCCGTATCGGGATGCCCTTTGATGGCGCCGCTTTTCCTGTCGACGGTGACGCCGGGGAAGTTTCCGACGTGCTGGTTACTTCCAGTGAGCTGATTAAAGAGTGTGGTCTTACCGGAGTTCTGGTTTCCGGCGAGGGCGAAAGTGAGCTTCGTTCCGTCGGGGAGCGGATCCTCATCGGCCTTGACGTGGTATTTGCCGCCTTCGCCGAGACCCGGGTGGGCGATGATGATGCGGCGTTCCTTCTTTTTCTTGCCGGTATTATCTACCACCGGATCCTTCTCGTCAGGGATTTCCTCTTTCTCCTCGAAGGGCTCGATCCCGATGAGGCGTGCATCGTCGAGGCGAAGTGTCAGCTCGTAACCGTGGATGCGA
This sequence comes from Clostridiales bacterium, assembly GCA_017551625.1. Classification (GTDB taxonomy): domain Bacteria; phylum Bacillota; class Clostridia; order Saccharofermentanales; family Saccharofermentanaceae; genus Scatonaster. The sequence goes on along the minus strand of JAFZLF010000035.1, from coordinate 106,052 downwards.
AGCTCCATCGGGTCGCCCATCGGGGCGAGCTTTTCGAGTTTCACTTTTGCGCCGGGAATGACGCCCATATCGAGGAAGTGCTGGCGCAGCGCGCCTTCACCTCCTACGCTCGTTATGACTGCATGATGTCCGGTCTTCAGTTCGGCAAGATTCATTTGTGTTCCCCTGTGTTCTCTTTATCGTGATTTGCGTCCGTAACGGATGTTTCGGAGCGCGTAGATTGCTTAGTCGATCACGCGGATCTCCTTGATGATGGGCTGGTCTTCGGGAGCGACAGCGCCGTTCTCGCCGACGGGGATCTCTGCCAGCAGGTCGATGATCTCAATCCCCTCGGTGACCTGGCCGAAGGCGGCGTACTGGCCGTCGATGTCGGGACGGTCACGGTGACAGATGAAAAACTCGGACGAAGCGCTGTTGTAGTTGTTCGCGGTCCGGGCCATGGAGATGGTGCCGCGCAGGTGCTTGGTCGGATTGTTTACTCCGTTTGCGGAGAACTCGCCGATGATGTTCTTCGGGGCAGCTCCGGTCCAGCCTTCCGGCGCACGGCCGCCCTGGACCATAAATCCGTTGATGATCCTGTGGAAGGTCGATCCGTTATAGATGCCGGATCGTGCCAGTTCAAGGAAGTTCTCCACGGTGATGGGGGCATTGTCGCCATCGAGCTCGAGCTTGATCACGCCGTAGCCCTCGACCTCGATCTCGACGTGGTGCTTGCCGACCTGCTTCTTCTCGTATCTTGTAGAGGAGCAGGAGGGAAGCGCAAAGACCAGAATGAGGATCACGATCCCGATCGCAATATCGATCAGTATCCGCCTGAGGCGCGCATCTCCGCTCTGGTCACGGATTAATCTGTCGAATAAATTATTAAATAGTCCTTTCATAGTTCGTCTTTCCTTTTCTCACAGCTTCACGTCGTAGAGCGGTTCGATCGAGAATGACCGCCCGCTGAGCTTATAATGGACATTCTCCCTCGGGATCTTCCCGAAGAGAAGGGTGGAGGCGAAGAGCTGCTGATAGCGGACTTTCCCGCCACGGAGATTTCTGAAATGCAGGTTGTACTGATTCCTCCCGTAGTTGCCGTCGCCGATGATCGGGTGTCCGAGATGCGCAAACTGGGCGCGGATCTGGTGTGTCCTTCCGGTCACGAGTTCGACCTCGATATCCGAGACGTCTTCACCATCCGGACCGGCTCCGTTATATACCCGGAGCACGCGGTAGCGGGAGGTGATCGGAAGGTCGCCTTCTTTCGGGATGTCGTGGATGAATACATTTCCCGTCGGGGGCTTCTCGAGATAGGCGGAGACCTCCTTCATGATGGCCTCGTCCTGACAGATGACGTTATTTCCGACTGTGGGTACGCCGCGGACGAGACAGCGGTAACGCTTTGTGATCGTATTGGCCTTAAAGAGCGCGATCGCGTCCTCGAGGGCTTTCTTATTTTTTGCGGTCAGAATCAGTCCGCCGGTATTCATGTCGATCCGGTGGCACAGGTCGAGAGAGGGGTTATGGTAGTCTCTGCGGAGAATATCGATAAGACAGTCGCCGCTCATGCCCTTACCGCCATGTACGGCGAGTCCCTGACGCTTATTGACTAGGAGGAGATCGTCGGTCTCGGAGACGACCTTGTAGTCGTCAAATTCCGGCTTTTTCGTGTCCTGCTTCTTCTCCGGTTTCTTCTCGAAAAGCACTTCCGGGAGCCACAACTCGACGTGGTCGCCCTCGTTTACGACCGTATCGGAGGTGATACGCTTGCCGTTGATGCGGATATCCTTGTGTTTCAGCGCTCTTTGCAGGGCGCCGGGCGTCAGGTTCGGGAATTCGAGGATCGCCGCGCGGATGACCCTTTTGCCACTGCTTTTTTCTGATACCGTAAAATCTCTCATGTGTATATTCCGTAATGCTACTGAGATCTCACGGCGGATCAACCGGGGAGAAATCTCGCTGTAATCAAATTCAAACTGGATAGACCATGCATATTATTTACTATTTTGTTCCAAATCTCAATACATGATTTATAATATATTCACCTTTGAAAAAGGAGAACGAGATGGAGAAGATACCATGCCTGGTAACGATCACCAGCGCTTTTGCAGAAGATTATAACCTGTATGAGGGGACCTTCGAGACTTCGGAGGACCGGATCCGTATGTCGTGGACCCAGCCGGAGGAGAACCGGGGAGAGGGCGAGACACACTTCCTGATGAGCTATCGGCAAGAAGAGAAGATCCTGCATCTTTCGAGATCCGGCTCGACCAAGATGGAGATGACCTTCCGCGAGGGAGAAGTGACCGAGGGCGTCATGCACACGAGCCATGGGGATTTCGATCTGAAGATGGAGACGTTTCACATCCTTTTCTTCCCGGAAGCGGGGGATGAGGAGACCGTGATCGACGGGAAGGAATACCTCGTAAAGAAGGCGATGCTCGAGTACGATCTGCACTTCCCGAACCAGGATCCGCTCCGGAATTCGATGTTTTTCAAAGTGCATATTGCAAAATGAGAAATCTGCATATTGCCAAATAGAAAATTTATGTATAAAATCTATCGGTAACTCTTTCGAAATCTGTTGACAAAGGGTTTTCATTAGTGCATAATATCATTCGCGCCTCAGGGTTTAGTGTGGCTGCGATTATATTAGAGAAATCTAAGATTTGTATTGGAGGTGGATGCGATGGCTCATCCGAAGCGTAAATGGTCGAAAGCTAGAACTTCTCGTCATAGAAGTGCCTGGAAGCTCGTTTTGCCAGGATTGGTAGAGTGCCCCAATTGCCACACTAAGATGTTGCGCCATAAGGTTTGTAAGACCTGCGGTTATCTTGATGGCAAGGAGATCATCAACAAAGCTGATGAGATTGCTTGATAGCTGATCAATTAGTACGACTACGAATTAAACGGCAGTGTTTCGAATAAATTTGAATCACTGCTTTTTTCTTGCTTTTCTGAAATGTAACCATCGCGCGGCATAAGGCCTGTGGCGATCCTCTGAAAGAAACGGAAAGAAAGACAATTGGCCAATAAGAGAGAACAGTACCGCATCATTAAGGAAGTCGTTCCGGGAAGTATCGCCGAGGAGGTCGGTGTCGAGCCGGGCTATATCCTCGTATCCATAGACGGCGTCGAGGTCAGGGATGTCTTCGATTACCGCCTCCGCGAACGGGCCTCGGAGATGCTCCTGGCGTTCCGTCTCCCGGACGGGCAGATCGCGGAGGTCGAGCTCGAGAAGGATGAGGACGAGGAACTGGGCCTTGTTTTCGAAGATCCGATCATGTGTAACTGCACGTCCTGTGCGAACCGCTGTATCTTCTGCTTCATCGACCAGAATCCGAAGGGGATGCGTGAGACCCTGTACTTCAAGGACGACGATATGCGTATGTCGTTTCTGACCGGTAACTACGTTACGCTGACGAACCTCTCCGATAAAGAGTTTGAGCGCATCATCGGGTACCATCTGTCGCCGATCAATGTCTCGGTCCACGCGACCGATCCCGTGGTCCGCGAGAAGATGATCAACAATAAGTTTGCCTATAAACTGATGCCCCGTCTTCGTAAGATGATCGAGAACGGGATATCCATCAACTGCCAGATCGTGTGCTGCCCGGGCTATAACAACGGAGAGGTACTTGACCAGACGATCCGTGATCTTGCCGAGCTCGGGGAAGGTGTCCTTTCTATCGCGGTCGTGCCGGTCGGCATCACGAAGTTCCGTGATGAGAACGGCCTGGTGAAATTGACGCCGTTTAATAAGCAGACAGCGGGGGAGCTTCTGGATCAGGTCAACTACTGGCAGGATTATTTCCTGAAGACCCGTGGCGAGCGGATCTTCTTCGCGGCGGACGAGTTCTATATCCGTGCGGAGCGCCCGATCCCGGCAGCCGAGGAGTACGAAGGGTATCCGCAGCTCGAGAACGGTGTCGGCATGGTCGCGGAGCGTGACGCGGCGATGACGAAGGGGATCGCCCTTCGTAAGAAGCACGTCCCGAAGAAGATCGAATACCCATATGTGGGGAAGCGTTTCATGATGATCTCCGGTACGGATGCGGCGCCGTATACAGAAAAGTTTGCGCATCCTATCTCCTTGTTATATAATATCGATTTGGTCGTTTTGGCTGTGGTAAATAAGTTCTTCGGCGCTACCATCACGGTGTCCGGTCTTCTGACCGGAGGGGATATCTCCGATGCGGTTTTAGAAGAAAGAAAGAAGGGCAACGGCCCCGATGTCCTGATCATCACGGCCAACATGATGAAAGCGGACGAGGATATCTTCCTCGATGATATGACGCTCGACCAGTTTAAAGAAAGACTCGGCATCCCTGTGATCGTTGCCGAGTGTGAAGGTTCCGGTGTGCTAAAAGCACTGGACGCATTTACCGGCCTTTACAAAGGCATAGAAGATTAAGCGTCGTGCCGAAAACGGCAGACGGAAGAAACGAGCCGGGGAACCGGCGCGAAATAAAAAGAAAGGATGGCAGAGGCATGAGTAAACCGGTGGTAGCAATCGTAGGACGCCCGAATGTCGGGAAATCCTCGCTCTTTAACGCGCTCTACGGTGAGCGTATCTCGATCGTCCACGATGAGCCGGGCGTGACCCGTGACCGCATCTATGCAGAGACGGTCTGGCGCGAGCGTGCTTTTGTCATGATCGATACAGGCGGTATCGAGCCCGAATCGGACGATGTGATCCTGAAGGGCATGCGTATGCAGGCTGAGATCGCTATCGAGACTGCGGATGTCATCCTCTTCATGTGTGACATCCAGTCGGGCCTTACGGCGGCCGATGAAGAAATCGCCACGATGCTCCGAAAAGCGAACCGTCCTGTCGTGCTCGTGGTCAATAAGGTCGACCACGTGGGCGAGCCGCCGGCTGAGCTCTATGAGTTCTACAATCTCGGTCTCGGTGATGTCTATCCGATCTCCTCGTCCCACAGACTGGGACTCGGCGAGATGCTCGATGCCATCTACGAACAGTTCCCGGAGGAGCCGTCCGAAGAGGAAGAGAACGAGACCATCCGCGTCGCCCTGATCGGTAAACCGAACGCCGGCAAATCTTCGCTTGCCAACTATATGACCGGCTCCGAGCGCTCGATCGTGTCGGATATCCCGGGAACGACGAGAGATGCGATCGATTCCCTCGTCGAGAATAAGCACGGGAAGTTTACGATCGTCGATACCGCAGGCCTTCGTAAGAAGGGCCGTATCGAGGATGCGGTCGAGAAGTACAGCATGATCCGCTCCCTATCCGCGATCGAGAAGGCGAATGTCTGCGTCATCCTGATCGATGCGACCGAGGGCGTGACCGAGCAGGATACGAAGGTCGCAGGCTATGCGCATAACGCCGGTAAGGCCTGTATCTTCGCCGTGAATAAGTGGGACCTGATCGACAAGGAGACGGGTACGCTCGAGCAGATGGAGAAGATCCTCAAGGACCGCTTCGCCTTCATGAGTTATGCGCCGGTCGTCTTCATCTCGGCAAAGACCGGACAGCGTGTCGATAAGCTCTTCGAGCAGATCAAGCGTGTCTATGCGAACTCCGGGCGGCGCCTCAAGACCGGTATGCTCAACGACCTCATCACCGAGTGTGTCGCGATGGTGCCGACGCCCCAGGATAAGGGCAAGCACCTGAAGATCTACTACGGGACGCAGGTCGCCGTGTATCCGCCGCAGTTCGTCCTGTTCGTCAATGACCAGAACCTGATGCATTTCTCGTATGAGAGATACCTCGAGAACCAGCTTAGGAAGAACTTCGATTTCGCCGGTACGCCGATACGAATATATATGAGGGAAAAAGATAAGAAGAAAGATCTGAAACCAGAAGGGGAAAAGAAGTATGACAAAGATTGAGAATTTAAGAAACATCGCCATCATCGCCCACGTTGACCATGGCAAAACCACGATCGTCGACTCCATGCTAAAGCAGGCGGGCATCTACCGTGAGAACGAGCAGATCGTCGAGCAGGTCATGGACAGTAACGACCTCGAGCGTGAGCGTGGTATCACGATCCTCGCGAAGAATACGGCGATCTCCTATAAGAACTACCGTATCAACGTCGTAGATACTCCCGGCCACGCCGATTTCGGCGGTGAGGTCGAGCGTGTCCTGAAGATGGTCGACGGAGTGCTTTTGGTCGTCGATGCCTATGACGGACCGATGCCGCAGACGCGTTTTGTCCTTCGAAAAGCGCTGGAGATGGGCCTGAAACCGATCGTCTGCATCAACAAGATCGACCGCCCGGACGAGCGCGCGATCGAGGTCGTGGATATGGTGCTCGAGCTCTTTATCGAGCTCGGCGCGGATGACGATCAGATCGATTTCCCGATCATCTACACCTCCGGTAAGGTCGGCATCGCCACCACGGATATTCAGGAGTATATCGACGGGAAGAAACTGGATTTCTGCCCGCTTCTCGATGCCATCGTCGAGAATATCCCGTGCCCGGAGGGAGATACCGAGGCGCCGCTTCAGCTCCTCGTAAGTAATATCGACTCCGATCCGTATATCGGACGTATCGCGATCGGCCGTATCGAGAGAGGTACGATCAAGCAGAACCAGCCGGTCGTGGTCTGCACCTACGATGACAATACCACGAAGAATGCTCGTATCGTGAAGCTCCTCCGTTTCCAGGGACTCGCCCGTCAGGAGATCCAGGAAGCCTCCGTTGGTGAGATCGTGTGCGTGGCCGGTATCCCGGAGATCAACATTGGTGATACGATCTGTGCGCAGGATTGCCCGGAACCAATGCCGTTTGTCGATATCGACGAGCCGACGATCGCCATGACGTTCTCCGTCAACGACAGTCCTTTTGCCGGACAGGATGGAAAATTCGTTACCTCCAGACACCTTCGTGACCGTCTCTTCAAGGAGATGGAGACGAACGTTTCCATGAGACTCGAGGAGACTGATACGACCGAGGCCTTCGTTGTTAAGGGCAGAGGTGAGCTCCACCTGTCGATCCTCATCGAGACCATGCGCCGTGAGGGCTACGAATTCCAGGTGTCCCGTCCGCAGGTCATCCTCAAGGAGGTCGATGGTGTGCTCTGTGAGCCTGTCGAGATGCTCCTCATCGATGTTCCGGAGGAGTTTGTCGGCGCCGTCATCGAGAAGCTCGGCGCGAGAAAAGCGGAGATGGTCAACATGTTCCCGCCGGAGAAAGGATATACCCGTCTGGAGTTCAAGGTACCGTCGCGAGGCATCCTCGGCTATCGTACCGAGTTTTTGACCGACACAAAGGGCAATGGTATAATGAACAGCGTAATCAGCGGATTTGAGCCGTTCGCGGGCGAGATCGAGACACGTTCCCATGGTGTGCTGGTCGCGTTTGAGAGCGGGGAGGCCATGACCTATGGTCTTTACAATGCGCAGGAGAGAGGACAGCTCTTCATCGGTGCCGGAACGCCGGTCTATGAGGGCATGATCGTCGGTATCAACCCGAAGAACGAGGATATCACGGTCAACGTCTGCAAGAAGAAGCACGTCACGAATATGCGCGCTGCCGGTTCTGACGATGCGCTCCGTCTGACTACTCCGCTGAATTACAGCCTCGAGCAGTGCCTCGAGTTCGTGGGCGACGATGAGCTTTGCGAAGTGACGCCGAAGAACATCCGCCTCCGCAAGAAGATCCTCTCAACCGAGCTTCGTGCGAAGGACCGCGCCGCGAAGAAGAACGGCTAAGGAGATGGAGACATCATGTTCTCGAGAAAAGTATCGATCGCATTACGCGTATTGATCGTGGTGACGGCCCTGATCGTCTGTGGCGTCATCGGCGTTTTTCTGGGTTATAACTATGTCATGTCCCAGAATGCACGCTTCAAGTCTCTCGAGAAGTCCATCGCCAACGGCGATCTGGTGATCAACCAGGATACGCCCGGCGCGGTCATGATCGTCATCCGTTCCGGTGATACGACGGGCGATATCGCCGAGAATCTCAAGAAGGCAGGCCTGATCAAGAATACGCTGACGTTCTCCATCATGAGTAAGTTCAACGGTTTTGACGGCGGATATCTGGCCGGTACCCACTTTCTGACACCGGACCTCACCTATGACGAGATGATGTATATCCTCTGCCAGCAGCCGGAGGTCGTGCGTATCACTTTCCCGGAAGGTATCACATACCAGCAGATCAAGGACAAACTGAAGGAGGCCGGGCTCTCTTTTAACGAGAAGCACCTCGATGAGTGTATGAACAGCCCGGACCTGTTCGTTAACTATTCTTTCGTATCGGCGATCTCGAAGAATGAAAACCGTGATTACATCCTGAGCGGATATCTCTTCCCGGATACCTATGATTTCGATATGAATGCCAGTGAAGAGGAGATCATCAGTACGTTCCTCCGTAACATGAATACGAAACTGTACGATGAGTTCTACGAGCGTGCGGCGAAACTTCACATGTCGGTAGACGAGATCATCACGCTCGCCTCCCTGATCCAGATGGAGTCGACGGATAAGACGGATATGCTCTATATCTCCGCGGTATTCCATAACCGCCTGAATTCCGAGGATCCGGATATGCAGTATCTCGGTTCGTGTGCTTCCATCAACTATCTGCGTGAGAAGGCCGGTATGACCCATGTCTGGGCAGCGACGGCACAGGATCTCGAGTGGGATAATCCGTATAACACATACTACTATCGCGGTCTGCCTCCGGGACCGATCTGCATGCCGAGTCTCGATGCGATCCAGGCGGCGCTCTATCCGGAGCCGAACTGCAGCTATATGTACTTCTGCGCCAAGGGCGACGGACGCACGGCTTTTGCCGTGACGAAGGAGGAGCACGAGGCGAATGTCGAGAAGTACCGTGATAACTGGACGAACGAAGCCGTGATCGAAGATGATGGACCGACGGGCGATGAGGGCTGAGGCCCGGGATGTCGCTTAGTCGGATCTTCAACGGAAGACATAAGAGCAAAAGAGGAACGAAGTCATGCCGAATATGGTGCGATCCCCGGAGGTCTTAGCTCCGGCCGGAAATCTCGAGAAACTGAAGACAGCCGTAGCCTATGGCGCGGATGCGGTCTATATGTCCGGCAAGAGCTTCGGTCTTCGTACTTTCAGTGATAATTTCACCCATGATGAGATGAAGGAAGGCGTGGAATATGCCCACGCCCATGGTGTCAGGTGCTACTGTACCGTAAACGTCATGGCCCACGAGGACGATATCGCGCGTCTCGACGAAGAGATCTCTTTCCTGTCGGAGATCGGCATGGATGCCGTGATCGTCTCTGATGCCGGGATATTCCGGAAGGTAAGAAAACTTGCGCCCGATATGGAGATCCACATCAGTACCCAGGCTAGTGTGACGAACAGCGAGGGCTGTAAGTTCTGGTATGAGCAGGGCGCGAAGCGGATCGTGCTGGCGAGGGAACTGACACTTCAGGAAATCATCGCGATCAGAAAAGCGATCCCTGCGGATCTGGAACTCGAGTGCTTCGTACACGGCGCGATGTGTGTGTCCTATTCCGGAAGGTGCCTCCTGTCAAACTATTTTACGGGAAGATCCGCGAACTCCGGCTCCTGCGCGCAGCCGTGCCGCTGGGGCTACTATGTGGTCGAGGAGAAGCGCCTCGAAGCGCCGCTCCCGATCCAGGAGGACGAGCGCGGGACGTATATCTTTAACTCAAAGGACATCTGCATGATCAGCCATATCCCGGAGCTCATCGCTGCGGGGATCACGAGTTTTAAGATCGAAGGACGCATCAAGGGCGCTTTCTATGCGGCTTCTGTGACCAAGGCCTACCGTGAGGCCGTCGACCTCTATATGGCCGATCCGGAGCACTATGCGGAAGACCCGAGGTGGCAGGAGATGCTCGACCGTACGGTCCACAGAGAATTTGCGACCGGATTTTTCTACGATAAGCCCGGCGAGAATGCCCAGATCTTCCCGGATAAGACATACCACCGGCCGGCCTTCGTCGTCGGCGTCGTAATGGGGTATGACGAGGAGAAGGGCTGCTCGATCGTAAGCCAGAGAAATAAGATCTTCCGCGGGGACACCCTTCACGTTCTTCTTCCGGAGGGTTACTGCGAGCCGATCACGGCGACGGAGATCTTCGATGACAGCGGTGAGCCGATCGATTCGACGCCGCACGCGGAGATGACGTATTATCTGAAGGTGGATCGTCCGCTCCCGCAGTATTCTTTCCTGAGCCGTACCGGTGATAAGGATGAGGGGATCTTCCGATCCGGGGAACAGCCCTCCCAGACGAAACCCTGACCTCAGTATTTCGGAGTGAAGTACTATTTGCCTGCCTCTATTCTTCACAATATGGGTGTTTTGCTATCCTGAGGCCATGCTATACTGAAATCAACAGATTGGAAAGAAGGATATAGTAATGAAAACTCTGGGGAATATTTTGTGGATCATTTTCGGCGGCTGGATCTGTGCGCTTTCCTGGCTGATCGCAGGGTGCCTGTGGTGCATCACGATCGTCGGTGCGCCGGTCGGGGTACAGTGCTTCAAGATGGCCTCGCTTTCCTTCCTGCCGTTTGGTAAGAAGGTCGAGAACGATGGCGGCGGCGTATCCTGCCTCCTTAACGTCATCTGGTTCTTCGTATCGGGACTGGAGCTTGCGGTCGAGCACTTCATGTTCGGTCTGCTCCTGTGCCTGACGATCGTCGGGATCCCGTTCGGGAAGCAGTACTTCAAGCTCGCGCACCTCTCCCTGGCTCCGTTCGGGAAGAAGATCACGAGTGGAGATCACGGCTCGAATAACTCTTGAAAACTATCATGAGTATAAAGAAAACCACTCTTCCACTCAGACAGTTTTGCTTCGCCAAAACTCGTGGAAGCGTGGTTTTCTTTATTTCTCTTTTCGTTTCCTGAGTTTGCTGGCGCTGTCTTTCAGTGCTTTGCCCAAACGGGGACGGTCGGGATCTGATTTGTCTTTGTCGGAGGGGTCTTTCGGCTCTTTTCCGACATTTTTCTTGTCCTCCTCGTCATCGCTCTCCGCGGCCCGGTTCAGAAGACCTTCGATGAAACGGCGGAGTTTCTTATCAAGGGAGAAGACTTTCATGGTCTGCATGATGACGATCAGGACGACCGGCCCGATCAGGAAGCCCAGCGCACCCCAGACATAGACACCGACGATCATGCCGAGGATGGTGGCCAGCGGGTGGAGATTCAGTGATTTTCCGAGGATCCTCGGCTCGATGGTCTGGCGGATGACGGTCATCAGGAACATGCCGATGATGAGGATGATCAGGACACGGAAATCGCCCTGGGCACCGTAGTAGATCATCATCGGGATCATGGTGGCGCTGATGCCGAGGACCGGCAGAAAGTCGAGGACGGCTGTGATAAAGGCAAAGATGGCGGCGTATCTCACGTCAGCTATCGTAAATACGATCCAGGATTCTATGAACGTGATGATGAGGAGCACCATGTAGCCGCCGAGGACGCGGAATAGCGTGAAGGAAAGGCGATCCAGGAGCCTTAAGGTACGCATGCGGAACCGGCGGTTCTTGATGTTGTTGGCGAAGAAACGCATCATGGAGCGGCCGTCTGTGATGAAGTAGTAGCCGGACATGATGACGGCGATGATGTAGAAGATCACCATCGGGATGCTGCTGAGCATGGAAAGGAGCGATCCGGCCAGACTCTGGAAGATGGAAAATGACGAATTGCCGAGGTTCTCGACCGCGGAGTACAGGCTCTCGCGGATCGAGTCGATCGTGCCGGGTCCGAAGAAGCGGGACAGGTAGTTCAGGATATTCTCGATGGCGTTGGACGCCATGTCGGAAATCGAGGTATTGTTCTCGGCCATGTCGGCCGTGAGTTTCTGTACATAGCTCAAAGCATTTGATACCTGGATCGCCAGTGCGCCGATGGCCCAGGCCGCTCCGAGGAATACGAGGATCAGGAGCATGACATAGACGAAGATCGTCACACGGGTCCTCTGGGAATAGCGCTTCTCGCCGACTGCAGGCAGGAAGAAACGGACGATACGGTTCGGCTTTTTCGTCTCCGGAGCCGGGATGTACTTGTGTGACTCGCTGATTCTCTTCTTGTGCCTTTTCTCGGGGATCTTAAGAATAGCGTCGGCAATCGTTCGGGAGGCCTTGGCCAGTACGAAGCCGATCAGGAACGGGATAAAGATCACGATGATTTTGCTCGCGAAATAAAGGACAGCGGCGATGATGCCCGCATATAAGAGGTATTTCACGGTGGCCATGACGGTGGCGCGGTCTTTGAAGTATTTCTCCTGATAATTCATAGGCTCCTCCTGTCACGATCCGGTCAGGATGTTATCCAGCAAAGGATGAGAAAGGCGACTCCGAACAGGAAGTCGATGTGAAAATGATCGTAAAACGGGATGGCAAGTGCTTTTCCCTCCGGGGAGTCACACTTGAGGTCCTCGTTCTTCTGCAGATAACGAAGGAAGAACAGCTGTTTGAGGAGGACGAGCATCATGACGATGCCCAGCACGGCGGCGATGACAGAGGCATAGAGGACGGTACGGCTGTAGTCCATGGCGTTTTGCGCGGCGCCGGGCTCGACCTCGGTGATGATCGGGGCCAGAAGAGTGTGTGAACAGAATAGACCTACTCGCGTCAGGCACGAGCAAAGCGTACTGTCCGTGAAGAAACGGACAGCGGAACAGCAGAGCCCGATGATAAGGAGCGGGATGAACTCGAGCCGGTCGATGGCGAAGAGGGTCCCCAGGATGGCGGGGATGAGGATGCGGAAATACCAGTGATCCGGAAGCACGGCGACGACGAGCCCGCGGAAGAAGAGCTCCTCGACGAGGATCGGAAGCACGATCCCGATCAGCAGCATCAGAAGAAGGCCGTAGAGAGACTGTTCTTCTGTGACGTAGTAGTAGAGCTGCCGCGGAAGAGGGTTATCCAGACGCAGTTCGAGGTAGATGAACAGGTTATGCGCGGAGGTCGACAGCAGCATGGCCGGAACACCGACGAGAAAACTGATGAAGAAACCGCCCAGCCCGGGATTCCTGCCCCATGTGCTGTGTTCTTTGATCTTGTAGTGCTCGGTGATGAGCACATAGACGAGAAGCAGGATGAGAAGCCGCGCGAGCGTGATCATGGAATACCCGATGAGCGAGGTCTTCTCGTAGAAGAGACGATCTTCCGGGAAGTGCTGCCAGCCGTACTGCAGGAGATAGGAAAGCCCGAAAGCGCCCAGCAGGACGATCCCGAAGTTCGGGACCTTCGCCGGGAAGAAGAACGGGAGGATATATTTCTTCAGAAAAGCGTCGACCGAGAGTCTCTCGTTTCTTGGCGTCTCGTCCATCACATCGCCCCCGTCACAGGTCCGAAATAGCGGTTGAATAGATCGAGAAAGTATGGCTCATACAGCAGGAAAAGCACTGTCCCGAGGACCAGGAACGGCCCGAATGCCAGATAGTCGGGATCGTCAGCGAAGTGCATCTCGCGCTTCTTCTTGGCGAGGATCTTCCGGGCTTTGGCCGGATCCGGACTCTCACGGATCTGGCGTTCTTCTTCTGCGATACGCATCCTCTTGCGGATGAGCATCGGCACGGCTACGACGCCGGCCGTGATAAACGCGATAAATACTACGAAGAGGAGGCCTTTGAGCCCCGACAGGAGGCCACAGAGGAACAGGAGCTTGACGTCGCCCATGCCCATGGCCTCGGTCTTGGCAATGGCCGAGGAGAGGATCCCGATCAGAAGAAGCGCTCCGCTTCCTGCGACCGCGGCGATGACACGGTTCAGAACGAAGTAATACCAGGGCTTGCCGGCATCGATCCAGATGTTGCCGTCTACAAAGTCACTCGCGAAATACAGAAGCGACAGGATGATGTTCAGGACGATGATATGATCCGGGATGATCCGGTTGAGGGTGTCGGACATGATGATGATCGTAAATCCCGGAAATGCTATAAGAAGCGCGATCACACGGAGCCAGTGGTCGAAAGACAGGAACTGAGGGTACATCGCCGCGCTGATGAAGACCAGTACCGCATAGATCACGGCGAAAATTCCGATATGAAAGGGCTTCAGACGCTTTGCCCAGCGGACGTTCTCGGCCTTCGGGTCAAAATCGTAGTCCTGAAGCCAGGCCTCAGGCATCTTATTAAACATGAAGAACGCCGGAACGGCCATAATGGCTGCAATCAGCGTCAACACGATGGTTTGGGACGTAACAGTCATGTGTTTCCTCCAGAAAAATCCTATATATAAGAATACATTGATTTGCAGAAATTGTGAAGTCTGCTACAATATGCAATGTGGTTTTTAAAACCAAAGGGGAAAAGGAGGTGCAACGTTATGAGTGAACGTGCACAGAAGAAAGAAACACAGAAGAAAGTAACGAAGACAGCTGCGGCGAAGAAGCCGGCAGCCAAGGCCGCTACAAAGAAATCTGCGGCTGCCACTAAGAAAGCTGCTCCGGCCAAGAAAGCATCCGCGCCGGTCAAGTCTGCGGTTCGCCGTAAGGTCACGGTGGATCCGGCCAAGACCCACAATATCACGGCTCAGGAACTTCACGATATGGTGGCTTTCCAGGTCAAGTCCTGCTCCGGTAAGAGCGCAGATAAGGGTACGGCAAGAGATTACTGGCTTGCGCTTTCCAGATCGATCGTCGAGATCATGGCGGATGACTGGGAGAAGACCCGTGAGAAGTATGCTAAGGTCCGTCAGGCCCATTACCTCTCCGCAGAGTTCCTCGTAGGACGCTCCATGCTGAATAACCTCGTAAATCTCGGTATCTACGAGCAGGCAGTGGAAGCCATGAAGGGCTTCGGCATCAACCTTACCGATCTTCTCGAAGAAGAAACAGACGCAGCGCTCGGTAACGGCGGTCTCGGCCGTCTGGCAGCATGCTTCCTGGATTCCTGCGCGACACTGGATCTGCCGGTAACAGGTTACGGTATCCTCTATCGTTACGGTCTGTTCCGCCAGACCTTCGAGAACGGCTTCCAGAGAGAGCATCCGGATTCCTGGATGGAGAATGGTTATCCGTTCGTTATCCCGAGATATGAGGATAAGATCCGTGTCCACTTCAATGATTTTGACGTATGGGCGATCCCGTGCGATATGCCGATCACCGGCTACAATACACATAACGTAAACCGTCTGCGCCTGTGGAAGTGCGAACCGGCTCAGGAATTCGACTTCAATCTCTTTAACTCACAGCGTTTCGATGACGCTGTGATCGAGAGAAACCGCGTAAACGATATCTTCCGAGTACTTTATCCGAACGATACATCTTACGATGGTAAGGTGCTCCGTGTCCGTCAGCAGTATTTCTTCGTATCCGCATCGCTGCAGGATATCGTGAGAAACTACAAGGCTGTTCACGGTAACGATTTCAGTAAGTTTGCCGAGCTCAACAGCATCCAGCTCAACGATACCCACCCGGTTATCGGTATTCCGGAGCTCATGCGTATCCTCGTGGATGAGAACGGCGTGAAGTGGGAAGATGCATGGGAGATCGTCCGTCATACGTTTGCTTACACGAACCACACCATCATGGCTGAGGCTCTGGAGAAGTGGGATTGCAATATCTTCCGCTTCCTGTTCCCGAGAATCTTCGAGATCGTCGAGGGCATCAACAACCAGCAGCGTGCGCAGTTCTTCGAGAAAGGCATGTATTCCGAGCTGGTAGACCGTCTGTCGATCCTTTCTGATGGTAAGGTCCAGATGGCATGGATGGCGATCTACGGCTCCTACTCCGTAAATGGCGTGGCCGCTCTGCATACTGAGATCCTCAAGAGAGATACACTCAAAGAGTGGTATGAGATCTATCCGGAGAAGTTCTCTAACAAGACAAACGGCGTAACACCGAGAAGATGGCTCCGTGTCTGCGACCAGGATCTGGCGGCTCTCATCACTGACCTCCTCGGAAGTGAAGCGTGGGTCACGGATCTCGATCAGCTCAAGAAGCTCGAGAAGTACGCAAACGATAAGAAGGTCATGGAGCGTTTCCTGAAGGTGAAGCGCGCCAATAAGGTCGCTCTGTGCACACATCTTGAGAAGACCAAGGGCATCAAGGTCAACCCGGATTCGATCTTCGACGTACAGATCAAGCGCCTGCATGAGTATAAGAGACAGCTTCTGAATGCGATCTATGCACTGAATCTCTACGACCGCATCAAGGAAGATCCGAAGCTCGATATGCCGCCGGTAACTGTATTCTTCGGCGCGAAAGCCGCTCCGGGATATTTCCGCGCGAAGGCGATCATCAAGTTCATCAACGAGATCGCCAAGATGATCGACAACGATCCGGATATGGAAGGCCGTCTGAAGGTCGTCTTCATCGAGAACTATAACGTAAGTAACGGTGAGAAGCTCTTCCCGGCAGCAGATATCTCCGAGCAGATCTCGACAGCAGGTCTTGAGGCTTCCGGTACAGGTAACATGAAGTTCATGATGAACGGTGCCGTGACTCTCGGTACTTGGGACGGCGCGAACGTAGAGATCGCCCAGTCCGTCGGTGATGACAACGTCTACATCTTCGGCTGCCGTGTCGAGGATATGGAAGCGACACGTGCTTACTACAACCCGAAGTGGCAGTATGAGAACATCCCGGGCCTGAAGAAGGTACTCGATCGTCTGGTCGATGGTACTTTCAACGATGAGGGAACCGGCATGTTCCAGGATCTCTTCAATGGTCTCATCTACGGCAGCAACTGGCAGCCGGGCGACACCTACTATGTACTCGGTGACTTCGATGATTACAGAAAGACCAGAGATCAGGCATATAGGGACTATGCAAACCGCATGGCCTGGGCGAAGAAGTGCTGGATCAACATCTGCAATTCCGGTAAGTTCTCTTCCGACAGAACGATCAGCGAGTATGCGAAGGGGATCTGGAAGATCAAGCCGGCTAAGATTAAGTAAGCGAAGATCTAACTGAAAAGCAAAGAAAAAGCACCTTCTTGTGCTGTCCTCGGGCTTGCGCCCTGCGGAGGCACGTCAAAGGTGTTTTTCTTTGCTTTGTTAGGCATCTTCGCTATGTGATTTGAGGAGGCACTGAAAACTTATTTTTTATCTGCGCTTTTAAGGGGACGCTTACTTGATCTTGCGGCTTTCTCCCGAGAGGGGAGGAGGCACTGAAAACTCTTTTTTATCTGCGCTTTTCAGGGGACGCTTGCTTTTTCTTTTGTTTCAGCGCATAGTGGAGATGGGGTTGATTCTTTGTCTTTTGGAGGCGCGTGATGCATAGAGTTCTGGAATTTGATGAAGCGGAGATGACGAGAAGTGTTGTCCTTAAGAATCTCCTGTCGGGGACGGTGGACAGATGTTTTGATGACTCGGAGCTTGTCAGTGATGATAGTAATTTCTCATTTATGAGACTAAACGGTGAATATGACTGCAAGATCGAACTTTTCGGTGAGATTACAACAGAAGAGGATGAGAAGGCGATCTGTTGCAAAGTCATGGAACGGGATGTTCTTATCGGAAAGAGGTCTTTTATCAAGGTGAGGATCGGGCAGGATGAGTACTATATCCGTAAGCCCGAGCCGGATGTCACTGAAGGATCGGATACGATCTGGTTCTGGTGTACGCGGAAAGATCTTCGTCAGGTGAACCATGTGATCCACGCGGATCTTCAGATGTGAAAACGGAGGATATGGATCTCGGGACGGGCGGCAAGCCGGATCGGCAGGAAGCCGTTGCCGGCGCCGCGGCTGATGAATCCGCGATAGCCGCGGGATTCGAAGGCGCCGCCGAGGATGCCTGCTTCTCGGGCGATGCGGTCTTCGCGGAAGAAAGTGAATTCGAGATTTCCGGGAAGATGGACCTGACCGCCGTGCAGGTGTCCGGAGAGCATGTAGTCGAAGGGACGTTTCGCAGTTTTATCACCGGAATAATCGGGCAAGGTATAGATGAAGTCCGGGTTGTGGACCAGAAGGAGGCGGAATCCGTCGTAGGCTGCGAAATCGTCGGGGATAGATCCCCAGGGACGTTCGCCACGCTGGTTGTCTGCGATGCCGCAGATGGCCATCTTGAGACCGGAGAAGGAGACTTCTTTCCATGTGTCGAGAAGAAGAATGGCGCCCATCTTCTCGTAATCTTCCGGGGTCAGACCCCAGTCGTGGTTGCCGTAGACGGACAGGAGTTCGATTCTCCTCGCCTTAAGATCAGCCGAGACCTCAGTAAGCATCCGGAGGTCGGATCTGCGGACGGTCTTTTTGTGTACACAATCCCCACCGAAAAGCACGATGTCGCAGTGGTTGTCGAGAAACTGTCGGGCGATCCAGGAGGGGGAACGGAGGCAACCGAAACCGTGTGTGTCGGAGAAGAAGCCGACGGTGATGCACGGACTATCCGGAATACATCCGGATGAGGCGGAAGAGTTACCCGATGAATGAGCGCCTGATGAACCTGTGTACAAGGAAGTAAGGGGAGAAGAAACGGCCGGGGAAGAGCGTGTGCCGCTTCCGTGGAAGTAGAAATCTCTCTTGTGGACGCGGACACGCGCGGCGCTGATGACCATGAATATCGTGAGAAGGACGCCGAGCGCGACGAGGATCAGAAGAATATGCCATATGGATATATGAAGCGCCATGACCGCGGCGGCTGCCTGCAAACAGTGCATAGAAGATAGTTCGCTTTCCTTTCGAAATGGAATTCTCTTTTAAGTATATATATAATAGCATATGTGATATAATCATGTGGAATTACAAGAAAAGGTTCGTGCGGACGTGTGTGGCAGAGTGGCCGGATGGCGCGCGAAGGGAAGGAAGTAGAAAATGGCAGAAATCAAGTCTGAGGTCGTTAAGGAGATCGGTATTCTTTCGACAAGTAAGTCTAACTGGAATCGTGAGGTCAACATTATCCGCTGGAATGACGGCAAACCGAAGCTGGATATCCGTGATTGGGCGCCGGAGCACGAGCGTGCCGGTAAGGGTATCACGCTGACCGCAGAGGAAGTGGCAGTCCTTAAGGAGCTCCTGGCGGACTACGATCCATACGAGTTTGAAGATTGATCCGGTTATTACGAAGAGGCTGAAGCTGTGCGAAGTGATATACGTGCACTGTTCGTTTCCATATTGATGTTTCTTCTTTGGGGAACGGTGCTGACGTATCCTTACCGCATCGTTACGGATCTGGTATGTCAATCTACAGAAGCAATAGCAGGCAGGATCCCGTGGCCGGCTGTTGCTTCTGCTGTTTTCTGTCTGATCGTTATCATGGGCGTCACGTGTGTGCTGCTCCTGCTGGGCAGGATGGAGATCAGCGAGCATCTGGTACTGGGGCTCTCGATCCTGGCTTCCTTGGTCTACACCATACAGGTGATACGCACCCGATCGTTCTCGGTCGACGTGGTGTTTGTTGCGCTGATCCTTTCCGGTGCGCTGGTCTTGGTGCTGCTGCGTAAGACAGAGATCGCGAGATATGTGGCGGATGCTTTTATCATGGCGCTGCCGGTACGTATGGCCTATGAGTGTGTGATGAATCCTCTCTATCGTCTTCTGAAGGCGGACCTCGATAAGCTGTCACCGTTTATGACGGTGCCGTCGACAGGAATTTTTTCGAAGACGGGAAATATGCTGGGGATCCCGCTTCTTGTGTGGAGCGGATTCTTCTTCGTTGTGACGCTCCTTCCGGTCATCTATCTGGCCGGTGGCCGTAAAGAAGGCAAAATCAAAGAGAAGTATTAGAAAGGATGACGGAGCATGGAAATCTGGGAGAGAATGGAGTTCCTCCGAAAGGAACTGGAGAAACATAATAAGCTCTATTATGAGAACGATGCGCCGGTCATCTCGGACTTCGAGTATGATGCCATGCTCCGTGAACTCGAGGAGCTCGAAGCGAAATATCCGATCTACGCGACACCGGATTCGCCTACGAAACATGTGGGCGGCCGGGTGAACGAGAAGTTCAGTAAGGTGACGCATGCCGTCCCGATGAAGAGTCTCGGTGATATCTTCTCAAAGGAAGAGGTTATGGAGTTTCTCGCGCGTGTCCGTGAAAGTGTAGGAAGCGAGGATCTGTCCTTTGTCGTAGAGAGAAAGATCGACGGTCTTTCGGTTTCTGTGGAGTACGAGAACGGACGCATGATCCGCGCATCGACGCGTGGCGACGGTCTGGTCGGTGAGGATATCACGGAGAACGCCAGAACGATCAAGAACCTGCCGAAAAGTATCGATCCATCGATTCCCTACCTCGAAGTGCGTGGCGAGGTCTATATGCCTTTTGAAGTGTTCCTGCGTGTCAATGAGCAGGCGGAACTCTCCGGCGATAAGATCTTTGCCAATCCCCGTAATGCGGCGGCGGGATCGCTCCGTCAGCTGAACGCGAAGGTCGCGGCGGAAAGAGAACTCTCGATCTTCGTCTTTAATATCCAGGCGATCCGTGGAAGAGAATTCAAAAGCCATGCCGAGAGCCTCCGGTTCCTCGCGGATCTGGGTTTCGAAGCGAGTCCCGGGTTTATCGAGTGTAAGACCGATGACGAGATCTGGAACGCGATCGAGTATATCGGTGAGTCCCGAGGAGAGCTGAGCTACGGGATCGACGGGGCGGTCATCAAGGTCAACGAGATCGCGCTTCGAGAAAGACTCGGCGAGACGGCGAAGATCCCGAGATGGGCGATCGCTTATAAGTATCCGCCGGAGGAGAAAGAGACGCGCCTGCTGTCCGTCGAAGTGACGGTCGGAAGGACCGGTAAGCTTACGCCTGTTGCTGTTCTGGAGCCTGTGCATCTGGCTGGGACGACCGTCAGCAAGGCGACGCTTAATAACGAAGATTTCATCAAGGAAAAAGATATCCACGTCGGAGATATGGTCGTCGTCCGTAAGGCCGGCGAGATCATCCCGGAGATCGTTTCAGTCAATAAGGATCTGCGTCCCGCAGATGCCGTGCCGTTCCGCATGCCGGAGGTATGCCCCGCTTGCGGCGAAAAGGTATTTCGAAGTGAAGGGGAATCGGCGATCCGATGCCTGAATGAACAGTGCCCTGCGCAGATCTATCGTGCAATGATGCACTTCGCGTCTAAGGACGCGATGAATATCGAGGGTATGGGCCCCGGCATGATCAATATTCTCCTCAATGCCGACATGATCCACGATGTGGCAGATATCTATGCGCTCTCGGAGCAACGTGAAGCGCTCGTCGTGATGGAGCGTATGGGTGAGTCGTCGACGGCGAATCTTCTTTCGTCGATCGAGGAAAGTAAGAACCGTCCGCTGTCCCGTCTGATCGCGGCACTGGGCATCCGAAATGTCGGTGTCGTAGCGGCAAGAACGCTGGCAAAGGCTTTCGGAAGTATGGATAAGCTCATGGACGCGACGATCCTGGAACTGGCGGCGCTGCCTGATTTTGGCATGATCACGGCTCAGTGTATCGAGGATTTCTTCAGAAAAGACAGTAACCGCGCCCTGATCGAGAAACTTCGGTCTTACGGGGTGAATATGGAAGAGAACGCCGCCGGGAATACCGGGAATGCGTGGGCCGGTAAGGTATTCGTACTGACCGGAACACTTTCCCGCTATACCCGAAGTGAAGCGTCAGAACTTATTATGGCACAGGGTGGTACCGTATCCTCGTCGGTGTCGAAGAATACGTCCTATGTCCTGGCCGGTGAAGCGGCAGGCTCGAAGCTTACAAAAGCCCAGAATCTGGGTGTGACGATCCTTACGGAAGAGGAGTTTGAGGCGATGCTGGCCGAGGCTTCTTCCGGATCGGAAGATGTGTCCGATGAATGAGATCAACCGCTCGAAAGCCTTGATCCGTAAGGTGTTCCGTGACCGCGCAAAGAGAGAAGATGTCCGACCGGGCAGTGCCGCGGGTCTTTCGTCCTGGCCCAAGCAGTGGCAGGACCGGGTACGAGAAGCGCGCAGGATCGCCGTTTACCGTCCGCTGTCTGACGAGCTTTCTCTTGAAAAAATGATGAAGGATCCGGAACTCGGGCCGGGAAAGCTCTGCTTTCCGAGAGTTACGGGAGAGAAACTCCGATTCTTTGTGGCGGACTCGGAGGATCTGTTCGAAAACGGCGCTTTCTCCATAGAAGAGCCGGTGGAGGGCTGTGAAGAGGTCGACCCAGGGGAGATCGATATTCTTCTGATCCCGGCTGTGGCCTACGGGAAAGACGGGACACGTATAGGAAGAGGAAAAGGATTCTACGACAGATTCGTTCACCATATCTTCGAAAATTGTGGCACAATAGAGGGGAAGTATCTGATCGGCGTGATCCCGGAATGCCGCATCCTCGGAACGATACCGTCCGATCCGTGGGATGTGAAAGTAGATGCGATTCTTACGGAAGAGCGGTTCATCGAGACACCGTGTGTATGCGCAAAGCGCGGGTGGACCTTCCGGCATACCTGATCTGGAGAAAGAAGAGGAAGAACGTAGAAAATGAGTTATTTCTGGGCCAATCTCGGCGCACATCTGCTGGTCAGCCTGATTATTCTTCTTATCCTGCTGTGGGCAGTGAAGAATACGCAGCAGAACCGATGGAAGAAGGGCTTTCTCTTCCTCACTCCTGTTGTACTAATGGTGATCTTGTTTGTGCAGATGGCGATCTTCAGTATCCCGAGGGTATTAGATACGACGACGGTCCTTCGGTCTACGTATCACATCAGGACCGGACAGATCGACAAAATCGGTGCGCTCGGCACGACGATCGTGATCGATGGCACGACGTACTATGTCAATCCTTTCTCTTTCGACATGGAAGTCGGTGATGAGGTGACGGTCAAATATACGCCGTATGCACACTATGCATATTCTCTCGAGATCTATGAGTCCGATATTCAGGACGAAGAATAGTTTACAAAAAATCAACAGAAGTTCGGATATATCATATAGTCAGGCCGGTCTTATCGTGTTTTAATACAGAAAAACGATAAGGAGTGTGAGGATATGTCCCGTTGTATGATCGATTATTCCAAGAGAAAGAACAGACGTGCATCCCGAGAGGAAGAATGCGGTTTTTTTATCGTCTGCGATGATCAGGCGATCCTGCGCTGTGTCAATGCCATGCTCCTTAGTAACGGAATGGTGGGGTTAAGTGATAAGGAGGGCAGGATGCACTATATGATCGATGGCCGGCGCGGAGGAAACTTCGTGCTCTCACAGATCAGGAAAAAGGCCATGGTCTTCCGTCAGGGCCACGAGAAAGAGGACCGGTATGAGGAGGCGTTTCTCACGCATGCCATCGACACGGTGATCGATGAGGCCGGACTGCCTCCGACGCTGATCGGGACCCAGATCGTTCGGGAATTGCTCTTCCATCTGTATCGGGATCCGGGTCTGATGAAGTGTGCATCCAAAACTCTCTATCCGCTTGTGCGCGCGGAGTATCACATGGAACCTTCACAGATCGAAAGAAATGTCCGGTATGCGATCAAGAAAAGTACGAAACTCAAAGGGGAGACTCGTGTGCTTACCGTGCTCAAATCGATGATGGACCGGATGATGGAAGAAGTGATCGGGAAGTACGGAAGGCCGTGAGAGGCGCGTGCAGAGACTTGATCGGATACAAAAAAAGGACCGTCCCTTCCGAGACGGTCCTTCAAAGGATAAACCAATCAGAAATTACTTCTTGTTGACCTTGTCCTTCAGGCCCTTACCAGCCTTGAATACCGGAGCCTTAGAAGCCGGAATGCTGATGACTTCCTTTGTGCTCGGGTTGCGGCCCTTACGAGCAGCACGCTTCTTTGTCTCGAATGTGCCGAAACCAACGAGAACAACCTTCTCCGGCTTCTTAGCAGCGAGAGCGTTTCCGATGGCGTCGAGGGTAGCGTTGATAGCTGCCTCAGCCTGCTTCTTTGTCAACTTTGTCTCTTTTGCTACTGCATCAATAAGTTCTGATTTATTCATTTTTTCTGCCTCCTTCAGGGCTTGATTTCAAAGTTATTATGTACGTCAAAGTGCCTATTGTCAAGGCTTTTTTCGCTTTTTCTTCTCCGAAATCGAGGTAAGCATATTATTTTATTTTGTCAAGATGGTTTTCTCTTTGATATTGTAAAAGTTTTTCCCCGGAAAGCCCTATACATCAAGGTCTTCAAAGGCATCGATCCCTCTGGGGGCCTCGATCTGGTTATCACCATGCCGTACGAACAGCATCGTGACAAAACTCAAAAAAGCAAATAAAGCCGCATAAGGGAACAGGATCCTGTAACTGATGACCTTGAGAAGCGTGCCCGCGAGTACGGGAGTTACGACCTGGGCGCTCATCGAGGCGGCGTAGTAATAGCCTGTGAAGCGCCCAGTGTCCGCGCCACTGCACATCTCGACGGTCATCGGAAGCGAATTGACGTTGATCAGGGCCCAGGCGGCGCCCACGATGAAGAAATCGATATACATCGTAAAGAGCGCGCCATCGATGCCGCTGGTCGTGATAAAGAATGCGGCGACGAAACAGAGGCTGAAGGACAGCGTGCCGATCAGGATCGTTTTCCTGCGGCCGATCTTCGATGCGATGAGTCCTGCGGGGATAAAACAGAGGATCGCGCCGATATTCGTCACAAGAAAGCACGTCGAGGCGAAGCCGAGATTCTTCCCCATGAGCGTCGAGCAGTAGGTCGTAAACCACGTGGTGAGAGCGTTGTAAGCGAAGTACCAGAGAGCAACGGAAGCAAGAAGGAAGATCATGGACCGGAGAACGGGAGAAGGAAGCTTGCTGTGGTTGTCCTCACCCTTCTCGGTGAGATCCCACTCGGGGTGTTCTTTCTCGATTTTGCTGTTTTCAGAAGACCATCTCGGTTCTCTGACCGTCAGGAGCATGATGCCGATCGCGATGAACATCAGGGCGGAGATGAAGATAAAGAGCGGCTGGTAGTTCACGTGCAGCAGGTCCTTGGTCTTTGATTCGGGGTACATAAGAGCGGAGAAAATCAGATAGAGGATCCCGCCGAGCGCGCCCATGAGATTGATGATGGCGTTTCCGCGTGAGCGCAGCGGTTTTGGCGTGATGTCCGGCATCAGGGCTACAGATGGTGAACGGAAGACGGACATGGCGATCAGAAGAAGTCCTAAAGTGACGATAAACGAGATGACCTTCCAGGAGGAAGCGGAATCTGCGTAGCTGTTATCCAGGAAGGGGAGGATGTTCGTGAGGATCACAGCCACACCGGTGCCGAAAAGGATATAGGGCATCCTTTTGCCGATCCTCGTGTCTGTACGGTCCGATAGCTTGCCGAAGAGGGGAAGAAGGAAAAGGGCCAGGATATTGTCTGAGGCCATGATGACGCCGGTCACGCTCTCGTTGAGGTGAAACGTGTTCCCGAGGATAAGGGGGAGGACGTTGTCGTACATCTGCCAGAAGGCGGTTATCGCCAGAAAGGCCAGTCCGGAGAGGAAAGTCCGCTTATAGTTCAGTTTCATAAGTGCCTCGTGATCCCGATGGCCACGGCCACCGTAAATGGTGATTGTCCGACTGCTACGCGCAGATCATCTGATTTCTACTATATCAGAAAGAGAGGTGAAGAAGAAGAAATATCAGAAAAACGAAATTGCATTCTTCCATAAGTCATGGTAATGTACTTATGTATTTTGATAGAAAAAGAACTGGAGGATATACATATGGCTATTACTAAGGATATGATCATCGCAGAGGTCCTGGGCGAGCATCAGGAGCTGGTCCCGGTATTCATGAACAGCGGCCTTCACTGCCTCGGCTGCGCGATGGCGCACGGCGAGTCGATCGAAGAAGCCTGCATGGTTCACGGCCTGGACTGTGATGCGCTGGTCACCGCGCTGAATACAGCTCTCGGTGAGGAGGCGTAAGCCGCTTTTTCGAGTGTATCCTAAGAGGATGCATCGATGTTCCGATAAAACAGAAGACAGGTTCCGAAGGTGAAAGGGACCTGTCTTTTCTATTACTCATAGTATTCTGTGTCAGGCGCTCCTTATTCTTCTTCCTCTTCGTCAAAAGAAATGTCCGAGGCCTTAAATACGATGTGGAACTCAGAACCGTGGCCCTCTTCACTCTCGACCCAGATCTTGCCGCCGTGCTTGTCCATGACGCTCTTGACAATGGAAAGTCCGAGGCCGGATCCGGTCTTGTTGATGCCGGAGTTCTCCGCGCGGTAGAAGCGGTCAAATACATAGGGAACTTCGTTGCTGGGGATACCGACGCCGTTGTCTCTGATGAGGACCTCGACGGCATTGCCTCCGAGCATGGCCGGATCTGCGTAACGGTGGCAGATGATGTTGATCACGCCGTCGTCGTGGGTGTATTTCATCGCGTTGACGATGATGTTCTCGAACACTCGCAGGAGTTTCTTCGGATCGCCTTCGATGATCAGGTCGTCGTCTTCCGGCGCCTCGAAGGTGATGACCTTCTCTGTGCCTTCGCACTCAGAGTGATAGAGCTGGTAGAGATCGCCGACCATCTCCTTGACGCTGATCGGCATAAGCTGGAGTGTGTCGTTTTCGGACTCCATGCGCGTGAGCTGGACGAGGTCGGAGATGAGCTGCTCCATCTGGATTGAACGGGTGTGCATGTTATTTAAGTACTGTACTTCCTGTTCGCGGGACAGTGGTTCCTTCGCGTTCAGCATCAGCTCGATGTAGCCGCGGATGGCTGTGATCGGAGTACGAAGGTCGTGGGAGACGTTGGACATCATCTTCTTTCTGGCTTCTTCGTTCTCGACAAGCTTGACGTGGTTGTCCATGAGATCCTGGTTCACGCGCTTGATATATCGGGTCTTCTCTTCGACGGCACTTTCAAGGTTTTTGTTATTGTCGGCCAGTTTCTCGTACGTCTTTACGTAGTCCATGACGAAGTACAGTGTAAAGCCGATCGCCAGGAACAGGAGAAGGAACGCATGAAGAGAGATATATACGAAGTACTGTGCACGCAGGAGCTGGGACAGATGGAGGCATGTATTCAGTATGACGGAAGCGGAGTACAGATTCTTGCCATGCTCGAAATGCCGGAGCATATAGAACACACGGAATACGCAGTACAGATTCGTTACCAGCAGCAGCACGAAATTGGCGACTGTGGATGATTTCAGATACAGTACGCTCGGGAAGCACCAGAACGTCACGAGGTAGAGCGCTGTCGTTACGGAGAAGAAGGTGATCTCGAAGAAACGGAGCTTGTCGAAGAATTTGCTCGTCCCTCTGGGATAGAGCGAGAAGTAAAACAGGAACGTCCAGTAGTTGCCCAGGATAAGAAGGGAGATCTGGATCAGGGTGTTCCAGCTTCCCGACAGGATCGTCACGGAGGGGGAGAAGATCTCGTAGAGAATGTCCGATGCGAACATCAGAAGGAAGAAATAGAATTTCGACCGGTTTACGAAGGTCTTGGAGATGTATGAGCCGCCGATCAGGAAGAATACCCAGAAGGCACACAGTACTGTCAGGTACATGCGTACGGAGTATTCGATCGTGCCGATGGTCGAGGTCGAGGCGACGCAGGGACTACTGAGTATGCCGCCATAAGGCGAGGAGAAGTTGGCGCAGTCGATGACGATCTCGATCCGGCCTTCTGAGGTCGGCTCGATCTGGATATCAGCACAGACACGGGCCGGCTCGTAGACGTTTCTGGCTTCGGAGACCGTACCATAGTGACGCACAGCTTTCCCGTTGATCCAGATGGTGGCGGACTGCGAGATGTCCGGCACGTTCAGCGTGACGAAGTCGACACTCTGATTCAGCAGAAGTTCGATCCGATAGGTGCCGACGCCGTAGGAGTCCATCTTGTAGTCGGTCTCGCCGTAAGAATAGAGCTCTGCAGTGTCGCCGAGGCTGACCCATCCGTCACGGGTGATCTGCACGCTACGGTAGTAGGGGTAGCGCTCTGTGGCGTTTTCCTCGTGGCTTTGATGGATCATCTCAGGTGTCAGGATCCGGTTGGGGTAGAATTCCCAGCCCTTTTCCAGAGTAACCGGCATACCCTTAGTCGCATCCCATGCCGTGAGGTTCACGGCGCCGGTGATCGTGTATGAAAAATCGCTGCCTCTTCTTCTGTTGATCAGAAGAAAAGCCAGCGATGAGATTACGATGGCAACAATGAGGATCACAACGGATAATCCTACAGAGATACGACGTTTCAAGTTTTTCTCCGAATGTGACGACATGGCGACCTAAAACTTTCAAAAATGAGGATCACTCGGCACGCATCGTGTTACGGATCGGCGGGTAGGTGAACGAATAACCGCTGCCCCATTCGGTCTTGACGAACTGCACGGTAGGATCGGCCTTTTCCATCTTCTTACGGAGATAACTGATGTTGACCATGACGAGGTGGTTGTCACAAAGACCGTCATCGCCCCAGACATGAGAGTAGATACGGGCGAAGGGCACGATCACATTCGGTGTCTCGGCAAGGAGACGGAGAATGTCAAACTCGCGGTTGGTCAGGTGCACCGGTACGTCGTTGAGCGTCACTTCGCGTGTCTTGACGTTCATGGTGAGCGGCGGGAACTCCATCAGGAATCCGTCACGCGTCATGTTGCGGCGGATGTGCGCCGAGATACGGGCGGAGAGCTCCGGAAGATTGTAGGGCTTGGTCATGTAGTCATCGCCACCGGCCTTAAAGCCCGTGATCTTGTCTTCGAGCTGGTCCTTTGCGGACAGGAAGATGATCGGAGCGTTGGAATAGACATGGATCTTGGAAGGAAGATCGTATGCATTCCCGTCGGGGAGCATGATGTCGAGAACGATGCAGTCGTAAGAATTGGTCTCGACCTTCTGAAGAGTCTGCGCGATACTGGTGGCCACGCTTACGTCATAGCCTTCGTTAGTAAGAAATGAACGGTTGATCTCGAGGATATCGGTATCGTCATCAACCAGCAAGATACGATGTTTGGCCATACATTCACCATCCTTCTTAAGTGTTTCCGGAACTTGTCGATAAGCCGGAAAATTTACAACAACAAAAAAACTTGTATTCTCCGATATTATACATTTTCCGATGCGAAAAGGAAAGTATATTTATATAAAAAAGAGAAAGTCGTGGTTTTTAAATGGTTATGAGCACACGGAGACGAAGTGCTGGTCTTCGTGATAAAGTTGTGATAAGATAAAAGCAAACAAACGTTTGACGAAGGCAAGGAGGAGCACGGGAAGTTGGCAGAGCGTACTATCCTGCATGTGGATCAGAACTGCTTCTTCGCATCTGTCGAGATGCGAAGTCACCCTCAGTGGCGCGATATTCCGATGGCGGTGGGCGGTGACAGCGAGAAACGGCACGGGATCATCCTGGCGAAGAACCGCCACGCTCAGGCCTATGGCGTCAAGACCGCCGAGGCGATCTGGCAGGCGAAGCAGAAATGCCCGGACCTTCTGGTCGTGCCGGCGCATTTCGAGCAGTATGTGTATTACTCGGGGAGAACGCGGGAGCTCTTCCTGCAGTATACAGATCTGGTCGAGCCATTCGGGCTCGATGAGTGCTGGCTGGACGTAACGGCTTCAACTGTGGGAGACGGCAGGCAGATCGCCGATGAGATCCGCGAGCGTGTCAAGTGTGAACTGGGACTGAGCTGTTCTGTCGGAGTCAGTTTTAATAAGAGTTTCGCCAAGCTCGGCTCGGACTATAAGAAGCCCGATGCGACAACAGTGATCACGAGAGAAAACTTCAGGGAGATCGTGTGGCCGCTTCCGGTAGCGGATCTTCTCTTTGTCGGAAGGGCGACGAATGCCGTCCTGGCGAAGATGAACGTGAAGACGATAGGAGATCTGGCGAATCTACAACCGGATTTTGCGATATCGGTCCTCGGGAAGAACGGGTATGCTCTGTGGAGAAGCGCTAACGGACTCGAGGATGAGCCGGTCCGTCCGGCCTCATATGAGCGGCCGCTGAAGTCGGTCGGAAACAGCACGACGACGCCTCGGGATATGTGTACGAGGCAGGATGTCCGGGAGGTCATATCGACACTGGCTGCGCAGGTCGCATCGCGGCTCCGGAAACATCATTTCTGTGCAGGAACGGTAACGATCTGGGTACGGGATGTGCACCTTCAGTCCTATGAGAAGCAGCGTGCGCTTCCCTGCGAGACAAACGATGAGAGGGAGATCGCGAAGCTGGCAATGGAGCTCTTCGACGAGAGTTACGACTGGCATGCCCCTCTCCGGAGTTTCGGGATAAGGACGACGAACCTGTCGGATGAACAGGATTATCATCAGATGACGATCTTCGAGGATATCGAGAAGACCAGAAAGGACGATAAGGTGAACCGCGCGCTGGACGGTATCCGCTCTCGGTTCGGTTATGATATTGTTATGAGAGGGACACAGCTTCAGGGGAAGGGCGACCTATGTGAAGAAGGACGCGAAGATCACCCGCACGGCGGGTTTAAGGAGGATCTGTGAGATACATAAGTGCCGGGCAATACTATAAAGAACTCTTCGGGCAGAAGGTCTACAGGATCGCGCTCGATGCGGGATGCACCTGCCCGAACCGGGACGGAACGCTGGGGTATGGAGGCTGTATCTTCTGCAGTGGCAGTGGTTCGGGAGAGTTTGCTTCTTCCAGGGAGCTGCCTGTTGCCGACCAGTTGATGGAGGCGAAGGCGAAGGTCTCGGCGAAGTATACCGGAGGTAAGTATATCGCATATTTTCAGAACTTCACGAATACCTACGGCGACGAAGAGACGCTCCGGCACAAGTACGAAGAGACACTCTCCGATCCCGAGGTCGTGGGGATATCGATCGCGACACGTCCGGACTGTATAAGTGAGAAGATGTACGGGATATTGGGACAACTGGCAGAAAGGACGTATCTCTGGGTCGAGCTCGGCCTTCAGACGATACATGAAGAATCTGCGAAATGGATGAGAAGAGGGTATTCGCTCCCGGTATTTGAGGAAGCCCTCGCACGGCTTTCTTCGCTGCCCGGGAATCTCTCTACTATCGTGCATGTGATCATGGATCTCCCGTGTGAGACGAAGGAACAGATGCTCGAGACGATCTCTTACTGCGCGCATCTTCCGATCCACGGGATCAAGATCGCGAACCTGAATATCCTTAAGAATACGGATCTGGCCGTAGAGTATATGAAGAACCCTTTTCCGTTGATGGAAAGGGAAGAATACAGTGCTATAGTCGCGGAAGCAATTGAAAGGCTGCGTCCGGATATGGTCGTCTACCGGTTGACCGGGGACGGTGCAAAGCGGGACCTGATCGCGCCGTTATGGGTCGCGGACAAGAGAAAGACGAGAAATGCCATCGATGCGTATTTCCGGGAGCACGACGTCGTGCAGGGCCGGTATTACTGAATGTCTCTTCTGACGAATCCGTCGTAGGCGATCAGCAGCAGGATCAGGCTCAGTACGATCAGATAGGTGACGGAGAAGGAGAACGGAATGGCGTGGTAGTCTGCGACGCCGAAGAGACCGGCCATATCCGAATCCAGATATCCGATGAGACCAAGGTGAGGGAAGACATTCGAGAGAAGATCCATATTCGAAAACGGAAGGAAATCGATCCAGAGCTGATGACCGAACATCGAGTTCAGGGTGGTCGAAATACTGGCGCCCAAAAGAAGACCTGCAGAGACGCCGACGGAGATACCGGTATTCCTTGTAAGGCAGGAGATCATGAATGCCGTCAGAATATAGATGAACAGGGAGATATTATCCACGAGGAAGTAAAGAAGCGTGAACAGGAGATGCGGCATGACCTTCACCGCTCCACCGGAGACGTAGTAGTACGGCGGCAAAGAGGAGGATCCGATACAGATCATCGTCGACAGGGTGCTCAGGAAGGTGATGAGAATGCTTCCGAATAAGCCCCATGTAAAGATCGACAGGAGCTTCGCCGTGAAGATCTTCCAGCGCTTAACGGGCGCGATGATGAGGGATTTGATCGATCCGGTCGCCAGTTCCTGGGAGATGCTGCTGCCGGCGATGATGATCATCATGATCACGAGGAAGAAACGGGCGGCGCGATGCGTGACCTGCTTGGTTGCGACACCGAGCTCGGTTGTCTCGTTCGGGAGCTTGTCGTGCGTGATCTGGTAATCCAGAATCAGAAGAGAATCCTCGATCTGCGCTCTTCTTGCCGACGTCAGCGGAATGTAGGAGTAGTTATAGCTGTCTACCCCCATCTCGAGGTTCTTCCGGTATTTTTCTCTCTGAATCAGTGCTTCTGCCAGGCGTCGGCTCTCTTTGATCGAGAGGCGTCCTTCCGGATCGATCGCTGCGAGATCTTTCCAGATGGAAAGAGAGAAGGTCCCGTTGTTTTCGTTTTTCCTCGCGACAAGCTTGATCATCGCATCCATATCATGCGAGAAAAGCGCTGCGTTCGCGAGATCGAGCCGTTCGGTGGTGTCGATGTATTCGTCATACCATGCGTTATCCCGCTCGCTGAAGGGGATGGTGTTCATGAAGCAAAGATTACTGGTCTCATCCATGTAGAGTGTATAGGCGTGATCGGCGAGCAGCGATCCGTTCAGCGGATATTTGTCGAAGTTGTAATTATCGAGGATGGTATTCATGCAGATATAAGAAGCATATGAGTAAACATCATCCTCGTCGAGGGACAGATAGGTGGCGAACAGTTCGATGATCTCGTTCTGGATCGTGAAACGGATCGTGTCGTGCTGGACGTACTGGTTCTGATCACCGAAACTTTCCCGGAGTGAGTCTCTTATCTTTGTCAGTTGTGTCTTGTCGAGACTTTCGCTTTCATCGCTATATGAGAGGTTGGCCTGATACATGCGTTTGGTCAGGAACGGAACCAGAATGCAGGAGGTGGTCATCAGGGCGATGAGGATCCACACGGAGAGCTTCCGCGAGAGTTTGATCATCTCATTGGTATATAGTGCCAGTATCTTACTCAATGTCGATCCCTCCGCCTGTGATCTCGAGGAAGGCTTCCTCAAGAGAAGATTCCAGTTTCTGTACGCCTAGGATGTCGGAACCGCCGGCAACCAGACAGCGCACACACTCGTTGATCCGGGATTCGTCGATCTCGATATCGAGCGTATCGTCGTTTATATTTGAGATGCGGCTGTCGAAATTCTCGGCGAGGATATCCCGTGCTTTCTTCGGGTCTGAGGTCTTGATGCGGTACGAAGAGGAACTCTTCGCCTGATGCATCAGTTCGTCGATCGTGCAGATGCGCAGGAGTTTTCCGTGGTTGATGATGCCGATCCGGTCGCACATCAGCTGCATCTCGGATAGAAGATGGCTCGAGACCATGACTGCGACTCGATCTTCGTGAGCCAGTTTCTTCAGGATATCGCGAAGAAGATGGATGCCTGCCGGGTCGAGACCGTTTGTCGGTTCGTCGAGGATCAGGACACGAGGACGGTGAAGGAGAGCCTGCGCCAGGCCGATCCTCTGCTTCATGCCGAGAGAATATTTTTTTACAGGTTCATCGGCGCGCTCGGTAAGTCCGACGAGCTCCAGTACTTCGTCGATGCGCTCTTTGGTGACTCCTTGGTGAAGGCGGGCATACATCTGAAGATTCAGTCGGGCCGAGAGAGTATTATACATCTCCGGATTTTCCACGATGCCGCCGATCGAAGACATGGCGGCTTCGTAATGGGTCTTTCTGTTATAGCCGTTAATGATGATCGTCCCTTCGTCCGGGCGGAAGAAACCCATGACCATCTTGATGATCGTCGTCTTGCCGGCGCCGTTCGGGCCTAGGAAACCGAATACTTCCCCGGGAAAAAGATCGAAAGACACCTGATCTACGGCCGTTTTCTTGCCGAAGGTCTTCGTGACTTTCTGGATCTGCAGGGCAGGTTTTGTTTCTGGATTCGTCATTCCCGGCTCCTTTTCCTCAATAATGGTCATACATCTGTATCAGGTCACAGTTGACGTTGGCGATCTTCCATTCTCCGTCCTGATAAACGAAGAGAAGAGTATCCTGGACTTGGGATTCATGTGTAGAACGCTTACCTTCCATATCCTGGTATTCGATCACGGTGCTGGAATAGACTAAGACAGTGGCTGAACCACGGTACACCTCATCAATCTCCACCGATGTGACTGTACGCGTGCAGGAAACAGGGACCTGTTCGGACATGCACGAGATGTAAAGGTAGTTGTATGTCGCATCGACCTGGGCGTTCTGTACGGCGGTGTTATTGCAGAAGTAATGGTAGACCGGCTCGGCTTTCTTATAAAGTACAGGAAGAAGCGCATCTCTGGTCATGGCACTGCGGTCGTGGTAGTCGACATCCTGGGGGAAGGTGTAGAGAATGGCGGAATCAGATGTATACTGTATAGCCAGTTCTCGAAGGACAGATCTCTGTTTGTTGGTCTTCAGAGTGGCCAGGACGATATATACGGCTACACCGAGAATGACTACGAGTAGAAGAACAAGTCCGCGGTTAACCTGACTGAACCATCGTTTCATGCATGATCCTCCAGAAAATGTTATGTTTATTTTATCATATGGCATTTTGATAAAGTGACGTAAACGTCATTTGAGGAAAGAAGTGAAATATAATTGTAACAATAGACGGAAAGGATGCCTTGCGATTGTACGATGTGCACAAAAATTGTGAACATTCTATGCATTTCGTGGTGAAGGTGTTGACTTTATATACGTAGGTGTTATACTCAAACTAGCTCCAGGGAATGCGGGTTCACACCAAGTCCTAGTCGGAGAGCCGCCACTACTGATTGCACAAGGCGAGGCTGAGAAAAACAGAAAGACCGGAGAGCGGTCAGGAAACGAAGATGGATGTCGCAGAGTTCGGATCCCGTGAGGTCCGGAG
The DNA here is from genome assembly GCA_017551625.1 of Clostridiales bacterium. GTDB lineage: Bacteria > Bacillota > Clostridia > Saccharofermentanales > Saccharofermentanaceae > Scatonaster. Next base: position 71,499 of record JAFZLF010000035.1, on the reverse strand, counting down.
AGCGGAGGAAGTCAGAGCCGTCGGAGCCATAGCAGGAGGATGAGTGGAGAGCGAACAGCGATTGACGGTACGCGATGGCGGACACAAGTCGCAGGTCAGGTACAAGGCCACCAAGGATCGGGCTGGTTGGAAAGGGACTGCATAGCAGGCACCGAGTAATTCCACGACGAGGGTGACGGGCCGGATCGGGAAGGTTCGCAGGTAACTAAAGGGCGACCGTAGGATTTGGATGGAAAGTTGGTTCGCTGGAGCTTTTATTTGTCCTCATATCTTTTAAGGGACGGTCCCGGATGCGGGATCGTCCCTCTTTCTTTGTTCAGTTGAGATACCCTGTGCTTCCGGCCGTTACCGGTGAGACTTCTCCGGCAGAAACGGTCAGTGTTCCATCTCGGCGATGAAGGGGAGGTTCCTGCCGTATTCGCCCGAGTCCATGCCATATCCGATCAGCCAGGAGCGGTCGACCTCGAAACCGTAATACTTTACTGGCAGGTCGATGAGCTGCCTGTCCGGATTATATAGGAGCGTACATACCTCGACAGAGGCCGGTTTTCTTGCTTCCAGCGTCTGGAGGAGGTATGCGGTAGTAAGGCCGGTCCGGATGATATCCTCGACGACGATGATGTGCTTCCCGGTGATATTGATATCGACATCCTTTGTGATGCGCACGATTCCGGTACTGCTGGTAGTGTCCGGGATGCTGCCGATCGCCAGCATGTCGAGCTGGAGCGGGAGTGAGATCGCGCGGGCAAGATCGGTGAAGAAGAACAGCGATCCTTTCAGTACTCCCAGGAGGACCAGTTCTTTGCCCGCATAATCAGAAGAGATCTTAGCACCGAGCTCTTGGGTCTTCTCGTCAAGTTTGTCTTTTGAAAACAGTATTTTCTTGTAGCGGATCTCTTCCATGTGTGATGCCTTCTTCCTGGCGACTCGCCGATATGATTATTCTGTGGTGCTGCTGTCCGGTTCCTGCGCAGATTCCGGAGCGCCGAAGCCACGGAGACGTTCGGCCAGCTCCAGGAAATCCTTCTTGTAAACGATCTTGATGTTGGTTCCCGGATAGAGCTCCTTGACCTTTTTGAGTTTCCTGTTCTTCTTAGTGACGTACTTCTGGTTCATGGTGGTCAGTTCCAGGTATGTATCGAATCTGGGAAGATAGAAGTCCGGACTAAAGGCCAGCGTGATATTTCCTTCGCTGTCCCACTCGACGGGGAAGGTCTTCGGTTCGTATTTCCACTCGATGTGGTACATGTCGAGGATCTTCGCAAACTCCTCTTCGGAGGGGTTCTTAAATACCGGCGTGGTCGTCTGGTGATCGGAGGAACCTTCTTTTTTCGTCTCCGAGTTGATCCGTACCCGGAGTTCATGCTCGTGTAGTGTCGCGAGGATCGCGGCGACACATTCGTCGACGGACATGTATCCGGTGTTCAGGATCAGGTGATAAAGTGTCTCGTCTGTCGAATCGGCGGAAAAAACGTGAGACACGAAACGCTTGTGCTTCCTGTCAGTTCCGGAAAGAAGTGCCTGCGCGGCCTCTTCGGTCAGGTGGAACTGCTTGCGGATGCGGCTGAGGCGTATCTCGTCCGGGGCGATGATGCGTACGTGGATCGCATTTTCGTTCCCGGAGAAGAGAAGTTGGGACCCGAAACCAAGAAGAATGGCTGACTCTGTACGGGCCATCTCTTTGAGAGACTCCGAGAGTACGTCGCGGAAACTCTTTCCGTCTTTATACTCGGAGAGATAGAAACGGGCGCTCTCGGCCAGACGGTTGCGCTGGTCGGCGCTGCTGTCAGGGAAGAAGCGCTCCATAAGAAGATCTCGGGTGATACATTCCCAGGAAAGTTTGCGGGAGAGCGCGGATGCGACCTCGTCTCCGAGGCTTCCCATCTGTCTGGAAATGGTGATCACCGGCATAAGATGTCTTCTCCTTTCACTTCTTGCGCAGAGTCACCTTGCCGAATTGATTGAGTTCGTATTTCGCGGCGAAGGCGGGGTTCTTGGCGGCCATCTGCTCGTATGTGGCATGGCCGTTGTTGACATAGTTCAGGGCGACGACGGGATCGGTGTAGATCTTCTTGCTGAAATCTTTTCTGGCGATCTTGCCGCCGAGAAAGCTTCCCATGAAGAAATAGAAGAAGAACGCCAGAGCGAACAGGAGAAGTCCGATATAGACGAATCGGGCGCCGAACCAGATAGAGAGGAACAGAAGGATCAGTCCCACCACTGACATGATGTAGGCGATCAGATCCATGAACAGTGCGAATACGGTGGCCTTGTTCGAGTACTCAAAGGTTGTGAAGAAAAAGATCATGATCCGGACACCTCCGAAGTGCTTTTCTATTATTGTATCACAAGTGGAAACGTGGATATGATGAACGAATCTTCCGGGATTATGTGTAAAAGTCATTGAAATACATATAAAGATATGCGAAAATCGTACTTGCATGATGCAATTCTTGAAACAGAAAGTAAGAGGGAAATGATATGGGCGTATTTTATTATGGAGTAGAGTCGTTTAAGAAAGTGTATGGTCCGAAGGGCGAGCCGAAGGAGTGTTCTTTCTGCCATAAGACGTATCAGGAAACGTACGTGAAGTTCAATAAGTGGGGACATCTTGATTTTATCCCCCTGATCCCGCTCGGCGCGGATTATTACCACTTCTGCCCGGTATGCTTTACCGGAGACAAACTCGTGAAGGATGCAAAGAAGGCGGCGAAGAAACTGGTCAAGGATAAGTCCGAGCCGACGACGAAACTGGTGCCGCGCGGAATCAATCACAAGGCCGAGAAAACCTGGGATCTCGTTCTCGATGATAAGGTTACCGGTGAGACGATCCCGGTCCAGTCCGGCATGAAGAAGGGCGATTATAAGCAGCTCAAGAAGAACCGTTTCTATAAGAAGATCGAAGAAGTGGAAGCATAAATGAAGAGAGACTTGTTTGAAAAAAGCAAGCAAATCATGATAGGACTGCTCGCATTAGCGGTAGTCCTTTCTTGCGCTTGCGGGAAAAAAGACGATTCATCAGATGATACCGATAACACAGAGAAGGCCTCTGTGGAGGATGTTGATGATTCCGGTTCGGAGGAGGATCCTTCGCAGGATGTGACCGATGACAAGGAGACGGATCCGGAGGATGTGACGGAATCGGAAAGTGATGCGACGACGGAGCCCGAAGAGTCATCGGAAGATACGAGTGGCTCGACGAAGGCTGCAGTGAACAGTTCTTTTGACGTCGATAAGGCGGAAGCGTACATGAACTCGAAGAATTTCGACGGTGTGGTTCTCGTCGCGGATCAGGATCAGGTCGTGTGGACCTATGCTTCCGGTATGGCCGATCGCGAGAACAATGTCATGAATACGATGAATACGGTCTTCGAGTTTGGTTCGATCACGAAGCAATTCACGGCTGTGGCGGTCATGCAGCTCGTCGAAGCAGGCAAACTCAGCACGGACGATACACTGGATAAGTATCTCCCTGAGTATTCACATGCGAAGGAGATCACGATCCACCAGCTCCTCAATATGACTTCGGGTATTCCCGATTATCTCTATTGCGGTGTGCTTGGCGTGTCCCTGGGGAATTTCGAAGATATGGATCTGGCGGATGTTTTTGATCTCGAGCAGACGATCCGGCGTGTGATCTCGACGCCTATAGATAAGAACAAATTCGTTAACGATATGTCGGCCTATGCGCTCGACTTCAATCCGGGCACACAGTTCGCCTATTCGAACACGAATTACTATTTCCTGGGGATGGTCATCGAGAAACTGAGCGGTATGCCGTATGACGAATACATCAGAAAGAATCTTCTCGAGCCTTTAGGGATCACGGAACTGTATCCGGACACGGATCATCTTACCTCTTTCGGCCGGACGGATCTTACTGTCATGAAGTTTGATTTTCCGTCCCAGGATCCGAGCATCAGTTATGCTGTTGGTGTGATGACGGGGACAGCGGCCGGCCTTCTCCAGTGGGAGACGGCGGTCATGGACGGCGCACTTCTGACTAAAGAAAGCTGGGATAAGATCTTCGACGGTGGAGCATTCGGCTACGGATATGGCTGGTACATCGGGAGTGACTATGTCGAGCACGGCGGTATGACGCTGGGCTATAACACGAGTGTCAGGATCGATAAGAATACCCGCCGTGTCGTGATCGTGCTGTCGAATATCCAGCCTCTGACCAGCTCGAAGAAACGGCCGATGTCGACAGATATCGCGGACGAACTATGGAAGGATTTCTGACGCGATGAAGAAAGAGAACAAGACCAATGCGATGCGGATCCTTGATAAGGAGAACATCCCATATGAACCTTTCTACTATGAGTGTGATGAATTTATCGATGGTGTGCATATCGCCGATATGCTCGGCCAGCCCTATGAGAGCACATTTAAGACACTGGTGATGCAGGGAAAGTCGAAGAACTATTTCGTGTTCGTGATTCCGATCGCGGAAGAGGTCGATATGAAGAAAGCTGCCAGGATCGTGGGAGAAAAAGCCCTCGAGATGGTTCATGTGAAGGATATCCAGGCCGTGACGGGATATATCCGCGGCGGGGTGACCTCTATCGGAATGAAGAAGAAATATCCGACTGTTATTGACGAGACCGCGCAGCTTTTCGATACGATCATCGTCAGCGGCGGCATGCTCGGGACGCAGATACACATGGCGCCGGACGATCTGAGGAAAGCTGTAGACGGACAGTTCGCCGATATTGTGCAGACGCCGTGATTCTTATTCTCGGGATTCCTATTCTACAGTATGGTAAAGACGGGCATACACGCCGTTCTTCTTAAGAAGTTCTTCGTGTGTGCCTTCTTCCTCGATGCCGTTTTCCGACAGGACCAGGATGCGCTTGGCGTTCTGGATCGTGGAGAGACGGTGCGCGATGACGAGCGTCGTTCTGTCTTTCGCGAGAGACTCGAGTGATTCCTGAATAACTTTCTCACTCTCGTTGTCAAGCGAAGAGGTGGCCTCATCGAAGATCAGGATCGGCGGGTTCTTGAGGAAGACGCGCGCGATCGACAGTCGCTGCTTCTGCCCGCCGGAGAGCTTGATCCCGCGCTGACCGATATCCGTGTCATATCCGTGCGGCAGTTCCATGATGAAGTCGTGGGCATTGGCGCGCTTCGCGGCGTCGACCACTTCCTCGAGTGTCGCATCGGGACGGCCGTAGCGGATATTCTCGAGGACGGTTCCGGAGAAGAGATATACATCCTGCTGGACGATGCCGATCTGCTGGCGAAGCGAGCGCTGTGTGACCGTGCTGATGTCCGTGCCGTCGATCCTGATCGTGCCTTCGCCCGGTTCGTAGAATCTCGGGATCAGGCTGCAGAGCGTGGTCTTGCCGACGCCGGAATGCCCGACGAGGGCGACATATTCGCCTGCGCCGATATGCAGGTCCAGGTGGGAAAAGACGTTGGATTCCTTCGTCGGGTTCCCTCCGTAAGAGAAGGTGACGTCGTCAAAATCGATGTCGCCCCTGACATTTCTGAGGATCCCGGCGTCCGGTGCATCCTCGATATCCGGCTCGATGCAGATCATCTCATAGAAGCGCTCGAATCCGGACATGCCGTTCTGGAATTGCTCGGTAAAAGAGACGAGCTTTCTGATCGGCTCGGTGAAATTGTTAACATACAGCAGGAAAGCGATCAGGTCCTGAAGGGTCAGGTTTCCGTCGCCGATCATGAAGGAACCGACAGCGGCAACGGAGATGGTAATCAGACCGGTCGTGGCCCAGAGTACGGCGTGATAGATCGCCATGTAACGGTAGTTATCCTGCTTGCTTCGGAGGAACATATCATTCCCCTCAGTAAACTTGTGGATCTCCATATCCTCACCGGTGAAGGACTTGACGACACGGATGCCGGAAAGACTGTCCTCCATGCGGGTGTTGATCTCGGCGATCTTTTCTCTGTTCTTCTTAAAGGTGCGCTTCATCTTCCGGTTCAATATCGAAGCAAAGACGATCATGAAAGGTACGGGGACGAGGGCAACAAGTGCCAGCGTTACGTTGATCATGCACAGTATCACTAGCGAGCCGAGAAGCTTGATCGCTGAGATCATGAGGTCTTCCGGACCATGGTGGTACAGCTCTGTGATCTCGAAGAGGTCATTGGTGACACGGGACATGAGCGAGCCGACCTTCTGGTCATCGTAGAACCGGAAGGACAGCTTCTGATAATGGGTAAAAAGCTCATTTCGGAGGTCATACTCCATCCGTGCGCCGACCATATGACCGACGTAGGCGATGAAGTAGTTGCATCCAAATTCGACCGCGAGAAGACCGATCATCAGAAGAAACAGAAGAAGGATCGTCTGATTGACGTTTGTAAATCCCTCGGCAAGGACCGTCCCTGTGATGTAGCGGATGATCAACGGGATCACGAGAGAGGTGGCGGCGCCGATCAGCGCGAAACACATGTCCGCGATGAATCCCTTCATGTACGGACGGTAATAGGATAAGAATTTTCGCCACTTTGCGCTCATAGTGTCCCTTTCACTTTGCCGTTTCTTACAGATGGCTTTCCTGTGCTGAAGTTTAGAGGTATTCTAGCAGATTCCACATTGACTTTCCATATGAAATAAAGCGATAATACTATAGGTATAAATCATGAAGTGAGGTGACCGGCATGGCAGCAGAAAGAGTTCTTTTTGATACGACGAAAGACGGGAGAGAGGTCCCGGAGTTTATCATCAAGCGGGAAAACGGAGAGAGCTTCTCCGTGATCGAGTACGGCGCGGCGATCCATACGCTGAACGTTCTCGATAAGGATGGGAATATCGGAGATGTCATGCTGGGCTTCGATACGATCGAAGAATATATGGCATCCGGCGCGGGCCACGGCTCGATCATCGGAAGAACGGCGAACCGCATCAAGGGCGGTGCTTTTACCATCGACGGCGTGGACTATCAGCTTCCGAAGAACGAAGGAGAGAATAATCTCCACGGCGGTCCCGGTAACTTCCAGAACAGTTTCTGGAACGGTGCGATCGTAAGTAAAGAGGAGGCACAGACCTTCATCGGCGATCTGGCGATCAAGAATGACTGGACTGTCGAGACCGAGGGCGTGCTGCTGTCATTCCTTCTGGCCGACGGCGTATGCGGAGTACCGGGCAATATGGACATGAAGGTCCTCTATACATGGGCGACAGACGGAACGCTCATCATCTGCTACCGTGCCGTCTCGGATAAGAAGACGATCTTCGCGCCGACGAACCACTCGTACTTCAATATCGACGGACAGGCGGCCGGAAGAATCGGCGAGCAGCTCCTGTGGATCGATGCCGATCAGGTGACCGAGAAGGATATGGATAATGTCCCGAACGGTAAGTTTATCGATGTTGCGGGCACGGAGTTTGATTTCAGAACACCGGATACGACGGAAAAAGTACTGGTGCCGACTTCGTCCAATCCTCAGCTCAATTGCAGTAAGGGCGCGGACTCGAACTATGTCCTGAAGACCACACAGGATCAGGTGTCCCTGGTTGCATCGGTCGAGTCCGGAAAGTCCGGAAGAAAGATGGAAGTCCTCACGAACTTCCCGGGTATGCAGCTTTACTGCGCCTGTAATCTTGACGAGGACGGTAAGGGCGGGGTTCACTATAAGCCCTATGAGGCGATCTGCCTCGAGACACAGATGTTCCCGGATGCGATCCATCACGAGAACTTCGCGTCGGCCGTAATCGATAAGGATGAGGTCAAGGGCTTCCTGGTCGGCTACCGTTTCTCAGTGAAGTGAGGCCGGACTACCTGTGAATCCGCGAAAGCTCTATTTCCGAGGAATCAAAGACGGGTTCCCCATCTGTATGGGGTACCTGTCTGTTTCGTTTGCCTTCGGTATCTTCGCCGTGGGCGCGGGAATGACCGTGTGGCAGGCGATCCTGGTCTCACTTGCTAATGTGACATCTGCAGGGCAGCTCGCGGGCGTGCCGATCATCACCGGAGGGCTTCCGCTTATCGAGATGGTCCTGACGCAGTTTGTCATCAATCTCCGCTATTCTCTGATGTCCGTCTCGGTGTCGCAGAAGATGAGTCCCAAAGTGAAAGTATGGCACCGTATCGTCGTGGCCTTTGGTGTCACAGATGAGATCTTCGGTGTGGCGATTAGTCAGAAAGATGAGCTGGAGACTCCGTATCTTCTGGGCCTGATGGCGACGCCGATCCTCGGATGGACACTCGGGACCGCGCTGGGAGCCCTGGCCGGAGACATCCTTCCCGGGATCGTTGTCTCGGCGCTGGGGATCGCGCTCTATGCTATGTTTGTGGCGATCATCATCCCGCCGGCGAAGAAAGATCATCCCGTGGCGTTCTGTTGTCTGCTGGCGATGGCTCTGTCCGCGGCTTTCCGGTATATCCCTTTTCTGTCTTCGGTCTCTTCGGGGATCTCAATCATCATCTGCGCACTTGTCTCCGGACTTCTGTTTGCTTGGATCGCGCCGATCCCGGAGGAGAAAGGGTCCGAGGGGAAAGACAGAGCGGATGAGGAAGGAACGGTGGCGACATGATCCGTACCGATGTTTTCTTCCTCTATCTGGTCGTGATGGCCGGCGTGACGTATCTGATACGTATGCTGCCGCTTCTGCTCTGCCGGGAGAAGATCAAGAGCCGGTTCATCCGTTCGCTTCTCTACTACATCCCGTATGCGGTGCTGTCGGCGATGACGATACCGGCGATCTTCTATTCGACCGGATATCTGCTGTCTGCGTCGCTGGGTCTTGCCGTCGCGGTCGTGCTCTCGCTTCTGGAGAAGAAGCTCCTGACGGTGGCGGTCGGCGCGTGCAGTACGGTTTTTATCGTGGAGTGTGTGATCAGGTATCTCCTCTGATGCCCTTGGAGAAATAAGTGCAGGTGGTAGACCACTGCCGAAAGAATCTATATGGAATGGAGACTATATTATGAATGAGAATGTTGAATATGTTCCGGTGGAGAAGCGGGATCTTCTGTGGGCGAGAAATACATTTGCCAATGACCGTTTTGCCACCGAGGCGGCCGGTGTCGTTATCGAGGAAGCAGGGGATAAGGTCTGCCACTGCAGTATGGTGATCACACCGATCCACAGAAATGCAGCCGGCGGTGTCATGGGCGGCGCGATCTTTACTCTCGCGGATCTGACCTTCGCCGTGGCGGCGAACTTCGGCGGCAGGATGACGGTGTCGATTTCGAGTAACATCTCATTTATCGGCGCGGCGAAAGGCGAGAAGCTCATGAGTTCCGCAAGATGTATCAAGTCGGGAAGAAGTACTTGTTTTTATGAGATCACGGTCGACGACGATCTGGGAAACAAGGTCGCGGTCGTAACTATCACGGGATTTGTGAAAGATGAACTTTTTTGAAATTCTTGTTGACAACGTCCCGAGGTTTCGGTATACTCTTTCTTGCGCTTGAAAGAGCGGCTTGGCAAAGGAAGAAGGAAGATTAGCTCAGCTGGGAGAGCACCTGCCTTACAAGCAGGGGGTCACAGGTTCGAGCCCTGTATCTTCCACCAAGATGGCGCAGTAGTTCAGTTGGTTAGAATGCCAGCCTGTCACGCTGGAGGTCGAGGGTTCGAGCCCCTTCTGCGTCGCCAGATGATCGGTCCAGAAAAGGACCGATTATCATTTGCCCAGATAGCTCAGTCGGTAGAGCAGGGGACTGAAAATCCCCGTGTCGTTGGTTCGATTCCGACTCTGGGCACCAAACAGGGACTGTTTCAGTAATGAAGCGGTCCCTTTTGTTTTGCCTGATGAACAGGGCCATTCTCGATCACGGCACAGTATGTCTCCGGAGCTCTTCGGTCTAATTTGCGTTTTGCCCCGCTATTTTTGTTCTATTTCGCTTTTTTGGCGGAAATAGATTTCAAAATCTTTTGTCGTTTTTCTTTCTTATATTTATGTAATATGGTATATTTCATTACGCATGCGCATGTGTCATGTGGAGGTAGAAAGATGAATCATCCGTTTTCTGTAAAGACTGAAAGTGTTATTGAAGAACTCGGTACAGATATCAAGGCCGGTCTTACGAAAAGTGAAGCCGATAAGCGGCTCCTGAAGTATGGTCCCAATTCCCTGGGCGAAGAGAAGAAAGTCCCGCTGTGGAAGAGATTCCTTCAGCAGTTTGCCGATGCGATGGTACTGATACTGATCGGCGCCGCGATCCTGTCGGCGGTCATGGCCGTCAAGGAGGGAGGCTTCTCCGGATGGATCGATGTCATCGTGATCCTGGCGATCGTTATCATCAATGCGATCCTGGGCGTGTATCAGGAAGGTAAGGCCGATGAGGCAATCGCCGCACTGAAGAAGATGAGCTCTCCGCAGGCCAAGGTCGTCCGTGACAATATGCAGCAGATGATCGATTCGGATAAGCTTGTCCCCGGCGATGTTGTGGTGCTCGATGCCGGTGATCTCGTCGCTGCGGATATCCGACTGACGGAAGCAAGCTCCATGAAGGTCGAGGAAGCCTCTCTTACCGGTGAGTCTGTCCCGGTCGAGAAGGATGCGACTGTGGTCCTCGAGGAAGACTGCGGTATCGGTGACCGTAAGAATATGCTCTATATGGGTACAGCCATCACGTATGGCCGCGGCCGCGGTGTCGTTGTCGAGACCGGCGGAAATACGGAACTCGGTAAGATCGCGAACCGTCTTTCTTCAATCGATAACGAAGATACGCCCCTTCAGAAGAATCTCAATAAACTCGGCAAGATCCTCGGAATCGTGTGTATCGTGATCTGCCTGATCGTATTCGTGGTTGACGTTTTCGTCCAAAACGAACCATGGGATGAGGCGCTGATGACCGCGATCAGCCTTGCAGTGGCGGCGATCCCTGAGGGCCTGGCGGCCGTGGTGACGATCGTACTGGCTCTCGGTATGACGAAGATGGCCAGCAAGAATGCGATCGTCCGTCGTCTGCTCGCGGTAGAGACGCTCGGCTGTGTCGACGTGATCTGTACCGACAAGACCGGCACGCTTACTCAGAACGAAATGACCGTCAGAAAAGTATTTGACGGGGAGAGATCCTATGATGTGACCGGTATCGGGTATGCGCCGGAAGGACAGATCCAGGATGAGAACGGGACGAAGATCACTCCGGATACCAAACTCATCCGTCTCTTGCAGTCCTGCGTACTCTGCAGTGATGCGGTCACACCGAAGGGGGAAGACGGACGGTATTCCTGCATCGGCGACCCGACTGAGGCGGCGCTGATCGCGCTCGGCGCGAAGTCCGGCCTTCCTAAGGATGAGACCAATAAGATCTTCCCGCGTGTGGCGGAACTGCCTTTTGATTCTGACAGAAAGATGATGACTACTTATCATCCGAACATTGTTCCCGGCGCGATCGTATCTTTTACCAAGGGGGCACCGGATATCGTACTGGGGAAGTGCGTCGAGTATTTCGACGGCCAGAAGAATGTGCCGATGACGGAAGAAATCAGAAAGAAGATCATCGAGACCAACCATGGTTATGCGACGACCGCGCTGCGCGTGCTGGCTTTTGCCTACCGTATTTTTGACGGAAAGACAGAGATCGAGGCAGACTTTGCACATGAGAGTGATATGTGTTTCCTAGGACTCGTCGGCATGATCGATCCGGCCAGAACGGAAGTCAAGGATGCGATGGCGATCTGCCGTCAGGCCGGTATCCGTGCGGTCATGATCACCGGTGACTATAAGGACACGGCGGTGGCTATCGCAAATGATCTGGGCATGATGGACGAAAACTCCGGAAGTCTCTCCGGCGCAGAACTTGATAAGGTGTCGGATGAGGATTTCCAGACTGTGTGCGAAACTACAAATGTGTATGCCCGTGTCTCTCCGGATCACAAGGTCCGTATCGTGACGGCGCTTAAGAAGAATGACCATATCGCTTCGATGACCGGTGACGGTGTCAATGACGCGATGGCGTTAAAATCTGCCGATATCGGCGTAGCCATGGGTATTACGGGTACCGATGTTGCCAAGAATTCTTCGGATATGATCCTTACGGACGATAATTTCGCGACGATCGTGTCCGCTGTCGAAGAAGGTCGTGTCATCTACAGCAATATCAGAAAGTTCGTGGGCTTCCTTCTTTCCTGTAATGTAGGTGAGATCCTCGTGATCTTCCTGATCTCGCTGATCCCGGCCAGTCTGATCACGGGCATCGCGACACCTCTTACCGCGATCCAGCTCCTGTGGCTCAATCTCGTGACGGACAGCTTCCCGGCACTTGCTCTCGGCAGAGAGAAGGGGGAACCGGACATCATGAAGCAGCCACCGAGAAAGAAGTCGGAGCCGATCATCAATAAGCCCATGAAGATCAACATCCTCGTGCAGAGCCTCGCGATCTTCGCGGCCGTCTTTACCTCGTTCGTACTCGGACTTACCGTGTTCTTTAAGGATGCAGAGGCACCGATCGAAGGAGCCAGAACGATGGCCTTTGCGACATTGATCCTGGCAGAACTCTTCCGTGCTTACGGAGCCCGTTCGGAGAGGATCTCCGTCTTTAAACTCGGCGTCTTTTCCAACAAGTACATGAATATGTCCGTAGCCGGATCCATCGCGCTGCTTCTGGCGGTCATCTACATCCCGGGTGTGAACACGATCTTCGATAATATCATGCTCGGACCTCTTTACTGGATCCCGATCATCCTCCTGGCGTTCATTCCTTTTGCCGCCAGCGAAGTATTCAAATTGATCAAGAACAAAAAATAAGTGTTGCTTCTGTGAAATACTTGTGATACTATTTAACGGTTATTAGAATTGAGAACAGTCTCGGAGGCTGATATAATGAATACATTAGCAGTTGTACTTACATGTGTTGATATCGTAGTTTGCATCGCGCTGATCATCCTGGTCATGTCTCAGGAAGGTAACGATCAGGGCATGGGTGTCGTAGGCGGAAGCGGAAACTCCTTCTACGAGAAGTCCAAGGGCAGAACGATGGATGAGAAACTGAAGAAGATCACGCTGTTTACCGCGATCCTCTTCTCGATCCTGACGATCGTGCTTTTCCTGGTGCTGGCCAGAGGTTTCTGATACGGATCAGATCATAATCACGAGTACTCGAACTGCTTAACGGTTTTCCGGGAAGCAGTTCTTTTTTATCTAAATACGGAGGAATAAGTATGGCGAGACATAACCGCAGACATATTAAGATCCGTCCGAGTGGGAAGATCGAGCGTTCCGGATCGAAGATACCGCCCGTCCGGGAAGTGACGGTCGCGGAGCTTCCGCCTCGTGGCCCGCAGGCACTGGAGAATCAGTGCGTCGGAATCCTAAGAGAGGGAAGAGAAGGGGGCATCGTAGTTCCGGATCCGGGCTATCCGGCCTCGGCTTTCGGTCAGATCATCATAAGAAGGAATCACCTTAATGGCGCACCTTTCGGAATGAAGGTCGTCTGTGAGATCCTAAATCCCTCGGCAAGACGCGCCGAATATGAAGGTAAGATAATGGAGGTGCTGGGCGATCCGGGAAATAACGATGTCGCGATGCTGTCGATCCTTAGACAGTTCGGCCTCTCGTCTTCATTTCCGGGTGCTGTTATGGATGAGGCCTCGTCGCTGCCGCTGTCTCCGGAGGAGAAGGATATCGAAGAGGCGATCCTGCACGGCAGGAAAGATCTCCGGAATCTCCTGACGATCACGATCGACGGCGAGGAAGCCAAAGACCTCGATGACGCGATCTCGATCCAGAAACTCGACAAAGGCTATTACCGGCTATGGGTGCACATCGCGGATGTGTCGGAATATGTGCGTGAGGGTACGGAGCTTGATGCGGAAGCATCGCTGCGCGGAACCTCTGTGTATCTGGTGGACCGCGTGATCCCGATGCTTCCGCCGCGCCTGTCCAACGGGCTCTGCAGTCTCAATCCCCATGTGCCGAGATTTACCATGACCTGCGAGATGAAGATCGCACCGAACGGCGAGATCGAGGAAAGCTCCATCTATGAGAGCCTGATCGAGAGCGATGCGAGAACTTCCTATAACGAGATCAACGGGATATTGTTCGAGGGAAAGGTGATCGAGGAGTATGCCAAACTTCAGACGATGCTCGAACAGATGCTGGAGCTCAAGCGTATCCTAAAAGCCAAGAGGAAGGCGAGGGGCACGATCGATTTCGTCTTCCCGGAGACACATGTCGATCTTGATGAGGAAGGGAAGCCGACGGATGTTTATCCGTATCCGATCAACGAGATCCACGGAGTGATCGAGGAATTCATGATCGCGGCCAATGAGGCGGTAGCCGAGCGGTTCAATAAAATGGATTATCCTTTTGTATATCGTATCCACGAAGAACCGGATGATCTCAAGATACGTGAGTTCCTGCATGTGGCGAAGCTCTTCGGGGAGAATAAGCGGCCGGATGGCAAGATCACGCCTCTTTTCCTCAGCGGACTTCTGGATGATATCGCCGGGAAAGAATATGCGCCTGCGCTGAATCAGCTTCTCCTGCGGAGCATGGCCAAGGCGAAGTACTCGGAGATCAATGCGGGACACTTCGGTCTGGCGTCCCGGTATTACTGCCATTTCACGTCGCCGATCCGCCGTTATCCGGATCTTTACATCCACAGGATCATCAAGAGCTGGCTTCACCAGAAACACCAGAATCAGCATTTTCGGGCACTGGTTGCGGATGTGGCCTACCACAGTTCTGAGATGGAGAAGAACAGTGTCGATGCCGAGCGGGCCTCTGTCGATCTAAAGTGTGCGGAGTATATGATCGCCCATGTCGGAGAAAGCTTCGAAGGAAAGGTATCCGGAGTCTGTCCGGGAGGTATCTTCGTGCAGCTTGATAATACGATCGAAGGGATGGTGCCGTTCTCGTCTCTTCACGAGTTCTTCACGTATGATGAGAGAAAACTGGAGGCGAGAGGGTCGCGGGGTACGGTCTATACGATCGGACGCAGGGTCACGGTCCAGGTGGCCTCGGCCGATCCGCTTACGCACCATATTGATTTTGCTTTCGTTACGGAAAAGTAAGATGTAAGCACGACACGATGAATAAGTAAAAGAAAGACCTCGGAGCGATCCGAGGTCTTCGTCTTTCATGATTCGGAAGTGATACTTCAGCTCTCTACCCGGAAAGGCTTCAGGGCTTCGACGAGGTCGTCGCAGGAGTTGCTGTGGATCTCGAGGTTGATGGCGCTCTGGAGCTCAAGGCTGAAGATGCCCATGATGGACTTTGCATCTACCACATAGCGGCCGGAGGAAAGGTCGACATCGTAAGGGTAAGAGTTGACTATCTGTACAAACTCCTTGACGTCGGTGATGGACTGGAAACGAATTGGAAAACGAACCATGTTTACTCCTCCTGCTTGCTTTCAATATGAAATAAGTTTATCACAGGTGGTAACGATGTCAATGTGATAATCTTTGAAAGAATCGGCTTTATGAGTATAATATGTTCATCAATTTGACGAAAGGGACGATATGTCTTACCGAGTTTATTTTCTTACCCTGGGCTGTAAGGTCAATTCCTACGAAACGGCGGCGATTGCGAAACTTCTGGAAAAGGAAGGTCTCCTTCAGACGGATGATCCCAAAGAGGCAGATGTATATGTCGTGAATACCTGTGCCGTGACGGGAGAGGCAGACAGAAAGTCCCGACAGATGATCAGGAGGGCGCGCCGCGTCGCCCCCACGGCGATCGTTGTTGCGATGGGCTGTCATACCCAGATGTGCAGGGAGGAGGACGGTGCAGATATCGTGGTCGGCACCGATGACCGTCCGGCCCTGGTGCCGATGCTGCTTAAAAGACTCGAACTCCGTAAGGAACTGCCGGAGTCAGGAGAACTCGATGCGGGATCGAGGTTCTTCGAGTACGGATCGATCCCTTATCAGGAGAATACGCGCGCGGTGATCAAAATCGAGGATGGATGCAATAACTTCTGTACATACTGCATCATCCCTTACGCCCGTGGCCGAGTGCGGAGCCGGGAGAGAGAAGCGATCCTCTCGGAGATCCGGGACAGTGCGAAAGAAGGGTATCGTGAATTTGTCATTACGGGGATCCATCTGTGTTCTTTTGAGAAGGAGAAGGGGAGAGACAGCACGGCGCTTGGCGAACTCCTCGATGAAATATCTGAGATAGAGGGAGTCGAGAGGATCCGTCTCGGTTCTCTGGAGCCGTCATGTCTGACAGAAGAGCTGATCTCGATGCTCAAGAGAAACGGCAAGATCTGCCCGCACTTTCACCTGTCGCTGCAGAGTGGTTCGGACAGTGTCCTTAAGAGGATGAACAGGAAATACGATACAGTGCTTTTCCGGAAGGTGGTAAGAGACCTGAGGGCAGCATTTCCGAATGCCAGTCTGACTACGGATATGATATGCGGATTCCCGGGCGAAACGGAGGAGGAACACCGGGAGTCGTGCGCGCTTGCGGAAGAAGTCAGATTCACGCATATCCATGTTTTCCCGTATTCGAGAAGGGACGGTACGAAGGCTGCTGCCATGAAAGACCAGATCCCCGTTGATGTGAAGAACCGCCGGACTTCCGAGCTTCGGGCGATCTCAGACGGGATGGAAGAGGAGAGAACGGGAGATTTCTTAGGTAAAGATGTAGAAGTCCTCGTGGAGAAGATGCGCGAAGACGGGACGATCGAGGGGTATTGCCGCGAATATGTCCGTGTTCTGGCGAATACGACCGAAAAAACGGCGACGGGCGATATCCTGGTGGGAAAAGTGACCGGGAATGCGGGACCGGTGCTGACGGGAGAATGTTTTACTCATCTTCGCGATGCAGAATCATGAACATTTTTTTGGCTTGGTGACAAAATAATAATGAAATATTGATTTCTCTTGTGCTACAATAGGAACATGACACGCTATGAAAAATAGGAGGTGCGTCAATATGCAGGATTCAGGTACAGCTCGTTTCTCCTTTAATATGGAGAGATCCGAGGATGCAAAAGAATTGATGATGCAGGTTTTGGATGCGCTGCAGGAGAAGGGCTATAACCCGATCAACCAGCTCGTGGGATACTTCATGTCAGGTGATCCGACCTATATCACGAACTACAAGGGCGCGCGTGGCATCATCCGCCGTATGGAGCGCGATGAACTGCTCGAGGTCATCGTTCGTGAGTATTGCGAGCGCCTGGCTGAAGAATAAGGATTCGGAAGAGGGTCGCGGATGAGTCGTGTGATGGCGATCGACTTCGGCATGCGAAGAATCGGCGTGGCCGTGTCCGATCCGATGCGGATCATGGCTCAGGGGCTCGAGACGATCAACTGGAACGGCATAGACAGTAGTTATGCTCTGGATCGTCTGGAGAGAATCATCAAGGAAAAAGAAATCGCAGAAATCGTTATTGGTAAGCCCAGCCGGACCGACGGTTCCGTCAGTGAATCGGAGGAGAAGGCTGTTCTTTTTGGGAAACTTCTTAGTGAGAAAAGCGGGATCGCGCCTGTTTTCAGGGATGAACGTTTCACGACGGTGATTGCCTCGCAGTTTTTACGGGAGACCGGCGTTTCCGGAAAAGCAAAAAAGAAGGTCGTCGATCAGGTGGCGGCGGAGATCATCCTTCAAGAGTATCTGGACATGCACCGTTCTTGAAATGGCGATTTCATGGTATAATTATGTATCGGATATCCTGACCGATAGAGGGAATTAATTGTTGAGCGGAGGACGGGATTATGTTTGAAGATTGCGGACGCCCATGTGATGGCGGAGATTGTGAGAATTGCGATGTGAATGATATCGAGGGAACCTCTTATGATGAGGAAGCTCTTATCACGATGGTAGATGCAGAGACCGGTGAGGAGTATCAGTTCGTGCTGGTCGATGATTTCGAGTATAAAGATCAGGCCTACTGTGTTCTGGTAACGACGGATGAGGATGAACCGGAGATGGTGATCACCAAGGTCGTTAAGACAGAAGACGGAGAAGAAGGCCTGATGAGTCTGGACGAAGAGGAAGCAGACGAGATCTACGAAGAGTATGACCGTCTCTGTGCTGAGGCTGAGCTCGAAGATGAAGAAGACTTCTCAGACGAAGAAGAATAGGAATAAGTCCGTAAGAAAGCCGGTTTTCACGCATCATTCTCCTAAGGAGGGTGATGCGCTTGCTGTTATTCGCGACGCATCGAACGGGAAGGAGTATTACCTTTCCATGATCGATACTTTCATGATCGAGAAGGTCGAGTATGCCGTGATGTATAACTATGAGCCGGATGACGGGAATCACGCTGATCCGGAACTGGTGATCATGCGTACCGAGTACGCGAGAAACGGTGACCAGTATTTCTATTCGATCAAGAACGAGAGTGAACTTGAGGCGGCATTTACCGTCTTCATGCGCCGTTATGCCGCAAATGTGAAAGAAAAGCGAAAGAAGAGAGTGCCGGGTACGGGTATGCCTCAGCCCCCGGTTGAGGGAAAGGTATGAGTTATCGGAGCAGAATCTTCGTACGCCTTATCTTTGCTCCCGTGCTCGCGATCTTCGTCTATTTCGTGATCATCTTTCTTGCAGCGGAGACGGCGTACTCCATGTACGGAGAGGGTTTTCTCCAGCACGAAGGCGTGATATCCCTCGTTCAGGGGATCGGTGGAATTGCTATTTTTGCGACTTGGCTGGTCATCAAGAAAAAGATGATATTTCCGTCGCCTACATGGGCGGTCGGTAAACCTTATGACTGGTACACGGCCATAGTCGGAGGCGGAGCTATGCTCGGGATCTCTGCGCTCTATTTTCTGATCGTGCCGAATCTCGGAATATCCGCTATCAACAAAGCTCTGGATGAATATAAGACATTGATGGAAGTACAAAATGCATCGCAGGCAGATATGTATATGTATGTTTTCTCCCTCTGCATCCTGATTCCGATCCTCGAGGAGATCATCTTCCGCGGATGTATCATGGAGGGGATGCTCGAACTCGGTCATCCTTATGTGGCAATCGTCATCAGTGCTCTGTATTTCGGGCTGATGCACGGGCAGGTCATCCAGATATGCTATGCATTCCTTTCAGGGATCATCCTCGGGATCATCTATTACTCGACAAAGAACATCGTCATGACGATCATCGCGCACTCCGTTTTCAATTTTTTCGGATATGGTCTTTACGTCTTCTTCGAGGTCTCGGAGCGGGCGGATATAGTGATTCTGATCCTGGAGTGCCTCTGTATCCCGGTTTTTGGCGTGATCGCTTTCTTTATGCTGAAACTGAGACCGGACCGCTTCCCGGAGAAGGAAGAGACCGGCGACATTAACAAGATGCTTCCGGGGAGACACACATGATTACCCGGTTGCGTCGTCTGTTCCGTCGAGAGAATCGCATGCACAAGCGTCCGCTGGTTACGGCGATCACGGTGCTTGTGATATTTGTTTTTGCGGCCACGCTCCTTTTTGCCAATCTCGGTCTGATCAGAAAATCGTCGGACTACCCGACGGTGAAGGTCGCAGATGTGACGTCCGGTGTGATTGCGTCCGGACTGGGGGTAAACCTCTCCTTTCTTCCGTCTACCAATCTCGTTTTGGATCCTTCGTTCGAGAACCGATCTGTGGAGAGTGTCTGCCGCGTGGCTGAGGCGTCAGGGAATAACGTGTATCTTCATAGTGATCCGTCGGCTGAAGAGGATGATATGTCTATCTATACGGGCGGACAGCTCCGCATCATGTCCTACGATGAAGAAGGACGCATGAATGAACTGGTCAATGCCGGTATTCTGGATTATCAGGTCCGGCAGCTTGGTATCTGGAAGAGTGTCGATATTGAGTCTTCTGTAAATCCGGATGCGGATATTATCCTGTCGAAAGATGGCTATACGGTACTTCTTCTGAAAGACGGATCACTCCTTTGCGATGTGACATCTAAGGAGCCGGTGCAGGTGGTGCCTGATAAGGAAGAGGATCCATATATTGCGCTTAGTCTCGGAAATACTTGCCATTACGCCGTGACACGAAGCGGATCTTTTGCAGCTTCGGCCAACGGACATACGTGGAGTCCTGTTTCATATTCACTTGAAGGGCAGGAGATCTATGCAGTTGCCTCTCTGGGGAAACTGGGTGTGGCTTGTGGCACGAACGGCGCGGTTCTCGTTTGTGACATGGAGAACGTGAGTGTGCCCGCGCTCAATACAAACTGCAATCTGAATACGGCGATCTCGGATGAACACCGGGTCCTCCTGGCCGGAGATCAGGGAAAAGTCTTTACGACCTCGAATGGCACGGTGTTCCGCGCTCTTTCTGAAGAGGAACTTGAGACGAAACAGACGGATACGTGGATGCTCTCGGACTTTTCGGGTGAGGAATTCATCCTGGTCGGACAGCATGGACAGATCGCGATCGGACGTTATGACGAGTCTTCCGACCGTTTCCGCTTTGACCGGTATTCTACGGCACTTCCCGAGAGCATCTCGCCCAGACAGCTGGCGGTCTTCCCGAGCGGTGAAGTCTGGGTGCTGACGGATAACGGTTATCTCTATGCTTTCTCGAGAGAGAAGAGCTCATGGCAACAGGTGTTCGTCCAGAAGGATAACCAGGTCGAAGCGATGAGTACGGCTTCTGGTGGAAGCATCTTCCTAGCGCGTGCCGGGAAACTCTACTCTGCTACGGTATATACGAAGGTGACGATCGATCAGCCGATCGGAGAGGTCGAGATCCAAAACGGCGACATGTGTCTGATGACAGCGCAGGTTCCCTCGGTCGGAAGCCGAGGCGATTCGGC
Organism: Clostridiales bacterium; assembly: GCA_017551625.1. Lineage (GTDB taxonomy): Bacteria > Bacillota > Clostridia > Saccharofermentanales > Saccharofermentanaceae > Scatonaster. The sequence continues at coordinate 50,879 of JAFZLF010000035.1, read as the reverse complement.
CTGGGAGGTTTTCGGACAGGGGACGACGGCGCAGATCGCTTACGGAGGTGCGAAGATGTATGGGGAACGTGCGCTTCAGCTCTCTTCCATGCTCGCGGATGAAAACGAGGCGCACATCGTATCGCAGATCATATCCAGAGATGAGGTCGGACCTCTTGAGGAGAAGGTGTTCTACCATATCCGTCTCAGTCTTCGGCAGAGCGGGCTTCAGACAGAACAGGCGATGGTCTGGCTCTCCGGGCTTTCGGAACCGATCGGTACGACCTTTTCGAATATAAGCGGAAATTGGAAAGAATACTCTTTTACGTTCGTATGGCCGAAGAACCAGTATGATCACAAAGAGGACGTGCGGTTAAATATCGGGTTTTATGGGCAGGGGGACCTTTATGTCGATGCGGTTACACTCGAAAAAGAGGCATACTCGGAACCACAGGTCGAGCCACAGCTCGTTCGGGCGCTCGAGGATGCATCCCCGGAGTTCCTGCGCCTCGATAACCTGCGTCTCGGCCGGGTCGGGATGGATATATCTTCCAATCTTACCCAGATCGGAAATGAAATCATGTATTCTGACTCGGTCGCGGGGGAGAATAACTCCGGTATTATCTCGCTGGAAACTTCACTCCGACTGGTCAAGTCGATCGACGCTAAACCGTGGGTCGTCATAGATTCGGCATTTAGTGCGGATGAGATGAATGCGATCCTGGGCTATCTGTGCGGCGGCATCACGGACGATTACGGAAAGATCCGTATCGACAACGGAACGGCCGTTCCGTGGCAGAAACAGTTCGACCGTATCGTTTTCGAGATCTCGGACGGCAATGGTCTCTTCGAGACGGATCTGCAAAGACGTGCGTATGTGGACTATTTGATCCTTCTGATCTCCAATTCACCCTACTATCCGGATATTAAGGATTCCATTTTCTTCCTTGACGGGATGCACTATGATAACGGCACAGTCCTGTCAAGTGCGGATTTCCACACGACAGCATTATCCATCAACAATCAGGGTGAGGATCAGACTCTGATCGAGGGAAAGGAAAACCTGAACGCGATGCTCGAAAGGGTTTATCAGGACTTTGTGGACGCGATTCCGAGAAATCCGTCATACTCTCAGGATGCTTATGGTGAATGGATCAGCGATCTGTCTTTTTCGATGGTCAGCAGCCGCGTCTATGAGAACCAGATCCTCCTCGACGAGATGCCGCTCAATGCGGCGGAGATCATCAAGTTCCTGCTCGAAGATATGGGGAACCATACCTCTTTTGTGGCGGTCGATCTTCCGGTCAGTTCGCTCTCCGTAGATGGTGACGAGGACTATTTCTTCTCACGGGAGAAGGATTCTCTTCAGAATAGGAAGGTGAATACGGAAAATGCCGAGATCCTTCTTCGTACGGTCGGCGTGATCACGAAATATGCACAGGGGACGAGAAATGAAGTGGAGTGGGTCGTCCCGCTGTCTCATGTCAATGACAGTGATTATGCGATCACTCTGGATTCGTATGCCTTTACACAGGAAGGCTATACCTATCTTATCATCGTCAACCGTACGGAAGAACAACAGCAGTTTATGATCGATTCGCGGGCTTCTTCGAGAGATATCGAAGTGCACAGGTATTCTCTGGAATGTAAAGAGATCGCGCTTGCCGCTTCAGGAGGACTCTTACAGCTTGCTGATCGAAGATATACACTGCAGAGTGGACAATTCTGTATCGCGATAATACCGATTGAGTGATATAATAAAGAAGATTTAGCATTTGTATCCGTGTGTCATGGATAGAAATAGAATGAGTAAATGGATCTAGGAGGGTTTAGTGTTATGATTTGTCCGAATTGCCAGACTGATATGCCGGATGGTGTGAAGTTTTGTCCCGGGTGTGGTTCTGCTGTAGATGCAGCGGCAGCTGTCGCTGATTCTGTGATGCCTGTAGAGGCAGCGATTGAGCAGATTCCTTCTGTCGATGAGAAGATTTCCTCGGAGATGCCGAATGCATCCTTTGATCCGGGTGCCCCGATCGCCGTTCCGAAGAAGAAGGACGCTCCGCAGATTGAAGAGACTGTTGCGGCTGCCATGCCTGTAGAGGCTGTCCCGGAAGTAGCGCCGGTCGAGAGTGTGCTTCCTGAATACCCGCAGACTCCTGCTACTCCGGAAGCGCCAGTGGCCGCGCCTGTTGAACCTGTTCCGGCTCCTGTCGTACCGGCGCCTGTTGCAGCTCCGGTAGAGCCTGTCCCGGCCCCGGTTGCTCCGGTTCCGGCTCCTGTAGCCCTTACGCCGGAGACGGTTCCGGCTCCGATTTCCTCCGAAAAGACGGATATTTCTTCGGATGCCAAGGCGGATAAGAAGAGTGAACTCAAGGCCATGTCAACAGGAACAGCTTTCTGGCTGATGCTCCTGTTCTCGATCCCGGTCATCGGTTTTATCTTCTCGATCATCCTTTCGTGTGTCGGAAAGAAGTGCAAGAGCCGCAAGAATTTCGCAAGAGCGGTACTGATCTGGAACATCATCGGAATCATCATCGCACTTTCACTCGTTATCGTGACCTACTTCCTCTTCAAGGATGTATTTGAAGCGGCGATGGGCGGAGACTTTAACGAGATGGCTGATGCGATCTCCGACATCTTCGGAGGCTGATACTAAACAGCATATCTTTCCTCAAAAAGGAACGTAATTGCTATATGTCTGTTTAGAAGTTGTAACAATGTTTCTCTACAATGATAGCTGTGGGTATCTACTGGATATCCGCAGCTATTCTTATGTGAGGTGAAACGCCATGTTTGAGAATGAAGAATTGATTTCGAAGAAACAGCTGCTTCGCGTAGCACGTATCTCGTACGGTACACTCTATCGTTGGAAAAGAATGAAATTGATTCCGGAAAGCTGGTTTATCCATAAAGCGACGAAGACCGGTCAGGAGACGTTTCTGCCCCGTGATCGTGTACTTGCCAGAATCGAACGTATCCAGGATCTGAAGGGAGAACTCACAGTCGAGCAACTCCAGGAGATCTTCTCGCCCAACGTCAAGAGTTTCCTGATCCCCGTGGATGACTTTGTTAAGCTGGAACTGGTATCAAAGGTTTCCATGACAGTCTTTACGTCCTGTTTCCCGGATAAGAAGAAAATGAAGTTTGATGATGTTTTCGGTGTATATGTCATCGATCATCTGATGCGCCTGTCCGGTATCTATCTCGAGGATGCCAAGCAGGTGCTGCGTATGCTCAGTAAGTATCTGGCGACACAGCCGAGCAAGGAGTATCAGCTGCTCCTACTGCGAAAACTCGGTGTTCCGATGACGATGCTGGTGAAGGAAGACGAGGATATCCTTCTTGAGGATAATACCGAAGTTGTCGCGTGCGCGAATCTTTCTGACTTTGAAGAAGCACTGAAAGGTCAGCTGATCGCATAACGGAGGAGAAGGGTATGGAGAGTACGACCAATTCCTTTGAAGTCTTAGGTGATCCGACTCGTATGCAAATCCTGACGGTATTGTCCGGGAATAACAACATGCGCGCCAAAGATATCCTGGAGCACTTAAATGTCACGCAGCCGACTCTTTCGCATCACATGCATCTTCTCGAGAATGAGAAACTGGTGGTGGTGAAGAAGATCGGACGTGAGTGCTTCTACTCGATCGAAAAAGATACGATCCTGAGTCTGATCGTGACACTTCAGGGGTTCCTGCCGCTGAAAGCTGCGCGGAATGATAACTATATAAGATCCGAGAAACTCGAGAAGACCAAGAAGGAAAAGAAAGACAAGAAAAAGAAGAAAAAGGATAAAAAAGAGAAGAGTAAGTAGTTCACAATGTATTCCGATTGGGATATAGTGGAATAAAGTCTTAAAACTTCGGAGGGTAAAGTTTATGTGGAAAGATTTTAAAGCTTTTCTTATGAGAGGAAATGTTATCGACTTGGCTACAGCTGTAGTTATTGGTGCTGCTTTCGGCAAGATCGTTACTGCGCTCGTTGACAATATCATCATGCCTTGCATCGGTATGCTGACATCTGGTGTTGATTTCGCGAACATGAAGTATGTGCTTAAAGAGGGTACTTTTAATGCAGAGACCATGGCGGTGGAAGGCGAAGTAGCAATCGGATACGGCGTGCTCATCAACGCGATCCTTCAGTTCATCATTATCGCTTTCGTGATCTTCCTTGTCATCCGTGCGATGAACAAGGCGAAGGATAAGTTCGCTAAGAAGGAAGAGGAAGAGAAGAAGGAAGAAGAGACACCGAAGGATATCGAGCTTCTCACCGAGATCCGCGATCTTCTGAAGAAGGATGCTTGATCGCTCTCATTCATTGAAATCAAAACAAAAGAATACCGCTCTTCGGCTTCAAACAGTTTGCTAAAGCAAAACTCGCCGGCGAGCGGTTTTCTTTTGCTTGTTTTGATTATTTGGTCAGATGTTCTTTTTGTACTCTTTGAATAGTGCAAAACATTCATTTTTCTAGCACTTTGCCATGTTGATTTATATATGGCGCAAGTCTATAATGCATAATACGCAATAAAATATCAGGAGGGACATATGGCTAAAGTATCTTTTCAAGACGATTTGTGTAAGGGATGCGGCTTATGTGTATATGCTTGCCCGAAGAAGATTCTCTCTCTCGATAAGGAGAGACTGAACAGCAAGGGCTATCACCCGGCTTCCTGTGTAGATCCTGATTCCTGCATCGGTTGTGCTTTCTGCGCGACGCAGTGCCCGGATTCGGTTATCACGGTAGAAAGGTAAGGTGGAGTGAATATGGCAAAGCGGGTTTTAATGAAGGGTAATGAGGTTATCGCAGAAGCGGCGATCCGTGCCGGATGCCGCCACTATTTCGGTTACCCGATCACACCTCAGACAGAAGTCATGCACTACATGGCTCGTGAGATGGTCAAGCACGGCGGTACGTTCGTACAGGCCGAGAGTGAGGTTGCTGCGATCAACATGGTTTATGGTGCAGCGGCTACTGGTGAGAGAGTACTCACATCGTCTTCCTCTCCGGGAATCTCCCTGAAGCAGGAAGGTATTTCCTATATTGCCGGTGCTGAGCTTCCGGCAGTTGTTGTAAACATCATGCGTGGTGGTCCGGGTCTCGGTGGTATCCTCCCGTCTCAGGGTGACTATTTCCAGGCGACAAAGGGCGGCGGACATGGTGACTACAGAAACCTCGTTATCGCTCCGGCTTCCGTTCAGGAACTCTATGAACTGACAGTAAAGGCTTTCGATCTTGCTGATCAGTACAGAATGGTAGCGATGATCCTTGGTGACGGTACGATCGGTCAGATGATGGAGCCGGTTGCCTTTAAGGAGAAGGAAGATTCCGTAGAAGTAGCAAAGCCTTGGGCGACCACCGGTATGCACGGTAGAGCGAAGCACAACACCATTACTTCTATCTACATCGATCCGGACGATCTTGAAGCGAAGAACAGAGAGCTTCAGGAGAAGTATCGTGTGATCGAGGAGAAGGAAGTCATGTTCGAGTCCATGAACCTCGAGGATGCGGAAGTCGTGATCGCTGCGTATGGCACATGCTCCCGTATCTGCAAGAACGTCATCCGTCAGGCGGCTGAGCTGGGCATCAAGGTCGGCATGGTCCGTCCGATCACACTGTGGCCGTTCCCGAGCAAAGAATTCTCCCGCGTTGCGGATATGCCGAGCGTGAAGGGCTTCCTCGACGTAGAGCTTTCTTCCGGTCAGATGATCGAAGATGTCCGTCTTGCCGTGAACGGTAAGAAGCCGGTCTACTTCCACGGACGTATGGGCGGTAACCTGCCGACCCAGAAGGAGATCCTGGATGAGATCGTAAAGATTCATAAGGGGGAGATGTAAGATGGCAGTAGTATTTCAGAAAACAAAAGGTCTGACAGATAAGCCGTTTCATTACTGCCCGGGCTGTATGCACGGTATCATTCACCGCCTCATCGCGGAAGTAATGGAGGAGATGGATATCCTCGACAAGACCATCGGTGTCGCATCGGTCGGATGCACATACAACAACTACGATTATTTTTCCTGTGATATGGTGCAGGCTGCGCACGGTCGTGCTCCGGCGGTAGCTACAGGTATCAAGCGCTGCAAGCCGGAAGAGATGGTATTTACCTATCAGGGTGACGGTGACCTCGCTTCCATCGGCACGGCCGAGATCGTTCACGCCGCTGCTCGTGGTGAGAAGATCTGCACATTCTTCGTAAACAACGCCGTTTACGGTATGACTTCCGGTCAGATGGCTCCGACCACACTCCTCGGTCAGGTTACAACAACCTCTCCGCTGGGTCGTGATGCAGAGACACGCGGTTATCCGATCAACGTCAGTGAGATGCTCGCGACACTTACCGGTGCCGTTTATATCGAGCGTGTCGCTCTCTTCGACTACAAGCACATCCAGCAGGCTAAAAAGGCGATCGCCAAGGCATTCCGCGTTCAGCAGCAGGGTCTCGGTTTCGCGATGGTCGAGTTCCTCTCGACCTGCCCGACGAACTGGGGCAAGGAGCCGGTAGAGGCGCTCGAGTGGTGCAAAGAGAAGATGGTCCCGCAGTATCCGCTGGGTGTCTTCAAGGGACAGGATCTGGAGGTGTAATGATATGATCGATTTTTCTATTATTCTTGCCGGATTCGGTGGTCAGGGTGTTCTTTCTGCCGGTAAGATGGCAGCAGAGTCTGCGCTGATCGAGGGTAAAGAGGTTTCCTGGTTTCCGTCCTACGGTCCGGAGATGCGTGGTGGTACAGCGAACTGTTCCGTCGTTATCTCTGACGAGCCGATCGGATCTCCTGTTATCAATGAGCCGGATGTTCTTATCGCGCTGAACCAGCCGTCTCTCGAGAAGTTCGAGGATACACTGAAGCCGGGCGGGATCATCATCATCGACTCTTCGCTCGTTAAGGTTTCCCCGAAGCGTACAGATATCCGCTTCATCCCGATCAACTCTTCCGAGATCGCATCAGAGCTTGGTTCTATGGCGTATGCGACGATCGTGCTTCTGGGCTGTGTGTCTGCCGCGACAGGTGCTTTTACCAGAGATTCCTTTGAAAAAGCACTGTATGATGTTCTTCCGGAGAGAAGACACCACATGATCCCGAACAACCTGAACGCTTTTGATAAGGGTGCAGAGTTCGCAAAACAGTGAGCCGTCGCGGTTTCTACGGTTTGTTAACAAAATTTTAACAATCGCCCGATAACTTGATATTTTGGGCAAGAATTGTGACATGTGATAAAAGAGAGCCGAGAAATCGGCTCTCTTTTGTTAATTGTGCTAGGAAGATTGAAAATGTTGCGATATAATAGGTAGAAAGAACGTTGAGGGTGGATTATGCCCTCTTGTAGAGGAGACAATGATGGATCAGGCGTATCTTTTCAATACGGGCAAAGACTATAAGAGTTATAACTATCTCGGGTCAAGACCGTACACGAAGCCGGACGGGGAGAAAGGCTTTCTTTTCCGGGTCTGGGCTCCGCATGCGAAGGCCGTAAGCGTCGTCGGAGATTTTAATGATTGGAATCCCGAAGCGTACTACATGTATAAGATCGGGGATTCCGGTATCTGGGAAGCGTATATCGCGGGAGCGAAGCAGTGGGACCGATATAAGTACCATGTTTATGGCGCGGACGGTTCGGAGATTAATAAGGTCGACCCGTATGCGAGACACTGCGAAACAAGACCGGCAGATGCGTCGATCCTTTATGACCCCGATGATTACACCTGGCACGATGAGGCCTTTACGAGTAAGCGCGTACATGCAAACGCGCCACGTCCGATCTCGATCTATGAGATCCACCTGGGTTCCTGGCGCCGTCACGAAGACGGAAACTTCATGAACTACAGGGAGATCGCGAAGGAATTGGCGAAGTACTGTAAGAAGATGGGCTATACCCACGTAGAACTTATGCCGATCCTTGAGCATCCGCTTGACGATTCATGGGGATATCAGGTGATCTGTTATTACGCGGTAACGAGCCGTTTCGGAACTCCTGCAGATTTTAAGTACTTCGTCGATCATCTCCATAAGAACGGCATCTCGATCATCCTCGACTGGGTGCCGGCGCATTTCCCGAAGAATCAGGAAGGTCTCGTCCGTTTCGACGGTTCGGCCTGTTATGAGTATAAGGATCCGCGCATAGGCGAGCATAAGGAGTGGGGTACATTCGTCTTCGACTATGCAAAGGCCGAAGTGCAGTCTTTCCTCATCAGTAACGCGGTATTCTGGATCGAGGAATTCCATCTCGACGGTATCCGTATGGATGCAGTTTCGAGTATGCTCTACCGCGACTACGGCAGGACCGAGTATATCCCGAATATCTACGGTGGTACCGATAATCTCGAGGCGATCGATTTCATCCGGAACCTCAATACCATCATGGCGGAGAATTATCCGTATGTCATGATGGTTGCCGAGGAGTCCACGGCCTGGCCGAAGGTCTCGCATTCCGTAAATGACGGCGGCCTCGGTTTCACGCATAAGTGGAACATGGGATGGATGCACGATACGCTCGACTATTTCCAGACCGATTCCTATGCGAGAGAATGGCATCACGACCAGTTCTGCTTCTCGATGATGTATGCTTTCTCGGAGAACTTCATTCTGAGTCTGTCCCATGATGAAGTCGTGCATGGGAAGAAGAGCCTCATCGATAAGATGCCGGGTGACAACTGGAGAAAGTTTGCCAACCTCCGTCTCATGTATCTCTACATGATGGCGCATCCGGGTGCGAAACTGAACTTCATGGGTTCTGAATTCGGCCAGTTTATCGAGTGGCGTTTCTATGAGCAGCTCGAGTGGTTTATGCTGCAGTATGAGTCGCATAAGCTTCTGCAGGATTTCGTCGCGGATCTCAATCACTTCTACATCAAGAACGCGCAGCTATGGCAGGATGATCATTCCTGGGGCGGATTTGAGTGGGTCGACGCTTCCGATGTGAAGAACAACGTATTTGTCTTTAAGCGTAAGGGCGTCGCCAATCAGGAAGATATCTACGTAGCGCTGAATATGGTTCCGGTCCCGCTCGAGAACTATAACATCGGTGTGACGGAGAGCGGCAGATATAAGATCCTTATGAATACCGACGATATGAAGTACGGCGGCTCCGGATATCCGGACGGCTCGGACAGCAGGGGGACCTTTAAGGCCATAGAAGAAGGCTGGAACGGGAAACCTTGTCATATCTCGGTGAACCTGCCGCCACTCGGTGGTATCTACTTCCAGAAAGTGAAGACGCCGGCAAAGAAGACTTCCGAGAAACCGGCAGAGAAAAAGCCCTCTGTGAAGACGCCGGCAAAGAAGACTTCCGAGAAACCGGCAGAGAAAAAGCCCTCTGTGAAGAAGCCGGCTGCTAAGAAGACGGCCAAAGTTGCAAAGACAACTACGAAGGCAACTTCGAAGTCTTCAAAGAATACGAAAACAACGAAGAAAAAAGAGATTAAATAAACGGAGGTTCTCATTATGGCGAAAGCGCAAGTAGTCGCAATGATTTTGGCAGGTGGACAGGGTTCCAGATTGGGCGTGCTGACAAAGAATATTGCCAAGCCGGCCGTACCGTTTGGAAGCCGTTATCGTATCATCGATTTCCCACTGTCGAATTGCGCAAATTCAGGAATTGAAACAGTTGGTGTTCTGACACAGTATCAGCCTCTGGCGCTGAATACATACATCGGTAACGGTCATCCGTGGGATCTCGACCGAAACAACGGTGGCGCTTTTATCCTGCCTCCTTTCCAGAAGACGGGAAAGAGTGACTGGTATAAGGGCACAGCGAACGCGATCTACCAGAACCGCGATTTTATCGATGACTGCGAACCGAAGTATGTACTCATTCTTTCCGGTGACCACATCTATAAGATGAACTACGCCGAGATGCTCCGTCAGCATATCGAGAATGAAGCGGATGCGACGCTTGCTGTGCTGGAAGTGCCGTGGGAGGAAGCGTCCCGCTTCGGTATCCTCAATACAAAGGAAGGCACCGATGTCATCACGGAGTTCGTCGAGAAGCCGGCCAAGCCGGAGAGCAATCTTGCTTCGATGGGTGTGTACATCTTTACGTGGGATGTGCTCCGCAAGGCGCTGATCGCTGATGAAGAAGATCCGAAGTCGAATAATGACTTCGGTAAGAATATCGTTCCGATGCTCCTCAATCAGGGAAGCAAGCTCTGTGCTTACCGCTTCTCCGGGTATTGGAAAGATGTAGGAACGATCTCATCTCTGTGGGAGTCAAATATGGATATCCTCGACCGCCCGCATGAGATCAATCTCATCGACCGCTCCTGGAGAATCTACAGCAGGAACCCTGTAAAGCCCTCACAGTTCCTCGGTGACAGTGCCGAGGTAAGAGGTTCCGCGCTCACGGATGGTTGCCAGATCTTCGGTTCGGTGCTGCACTCCGTCCTATCGAACTCGGTTACGGTCGAAAAGGGTGCATATGTGAAAGACTGTGTGCTTTTCCCGGGCGTTACCGTCAAGGCCGGCGCACACCTCAACCGCTGCATCGTAGCCTCCGGTACGATCATCGGTGAGAACGTCAAGGCCGGATCGGATGTCAAGGGCAAGAGCCCGTATCTGAATGAGAAGATCTGCCAGGAAGGTATCGTCGTTATCGAGGGCGGCCTGAAGATCAAAGACGGCGCCGTGATCCCTGCAAATAGTCAGGTGGACAAGGATATCAATGTTCCGGCGAAAGACAATGTCATCGAAGAAGTCTTTCGGGTTTGATAGTAGGGAGGAATGAATAAATGTTTATAGATGCAATGGGTTTAATCCTTGGTGATAACAAGAAGATAACGCTTGGCGAACTGTCCAAGCCGAGAGCTCTCTCCGCTATTCCTTTCGGCGGAAGATATCGTATCATCGATTATATGCTCTCGAATATGGTGAACTCCGGGATCAAGAATATCGGTATCCACACCTACACGAAGTATAAATCGCTGATGGACCATCTCGGAACGGGTTCTTCGTGGGATCTCGACAGAAAGAACTCCGGCGGACTTCATATCCTGCCGCCGTATGTCAACTCCGAAGCGACCTCTGTTCAGGGTGATGAAGAGATGGCGGGTCTTCTTGATTTCGTACGTTCCAGCAAGGCGTCCTATGTCATTATGGCAGCCAGTAACGTGATCCTGAATACTACGTTTACCGATTTTGTCGAAGACTTTAAGGCGTGTGGCGCAGATATCTCCGTCATGTATAACCGCGACGGCACGAAGTTCGGCGGCCCGAACTACATCCTCGACGTCGATAGAAGAGGATGGGTCAAGGATATGCTCTTCAATCCAGAGAAAAGTTCTTTTACCAAGAGCAGCATGGGTATCATCGTGCTGCGCCGCGAACTTCTCATCGACCTGATCGCTGAGATGATGGCGCGTGGCACGAATCATGTGGGTATCCATTCCTTCGTCAAGAAGTATGATACGCTCCGTGTGCATGCGTATGAGTACAAGGGTCTGGTACTACGTATCAACAACGTCCAGTCCTACTTCAATTCTTCCATGATGCTTCTGAATAATCAGATCCGTGCCGAGCTGTTCTGGAACGGGATCCCGATTTTCACAAAGGTCAAGGATGAAGCGCCGACGCTTTATTCCGACGAGAGCAAGGTGACTGATTCGATCGTATCCGACGGCTGTCGTATCTCCGGTACGGTGACCGAGTCGATCCTGTTCCGCGGCGTGGCGGTCAGTAAGAACTGTACGATCAAAAACTGTGTGATTATGCAGGATGTACATATTTCCGATAACTGCTATCTGGAGAATGTCATCCTCGATAAGAATTCTGTGGTCCGTCCGGGCATCAAACTTGTAGGTCACAAGGATTACCCGGTCGTGATCGGTAAAGGAGCAATCGTATGAACCAAGTGAAAGTCCTGTTCGTATCCTCGGAAGTCTATCCGTTCGCCAAGGTTGGCGGACTTGCGGATGTTGTCGGCGCGCTGCCTGTGGAACTGCAGCACCACCACTGCGATGCCAGAGTCATTATGCCGCTTTATAAGAGTGTCAAAGAGAAGCAGACGCATAATCTCGACTTCATCGGCTGGAAGATGATCAAGATGGGCTGGAGATCCCTCTATGCCGGTCTTTATACGCTGACGATGAACGGAGTGCAGTTCTACTTCGTGGATAATGAATATTACTTTAACTTCGATCAGGTCTATGTCGAGTATGTCTTCGATATCGAGCGATTCTGCTTCTTCCAGAGAGCGGTCCTCGATTTCCTCGGCGACTTTATGGGGTTTGAGCCGGATGTCCTGCACTGTAATGACTGGCAGTCGGGCATGATGCCGCTCCTCCTCGAGGCGCACTACAAGAAGTACGGATACCATACCAACATCAAGACCGTGTACACGATCCATAACCTGAAGTATCAGGGTATCCACGGTATCGAAGTGATCCAGGATCTTCTTGACCTGCCGGGCGAATACCTGACCGATGAACTGTCCATCAAGGACGGTGCCGTGAACTTCATGAAGGCCGGTATCGTCTACAGTAATTCTGTCACGACAGTATCCCCGACGTATGCCTATGAGATCATGACGGACTATTACGGCGAAGGACTGAATCACACACTCCAGCGCTACGCGTATAAGGTGTCCGGTATTCTGAATGGTATCAATGCGGATGAATATAATCCGAAAAAGGATGCGATGATCCCGGCGAAGTATTCCGTTAAGGATTATGAGAAGGGCAAAGCCGTGAACAAGAAATCGGTGCAGGAACAGCTGGGCCTCGAGGTAAATCCGGGCGCGCCGCTGTGCACCATGATCTCCCGCCTCGTGGACCAGAAGGGCCTTGATCTCCTTCTTCGCGTCGTAGAGGAGATGCTCTATGACGGGATGCAGATCGTCGTCCTCGGAACGGGTGATGCCTACTACGAACGTTCGCTGGCGGATATCGCCGCGAGGAATCCGGGTAAGATGTGTGCGTGTATCTCCTTTGATAACGGACTGGCGCATACGCTCTATGCCGGATCGGATATCTTCCTGATGCCGTCGCTCTTCGAGCCATGTGGTCTGTCCCAGCTCATCGCCATGACCTATGGTACGATCCCGATCGTGCGCGAGACCGGTGGTCTTCGTGATACCGTTATTCCATATAACGAGTTTACGGGCGAAGGCAACGGTTTCTCGTTCGCGAATATTAATGCGCATGAGTTCTTGTTCGTCACGAAGTACGCATGTGATCTGTATCGCCATAATAAACCGGTTTGGAATAAGCTTATCGAAGAGGGCATGAAGGCGGACTATTCGTGGAAACACTCTGCGGAAGAGTATGCGGGTCTGTATTCCTTTATTACCGGTATTTCCATTGCCGAAGAGAAAGAACCGGAGAAGAAACCGCTGACGCAGGAGATCCTCGATATGCCTGCGCCGAAGAAGGTAAGCGAAAAGAAATCTGCTAAGAAGACCGAAGTGAAGAAAGAATCCGAGAAGGTCGATCCGGCCAAAGCCGGGAAGAAAGAAGAAGTGAAGAAGGAAGTCAAGAAGGAATCGCCGAAGAAGGAAACAAAGACGGCACCTAAGAAAGCCGCTTCTTCGAAGAAGAGTATAGCTGCGGCGAAGAAACCGTCCGCGAAGAAAGAGGAGGCTTCCTCGAAAGAGACGGAAAATAAAGAGAAATGACATCACGTATCGCCAAACTTTCGGACTGTGTAGTACATGCCTCGAGACTTCCGGAATACCGCTATCCCTTTGGCGCGCTTCGGACCGGTGAATATGTGGATCTTGGCATAGATGTATCCGTAAATGTGGACGAGATCGTTCTATGTTATGCTTATGGACTCTACGGGCTCTCCTATAATGAGCTCCCGCTTCGAAAATCAGAAACGGTCCCGGACCGGTGGTGCTGCCGTCTGCGTATGCCCGCTGAGCCGGGCCTTCTTTTCTACTGGTTCTGCCTGAGAAGTAAGGATTCCGATATTGAGGCGATCGTTGACCCCGATTGCCACGATTACCTATATAGAAAGTATGACGAAGGGAAGACCTATCTCTACTACGTGGCCTGCTGGGAAGGACAGAACGGGAAAGGTAAGTTTGCTTTTACCGCTCCGCGCGTCGGGGTGGATGAAGAGAAGTATCCTCATGCGTTCCAGATCACCGTGTATGAACGAGATTTCACGACGCCGGACTGGATGAAGGGTGCGGTGATGTACCAGATCTTTCCGGACCGATTCAACCGTGGCTCCGATTACTCCTATGAAGCGATGGAGAAAACGGGGGAGAGCCGTCCTGAGCGTATCTTCCACGAAGACTGGTATGAGGATGTCGATATCGAAGGTAAACCCGAGACCGGATATCTGGCCTGCGATTTCTACGGCGGCACACTTCGCGGAATCGCTGAGAAAACGGAGTATCTCCAGTCATTAAACATAGATGTTCTCTATATGAATCCGATCTGTGAAGCCAGATCGAACCACCGTTATGATACTGCGGACTACATGAATGTCGATGCGATCCTTGGCGGAAAAGACGGATATAAGGACTTCTCCGCGAAGATGAAGACGGCGGGGATACGCTATATCGTGGACGGGGTCTTCAGCCATACGGGGGCGGACAGCCGTTACTTTAATAAGTATGGAAGATATAAGGAACCCGGCGCGTACAGTGCTTTTGCCGAAGGAAAAGAAAGCCGTTTTTCTTCATGGTATCCGTTCTGGCGCGGAGAGAACGGGGAAGTGCTCTACGATTCATGGTGGGGATTCCCGGAGCTTCCGAATGTGAAAGAGGATGATCTCAGTTACCGTGACTACATCCTGGGACCGGATGGGGTCGTGAGCCGATGGATTCGCGGCGGCGCGAGCGGAGTGCGTCTGGATGTCTCCGATGAACTTCCGGATTCGTTCCTTCGTGAGATGCGCTCCTGCGTCAAGAATGCCTCGGATGGGGAGGCGCTTGTTCTCGGAGAAGTATGGGAAGAAGTCACGACGAAGATCAGTTACGGGAATTACCGGGATTTCGCATTTGGAAGAACACATGATACGGTCATGGGTTATCCTTTCCGTGAGGCGGTGCTGTCATTCCTGAGAGGGGAAACAGATGCGCGGAGCTTCTCCCTCACGATGGAAAAGTACAGAGAGAATCTTCCTGATCAGATGTATTACTGTATGATGAACCTGATCTCGAGCCACGATGTTCCGCGAGCGATCACGGAGCTGGCCGGTGCGCCGGATCCGGGATCGAGGGAGGAGCAGAAGAAGATGCATCTGACGAAGCATATGAAGAGCAGAGGAGCTGCACTTCTCAAATTAGCCTTTGCGATACAGATGATGTATCCGGGATGTCCTTGCACGTATTATGGTGATGAGATCGGTATGGATGGGTACCGGGATCCTTTTAACCGCAGGACTTACCCGTGGGGAAAAGAGGAAAACTGGCAGAGGTCGCTCCTTTCTGATTTCAGGAGACTCAGCAAGCTGCGCCGTGAATATGAGGTGCTCCGCTGCGGGGAAATCGAGATGATGTATGCTGATGGTGATGATCTGGTCTTCAGCCGTTATCTGGACGACGAAGGGAAAGATCACTTCGGCCGGATCTGTAACGGGGCAAAAAAGATTTTGTGTATATTGAATCGAAGTGATAAAATAAAAATGTTAGTACACTTTGACAAAAACGCGCAGATTTCTTCAGTTGAGCATCTGCCGGATGTCTTTTCCGGAGACGGGGAAGTGGAATATGTATCTGCCACTTCCGCTTTACCGGAAACGAGAGTGGAAGTACGGCCGTTATCGGCCTGTATATATGTTGTGAAATAAAGGAAACACGGGAGGTATCTATGGCAGATTTTGATGACAATGGTGTACAGATCCAAAATGAGGTTACTGAGGACGTAACGAATAAGAAGTGTCCGAATTGCGGCGCGACAGTCGTATTTGATCCGGGAACGGGCGGTATGCTCTGCGAATTCTGCGGATACAAGACAGAACTGCCGCAAGCGGATGCCGGCAGCGCGATCGTCGAACTGGATTTCGAGTCTGCGGAGAAGACTGCGAGCTTCGAGTGGGGCACACAGAAAAAGTCTGTCGTATGTAAGCAGTGTGGCGCGGAGACAATCTATGATGCGCTCGAGACAGCTGCGGTCTGCCCATTCTGCGGATCGACAAGTGTTATGCCTGCTGCCAGCAGTGATTCCATGTCTCCGGGCGCGGTATGTCCGTTCTCGGTCACAAAGGAGAAGGCCGGTCAGAAATTCATGTCATGGCTCGGCGGTAAGCTCTTTACTCCGTCCAAGGCGAAGAAGAGCGCGCGTCCGGAATCTTTCCAGGGTGTCTATCTCCCGTACTGGACATACGATGCCCAGACGACTTCTTCATTTACGGCCAGGGCCGGATTTGACCGCCGTGTGAAGAGAGGCGACAATTATGTCACAGAGACGACATGGCAGCCGGTGCGCGGTGTGTACCAGGAATTCATCGACGATCAGACTGTCATGGCATCGAAGAGGACAGAGAATTCTGTGGTAAAGGCCTGTGAACCTTTTGACTTTACCAAGCTTGTTCCGTATTCTCCTCAAGTAGTGGCAGGGTTTATAGCGGAACGTTATTCCGTAGGACTTAAGGAAGGCTGGGGAATTGCTCAGGAGTCGATCAAGAAGCGCCTGCAGAATAACATCAACAAGTATATCCGTAACAACTGGAGATGTGACCGTGTTGATTCGCTTCATTTCTCTACTCTATACAGTAATATTACTTATAAGTACATCCTTGTGCCGGTATGGATCTCGTCCTTTAAGTATAATGACAAAGTGTACCAGTTCGTGGTCAACGGTCAGACCGGTAAGGTCGGTGGCCATGCACCGGTTTCCGTGCTTCGTGTACTTGCGGCGATCGGTATCTGCCTTGCTGCGATCATTATTCTGTACATGCTCCTGCATTAAGGTGGACTGCTTAAGGATCTGCTGAAATATAAACAGTTTTTGGTTAAGCCGAATTTTGAAAAGGACCGCAACAATTGTTACGGTCCTTTTCAATAAATGTGAATAAATTGTGAAGTTTGTGCAACCTGCACAAACAAAAAATGTTGAGCAAAAACCTTTGATATATTATTATGATGGTGGTTGGGTCTGTAATTACAGACGTGTAAGCAAATAGACGCGAACACATTGGAGGGATAACATGACAGAAGAAAAAACGCAAGCTTTGCGCGGTAGCCGTTTCGGCCGCTGGATCAGGATCTTGTCCTGTACGCTCGTAGTTTCTTTCCTTGGTGCACAGGGTATCGCAGCTCTTCCGTTCGGAGATGCTACGGATCATATGTACCAGGCTGAAGGATCAGGGTACTCGACAACGAATCCGTTCAACTACGTATTGTTCTGCTTTGGTGATGCATCATTTGGATTGAATGAAGGCGCGCACTCTCAGGGTGCGCTGGCCATCGGTGGTAACGCTTCCTTCTACGATTTCTCATTCGCTGGAAGTAATGCCGGTCAACTCGGATTGGCCCAGTTGATTGTTGATGGACAGTTAAGTTATGGTAATCTCCATAATCTGGCCGGTAATATCGAGGTCAACAGCACAAGTAGCATGAGCGGTTCCAGTTACGAGTTCACTCCGAACACGTACGGAGTGGTTTCACCGGTTTCCATTGATTTCGGAGAGATCCGCAGCAAGATGATCAACCGTGCGGAGTATGCCGATTCGGTCGCGGATTCCAATAGCAATGTAACACTCAATAACCTGCAGGGCGGTAAGTATGAAGTCGTTCCGAAAGACGGATCCTTTAATTCCGAGAACGATGTTCTTATCTTTACACTTCCTTCCGATGCGAATGTTATCTATGTACCGGCTTATGTGAAGACGATCATCAATGTCAAGGGCGATTCGATCGATCATCTCCCGCAGCTTAAGTATGGTTCGGCTTCCGGTTCTTCGGAGCCTGGCGATGTCTGCGATGAGCGTGATGCCTACATCGTTTGGAACTTCGCAAGTGCGAAGTCTGTTACCCTGAACTACATGGCTTCCCATGGTGCGATCTTCGCGCCTAAGGCACATGTTGAGAAGCTCAGCGGCAGCAGCAACGGTGCGATCGTCTGCGATTCTCTGTACAGCACTTCTGAGTTCCACTATGTAAGAGTCATTGTAAAGTATACTTTCAATACTCCGACACCGACTCCTACAGAGACACCTACTCCGACATCTACGGCTACTCCGACACCTACGGATACGCCTACACCGACGGAGACCCCTACGGAGACACCAACTCCGACAGAGACTCCGACAGAGACACCGACTCCTACGGAGACACCTACTCCGACAGAGACACCTACACCTACGGCTACTCCGACGGAGACACCTACTCCGACAGAAACGCCTACACCGACGTCTACGCCAACGGCTACTCCGACACCGACGAATACGCCGACTCCGACGAGCACGCCGACACCGATCCCGACGCCGACTGATGTACCGTCCCCGACGCCGACTGTGTCTGCGACACCGACACCTTCGCCGACGCCGACTGACACGCCGACTCCGACGGAGACACCTACTCCGACACCTACGGATACGCCGACTCCGACGGAGACACCTACTCCGACACCTACGGATACGCCGACTCCGACAGAGACACCTACGGAGACACCAACTCCGACCGAGACTCCTACGGATACTCCAACTCCGACTGAGACGCCTACTGAGACTCCGACGGCTACTCCGCCTGTAGAGGATAATCGTAGAACACCGACTCCGACGGAAACACCGACACCGACGCCGACGAATACTCCGACTCCGATGCCGACGGCTACTCCGATTCCGACAGCGACACCGGTTCCGACTGCAACACCGGTTCCGACAGTGACGGAGACACCGACTCCGACACCAACTCCGGATCCGACAGCGACTCCGACTGAGACGCCGACGCCGACTCCGACACCTACGGATACGCCGACACCGGAAATCACGAAGGCTCCGCCGAAGGATGTACTTGGTGCTCAGCGTGTACCGAAGACCGGTGATACCGGAACGAATGTGAAGCTCCTTGCCGGATTGTTCTTCCTGGCTGTATCTGCTGCAACAATCACAGTTATGGCCTCTAAGAAGAAGGAAGAGGAAGAAGAAGAAAAGTAATCGATAGGATTGTACAGTACGGAAAGACCGTCTCGAAAGAGGCGGTCTTTTTGTTATGGGATTTTTGCGATAGAATAGATATCAGTGAAATGAGGATGAGGAGAAAAGTTTCACCATATGATCGATTTTTATAATGCATTTATTTCTTATAAGCATGGCCCGGTAGATAACAAAGTCGCCGCACATATTCAGACGCAACTTGAGCATTTCCATATTCCGGGTAAGATAAGGAAAAAGACAGGAAAGACACGCATACAGCGTATCTTTCGCGATAAGGAAGAGCTTCCGATCACGAGCAATCTGTCGGAAACGATCGAGGATGCCCTGCGGAAGTCTGAATACCTTATCGTGATATGCTCCCCGAGCACTAAGGAATCGGAATGGGTCAAGCGGGAAATCGAATTCTTCTTGAAGACACATACCCGTGATCACATATTAGCCGTCCTTTCCGAGGGAGAACCGCAGGATGTTCTTCTTCCTGAGCTTCTACAGGAGGAGGTGACGGTCCTGCAACCGGATGGCAGTACCCGTACTTTCCTTCAAGATAAGGAGCCTCTGTGCTGCGATTACCGTACGTCTTTCCGTAAAGCAGATAAGGAAGAACTTCCGAGATTAGCTGCAGCCCTGATCGGATGTTCGTATGATGAACTGATGAACCGTCGCCGAGCATATCAGATGCAGCGCATCACAGTTCTTGGCCTTATTCTTACGGTGCTTGCACTCGGATTCTCGGGATATGTTATCCGAAGTAATATGAGAATACAGAAGAGTTATGATGATACTCTGAAAAATCAGTCCATCTATCTGGCCAATGAATCCAGAAAACTTCTTGAGAGTGAACAGCGTATCGAAGCGATCCAGTTGGCACTGGCTGCTCTACCGTCCGACGGAGATGACCGTCCGGTTACTGCGGAGGCGATCAGGGCACTGACGGACGCGACACTTGCTTATGTTCCTGTATCCGGGGCCAGTATCCATTCTGTGTGGGATTATCGTGCATCATCGACTATCAGGGATATTCAGCTTTCTCCGGAAAAAACTTCTCTGACGGCCAGGGATGCCTCTAACTCGGTTACAGTATGGGACACGGAAACGCATGAGATACTTCTGGAAAAAAACTATGGAAATGAGATCGTGTATGGTGTTTCTTATATTGGTGAGGATGAGCTTCTGATCTTCACTTCTTCTGATTATGAACTCTACGATGTTTTCAGGGGAAAGTCGATATGGACCCAGACATTGAGAGAAAAGAACTTCCGTGTGATGCAGCCGCTCGTCTCTGAAGATGCAAAGTCCTTTTTCCTTGTGACAATTGATCTTCAGATCCTGCATATATCTGTGGCGGATGGGGAGATAATTGATAGCGTGACCATTCCCAAAGATGACAATAGTAGTGTCCTTACGACGTGGGATGATTATTCGTTGTCTCCGGATGGGCGTCAGGTGGCCTACTCTGTCTCAGATGAGAATGGGAATACCATTAGAGTGATTGACCTGACTGATGGTTCGGTGGATTCACTTCCGATAGTTTTTCCTGATGTTCGTGATGTCGATTGGATCGATAATGACACTGTGGTGGCCTGCGCTTATGACTACCATTCGGGACAGCAATCTCTATACACGGATGTCCGGTTACTGGCTCCGGTCAACAATCAGATCTATTGCTTGGACTTTGCGAAAAAGGAAGTACGATGGACGGCTGATTTTACTTTCAACAACAGCATCAAGCAGAGTGGATTCCTAATGCTGCCATCCCGAAATGCCGTAGCCTATTACTGTGGCAATCTTATACAAGTGTTTGGTACTGTAGACGGCGCGGTTCAGCATACCTATAATGTGAATTACTCGCTGGTACATCTCAGTGATGTAGACGGGGATGGAGCTCCGCTTTTCATCACGTCCGATGGAGGGCTGGGCTCTCCATTAGAAGCACTGGGTCAGGATGTTGCCTCGGTAAGTTATGTATTTGCGGACGATATCTATCAGGCACTTGTCGGTTCCGGTGTGTACGTGCTTCGTGAGAGAAGCAACCAGATCTTATACTACGATATGCATGTAGCGGATGAAGAGTGGACGGAGATCGACGAGAAACTGGTCATGAACGAGCTTCGTGCGGATTATTATCTGGATGAGAAATATCTGGTGGTCGATACGATAGACGAAGGGCGTCCCAATATCGCGGCATTTGATGCCATGGAACGGGAGTTGCTCTGGACGACTTATCTTGATGATGACATCGGCACATTGTTTAGTATTCTGGGGATATGGGAAGATGAACTGTATGTAATTACGCGTCCCATCTATAACGAAGACCATCTGGTACGGATCGATATGAATGACGGTGAGATCCTGGAAGATGAACTGATCTCGGATTTTCAGGATAACGTGAAAAGAACCTGTAGTTTGTCGGATGGGTATCTGACCTATATTTACAAAGACGAAAAAGCAGGTGGGTACAGGCTGCGTGGAGTCGATCTGGAGAGCGGAGATGAAGAGAAGTTTGTACTTCCGTTTGATTCGTATGTTCCTTCGGATGCTCCGCGTTACTTCCGAAGCGCCGGAGCCATCTACTATTCGGATGTAAAGGAAGGAGACTATATTATCGATGTGCGTGAGCACGACGATTACCGTGTCAGACTTCCGAAGGACTGGACGGGTGCCACTGTGGTCGAAGTCGACGATAAGGGCGAGAAGTGGGCTGTCGCGGATAGTTCGCACGTTCTGATCTTGGAAAGAGAAGGAGACGTGTCCATAGAAATTCCGACTAGCGGACTGATCCCGATCGGAGCCACCTTCTTCCAGCCCGCGAAAGGAACAGAGCTGCTTATTGTTGTTTTTGATGACGGATCGATGATTCTATACGATTCAGGAACAGGTGCTTTTGTGTCCAAGACTACGGTCGAAACATACGCCGGGAATGAACTGAGCGCGAAGATACGATTCTCTTCTGATAAGAAGACGATGTTTATCCAGACCTATATGATCACGGACGTGGTAGATACGGAGACGTGGATCGAACTGGCGGTCGTGTGGAATTCGCTCGGGTATTATGAGCCGGGAGATATCTTCTTTTCCTACGCCTATACAGGAATGAGGGATTATCACGTCGGTTTTTTTCGCCACTATACGCTGGATGAACTGATCGCCAAAGCACATCAGATCCTCGGAGGAACAGAAATGACCCGGGAACAGAAATCCCAATATGGACTTGCCTGAAAGTATAAATCCGGATCAGAGTGACGGCTCGACCTTGCGATACAGTTGAGGGAAGATGTGCTTCTTGATGATGTAGATATCGTGCTCGTCCTCAGCACGGATCGCGATATAGTCCCCGACATTACCGAGATAGTATTTCTCTTCGTCCCATAGAGTGAAGAGCTTCACGCAGTGGTCCAGAGGTTTAGCATAGATGAGCCCGCCGCCGTGGCTGATCACGGCCTGAGCGTGGGACATAACGTCGGTCTTCTCACCGGTTGCAAGATTCTTGATGCTCGGAGCATATTCGAAAGTCCGCGAATACGGACGTCCCAGACTCTTATATCTGGCAAGGAGCTTGGTCTCGTTGATCGGATAGACCTCGCCCTCGATACCGATCATCAGGAAACTGTCGTCCTCGACGGAAATGACCACATCTCCTTCGAGGGTACGGATCTCTACCTGAGTATCGGCGGGGAAGATGTCTGCAAGACGGACTGTACCGACTTCCTGCGGAAGCTTCTCGTAAAGCGGCATATCGGCTGTATCTATAACCGTATCCTTGGTGTAGAGGATCGTATACATATCGAAATACGCGGCCATTCGTTCCTTCAGATAAACTGCCGGATCCATATCCAGTTTCTCCGGCCTTAAGGACCCGCCGGCCTTGTAGATGTGGCCGCCGCCACCTCCAACGCCCTCGCCAAGGAACGCAGCCAGTTCGTTGGCATGTACTTCCTTCGTGCAGCTTCTCACAGAGTACTTGATCTCATAGGGACTGACATAGTAGGCAAGACAAACATCTACACTGTCCGTCTCCAGAGAAAAGTCAGAGATGACGCCGAGGATGTTCGGATCACATGGCTCTGCTTTCAGGATCAGATATTTATGTTCCTCGAAGAACTCGTATTCAAGGATCGCCTTTCCTGTGATCTTCAGTTCTTTGAGGGAGATATTTGCATTGCTCATCTTGGTGATCAGGCTTCTCTGGATCGAAAGAGAATCCAGCATATCGCGATCCAGCGGGTGAGAAATCTCGGAGAGACGGTTGGTATCGGAATAAAGGCCGTAATAGAGTGCGGTGGGAAGATTCTTATCTTCGTTTACATCCAGTCCCTCTTCACGGATCAGATTCCAGACGACCGTCGAACAACTGCCGATATTGCTGCGGACTTCAGCAAACTCGGGAAGTGTGACGGTGATCTGGTGGTGATCGATAATGGCGATGTTTTGCGCAAATGTTGTCGTAACATTCCTCTGACCGTACTGACAGTCTACGGTGATCAGGAGCTCCGGCTTTTCGTCAAACTCGGGCTCGTATGAGATCGGGATGGCAAGATCCGAAAGCATGATCATCAGGTTGCTTTTCTGTGTCTGATTGTTACCCCGGTAGATAAACCGTACATTCTTGCCCATCTTGGTGAAATACCAGTGAAGTGCGGCCCCGCTGGCCAGTGCGTCGGCGTCCGGATTGTCGTGACACTGGATCACGATGTCGTTGAATTGTAGAAGTTCAGATAATTTCATAGTGTCCGCTCCTGTTGTATCCTGTCCTTTCTATTGTACCATTCTCCGATTCC
The DNA here is from genome assembly GCA_017551625.1 of Clostridiales bacterium. Taxonomy (GTDB): domain Bacteria; phylum Bacillota; class Clostridia; order Saccharofermentanales; family Saccharofermentanaceae; genus Scatonaster. The sequence goes on along the minus strand of JAFZLF010000035.1, from coordinate 27,085 downwards.
AAAGAAAGAGGGCAGGGAAAGAAAAACGCTATTGACACGTCAGGTGTCAATCAGTATAATGATTCATGCTTTAGTGCCATGCGGCGGTGGCGGAATTGGCAGACGCGCACGTTTGAGGGGCGTGTGGGCGACCATACGGGTTCAAGTCCCGTTCGCCGCACCAAGACTTGAGGAGATGATCCTCAAGTCTTTTTTTTGTTCCATGTTTTAGGTTGAAGCGCTTTTCCTTGTGACAGATACACGGAACGAATCTGTATTTTATGACGTGAATGTAAGGAAAATTTGAAGAAATCCTTGAAGAGCCCGATAAAACGGAGTATAATGCGAATCTGTAGTAATATGTACATACCTTACTGCAACAAGGAGGAAAAGAAATGAAATCAAATCTGAAGAAAATTGCTTGTCTGGCTGTTTCTTTCGCACTTATCATTTCGGCTGTTGGCTGTAAAGATAAGAAGAAGGATGACGAGGACGAGTCTTCGTCCGGCTGTGTAGCTGCTGCGGAGACAGTTCTTGAAGCGGTATGCACGCTGAATTCCAAGAAGATCAAGAAACTCGAGAAGGATTTCGGCGCGGATGGAGATGCGGTCGAAGAACTGACCAAGATTGCGGATGAACACGACTATGTCAAGGCGGTCATGGAGAAGGCCAGCTACGAGATCGACGAAGAGTCCGTAAAGGAAAAGAAGAAGAAGGCTACAGTCGAAGCGACAGTCAAGTTCCCGGATTATGAGGATATCTACTATGAGACAGATGCCTATCTGGAGAGCTTCGTCGAGGAGATCGGTGAGCAGAAGGAAAAGAAGTATCAGAGCACGACAGTTACTCTGGAGTTTGAAGTTGAAGATGATGAGTACACACTGACGAACCTCGATGCAATCATCGATGATCTTTATGCTCCGATGATCGATGTGATGCCGTGGGCGGCACTCGATAATCCGACAGATACTCCGACTGACCCGGATCCGACAGATGGTCCGACGGATACGACGGATACATCAGCTACTCCGACTTCTTCCGAGGAAGATATTGCCACGATCAGCGATCTGAGCGTGAAGAAAGTCTCACTTAGTCCGGATGCATTTAAAGCAGCTCTTGCGGCTGTGGATGAGTATACCGGCAACAGTTTCTTCAGCTTTGATTCTGAGACGGAACTCGGTGATTACAAGGCCACGAACTACTGCATGGGTTACTCTGAGGACTTCAATAATTTCTACTATTATTATGAGTTCGCCAGCAATGCTGATGCCAAGGGTTACTTCGACGACAGCACACTCGGTACGGAAGATTATACGATCTCCAAGGTCGACGAAGGCGATTGGGGATATGCAGCATTCCAGTATTATTCTTACACTTATGTGCTGTACTATTCCGACAACGGACTCATCTATGTCGGTTCGGCGAGTACTGAATCTTCGATCAAGGAAGTGGAGACATTTATCACGGCTCTCTGTGGTGCCTGATCTCAGTTGTTTGATACGGTTTTTAAGAGGAGTCGTCCTTTGGGGACGGCTCCTTTTTCTCTTGCCGGAAGGAGAGATGGTGATCAGATGAGGTATAATGAAAACAGCAAGTTTAAGGAGAGTCTGAAATGAGAATCACGGCCCTGTCGGAAAACACAAGTAATAGCGGTCTTGCTTCCGAGCATGGATTGAGCCTCTTTATCGAGACGGAAAAACATAAGATCCTCTTTGATTTCGGTGCGAGTGGGATCTTCCTGAAGAATGCGGAGAGCCTCGGCATAGACCTGGGCATGGTCGATATCGCTTTTCTTTCTCACGGGCATTATGACCACGGCGGAGGGCTCGAGACATTTCTGGATGTTAACAAGATCGCCAATATATACATGCACGAACAGGTGTTCGAACCACACTTTAACGGAAGAAACGAGTACATCGGACTCGATACGACATTGGACGGACACCCGCGTTTCATCAAGGTCAGGGAGGATATCCGGATCGACAGTGAGCTGTCTTTTGTGACGCTTCCTAAACGAAAAGTGCCGATCGAAACGAACGGCCTTCGTGTCAAACGCGGTAAATACATGGAAAATGAGAAGTTCGAGCATGAGATGTATCTTCAGATACGGGAAGGGTATAAGAACTATCTTATCAGCGGATGCTCCCACAGAGGGCTTATCAACCTGATCTACGCCTTCCGTTTCGATGCTATGGTCGGCGGATTCCACTTCATGAAGTACGAAGTACTGTGGGATGAGGACAAACTTCTCGATGCGGTCAAAGCGATCCGGAACTCCTGCGCCGATTACTACACATGCCACTGTACGGGCTCGGAACAATACCAGTTCCTCAAAGATGAGGTAGGAGAAAAGATGCACTATCTTTCGTGCGGAGAAACAATCATTCTGGAGTAGTATCTCCGCTTCTTCCAAATAATAGAAATTCAAACGGAAAGGATATGTCATTCGAGACTTCAGACAGTTTGCTGACGCAAAACTCGTCTCTCATGAGATATCCTTTCCGTTTTGTCTTATATTTTCTCGGAAGAAGTGGAAAAGGGAATTTTTCAGAAATCTGTGTCTTCGCACGAAATAAGACTTGCATCTTCATTTTTCTCTGATATTATATGAAATGTAGTTTTTCGCCCGTTTTCGGGTAGTATTAAATTGTAGGGCTGTCATTTTGATCGGCAGCAGAAGGATGGTAGATTATGGATTCTCTCGATCTTTTGTATGGGATCGTCATTGTCGTGTTCTTCGCAATGATCATCTCGGTAGGTTTGTACTCGAGAAAAAACACCAAAGATGTTTCTTCTTTTGTACTTGGCGGTAGGCAGGTAGGACCGTGGCTCACAGCGTTCTCTTTCGGCGCCACATATTTTTCCGCAGTTATTTTCATCGGCTATGCCGGTAAGTTCGGTTGGGACTTCGGTGTGTCTTCGCTCTGGATCGGTCTGGGTAACGCCTTTATCGGTTCTCTGGCGGCCTGGGTCATCCTCGGCAAACGTTGTCGTATCATGACCAAAACACTGAATACAAATACGATGCCGGACTTCTTCGGCAAACGTTATGATTCGAAGTCCCTGCGTATCGCGGCGGCGATCATCATCTTCATCTTCATGATCCCTTACACCGCTTCCGTATTTAATGGTCTTTCTTATCTCTTCACTTCGGCACTTCGTCTCGACCGCATCTCTTACGGTTATGAGATCTGCATCATCGTGATGAGCCTCCTGGCGGCCACCTACGTTATTCTCGGCGGCTACATGTCCACGGCCATCAATGACTTTATCCAGGGTCTCATCATGATCGTCGGTATTACGATCACAATCATCTGCGTACTAAACTATCACGGCGGCCTGATGGACTCTATGACTGAACTGTCTAAGATCCCGGCTGCGAACGGTTCCTCTTTCCAAGGCGTATATTCCTCGCTCTTCGGACCTGAACCGCTAAACCTCCTCGGCGTAGTTATCCTGACTTCTCTGGGTACATGGGGTCTTCCGCAGATGGTACAGAAGTTCTACTCCATCAAGGACGATAAGTCCGTACATACCGCTACGATCGTTTCCACGGTGTTTGCGGTCATCATCGCAGGTGGTTCTTACTTCATGGGTGGTTTCGCCCGTATCTTCGTCACGGCGGATGACATTAAGACTGCTTCCGGCGGACTCAATATGGACAAGATCATGCCGATTATCCTCGACATGGCGATCCCGACACTTCTGGTCGCGATCCTCGTCGTTCTGGTTCTCTCGGCTTCCATGTCCACTCTGACCTCTCTGGTACTTACATCCAGCTCCACGATCACGCTCGATGTGCTGGCCGATAATGTCATCAAAGATATGAATGAGAAGAAGAAGGTCACAACCATCCGTATCCTTCTTGCTTTCTTCGTACTGGTATCCATGTTTCTGGCACTTTACTCTTACCACAGCAACGATGTCTACATCACAAAACTGATGTCCATCTCCTGGGGCGCGATGGCCGGATCTTTCCTGGCTCCGTTCCTCTATGGCCTCTTCTGGAAGGGCGTAACAAAGGCAGCTGTCTGGGCAAGCTTCATCAGTGGTGTCAGTATTACCGTATCCCACCTGATTTTAAGTAACGGCGCGCTCTTCGGACACAACTTCAAGTTCCCGACCGGACTTCCGATCAATCTCGCATCCCCGATCAATGCAGGTGCTTTTGCCATGGTATTCGGCATCATCCTGGTTCCGATCGTATCCTGGATCTCCCCGAAACTTGACAAGAAAGTCGTCGACAGAGCTTTTGCCGATATGCCGGAAGATGTTATTTCTCCGAAACTCGACAGAAAGGGCGTCGACAAGTCTGTCAAGGACGACGCGTAATCGGACATTTGACCTCTCGCGGATGCCGTTTTCGTGGTACAATATTCTGGTGTCATTTAGATGATCTAATATCATAGAACATAGAAACGAGGTACGCATAGTGAAACAGATTATGTTAGGTAATGAAGCTGTTGCACGCGGTGCCTATGAGGCAGGAGTGAAGGTCGTTTCCTCCTACCCGGGTACACCGAGTACAGAAATCACGGAGACGATCGCCACCTACGACCGCATCTACTGCGAGTGGGCGACAAACGAGAAGGTCGCATCCGAGGTGGCCATCGGTGCCAGCATCCGCGGTGCTCGCGCGATGACATGCATGAAGCACGTCGGTATGAACGTAGCAGCTGACCCGATGTTTACGGCTGCTTATGAGGGCGTAAACGGCGGTCTGGTATTCGTAGTCGCCGATGACCCGGGCATGCACAGTTCCCAGGACGAGCAGGACAGCCGTAACTACGGCCGCGCCGCGAAGCTCATGATCCTCGAGCCGTCTGACAGCCAGGAGTGCAAGGACTTCGCCAAGAAAGCTTTCGAACTCTCCGAGAGATTCGATACACCTGTGATCCTGCGCATGCATACCCGTGTTTCCCATTCGCGTTCTCTGGTCGAGCTCTCTGATCCGGAAGACATCGTCGTCAAGCCGTATGAGAAGAACGTCAACAAGTACGTCATGATGCCGGCTATGGCCATCAAGCGTCACGTCGTTGTCGAGCAGAGAACACTGGATATCGCGAAGGCTTCTAACGAAGAATTCCTCGGCATGGGTATCCATAAGGTAGAGATGAACGATGCCAAGCTCGGTATCATCACGGCCGGTGCATCTTACCAGTACGTGAAGGAGGGCGTTCCGACCGCTTCCGTCCTGAAGCTCGGCTGCGTATGGCCGCTGCCGATGGATCTGATCCGTGACTTCGCTTCTAAAGTAGACCGTCTGGTCGTTGTAGAAGAACTTGATCCGTTCATGGAGACCGAGATCAAGGCGGCAGGTATTGCCTGTGAAGGTAAGGACCTGTTCACACTGCAGGGCGAATACAATTCCAGAATGATCCGTTCTGTCCTTTCTTCCGAAGCGCTTCCGGAAAAAGCACTGGACCTCGACAAGCTTCCGAAGGCGCCGGGCCGTCCGCCGCTCCTCTGCGCAGGCTGCCCGCATAAGGGTATGTTCCTTGCTCTGAACAGAGCGAAGGTTCAGGTCATGGGCGATATCGGATGCTATACGCTCGGTACCCTGCCGCCGACAGCCGCGATGGATGTTTCCGTCTGCATGGGCGCTTCGGTCGGCATGGCGCATGGCTTTGACAAGGCTTCGGATGGAGAAGACAGCAAGAAGACTGTTGCCGTAATCGGTGACTCCACTTTCCTGCATTCCGGTATCACGAACCTCATTAACGCGGTATATAACCAGAGTAGTATCACTGTCATGATCCTCGACAACTCTATCACGGGTATGACCGGTCATCAGCAGAATCCGGCTTCCGGTAAGAACATCCGTCTGCAGCCGGCTCCGGCGATCGACCTCGAGACACTCTGCAGAAGCGTGGGTGTTACATCCGTAAGAACCGTCGATCCGGTCGATACTTACGAAGTCGAGAAAATCGTTAAGGAAGAGATCGCGAAGGAATGCGTATCCGTAATCATCGTACGCCGTCCGTGCGCACTGATCCCGACTGGAAAGAAGCCGAAGGGCGTCTCGATCGTGCTGAACGAAGAAAACTGTAAGAAATGCGGTGCCTGCTCCCGTATCATGTGCCCGGCACTCGTCGCAGGCGAGGATAAGAAGCCGGTGATCGATCCGGAGGCATGTAACGCTTGCGGTCTCTGCATCAACATGTGTAAGTTCGATGCACTCTCTAAGAAGGAGGAAGCGTAATATGGCAAAGGATATTTCAATCGTACTCGCCGGTGTCGGCGGACAGGGAACTCTGATTGCCGGTAAGCTCCTCGGCATCCTCGCCATGAAGCTCGGCCTCGACATCAAGGTTTCGGAAGTACACGGCATGAGCCAGCGCGGCGGTTCCGTTATCACATACGTAAGAATGGGTGAGAAGGTCTATTCTCCGATCATTGAAGAAGGCATGGCCGACTATGTGCTCGCTTTCGAAGAAGTGGAGGCGGTCCGCTGGGCAAACCTCCTCAAGAAAGATGGCGTGCTCCTTGTAAATTCCCAGAAGATCAAGAGCCTGCCGGTACTTCTCGGAAATGCCGAGTATCCGGCGAACATCAAGGATGCGCTCGATGCTTCCGCTTCCGGTAATGCGAAGATCGTGGAATTTGACGCGCTCTCGGCCGCACTATCCTGTGGCAGCAGTAAGGCCGTAAACATGGTCATGGTCGGTGCGCTCTCTGCCGGTATGGACTTCCCGAAGGAGCTTTGGGAAGAAGCCATTAACGAGGCATTTGCCGCGAAGGCGAAGCTGATCCCGATGAATATCGAAGCTTTTAACAAGGGAAGAGATTTCCTCGCATAAAGAGACGAGATTACGGTATAATAGAAACAGAACAAATAAGGAGGACTCCCATATGTTAGTGAAACAGATCAATGTTTTTCTGGAGAATTCCTTCGGCCGTCTCGCTGAGGTGACGAAGGTACTGGGCAAGGCCAATATCGATATCCGTGCGCTTTTTGTTGCCGACTCGACAGATTACGGGATTCTCCGTATGATCCTTGATAAGCCGGAAGAGGCGGTCATGGTTCTGACCGAGGCCGGATTTACGGTAAGTATGACTCCGGTTCTTGCGATCGCGATTCCGGATAAGGCGGGTACGCTCGACGCGACACTGACCAAGTTCTCGGAGACAGGCGAATCGATGGAATATATCTATGGTTTCGTAGGCAGAAAGTCGTCTGATGCGGTCATGGTGATCCGTGTACAGGATTTCGATCCGGTCATCAAGAAATTCGAGGAAGCCGGGATCCGTATCCTGAGCCCAGAGGAGGTATACGGCATCTGATGAATTCGGTTCCCTATAACGAATACGGAATCCGGGATGCGGTGGTTCAAATGGCTTCAGAAGCGATGACCACCGTTTCTTCTGTATTTAGTGAGATTGAAAAAACACGTGAGATCAACCAGCTCCGGGTCCTGGAGGCTTTCCGTAATGCGCGCTTTGCCGAGGCGCACCTCGGCGCGACCACAGGTTATGGTTATGACGACATCGGAAGAGAGAAGATCGAAGAGATGTATGCGGAGATCTTCGGAGCGGAAGCAGCCTATGTCCGCATTCAGGTGACATGCGGCACGCAGATCCTGGTAGCATGCCTGTTCGGCATCCTGAAACCGGGCGAAGAGATGCTGGCCGTAACAGGACGCCCGTATGATACGCTCGCTTCGGCACTGGGTGTCGAGAAGAAAGAAGGCAAGTTTACAGGATCTCTCATGGACTACGGCATGAAGTATAACGAAGTCCAGCTGAAAGAAGACGGATCTCCGGATCTTGATGCGATCAGAAATGCGATCAAACCCGAGACGAAAGTGATTTTCCTGCAGAAATCAAAGGGGTATACCTCCAGAAGATCCCTGCGGGCAGAAGATATCAAGGCCGTCGTCGATCTGGTGAAGGGAATAAGGGAAGACATCATCGTATTCGTCGATAACTGTTACGGCGAATTCGTCGAGACGCAGGAGCCGTGTGCGCTGGGCGCCGATCTATGTGCAGGTTCGCTCATCAAGAACGCCGGTGGGGGGATCTGCCCGTCCGGCGCATATGTTGCAGGACGAAAGGATCTCGTGGAAAGAGTCGCCGAGCGAGTCACGGCGCCGGGTCTCGGCAGTCATGTCGGACCAAGCCTCGGCTTTAACAGACAGATCGCACAGGGCATCTTCCTGGCCCCGCATGTGGTGGCGGAAGCCCTGAAGGGGGCGGTGTTCGCGGCGAAGATGTTGGAGATGGCGGGATGTAGCTGCGCCCCTTCCTCGACGGACCTTCGCGGAGATATTGTGCAAAGTGTGGCTTTCCCTGACGAGAAACAAATGGTAAACTTTTGTAGAAAAGTACAGAGTTGTTCACCGGTAGACTCTTTCGTGTCGCCGGAACCGTGGGATATGCCCGGATATGACGCGCAGGTCGTTATGGCAGCCGGTGCTTTTGTACAGGGGGCGTCGATCGAGCTCTCGGCTGATGGTCCGGTAAAACCTCCGTACCTCGTATATATGCAGGGCGGACTGGTATTTGAACAGGTGAAACTGGCGGTCATGATGGCCGTCTCGGAAATGATGGAGAAGGACTGATATGGGAAGCGGCAAGCGCCCGAACAACGGCAAACGCCCGAATAACGCCAACCGGCCCAATAGCGGGAAGCGCCCGAATAACATGGCGCGCCCGAATGCAGGCAATCGCCCGAATAACAATAAACGTCCGTCCTCTTCGGCCCGTCCGGCGAGCCGCAACGAAGAGTCCGCGCGCAAGGAACCCGAGAATAAGAAGAATGTGACGCCGATCCGCAGCGTGAAGAAAGAACGTGAGCTGGATCTGCAGAATAAGATCGTCTCCGGAGTGACGCATGAGAACCGTCCGCAAAATCCGGATAATGATCCCGTACCGGCGCAATTCCGAAGACCACTCTTCGGAGATGAAACGGATGCGAAGAAGACTGTAGTGGCGGAGAAAGATTCCCCGTCGGCCAGAGCGAGAAAATTGTCATGGTGGAAGGTTCACCAGGTCGAAAGAAAGAACAGGAATCTCCAGAAGGCCAAGCTTAAGGAAAAACGCAAGGAAGAGATGGCGGCTATTGCTGCGGCGGAAGCGGAAGCCGCGAAGAAGGCGAAGGAAGTGCCGGATGTGCTGGAGGAGACCCACCCTGAGGTAGGCGAAGCCAGAAGACAGCATATGGCCAAGAAACGCAGAAGAGACAGTCTTCGCGCCGCTTTTAATTCTCTGCTCTGCATACTGATCCTTGTCGGAATGTTGATCATCGCCGTGCTGTATGTGGTTGATTATGTGGCCGCCAAACCGACCTATGCTTTTGCAACGGAAGGAACGATCGAGCATACGCTCGGCGCCACTGCGCTCGTCGTTCGTGAAGAGACGGTGATGACCTCGACACATACGGGTTCACTTCTCAGTCAGGCAACAGAGGGCAGCCGTGTCGCCAAGGGACAGCTTCTGGCCATGGTTATTCCCGAAGGTATGGAGTCGACACTGACGGAGCTTCATAATGTCGAGCAGCAGATCGTCGATCGGGAACGACAGCTGATGCTGCAGGGAAAGGGCGTCGCCGCCAAGACGATCTTCAACGAGACCAATGAAGAGATCAAACCGATCATTACGACGATACGTCAGGATACCATGCAGATGAAACTCAGTAACATGACCAGTTATTCGTCATCGATCCGCGTACTGATGGAGAAGAGAGATACAGATCTTCAGAGTGTCGATTTCGGCGATGAACAGCTAGCGGCCTTGCGCGGGAGCGAATCCGCGCTTCAGAACCAGTTGGAGAACCGTGCGAATTCGGTCTATGCAGATTCTCCGGGGATCGTATCGTATAAACTCGATGGTCATGAGACCGATATTACTCTGGATCTTCTGATGGATATGGTCGACACAAAGTGTGATTCCCTGATCAAAGAGTCGAATAGTATTATCACCGGTGATCTGAGTGTCAAACAGAATGAACCGATCCTGCGTATCGTTCAGAACGATGTGCAATACTTCGCATGTGAACTGGAGAACGCCCCGATGGAAGAATTTAAGCTGGGCTCCACACACGTGATCCGTATTCCTTCAGAGGGGATCTCTATCTCGGATTGTGAAGTAGTGAGAAGTTCCGTGACGCGTAAGGGTCTGCTGATCGTCTTTAAGACGGCGAATCAGGTGGAGCGTCTGCTGGACCGCCGTACGGTCAATATCGAGATCGTACAGACCAAGACCAGTGGTATCCGTGTTCCGGTATCCGCGCTGGTCGATGCGGATTATGACCGTGGTATCGCGACGATCTATGTAAATGAGAGCGGCTATGCGCGAGGCTACACGGTGCAGGTCAAGGACTATGACCGCGAGTTTGCGATCATTGCCCCGATCAGTGAAGAACAGTCTGTGCCGAGTATCAGTACGATCGTTATCACGAATCCCCAGACGGTAAAAGAAGGGGATAAGGTGGAGAAATAATATGACGCTTTACAGCCCGGAACAGATGAAAGAGAATATCGCAAAAGTCCGTGAACAGATCGCGGATGCTGCCAAAGAAGCAGGAAGAGATCCTTCTGAGATCACGCTGATCGGGGTATCGAAGTTCTTCCCGGCAGAGTATGCTGCCCAGGCATTCTCTCTGGGGCTTACGGATCTCGGTGAGAACCGGGCGGAAGAGATGCACGAGAAGAAACAGGTCCTTGACGAGAAGGATCTACATCCGAAATGGCATCTGATCGGGACACTGCAGAGCAGAAAAGTCCGTCTGATCGCAGGTGAACCGTATCTGATCCACTCTGTGGACTCGATGAGCCTGGCAAAAGAGATATCCAAGCGTTATGTTACAATCGAAACACGAGCGAAAATATTGCTGGAGGTCAATGTTTCCGGCGAAGAGAGCAAACACGGTTTTTCTGCCGCGGAGGCAGTGGAAGAAATCGAGACGTTGCTTGCTCTTCCGAATCTGGATATATGCGGACTAATGACTATGGCCCCGATCCAGAACGCCCCCGGAGAAGCGAAGACGGTATTCGAGAAGGCGCGGAGACTCTTTGAAGAACTGAAGCGACGTGGCGTGGATGAGAATTGCTGGAAGTATCTCTCGATGGGGATGAGCGGGGACTTCCGTGAGGCGATCTCCTGCGGCGCGACACATGTGCGTATCGGGACGGCGATTTTCGGGAAGAGGGATTATCCGGATCCCGTATGATATTGCACAAAAAACAGCGCGTGAATGTGGAAATATTACAGAAAAATGACACAAAGTAATGTCAAAATTACATGTTATTTACTGTTGGGACTTTTCTATTGAAGTAGAATTTCGAGAAGTATATATTAACCTCATAGTGAAATTCAGGGGTGCTCGACGCACTTCGGCAGTAAATTTGGAGGTTAATTATGGCGAAATTTTGGAAAAGAATCGTAGACACAATTGCAGGCGTTAATGGCATGAATGATGGTTACTACGACGATGGAGAAGGCGACGAGTACTATGAGGGCGAAGAGGGCTACGAAGAGTCCTATCCGCCGGTAATCGAAGAAGAAGAGAACTACATTCCTTCTGTCCCGGATACTTCTTACCAGACTCCTGAAATCACAAGACCGATCGTTCTCCCGCGTAACGTTCGTGCTACAGATACACAGGTAGTGATTCTCCAGCCGGACAGCATCCGCTCTTCCCAGCAGGTATGCGATCATATCCGCGCAGGTCACACCGTTATCTGCAATATCGAGAATGTTGACCGTTCTGTTGCTCAGCGCGTGATCGACTACATCTCCGGTGCAGCTTACTCGATCGATGGTAATGTAAAGCCGATCGATCAGAACAGAAAGACCTTTGTTGTTGCTCCGAGCACAGTATCCCTTATGGATCGTGACGCTCTTGCTAAGCAGGAAGAAGAGCAGAATCAGGCGAATAACTATCGTCAGGCACTCTGATTTATTCGATTTCAAAATAGAAAGGGACTGTCGCGATATTGCGGCAGTCCTTTCTCTATTTTATTGATGGATCAGTATGAGAAGAGCCCGTCTTATCGAATAAGACGGGCTCATTTTTTCAGAGTGGCAGGCGCAAACTTTCGAAATCAGTTTGCCGCGGGCTTGTAACTGTCCTTCAGGGACACACTGCGGTTAAAGACAAGTTTGCCGTTTCCGGAATCTTTGGTATCCATGCAGAAGTAACCGATACGCAGGAACTGGAACCGGTCTGCCGGCTTCGCATCGCCCAGAGATGCTTCTACCTTCGCTCCTTCTACGACGGTGAGGGAATCCGGATTGATGAAGTCGAGATAATTGCAATCAGCAAGATCCGGAGCTTCGACGGTGAAGAGACGGTCGTAGAGACGTACAGTCGCATCGAGTGCGGTCTTCGTGTCGACCCAGTGGATCGTGGCCTTGATACGGCGTCCGTCGGCCGGATTACCGCCGCGGCTGGACTCTTCGTACTCGGCGTGAACTGCGGTGACCTTTCCGTTTTCGTCCTTGTCACAGCCCGTGCACTTGATAACGTAAGCGGACTTCAGTCTGACTTCGTTTCCGGGGAAGAGACGGAAGTATTTCTTTTCCGGGACTTCCATGAAGTCGTCCTCTTCGATCCAGAGTTCACGTGAAAAGGAAACCTCGCGAGTTCCGTCTTCCGGACGCTCCGGGTTATTTTCTACGGTAAAGGTTTCAGTCTGTCCTTCCGGGTAATTGTCGATGATGAGCTTGATCGGATGTACTACACCCATGACACGTTTCGCTGTGGCATTCAGATCCTCTCTGAGGCAATACTCAAGAAAAGCAAAATCGACTACGCTGTTTACCTTCGAGATGCCGTTTCTCTCATGGAAATTATGAATCGCTGCGGGAGTGTACCCGCGACGGCGCAGTCCGCAGAGGGTAGGCATACGCGGATCGTCCCATCCGTCGACGACACCTGTCTCGACCATGTTGCGGAGCTTTCTCTTACTGAGGACCGTATGTGTGATGCCGAGTCTGGCAAACTCGATCTGACGCGGCTTGCACGGAACAGATACATTCTCGATGACCCAGTCATAGAGGGGTCTGTGTGCCTCGAACTCCAGGGAACATAGAGAATGTGTGATCCCCTCGAGCGCATCCTCGATCGGGTGCGCAAAATCATACATCGGGTAGATGCACCACTTATCGCCGGTGTTGTGATGACGCATGTGGTTGATACGATAGATCGCAGGATCTCTCATATTAAAGTTACCTGAGGCCAGATCGATCTTCGCGCGAAGTGTCATGGCTCCGTCAGGGAATTCGCCGTTCTTCATTCTCTCGAAGAGGTCGAGACTTTCCTCGATCGGACGGTCACGATACGGGCTCGTTGCCGGGTGGGTGAGGTCGCCTCTGTGCTCCTTCATCTCTTCCGGAGTCAGCTGGCAGACATACGCCAAGCCCTTCTTGATGAGCTCGACGGCGTACTCGTACATCTTATCGAAATAGGAAGATGCATAGAAGAAACGGTCGTCCCAGTCATGGCCGAGCCACTTGATATCTTCCTTGATGGCCTCGACGTATTCTTCGTCTTCCTTCGTCGGGTTTGTGTCATCCATACGGAGGTTACAAAGACCGCCATACTGCTCGGCCATACCGAAGTCGATCTCCAGTGCTTTTGCATGACCGATATGGAGATAGCCGTTCGGTTCCGGTGGGAAACGGGTGTGGACGGTTTTCCCTTCGTAACGTCCGCCCGGTCCGATATCTTCCTCGATGGCTTCATGAATAAAACTCTTATATTCGCTCATAATTCTTTACTCTCACTTTCTTTACACACGTCTTTGTGCGATTTTGTTTTTTTTCGTGAAAAGCACTTGTGCCTTTCGATCTGTCAGGACAATGCAGCTGAGAGTCGCTGTCGTCCGGATTCGATACGCTTTAAGGCTTCTTCCTTGCCGAGAAGGAGGAGGACCTCGACGGCGCCGCCGGGGGTAACAGCCGTGCCGGAAGCGGCGATACGTACAGGCCACATGACAAGCGCATTCTTGACGCCCATGCCCTCGGCAAGACCCGTGAGACATTCGGAAAGAGAATCCTTGGTCCACTCGATCTCATAGAGCATCGGCAGTACGATGTTGAGCATCTCGAGAGAGCCTTCCTTCGTGGTCTTGCTCTTTTTGTGAACATAAAGCTCCAGATCATAATCGGAAAGCTCAAGAAGGAAACCGAGTTTTTCGCTGATCTGCGGAAGTCTGGTGATACGGGGCTGCATGATCTCGGTAAAGAGGGGATACAGATCCTCGGTGATCATCGGGAACTTCAGAAGTTCAGGCTTGGCGAACTCGATAAACTCTTCTTCGGTCATCTTGCGGATATATTCGCCGTTGAACCACTCGAGTTTATCGTAGTCGAAGACGGCCGGGGATTTGCTGATGCCATTGATGTCGAAAGCTTCGCAGAGCTCCGGCAGAGAGAAAACTTCCTGATTGTCCTTCGGGCACCAGCCGAGAAGGGCGATGTAGTTGATGATCGCTTCCGGCAGGAACCCCTGCGAGACCAGATCCTCAAAACCGGTGGATCCGTGGCGCTTAGAGAGCTTGCTGACGGAGCCGTCCTCATTCTTGCCCATGATCAGCGGAAGGTGGACATAGGTCGGGATCTCCCATCCGAAGGCCTCGTAGCAGAGGTTATACTTCGGCGTAGAGGAGAGATACTCGGATCCGCGGACGACATGGGAGATCTTCATGAGGTGATCGTCGATGATGTTCGCGAAATTGTAGGTCGGATACCCGTCGGCCTTCAGAAGGATCTGATCCTCGAGCTCTTTATTCTGCACAGTGATGTCGCCATATACGCAGTCGTGGAATGTCGTTTCCCCGGTAAGCGGCATCTTCTGACGGATAACATACGGGATCCCTGCAGCCAAGTTCTTCTGTACCTCCTCAGGGGAGAGGTCCCGGCAGTGCCTGTCATAACCGCCCTCGACACCGCCCTCTTCGTGAAGGGAAGCGAGACGCTCCTTGCTGCAGAAGCAATAATAGGCGTGACCATTCCTGACCAGTTCCTCGGCGTAAGGCTTATAGAGGTCCATTCGCTCGCTCTGGACATACGGACCGTAATCGCCGCCGATGTCCGGTCCTTCGTCGTGGATAAGACCTGCGGTCTTTAAGGTCTTATAAATGATGTCGACTGCGCCGTCGACATAACGCTCCTGATCCGTATCCTCGATACGAAGCACGAATGTGCCGCCCAGAGATTTTGCTATCAGATACTCGTACAGCGCGGTCCGGAGGTTTCCGACATGCATGAAGCCTGTGGGGCTCGGCGCAAAACGTGTACGGATCGCGGGATTTGTGATTGCCATAGTAATCGTCCTTTTCTCCAAATTTATAACAACCTATTTTATCACATAATACTGCATGAAAAGCACTGTAAATCGACTTTTTTGTTCAAAGTTATCCGTAAAAGTGTTATCATATCATGAGAAATCAGAAAATCCGTGAAAGGGAGGAAGGACAAGATGACCTGTCTTAAGCGTGTGGAGAGCCGCTGCAGTTATCCCATCGAATGTGGGCGCGGCATGGCCTACTCATCGCTCATAGAGCTTCTGCGTACCCGTTCTTCCGATCATCCGGTCAAGTTGGCCATCGTCACGGACAAGGAAGTAAACGGCCTCCATCACATGAATTTCATCTCCGAGCTCGAGGCGCGGCATATCGCGCCGACGGTCATCCAGATCGACGGACGACAGTCCTCGAAGAACTTCGATGTGGTCATGCAGGTCTTTGAACGCCTGATGGATATCTCTTTTTCACAGGACGACCTTCTGGTCGGATGGGGCGGTGGCAGCATCCTGGATGTGACCGCTTTTGTCGCATCGACCTTCCTCGGCGGCCTGCCTTACTGTCTGGTGCCGACTACACTTATGGGTATGCTCGAGTCGGCAGAGGCGGATACGGCCTACCTCAATTACATGAGTCACAAGGACTGCGTCAGTGTGAGCTGCAGACCGATCGCAGTCATCATGGATGTGGACTTTCTGCCGACGGTCCCGGAGACCTTCATGAAGAACGGCTATGCCGAGATCATCCGGTATGCCATGCTCGACCAGATCACGCTTCTGAACCGCCTCGTCACGAAGGCGGATATGTTTATCACGATCGACGAGTGCTATCTCGCGAAGTCGAGGATCCGCGAGATGAATCAGGATGCCTTTGACTTCGGTAAGGAGATTAAAGAAGCGATCCTCGAGCATTTCCGTTTCCTTAGGTATTCCGAGGGCGAAGCTCTGGCTTTTGCCGTCGCGGCGATGAATCCTTCCGAACCGCTTTTCCGGCTCTATGACATGCTGGGTTTCCCGAGAAAACTCGAGGGTGTCTCGAAGGATTCGATCCTTAAGCGTATCGTCAGAAATCTTGCTCCGTATAAAGATGAGATCAAAGTGATCCTCGCCAGCGGAAACGGCACGATCCATGAGAAGATCATGACGCAGGCCGAAGCGCTCCTATTCTTCTCGGAGAAGCTGAACGTCATCTGTGAAAGTGTGAACAGATAGAAGATGGGAGCGATCATGAGAGAACAAGGTAAAAAGCATCTCCTCCTTCGGATCAGCGTGATATTTCTTTGTGTTGCGCTCCTGTTTTCGTCTTCCTGCGGGAAGAAGGAAGAAAAGAAGAAACCGGCCGATTACGGTTCTTACGGCGCAGATTTCGCGCTCGAACTTGCCACGAAGTTTCCGTTCCGAAGCGCTTTTTCCTCGGGAGAACAGGGCGCGGGGGTGCTCATCAAGAACGAACTGGAGAAGATAGGTTATCAGGTCGAGAGCCAGTCTTTCACATCTTCAGACGGGAAAAATTCGTATAACTATATCGTACGTATCCCGGGCGAGGGATTTATGCAGAGAGACTCCTTCGGAGAGTACTCTGAGGTGCATAAGACCGTGATCATCGGAGCGCACTATGATTCGCCGATCAGCTATTCGCAGAGGAGTTCCTATCCGAAGTATGACGGGATCCAGAACAATGCCTGCGGGATCGGAGCGCTCATGACGATCGCAAAAGAGATGTACGGGAAGACGTATGCGTACGATGTCGTTCTGGTCGCTTTTGGCGCGTCATCGGCTAATTATCTGGGCGCGGGGATATTTGTGAATCAGATGAAGGCAGATGAACTGAAAAGAGTCGAGTGTATGTACTGCATCGAGAGTATATACGCGGGGGATAAACTGTATGCGCATGCAGGTCTTTCCTCGCTTAAGGAAGGGAAGAAGTACACCTACCGCAGAAAACTGTATGAGGCCTATGACGTGGCTTATGAGAATAGTCTGCTGTCCGAGACGGGAGTAGACCTCAATTATAATATGTCCCTTCTGAGTTTCGATGTAAACGGTGACCATGTGGACGATATGTATCGCGAAGTGACTCAGGTCAGGTCGGACTATACGATCTTCGACAGCATGGAGATCCCGGTCGTGTTCTTCGAGTCTTCGGACTACAATTTCAGTAAGCTCTCCGATATGAAGGAGACGAAGAACCTCGAGCTTCAGGAATATGGCGGGGCGATCCGCGGAACGCCTCTCGATTCGTCCGAGATCCTGAAAGAGTCGCTCGATGAGACGAGACTTCAGACGCGTGTGAATGTGGTGGCCTTTATCGCCGTCAAGGCAGTCGAGAAAGGTTCGAAGAACTGTGTGCCGATCTCGAAGTATAACGAAGGCGTCAGACTTGATCCGACTGTCGCGCCGAAGAAGAAGGAGAGCGTTGCAAGTGATGGGAAACAAGGATAACGGGGATATCATATATGGAGATCTCTTTACGGGGATCGCCGTAAGCGAACTTACCGACAAAGAGTATCATTTCTCGATAGACGGTAGCGACGTGACCGTGACACAGCGTGTGACTGCGCCGAAAGCAGACCGTAAGGTGCTGGGTTTCCTGTTTCTGATGGATAAGCCGAGCAGGTTCCGTCTGGATGTGCTGATCCCGCAGGACTGTAAAAATGCGCAGATCTCACTAAATGACAAGGAACTTCTCGGATTCTTCTCGAAGGAGATCCCGGAGGATCCCGAATATGTTGAAGTGTCCCATTGTAATGATGCGGCGAAGTATACACCGCTGGCTCCGGGCAAGTTCCAATCGCTGAATTTCCGCTGGGAGTCCGGTGATGTGCTCAAGTGTTTCTTCTATTACTGACGGAAACTCGTGTGGACAAACACAGATTTGACGCTGTTTTTTCATAGTGTTATATTGAAAATACCTTAGGAGGGGTTGTATATATGAATACCAATGCTTCAATGTTTAATCGTTTTGTTGCCGTGATCCTGGATCTTCTCACATTTCTCGGATATGCGGCCGGTTTTATGATGCTCACTTTCACGGCGTCGTCGATCGATGCGGAGCTGCAGTTCGAGAGCGTATCGAGAAATGAACTCATCAAGACCGGCGTGATCCTGGTCGTGATCTACTTTATCCTGGATGTTCTTCTCACGAGGATCTTTGCAACGACACCGGGTAAACTCAGTTTGAACTGTGATGTAGATTTCCATATGGGAAATACGATGCTCTATAACATTATCAGAAGCTTCGTCAAGATCGTATGTCTCTTCACGGTCGTCCTCGGGTTCTTCTCGTACATTTCCGGTACGACCAGTCCTGACTCACAGACCTTCCACGACAAGATCGCTAAGACGAATGTGACCGACTCGACAAGAATGCCGAGAGCGCTTGGTGTCCTGATCGTCCTGGTCGGGATCGGTATTCTCGTCTACTTCGTCGTGACCTATCATGGATCGCTCGGTATCAACCCGTCACTGAACCTTCCGAACTATAAGATCTTCGACGTATAATACCCGAAGATTGATTCTAGTTTACATTTCCGTGAAGATATTTTTTGATACTTGTTATTTTGGGAAAAGCATGGTATTATCTTCACAGAAAGACGGATGTACGATTCGTTTTTTTGTAACTACAAGAATGGCCATCTGATTGTTCAGATGGTTATTTTTGTATCTTCCGGTAAGACATGAAAAGCCCCTCATTTTTCTTCGTTGATGAAGGCGAAAATGAGGGGCTTTGTGATGCTGTGTGATAAAGATGATCAGTCGACCTTTGTGACCCAGCCGAACTTGTCTTCTATTTTGCCGCTCTGGATACCGGTGATCGTGTCGTAGAACTTCTGCGTGATCGGTCCGATCTCGCCGTTGTTGATCGTGAAGACGGTATCTTCATACTTGAGTTCGCCGACCGGAGAAACAACCGCTGCGGTACCACAACCGAAGCACTCCTGCATGCGGCCGGACTTACCGGCTTCGATGACCTCGTCGATGGAGATTCTTCTTTCTTCTACTTCAAGACCCATATCCTTCGCGATCTCGATGCAGGATCTTCTGGTGATACCCGGCAGGATGGATCCGGCTGCCAGGGAAGGAGTAACGAGCTTGCCGTCGATGATGAACATGATGTTCATGGCGCCGACCTCTTCGATGTACTTCTGCTCAACACCGTCGAGCCAGAGTACCTGCTCGTAACCGGAGTCGTGAGCGATGGTCTGCGCGATCAGCGAGCAGCCGTAGTTACCGGCACACTTCGTAAAGCCTGTACCGCCACGAACTGCACGGACATACTTGTCCTCTACGTAGATCTTTACCGGCTGGATGCCGTGAGCGTAGTACGCACCGGAAGGGGAGAGCAGGATGAAGAACTTATAGGTGTTCGAAGGACGTACGCCGAGGTACGGGTCAGTCGCGATAACGAACGGACGGATGTACATGGACTCGCCTTTGCCGGACGGGATCCAGTCCTTGTCAATCTCGACGAGCATCTTTGTCGCGTGTACGCAGAAGTCGACATCAACCTTCGGGATCACGAGACGGTCGTTACTGTTGTTCATACGCTCGAAGTTGCACTCCGGACGGAAGAGGTTGATGGAACCGTCTTCACACTTATAGGCCTTCAGACCCTCGAATACGGCCTGGCCATAGTGGAATACCATAGCGGACGGCTCGATCTCAAACGGGCCGTAAGGAACGATTCTGGGGTTGATCCAGCCCTGCCCCTCAACATAGTCCATCACGAACATGTGGTCAGAGAAGATGTGGCCGAACGGCAATGGCTGCCCCGGCTGGGGTTTCTGTCTTGGTGAGGTTGTCTTAGTCACCGAAATTTCTGGGAACATAATAATCCTCCTCTTTATTCTTTGTGATTTGTTAATGTTGATTATAAACTCTTTTCCAGACAATGACAGAGGAAATCTCGCTATTTGCCGAAATTGTGCTATTTCGTGAAGAAAGATGTAAAATATTTACTGTAAACGATCAGCAAGAGAGGGAGGAAAAAGCCCGTGCGACTGAATCATGTGGATCTCATCGGTCCGGATTTTGATGTGAAGAAAGACATGTCAATTCTCGTCGAAGGACAGAGGATCTCCGCGATGGGACGGGATCTTCCTTCGGACCATGAAGGAGAAGAATACGATCTGGAAGGACTTACGATCTTCCCCGGATTTATCGATCTTCACATACATGGAGCGGCAGGAGCCGATACTTCTGACGGCTCAGTCGAGGCACTGACCCGTATCTCCTCCTTCCTGTCCCGAAAAGGTGTGACTTCCTTCTGCCCGACGACGATGATGATATCGAAAGAGAGGCTCTACCGGGTGTTCTCTTCCTACGAACAGGTCCGTGAGGGAAGATGTACCGGAGCCCGATTCCTGGGGCTTCGGATGGAAGGTCCGTTTCTTTCGAAAGAAAAGTGCGGTGTGCAGAATACCGATCATGCCGAACTTCCGTCGAAGGAGTTTATAGAGGATCTGGTCCGTAGATTCTCTCCCGAAGATCTGTCGATCATTGACATATCGCCGGAGCTTCCCGGCGCTATGACACTTATCCGGGAGATGAAAAATGATTTTGTCTTTTCTGCCGCGCATACAGCTGCGACGTTCTCGTGCTGTAAAGAAGCGATATCCGAAGGTCTGCATCATGCGACACATCTTTTCAATGCGATGAATCCATTGCACCATCATGAACCGGGTGCAGTCGGCGCGCTTCTCGATGATGCTTCGGTCACTTGTGAACTGATCTGCGATGGTATGCATGTGCATCCGGCGGTGCTTCGCTTTGCGATCACGGTGCTCGGAGAGGATAGGCTGGTTGTCGTTTCGGATGCGATGCGCGCATCCGGCATGCCGGATGGAGAATATGATCTGGGTGGGAAGAGTGTCATTGTGAGAGATGGAAGGACCGATATGGGAGATGGGAGGCTGGCTGGAAGTACTACGAATATTCATGACGAGTTTAAGTATCTTCTTGCGCTCGGGGCACCCCTTCGTACGGCGCTTCGGGCATGCACGATCAATCCGGCGCGCGTCCTTCACATCGACCGCGATACGGGATCTCTCGAAGTCGGAAAGTTCGCGGATATGGTGGCCATGGATGATCAGTATCGTATCCGGAAAGTGTGGGTGCAGGGAAGACTTGTGTTTGATGCGGATACTGCAGATGAAGGAGCCGGAGAGTCATGAATAAATGTCGGAGTCTTATGGAATCGTTGCTTTTTGAAGATGTTGAGGACGAGATCGTCACTTCTTGCACATCCTCTTTCCGCACAAGAACATATGCAGAAGGTGAGCGTATCGCGGAAGAAGGAGAAGTCTGCAAGCATTTCCTCTTTATAGAATCTGGAGAAGCGGCCGTGCAGAAATACACGTCCGGTGGTGAATTTACGACTGTTGAACTTCTGGAATGTGGAGATTTCTTCGGTGAAGAGGTTATGGAAAAAGATCTGCCGCGTTACCGGTTTACGCTGGAGGCCATCTCCGATGTGACTGTCCTTTATATTCCCGGGGATCTGCTCGAGAAGTATCTTTTGAGATATCCGAAACTGAAAGAGAACTATATCCGCATTCTTCTTCAGAAAGTGCACTGTCGCGGTCAGCGTATCGTTCTCCTGTCCCAAAAGAGTGTCAGACAGAAGATCGCCTGCTATCTGCTCGGGCTCCTGAGAAGTCAGGGCGGAGGGGATCTGCTGATCCTTCCCGGCTCTCGGGAAGTGACATCGAAACTTCTTGCGCTTCCGAGGCCCAGTTTCTCCAGAGAACTCAGAGCGATGGAGGAGGCGGCTCTTATAGAGGTGAAAGGACGGCAGGTACGGATACTGGAACAGACCTTGCTCGAGAAACTGGTCGAGGAAAGATAAAGAATGTGATATAATGAATAGAAGTCTTTTGAGGGGAGCATAGGCAGTGTTCGAGAAGCTATCTGATTTTGTTTCAGAAATATTCTCCAGCTTAGACAGCGGATACATGTTTTTCGGCGGACCGCTGGATCTGGTCCGTTATGCGATCGACATCATCCTTGTCACGTTCATCCTCTATAATATCCTCCGCATCATTCGTGAGACGCGCGCTTGGCAGCTCCTTAAGGGCGTCATGCTGATCCTTGTTTTCATCTTGTTCTGCAGTTTTCTCGGCTTGGAGATGGTCGGCTATCTCTTTAACAAGATGCTCTATATCGTCGCGATCCTGTTTGTCGTCATTTTCCAGCCGGAACTCCGTCATGCTCTCGAGACAGTAGGACTTCGTTCCTTTTCCTCTTTTTCCAGCGTCGTTCTGAATGACGATTCGGAAGAACAGCTCCGTTATGTAACGATGGTAGATGAGATCGTGAAGGCCTGCACGGAGATGAGCAAGACATATACCGGCGCGATCATGCTCCTCGAGCGTTCTACGAAACTTGGAGAACTGCTCAAGCAGGAGAACGTGGTGCGGCTCGATTCCTCCGTGACCAATTCCATGTTACAGTCTATCTTCTATAAGGGCTCACCGATGCATGACGGCGCCCTTCTGATCCGCGACGGACGTATCATCGCGGCGAGGTGCCATGTTCCGCTCTCGGAGACCTTCCACATGATCGAGCGATACGGCACGCGCCACAGAGCGGCGGTCGGTGCGAGCGAGATCGGAGATACGATAGCTGTCGTTGTGTCCGAAGAACGCGGAACGATGTCGATCGCGGTCGATGGCGTGCTCTATGAGATGAAGGATGGCCTTGAACTTCGCAAGAATCTCTCGTATCTTCTGGGGCTTACTTCCGGAGGCGCCCGCACGACGCTCCTCGGGAAAAAACACGGCAAGAAAAACGGAAAAAAGAATCAGGTGGCAGCGGAACATACAGATGGCGATGAGCTCGTCGTTGCTGCGTCTAAAGCGGAGACGTCCGATGCAGAAATGGATGATGTACCGGTCGTAGCCAGGAAAAAGAAGACAAGGAAGACGGGCAAGCGCTCCGGTCGCGCTTTGCTGCTGCTGATCTCGTTCCTGTTCTCCCTTCTTCTGTGGATGTATATTCAGGTTACGACGAATCCGGTCACCGAGAAGACGTTCACTCTCGAACTGCAGTATGAGAACCAGAATGTGCTGCGTGAAAAGAACCTCGCAGTGAAGTACCCTGTGCAGAATGTGACTGTGCGTCTCGTCGGCAGAAAGAATGACATGGATAAGCTCAGTTCTTCCGACCTGACGGCTTCTCTTGATCTCGGATCTGTGGACGAGGCCGGCTCTGTACGGCTTCCGGTTGATGTGAAATGCGATGAAAATGTGTACTTCCGTGTAGAGATGCAAAGACCGGAAGATGTACCGGTTTCCGTCTATACTCTCGTAACAGAAGAATAAGGGATGATCTCTATTTAGAAATTACAGGGCAGCGACCATTTTCTGCGCCTGCTCGATGCTCTCGGCAATCGACATATTGCGATAGGTCGCCATGCGTCCGAGCGGGATCAGGGACGTACAGTTCTTAAGCAGATCCATATATCTGTTCAGGATGGCCAGGTTCGCTTCTGTTATCTCCGGTTCGAAAGGTTCAGTGTGTGCTTTGACCATCGTTTCGTATGGCGTCTCCATGCTGAGTGTGGTATGTCCGTCGATATCCTGTAGCGTGATCTGCTTGCTCTCGGTGATACGGACATATTCCGGATCCTTCGGAGTGACGATCACTGCGCTTTCGTTACAGAAATCCCGTTTTTCATCATGGAAAGTGATCTTGGTCGCGCGATAGGGGAGTGCGCCGTACTTATAGTCGAAGAGGCGATCCACTGAAGGCGTGAAGATGACCGGTCCGTTAAAGGGGACTCCGTCGAGCAGGACGCGGGAAGAGTTCTCGAGTATGGAGATGCGGGACAGGGCGTCCATGTTCAGATAGGTCGTGATAGAAGGATGGTCGAGCATGCTTTCCATAATCGGGAGAAATCCCTGCATGGGCATGGCCTGGATGCTGTCTTCGTAATAACAGTCATCTGTTCCGATATCGACCATCGCATCGTTTGCATAGGAGTCATCCGCCGGAATGAAGGAATCCGGAGATTGTCTGTTGATCTTTAAGGTAAGGATATTCTCGATGATGAAACGACCCAGATCGATCAGCATCTCGTCGCTTGAACGGATAAGTTCGTCAGATGAGATCCTCTTTCTGTCCGGGAAATATGTCTGAAGACGGATGAGAATCTGATGAGCATGGTTCTCTCCGAATAATACTTCCAGAGAGTGGGAATTGAGCGGGAGAGGGACAGTTTTATCGCCTGTGGACAGAAGCACGCGGTGTCTGTACGGATAGAAAGATCCGAATCGCTTTAGGAAACGATACACGGATTCGTTATCTGTATGGAAGATGCGGGGACCGTACACCTGGACGCGGATACCGTTGGCACGGATATCCTCGAAGAGACGTCCACCGACGTGAGAGGCCCTCTCAAAGCATGTGACAGAGTATCCGGCATCCGCGAGCATGCGAGCGGCTGAACAGCCGGTTATACCGAGTCCGATAACAAGTGCTTCTTTGTTTCCCACAGAAAAATCTCCCCTAGTTTAGTGATACTATTTTATATGATTTATCTAAAAATTTCAAAACGTTTTTACAAAACATCGGTAAGAATCGTGTAATATAGTATATGCAAAGATGTAAATCCTGTTCGTGCAGGGTTGTGATAGAATTTAAAAGGAGATTTTTGGAGTGAGAGGGAAAGGCTATGAGCAGCGATGAAGGAAGACGCATCCATCCTGACGAGGAGGAGTCCAATAACGGAGTTCCGGATTTCGGAGAATTCATGCACCGAGATCAGGATACATCCGGAAATAACGAGAAAGTCGATCTGGATTCGCTCCTGTCTGAGATAAGAAGGGTGCCTTCTTCTGATTCGTCTGCTTCCAGAAAGCGTGCCGAGGCATCACCGCAGCAAGTACGTGAGTCTGAACCGGTACGTGAGGCTCAGCCGGTACGTGAGGCTCAGCCGGTACGTGAGACTAGAGCGGATGAAGAGCCGGAACCGGAATATCAGGTGCCGCAGATCCGTCCTCAGGCTCCGGTCAGGAGGATGTCGCCGGAAGAACGTGCCAGAAGGAAGGCGCAGATCGAAGCGAAACGGAGAAGAGTCGCCATTATGATGGCGGTCACGGCTGTTCTGCTCGTCCTGGCCATCGGAATGGGAATCTTCTATGCAGTCAGAAGCCTTACTTCATCGAAGAAAGAAAGCGCCGCGACAAGCACTTCGCTTCCGATACAAAAGCAGGTCGTGCCTGAGGATAGCTCTGATACACCGGAGACACAGGTAACCACAACAGAGGAAACCACGCCGGCCCCGACACCTACTCCGGCCGTAACTCCGTTTCCGGCGGGCGGCCCGGACCTTAGCGGATACTGTGTCGTGATCGACCCCGGCCATCAGGCGATCCCGAATCGTGAACAAGAGGAAATGTCTTCTTCGATGGGTGGGTCGAAGGATAAATCCGCGAAGGGTTTTAGCGGCGTCGTTTCCGGAATCGATGAATCAGAAATCAATCTGCAGACCGCACTGCTTCTCCGTGCATATCTCGAGTCGCTGGGCTGTGAGGTCTATATCACGCGTGAGACGAACGATGTGGATATTTCAAACAAGGAACGCGCCGAGCTGGCCGTCTCTTATCACCCGGATGTGTACATCCGGCTGTTCTGCAACTGCGCCAATGATTCGAAGACTTCGGGATGCTGTGTCATCGTGCCGTCATCCGGTCAGTATTCCGATCAGGTCGTAGCCTGGGGAGATAAACTCGGTGACTATATTGCGACCAGCAGCGGCGCGAACTACAACGGATGTTGGGCCAGCGGGAATTATACCGGTCTGAACTGGGCGAGCTCCATTCCTTCTTTTATGGTGCGTATGGGTTATCTTTCTAATAGCGACGAAGAGACGAATCTCCTCTCGGAAGAATATCAGTATAAGATCTGTGAGGGAATCGCGCAGTTTGTCAGCACGATGCCGAAGAACTGATGCGCATGTTGTGGTTTACGCGTTTTTTTGATAAAATTGTGTAATTACAGAAGAATCGGAGGCGTTTCGTGAAAAGAAGCCGAATTGTAAAGATCATAGCCATCTTGCTTTGTAGCGCTGTGTTGCTTCCGTCTTGCGGACTTCGCCGCAAAGAAACGACGACGAAGACGAAGCAGACGGAAGAAGAGACGGATGAGGACGAGACCGATTCTTCGAAAGATGATCCGAGTGGACCATCGGCGCAAATGCTGATGCATGTTGACTCGCTGGACGATTTCATCAGCGATGGCAGTATTTTCGCTGAGAATGTTCCTGTGGCTACACCGACACCGATCCCTGTGCGCCAGACATCTCTCGGCCTTACGAATGATGTGGACGGATACTTCAGCGGACCGCTGGAGAATGCGACCGTCGTAGACAATCAGTACTTCCGGTTTACCATTGTCAGTGCAGTCCTGACGGACACGTCCTATACGATCACTTCTGAGTTCGAGAACAAGTCGGATGTACCGTATACGATATACTGGAGAAATCCGGTGATGAATAACGAGTGCTCTGAATACTATCTATACACGGAGGAAGCAATCGAGCCGCATACTGTATTCACAGATGAGACGGACTTTGCAAATGTATTTAAATCATTTGACGGTTCAGAACCTACACGGCTCACGTTCCTGCTTCTTGCTATCCCGGTTTCCAATACCCTTACAGCGGCGCTCGCGAAGGCTGCTAATTCGGACTATACCCTGAACTATATCCCGGTCACTCTCTTTCCACAGGGCGAGGATGCTTTTGTCTATGTGGACGAGCCGATCGGGACAGAGTCAACGATCATGTACGATAGCGAAGGCGCGGAGTTTATCATCGACAGTTTCGATGCATCCGACTCAAGTTTTGAAGTCTACTAC
>JAFZLF010000034.1 GCA_017551625.1 Clostridiales bacterium | reverse complement strand
CGTCGCGCCCTGCGCGCCGGGCGCCATCGCCTCAAGCACAGATACCGCTGTATCGCTTACCGTTCACGACACTCAGCATAAAAGCATACGGGTCGATATTACCTTCCGTCACCATCGAGAAGATCATCGGAGTAGAGCCGCTCACCAGAATCACACCCTGCTCGTTCTTCTCGACCGGGACCTGACGGCTGCGCGCCGCCACGTTCCAGAAGACGATCTGCGGCAGATCGTAACCGGCCTCCGTGAACATCTTCTTCGCACGCTCGAAGTTCGTAACCGCCGCGCCCTTCGCGCAGCAGTCAAACTCCATATCGGAGATGATAAACAGTCTCTTCGGAAGCGCACTCGCCGGAAGCTTATTCTTCACCGCCGTCTTCAGAAGCAGTCCGAACACCGCCTCGATATTCGTGTTGGCGATCTCGCTCTTCGACTCGACATAGTTCACACGATCCTTGAGCGAACGGCCCTTGATCTCGATAAGCTGCGGCGTCTCCGAAAAAGAGATGAAATGGTTGCCAAAGGCACCCTTGTTTCTCTCCGCGAAGTACAGACCCAGCGAGATCGCTACCGCCGCCGGATAGACAGTGCCGCCATATCTGCAGTACATCGAACCGGACGTATCGACGACCGCGAGCGCGTCCGACGCACCCGCAAAGTCCGGCAGCGCCGCCCATGTCGTCTCCAGTGCCGTTTCCTCGGCCTCCGTTACCGGACCACCGTTCATACGGTACATGCCGCCACGCAGAAGCGGAGTCACGATCTCGTGCGGAGAGACACAGGAAGTATTCATCTTCGCTTTTCCATCGCTCACATCCTTGAGGTACTGGTTATAGCGTTTCTTGTCGCGTCTCTCGAAAGCCTTTCTGTACTTCAGAAGCGCACGGGAAGGCTGCTGCTCATACTCGAAGGAATAGTCCTTCTGACGAAGGTGATTCTCGAGGATGCGGATCTTCTCACGAAGCGTCACGAGCGTTTTTCTGTACTCCGCCTCCGACATGCCGAGCGCTTTTGCGATTCTTCGGCCGAGACGCACCGTCTCCTTCGAAGAAGCATTTACAGACGGGAGCCACTTGCCCAGCAGCGAAACGGATTCTCCCTGAACGGCAGCCTCCATGTCAGTTCGGACCTGTGCACCGATCAGCTCCAGCACATCCTTTTCGACCGGCGTATCCAGGAGCACCAGCAGGTCATCGTAGCGGCCGAACTCCGCAAAAAACGGGAGATTCTTTCGTACCGATTCCGGCGCATGCACCGCGAGATACTTCATGATCAGGCGGAAAGTACGTCTCTCACCGAGACCCTTGCGGATATCTCTTGCGAAGAAGAGGATTCTCAGTGAAAGATCCGGATCTTCGCTCCATGCACCGATGAAACGGTCCACGACCTCCCTGTCGCTCACATAGCGGAGCGCACCGGCGCACGAGAAGAAATCCAGGCATTCGGACTTCGTCGAGCGGTAAGTCGCCGCACCATTTTCGGTTACTGTCTTATTGGCTTCTTTCTTCAGAAATGCGAGAAAATCTTTCATGATCATCACTCCTTCCGTAAATTATTTAATTCAAGGCACTGCTTTAAGGATCTGAACCTTTTTACTAAGATATATGAGATCTAAGTGTACCTAAGTTTGCTGTAAGTGCCTTTCCAAGACGCTCTTTGATTCGAACAAATCCACCGTGTATTTGCTGTATGCGTCTTACATTTTTCATTTTACTCAGGAAGTGATTCTTATCACGGAAAAAAAGTTGCGACCTCGCCGCACGCGGTCACCAGAGATCTTTCTGTTTCAGCAGGCGCGCCCGAATAAGCTCCACGAAACGCGCCGGCTCGACGACCTTGACCAGCGGCCCGAACGACAGGATACGGATCACCATCTCCGTCTCATCGTACCCGTCATAGTAGATCGTGACGCGGTAATTCTTCTTGCCGATCCGCTCCGCCGTTTTCTCAAAATGCGCGAAATGCAGCATCACGCGCTCGAGTGCTTTTCGCTCATCGAGCAGCAGGAACTCGACCTTCGCCTTCTTGCCGGAGCGCGGATTTCCCTTCTTCATCCACTCCTTGGGCTCGCAGACCTCGACCGACTCGATACGCGCGAGATTGATGATATCGTCGCGTCGCTTCGAGTACCCGTACACGCGGAATTTGTCGTCCTTCTCGGAATACTCCAGGTACCCCGGGATCATCACCACACTCATCAGATTCCCGTGCCGGTTGACCATCCGCACCCGGAGCGCCCGCTTGTCCTCGATCGCCCGAAGGATCGTCCGGAAATTCCTCACATAGCTGGGGTCCTCATACGGATCACCATCCGCATACGCATCATAGATATAGTAATCTTCCCGCGCGAAAAGCACTTTCTCCTCGGGAAATGGCAGTCCGCTCTCGCCTTCCTGCGCCCCTGCAGCAGAAGGTTTCTCCGGGCAGCCGCCATCCTGTACGCTGCCTTCCGGCCCACACGCATCTTCACGGTCATCCCCGAGGAACAACCGCATGCGCGGATCGCGGAAGATCGAGTTCAGCCACTGCTTCTGAAGTCGCGTGAGCGGCATGGTCGGCGTGTGAGAAAGCGGAGTCGTTCCGTCATTACGAAGGAGCGGCCAGCGCCCCTCCGAGAGTGCCGGCAGGATCGTCAGCACACTCTCATCAAATGCATTTGCCGCGATGATCTTTCTCATCTTTTCCGGCGTGACCGGGCCGCGCACCGCTTCCTTCAGGATGCACGCGACGGCGTTATAGTAGGCGCTGTAAATCTCGCTGAAGATCATGTCGGCTCACCGCCCTTCTGCAGATCCGGCACCTTCGCCGCATCCGGCACCTTCGCCACATCCGGCACCTTCGCCGCATCTGCCGGATCGCCCTCTCCGATGCCGTACAGCTCATACATCTTCCCGATATCGCTCCGGAATTTCTCGTCAAGGATCCTGTTCGAGAATTTCACATCCGTCAGGCGTCCGATAAACGTGCGGATCCACGGAACGAGCTCACTCGAATCGTAAACATCGGCCGAGAAACGGCTGTGGTTCTTATCGAGTTCCTCCACCGTGCCGAAGCGTTTCTCCCGAAGGAGTCTGTTTTGAATGAACGTTTCTTCATCCGTATAAGACACAGTAAATTCCACGTGTTCCATCCGCATGCCGGACATCGAATGCGTGCTCACGCCCCATATGTAGGGCGACATATTATCAAGTGTTTTTCTGTGCTTTTCAAACTCCGGACAGACATCCCCCATCTTCACCGTATCGATGTGGTCGATGCGGATCGGAATGATGTTCCGTGAGCTATAGGAGTAGGCCATCAGATGCTGCCGGCCGCTCCTCACGCTGACGCGCACCTGAAGCGGCACGAAGATCCCTTCTCTCTCGCTTTTTTCCTTCGGCATGAAGGTCCTGATCGTCACGTAGTTTCTGCGCGCGATAGCGTCAAAGATCACAC
Source organism: Clostridiales bacterium (assembly GCA_017551625.1). Taxonomy (GTDB): domain Bacteria; phylum Bacillota; class Clostridia; order Saccharofermentanales; family Saccharofermentanaceae; genus Scatonaster. The sequence continues at coordinate 34,988 of JAFZLF010000034.1, read as the reverse complement.
AGAGGATCTCGCTGTCCATCACAGAGGTGATGTAGTGATGCTTAAAGGCGAAGTGTGATTCTTCCTTCTCCTGTTTGTCCGCACAGTAGGCGCCGATCACGCCGAGCGGCGCGACCTCCGAGAAGTAGTGCAGTGTCTGCGGATCGATCCTGACCGGATCTTCCGCGCGGCGGTATGAGACGATCTTCCCCTTCTTCTCCGAAAGGACGATCCCCTCCTCCTGGTACTCTTTCAGCTTTTTACGGACCGTCGATTCGTCAAAAGTCCGGCTCCCCGGAAACCCGGCGAGATAGTCGTCGATCCGCCCGAGGATCTCCGCGAGTGAAAGACCAGGTGGCACCGTCTCCGCGAGGATATCCATCAGAAGAAAGTGGAGCGTGATATCCCCGTCCGTGAAACTCTTCGTTTTCCACGCCTTGTAGAATGGATTATGCTTCCCGCTGCGGCTGTCGATCGAGATCGACACGATCTTGCCGTCCGGCGTCTGACGGAACTGCATATAGTCCGAAAGCCAGCTCTCGATCCGGCGGCGCTCATCGTCATAGGTGCGAGTGCTTTTGGCGTCGAAATCTTCCCGGCTCTTGAAACCGAAGACATAAAAATCCCGCATATATCTGCGGATCTTATTGAAGTTTTTCACAAGCTCGCTGTAGGGCACGAGAACGCCTCCCGAGGATCAGATACCCCCATTATACACGATGGCCTTCACGACCTCGACGTCGGCCGGGAGCCACGCGAGCGTCTCAAGTTCTTGAAGCGTCACCCACTTCGCCGATTCATGTTCGAGAAGATGCAGTTCCTCACCGGGAACAAGTTCCGCCCAGAAGCAGTCCATCGACAGGTGAAACGCCGGGTAGTCATACTCGACCGTCGTGAGAAGTGCACCCACAGTAATCTCAGCCGCCAGTTCTTCGCGGATCTCACGGATGAGCGCCTGCTGCGGTGTCTCGCCCGGCTCGATCTTCCCTCCGGGGAACTCCCAGCCGTCCTTATACTCGCCGTACCCGCGCTGCGTCGCGAAGATCTTTCCGTCTTCCCGTCGAAGGATCGCCGCCACGACACGCACCGTTTTCTTCACGTCTTCGCATCTCTCGGCGCGAGGCGCATCCTGATGCGGCAACTCTCGACCATTTTCCGGTATGCTCATCTATCTCACTCCGTCCACTCGAGCCAGAACTCCACCGTCACATCCCCGTCGCCGAGAAGCGTTTTCAGCTCGTCCTGCTCTACATCGATGTGCCCGAGCTTAGTAAACTCCCAGGTATTTTCATCGTAGTAGATCGTGATCTTGTTGCCCTGATACAGGATGATATCGCCCGGCTTCGTCGTGATCGACTCATCGTTAGCAGGCAGTTCCCACGGAAGATCCGCGACCTTCTCGAAACTGCCGTAATCCTGCATCTCAAGTTTCAGTAAACCGGACTCTTTGAGTTTCTCTAAGAATGCCTCCGCCGAGGAATTTTCCTCCAGTTTCAGCGGGAAACTCCGGTCTCCGATCGTCACGATCGGATAGCACACCGGCTCCATGTCATCCTCCGTCTCCGACGTCACCGGAGAAGATCCGCCGGGATCCTGATGTGACCCTGCATATGGCTCGTCCAGTTCCGTGAGCGTGATCTTCAGATCCGCATCGACAGTGATTTTATAGTAGTACACCTCCGGCTCCATGATCGGCGAATCCCCGGTGATCGTCATGCCCGTCTCGCCCGGAGCGACCGCCTGTACCGTCACGACATAGTCATAGCTGGCGCCGTCGACTTCGCTCGGATCCTGTCCGCCGTAGTCACGTTTCGATGTAAACGTCGCGACCGACTCGTCATCGATCACGGTCGAATATTCATGTCCTCCCCCGTCAAAAGAACTGTGCTTCACGACGGCCCGGCTCTCATTATCGCCCCCGTTCGTCGCCGCAGGTCCCGTAACGCCATACGGTGCATCGATCTCCTCAAGAGTCAACATCAGGTCATCTTCGACAGTGATTCTGTAGTAGTGGTACACTTCACCCAGAAGATCCGACTGGCCATAAATAGTCATCCCTGTCTCACCCGGCGCGACTGCTTTGACGGTGATCACATACTCATAACTGGCGCCCTTTGCATTCTTGTCGCCTTCATACTCTGTCGTCGCAGAACATGTCGCGACCGACTCATCATCGATCGTGACCGAGTAGTCATATCCGCCGCCCTCAAAAGATTGGAAGGACAGTTTTTTTGTCTTATCTGTATCGGGTTTAACCGAAGCATCCGTCGGTTTCTCTGTCGGTTTTTTTGTCGGTTTTTTCGTCGTCTCGGAACTCTTGCACCCCACCAGAAGAATGGTCAACGCTACAATCAGTACCCCCATCACGAACATCGCCGTTTTCAGATGATTCATATCTTTTCCTCCTCAAAAGCCTCATATCTCGTATCACACACATATCCGTTTCGAAAATCGTCCTGCTTTTCGTTTCTCTACTTCACTCATATCACGATTCATATCGTCCGCACCTATTTTACCACTTCTTCCGTCTGTTATAATAGGTGTGACCGGAAGCGGCGTAACTGTCGTAAAAAACCGTCCTCAGGTGAGGCCGCACCGGATCGGCATTTTAGGAGTACTAACGATGAAAACGATTCTTTGCTACGGCGATTCTAATACATACGGCTACGACCCGAATACAGGCCTTCGCTACCCGCGTGAAGTCCGCTGGCCCGGCCATCTTCAGGACGTGCTCTCCGCCCATACCGGATTTTCCTCTTCCTCAGGCGATCCGGATAGCGCAGGAACGATCGCGTCCTCAGAAAACTATGTCGTCATCGAGGAAGGCTGTAACGGCAGGACCACGATCGCCGACGACCCGGTCGAAGGCTGGAAGAACGGTCTCGATTACCTGCGGCCCTGCCTCAATTCTCATAAGCCCGTAGACATCGTCATCATGATGCTCGGCACCAATGATCTCAAAGAGATCTTCCACCAGACTGCCGGAGAGATCGCCGATCACGCGGGTATCTTAGTCGACACGATTCAGTCATTCACGAAGGAAAAGCAGGGCTTCGTCCCGAAGATCATCCTCGTGTCTCCGCCACGGATCGGTGAAGGCATGGCGGAGTCGGTCTTCGCGCGCTCCTTCGCCCCGCGCGCCATCGCCGAGTCGAAGCTTTTCGCGCAGAATTATAAGCGCGTCGCCGACGAGAAAGGCTGCATCTTCTTCGACGCCGCCGCATATATCGAGCCGTCAGCGGCCGACAGCCTGCATCTGATGCCCGACGCGCACCGCACCCTCGCCGAGGCCCTCGCGAAAGTGATCCTTTCAGAAGAGTCTGTCGCAGGTACTTCAGAATAAACATACTCGGAAGAAACACGATGATCCACGCAAAGAGAGGAAGACCGATATGAGCGACGAGAATAAAGAAAGCATGATAAGCGATGAAAGCCATGAAATCGCCCAGAGCGCAATAAGCGGCGAAAGCTCCGAAATCAACGGAAGCATCGGAAAAAAGCAGAAGAAACCGAAGAAGAAACTCACGAAAAAACGTCTGGCGCTGCGCATCGTTCTCTGCACGCTCGGCGCGCTCTTTCTGATCGTCATCGTATATCTCATCTACGTCTTTGCGAGTTACCACCGCGTCCCCGATAATCAGATCCTCACACCCGAGCCTAACCCGGCAAAATACCTGTCGATGGACAGACAACCTCCGGAGCGCATCGACGTCCTCCCCGGCGAACAGACCTACACCATCATGACATATAACATCGGATTTGGCGCTTACACGCCCGACTACAGTTTCTTTATGGACGGAGGCAAATACTCCTGGGCCCGATCGAAAGACGGACTGAAGGAAAACCTGATCAACATCGCGAACATGATCGATGGCTATGATCCTGATTTCGTCCTTCTTCAAGAAGTAGACGAAGATGGCACACGCACCTACCATGTCAATGAAGTTTCCTACATGTGCGCCCTTGATTATTTCCAGCACGTCTACGCACAGAACTTCGACTCGCCGTTTCTTTTCTGGCCGCTTCTCGAGCCCCACGGAGCGAACAAATCCGGCCTTCTGACACTATCATCCGCCTACATCAGCAGCGCCCTCCGAAGAAGTCTTCCTGTCGCCGACTCCCTGACGAAGATCGTCGATTACGACCGCTGCTACTCCATCTCCCGCATCCCGGTCGGCGAGGTTTCACTGATGATCGGATCCGGTGAATATACCTCCACCTCTTCAAAAGAACTGGTCATCTTCAACGTCCATCTTTCTGCCTACTCCACAGACGCCGTACGCGAAGCCCAGTTATCAATGCTTTTCGAGGATATGCAGAACGAATACGATAAAGGAAACTATGTCATCTGCGGCGGCGACTTTAATCACAATCTCCGTTCCGATGGTGACGGCGGCGAGGCGCCCGGCTGGGCCCAGCCATTCCCGCAGGAAGAGATCCCCCGTTGTTTCAGCCTCGGCTTCACCATCCCCTGGTCCCGGGCCTGGACCTTTGACCGCGCACCCACGGAAGAAGAAGAGGCTCAGATGGAAAAGTTTCAACAGGAACTCGCAGAGTTCGAAGAACAGGGCAAATGGCCGGCGAAGATCAACATCGAACACGACTCCTGCCGAAATGCGGACGAGGCCTATAACCCGGATACAACATTCACCGTTCTCGCCGACGGCTTCATCGTTTCCGACAACATCCTGGTGCTCTCCTACGAGTCAGTCGACCTGCAGTACGCCTACTCCGACCACGACCCGGTCATCATGGAATTCTACCTTCTGGAATAATGGAAAACGAAATCGGATATCGGAGTCACATTCTCGTTTCGATATCTCACATTCGTTTATTTTCGCCGCTTAAGTTGTCGGCGGAGTGTAGTCTTCCCAATGATCCGTTTTATCATCATAATCGGACGTGGACTCGGATATATAAAACTCCAGATAAACATGGTTGATCAGACGTTTGATCCGGTATTCCGGAGCACGGGCATATCCGTCGATCGACATTACCCGCCGCATGTATCCGAGCGACTCCTCCGAAGAATAGACCATGATGTCGGCAATATCCTTGCCGAAAATCGTCACGACATGCGGATAGATCATTTCCTGAAATTCACGCTTGAAAACATCTTCTTCCGTTACGCCGTCTTTCAGTTCGAAAATCACATACGTTGTGGTGGGGGCATCAAAGGGCAGTTCTTCATAGATCATGACATTGATACTCTTCAGCGGTGAATCCGCGTCTTTCGGTTCAATTGAGACACTGACAAATCCATCTACCGTGTCGCCGTATTCAGCTGTGATCTCTTCGAAAAAGTAGTAATCGTCGAGCGTCATTGTGTCAACAATATCGAACTTTTCCTGATATTCCTGCGTGCTGAAACGGTTATACACATTTTCAAAAGACGGACACTGAGGATATGCGCCGAAATTGGTCTTTCCCTCTCCTGTCTGTGCCGCTTGAAAATAACTGTCGTCGACGAGCCACTCATTCTTGATTCCGTCCTCTACGTCAGAAGACTCATCCGAGGATGACGCCGGAATATCTTCCGAAGATGAAGCAATCGTATCCTCCGTCGCAGACGTCGTCGATTCTTCTGTACTCACCACAGCACTCGTTTCTTCCGTCGCAGACGTATCCGCTGTCGTTTCCGAACTCTCGGCATCTTTATTCTCAGAAGAATCATCCGAAGGATCTTCTGTCTCTTCCGTTTCTGTCGCTTCGTCTGTCTTCTTGGATTTCTTTTTCTTCGTCGTTTCTTCTGCCGAACTGCATCCGGCCAGAATACTCAGGCTCAAAACAATTGCCGCCAATCTCAAAGCACTCTTCTTCATGTCGGTCCCCTCCTCTTCTGTCGCACTTCATCACATTCATTATACAATGGAAATCACTCCGATATTTCGACAGCTGAATCAAGTCCGAAAGAAAAATTACCGCTGCACACGGCCCGACCCGTCGCCACGCATCAGCGTCTCGACTTCCTTGACACTCACTCGGTTGAAGTCCCCCGGAATCGAGTGCTTCAGACAGCTCGCCGCGACAGCGAACTCGAGCGCCACCGCATCAGAATCAAAAGTACGAAGGCCGTAGATCAGCCCGGCGCCGAAGGAATCTCCACCACCGACGCGGTCCACGATATCGCGGATCTCATACTTCTTACTGACATAGAAACCGGAATCGCCGCGGATGTACGCCGCCCAGCCGTTATGGTCCGCACTGTGGCTCTCGCGCAGCGTGACCGCCACCTTACGGACATTCGGATACTTCTCCATAAGGAGCACCGTCAGTTTCTCGTACTTCGCCGTATCAAGCGCGCCCTCCGCCACATCCACATCGATCGCAAGCCCGAGCGACTTCTGGCAGTCCTCTTCATTCGCGATAACAACGTCGACATACTTCGCGATCTCGCTCATGATCTCCTGCGCCGGCACGCCGTACTTCCACAGATTCTTACGGAAATTGAGGTCGCAGGATACCGTGATGCCGCGCGCTTTTGCTTCCTTCACCGCCTCGATCGAGAGCTCCGCCGCAGACTGGCTGATCGCCGGCGTGATGCCCGTGATATGAAACCAGTCCACATCTTCAAAAGCACTGTCCCACGAGATGTCTCCGATCCCCGCTTCTGCCATCGTCGACCCGGCTCTGTCATAAACGACCTTACTCGGACGCTGGTTCGCACCGGTCTCGAGATAGTAGATGCCCAACCGTCCCGGCTTACGGAGGATCTTGTCCGTCCCGACGCCGAAACGCCGGAGTTCCATAAGACACGCCTCACCGATATCATTGTCCGGAAGGACCGTCAGATACTCGACCGGCATCCGAAAGTTCGCAAGCGATACCGCTACATTGGCCTCGCCGCCACCGAACGTCGCCTCGAAAGCGGGGCTCTGGAAGAACCTCTCATTTCCGGGCGTCTTCAGCCTCAGCATAATCTCACCGAAAGTCAGTACCTTCTTCATAATCTCTCCTCCATTTCTCCGGCTGCCAATCAGCCTCGCGCTTCGCGGATGATCCCGACGGCTTCGCGGCTCAGCTCCGTGATCCGCTCGAACTGATGCTCGCGGATATCCTTCTTCGTGCATACCCAGGATCCGCCGATCGCAAAGATGCACTTCTCCGAAGCAAACTCCGAGAGATTTCCCGCATTGACGCCACCTGTCGGCAGGAACTTCACTCCCCCGAATACCGCGGCCAGAGCACGGATCGCCGCCATGCCGCCATAGACATTTGCCGGGAAGAACTTCACTACCGAAAGACCCAGTTTCACCGCCGCCATGATCTCCGTCGGCGTCACACATCCCGGGCAGACCGGGATCCCTCTTTCCTGACACCAGATTACCGTATCCTCATCAAATCCCGGCGACACGATAAAGTCTGCGCCCGCCGCGACGGCTTCTTCTGCCTGTCTGACTGAGAGCACGGTTCCGGCTCCCACGATCATGTCAGGCACATTCTCCGAGACCGCACGTATCGCTTCGGCCGCGCACGCCGTCCGGAACGTGATCTCCATGAAAGTGATCCCGCCGGAAAGAAGTGCCTGCGCCGTCGGCACGGCATCTTCCGCATTCTCAATGACCACGACCGGCACGATCCCGGCGCGCCCCATCTTCTCCATTATTTCTTCTTTCGAAAAGTCCATATCTTTCCCCTTGATCTTTTTCTGAAGCACTTGCACGCAGACCGCCATGCGACCGCGCCCATCGTCTGCTATTTTACCGCAATTTTTCCGTAAAAAACATAGCGGTTCATCGTACACTCCGGACATTTCCGCGCGCCCCACCGGCCGCAGAAGAAGGGCTGTCCTCCTTCGCAGACTCCTCCGCGGCAAAACATCCGCATCAGACATCCACATCCGGAAAAGACAGCCCCATGGCATCAAACACCCACAAGTTTTATGTATTACTTACTTGCCTTGTATACTTCGTTGTAGAGATTGACCAGACCCTCGTAATCATTCGACTTGATCGTCTCGATATACTCGTCCCAATCTGTCTCCAGATTCTTCTGGCCGATGATGAACTGCAGAGACCACTCATTGACTGCAGAGATAAGCGGTGTCGCGATCAGGTTGATCTGCTCGTTCTGTTCTTCTGTCGGAGCCACACCCGGAGCAAGTCTCGGGATCTCACGATTCTCTACATCAGAGAATACATAGTGATTCAGTTCATCAGTATAGTTATCAGTCATTTCCGCGAGGGAGTGACCATACCAGAAGTTACCACCGGCATAACCCCACTGCAGACGGATATCCGTCAGTGTGCCCTCGGCATTGTTACCATAGCCCAGACCGCCGCAGCAGTAACCATCCTTGAGGACCTTCTTGCCGTCCTTGATCTCATAGTACTCATCCTTCGGTCCCCACTTGCAGAGAGTGTAGGCTTCCTCGGAATAGAACAGCCAGTCCACGAAACGCAGCATCTTGATGAAGTCTTCTTCTCCGAGCTCATCGAGTGCTCTCTGGGAGATCATGACACCGTTCTCGAGACGGTTGCTGCCTGCTGTGGAGTAGTTATAGAGTTTCGATCTCGGCGGGATGGTGTAGTACAGTTCGAAATTGCCTTCGCCCAGATTCTCGGCGCACTTACTGTATGTCGTCGCCATCTGGCTCTGGTTGACGCTCTGGATCACAGTCTCACCGTTATAGAACTTCGTGGTCGCCTGGTCATCTTCCTGCGTAAATGTATCCGGATCGAGGATGCCTTCCTTGATAAAAGCATTGACCATCGTCAGGTACTGCTTGTACTCTTCCGTTGCCGGGCTGAAATACCACTCGTCTTTGTCGAAGTTGAAGCGCAGGCCGTTGCCCATGCCCCAGCCGGCATTTACATCATAGGTCGTTGCGACGACATTCAGGAGGTTACCGCCGTTGCCCTGCGCGGAACCGCCGCCGCACCACAGGTCAGACCAGATATAATCGGACTCTTTGCACATGCCCTGGGAGACCATGTACGCCTTGACCGTCTTCAGTGCCTCGAGCAGATCCTCCCATGTCCATGTCGCTTCCATACCCTCGACATCGACACCGGCCGCCTTAAAGATATCCTGGCGGATAACGAATGTGTAGTTCAGTGCATTTTGCTCCTTCATGCCCGGGAGCTTGTAGTACTTACCGTTACTTCTGGTGATGGTACGTACATCCGGAGCCAGGTCATACTTGTTGTAGAAGTCCGTGAAATAGGGCATCTTGTCGACATAGTCGGAGATCGGAACGATCGCTCCGCCGTCTACAAAAGCACTGTCATCGTAGATTTTCGGGATGATGTACGCGGACTCACCTGCGTTGATGTCCAGTGTGACATTGTTCATGTAGTCACCGGAATCGTAGGAGATGATCTCGAGATGTACATTGGTCATATCCTCGATCTTCTTAAAGACACCCTCGGTCTTCCATGTGTCCTGCATCGCATACCAGGATGCATCACTGAAGAACATCGTGTACGTGACCTTCTCATCAGAATGGAAAGTCTTTCCGAGACCGTACTCGTATCCTTCCTTCTTCTCCGCTTCTGTTGTCGTCTCGATCTTATCCGGGACCGTCGTCACTCCGGTCGCAGTCGTCGATTCGTCTTTCGACGAACACGCCGCGAGGGAAAAGACCATCGAGCCAACCAGAGCCATGCTCAAAATTTTCTTCGTCTTCATAGATTTCCTCCTCATATAGTGGATGTTTATTTCTGCCCCTCCCCGGAAAACGCCCTCTACTTTATCGTTCCCGAGAGGTAACATACGGATGGTTCATGGCGGAAGCCCATCTTCCGCTGTCCTTCCGGCAGAATTGCTTCCGCCGTCGTACTCACTCCTTCACGCCGCCGAGCATCATGCCCTGCACGTAATACTTCTGGATAAAGGGATACACACAGATGATCGGGAGCACCGTCAGCACCATGCTGCACGAGCGGATATTCATCGAGACCTTCTGCGCATCCTGGTCATTCGCGCCGGAACCGCGGATGATCGTCTGCAGATAGTACGCGACCGGCCACTTTTCTTTACGCAGATACAGGAAAGCCTGATACCAGTTGTTCCAGTACATACATGCGTAGAAGAGCGTCATCGTCGCGATGATCGGCTTCGACAGCGGGATGACGATCCTCGCGAAAACACCGAATTTCGAGAGCCCGTCCAGTTCGCCCGCTTCTTCGAGATCCTTCGGCGTGCCGGCGAAGAAAGACTTCATCAGGAGTACATAGTAGGTGCTGATCATCATCGGCAGGATAAAGGCCGCCATCGTGTTCTTCAGACCCAGCTTCACGACGAGCACATAGTTCGGGATCAGACCTCCGCCGAAATACATCGTGAAGATGATAAACGGAGTCAGATACTTCGTGAGTTTCAGTTCTTTTTTACTGAGCGGATACGCCAGGAAAGAAGAGAAAACGAGGGACAGCACGGTTCCGATAAAGGAGTACACGATCGTATTCTTGTAGTACTTCAGGAAGTCGCCCATCGAGAGCACATACTTATATGTACTGACGTTAAAATCTTTCGGAAGGATCTTCACTTCTCCTGCCATGATTGCTTTCTCCGAGGAGAACGATTGGGCCACCAGATACAGGAACGGATACAGCGTCGCGACCGCGATCAGCGCCATCAGGATCGTATTAAAAACGAGGAATACTTTATATCCCGTATTCTCGCGCACACCGATCGTCCGGCTGCTTTCCACTTTGTCCACATTCTTCTTCCGGAAGGAAGGGATACTCATCTTTAACATCGCTTTTCCCTCCTTAGAACAGACTGCTGTCCGTGAGCTTCTTCGACGCGAAATTCGCTATCGACAGCAGCACCAGATTGATGAGGCCTTCGAAAAGTCCGACGGCCGTCGCATAACTGTAGTTACCGGATCCGATACCCATTCGGTATACATACGTCGACACGATGTCGGCCGAGGAATAGATCATCGGGTTATAAAGCAGGAATACCTTTTCAAAAGCGCCGCCTGATCCGACGAGTCCGCCGATGTCGAGGATCAGGAGAGTCGTGATCGTCGGGAGGATACTCGGGATCGTGATATGCCAGACACGCTGGAAATGACCGGCGCCATCGACGGCCGCCGCCTCATACAGATTCGGATTAATGTTTGCCATTGCGGCGAGATAGAGGATCGTGCCCCAGCCGAGACCCTGCCACAATCCCGAGATCGTAAATATCGCGCTGAAGTATTTCGCGACCGCGAGGAACTGGATGCGGGAACCTCCGAGTGCCTCGATAAAGCCATTGATCGGACCGGATGTCGCCGTCAGTTCCTTGATGATACCGCATACGATAACCATCGAGATGAAGTGCGGAAGATAGGACACAGTCTGCACGAATTTCTTCCAGCGAATGTTGCGGATCTCGTTGATGAGAAGCGCGAAGATCAGCGTCAGCGGAAAACGGAAAAGAAGATATGTGATATTCAGTGTAAGCGTATTACGGAAAGCTCTCCAGAAAGTCTTATCTCTCGTGAACTGCTTGAAGTACTTAAAACCACTGTTCTCCGAACCGAAGATGTTCCCGCCCGCTCTGTACTTACGGAAAGCGATGATGTTACCGAACATCGGCACATAGCGGAAGACGATATAGTACACCACCGGAACCAGCAGCATCAGATAGATCTGCCAGTACAGACCGAAATGACGGCCCATGCTGAATCGCTTCTTCGAAGGTTTCCACTCGGAGTTGATTTGATTACTGCTCATACCAGACCCTCTTTTTCCTGATTTCACTTGCATAGTGGGAAGTGCGGCACATGGTTCTTCACGATATCAGGAGGCGTTGTTCAAACCGTTGACCATGTGCGCCTTCTTTCACTTCCACACTTGTATGCTAGTTGTCTACGCCCAAAGAATACCACCATACTAGTAATCTGTCAACACTCGTCTTTTCATTTTTCGCGATTCTTTAGCCAACATGCACAAACGCCCGATTGAACGGCACTTCGTTCAATCGGGCGTAGACTAAAACCTGACTCAGTCAGATATTTGTCAGATATTGAGGTTGATTTAGACAGAAATCAGACTCAGTCTCACAGGTTAATAGAAAAGCACTTCCGCCTTTTCCGCCATGCGTGCGCCGAGCTCACTTTTTCTCTGCGGATGAAGCTCGAGCGGGGTAAAAAGATCACGTGCATAGACCACGGCGCATCCGGGTACCTCTTCTTCTGCCGCGCGCTGCTGGTCCTGTATACTCGTCCACCCATCCGGCATCTCCCCTGTAAGCGGATCCTGGTAGTCCGGCATCTCGATAGCAAGGACCGGAAGATCGTCCTTAAGAACAGATCTCCAAGAGTCGATCATGCGCGAGAATTTCTCGTGATATCTCTCGGGCTGATCCGAATTCGACTCGCCCTGATACCACCAGATCCCGCGGAACGAGTAATCGCGAAGCGGCACGACCGTCGAGCGATAGAGAGAGGTCGGGATCGTCTGCCCCATCAGGAAATCCTCCTGCGGACACGCCGCCTCTCTTCCCCATTTTCTCTTCCAATCGCCCTCGAGTGAGACCACCTCGGCGCCGGATCTCAGAAAGTACGGATGGCTGCCTACGAAACCGCCGGCGCCGCCTTCGATGATTAGGCGCACCGTGATCACGTTAGGCCCCTTTCGAAGGATCGACCCGTCAAAAGGATATTTTCTCGGGGGATATCTGTACTCGGTACGCCCGACCTGCACGCCGTTGACATACGTCACATCGGCATCGATCAGATCCCCGACATAGAGGAATGCATCCGGATCCGGACACTTTTGAAGTTCGAATTCTTTATAGAACCACACCACGCCGCGCCACGGTCGGGCAAGCGCTTCTGCGTCGGCCACGATTTCTTTGCCCTCAAGGATCGACGGAACATCAAACGGCTCCGCATCCTCCGGGATCTGTTCCGCCGTTTCCGCCACGAAGGACGTATCGTCCTCTGACTCGAGAGAAGCCCGCCATGACGCAATATGTTCATCCCTTCTTCTCAGGTACGCCTGCACGGCGCCGTCCGGAAGAAAAGACGCTATCGTTTTCTCAAAATCCCCGAACTCCCGGAGCACCTCGCGCGGCATCCATGACTCGATCGTCGAACCGCCCTGCGCGCCAAGCACCAGGCCGATCGGGATCTGCATCTTATCATAGAGTCTCCTCGCGCAGTAGAAACCGGCGGCGCTCATCTCCCCGATCTGCCCCGGCACTGCCCGCGTCCACGGGAGGCGCGGCAGCTCCGCTATCTTCTCCTCCGCCAGCCGGTACTGCGGTGTCACGCGGTACTGGCGGATGTACGGATAGTCCGATGCCGCCACCTCTTCCCGCGAGACATCGAGCGTCCGCGAGACCGGAAGCTCCATATTCGACTGCCCCGTAAGGAAGAAAACATCGCCGAAGCAGACATCGCTCAGCACGATTCTCTCACTGCCCGTGATCGTGATCGTGACATCCCTGGAAAGTTCCTGCGGCGGTATCTCCACGGCAAAAACACTGTCTTTTACTTCTGCCCGGTATGTCTTGCCGAGAAGTTCCACGGCCACCTCGCGCGATTGATCTTCGCGCCCGAAGATCATACACGTCTTCCCGCGCTGAAGGATCATCCCATCTGAGAAAATACCGGCCAGTTGCAACATACCTACCTCGACAAAACCATTTCTGAAGATAGAGTATCACAAATAACAGTGCTTTTCCATAGTGTGCATACTAGCATTTAAGTTTTCTTTTTTCTCTTGTTTTTTCCGATTCTTCCGTCTAATATATTGTGACAGGAGGAGAAATACCGATGAACCAGTCTTCTTTCGAACGCTTCACGAACAGCCGGCTCTATGCCCTCGGCGACAAGCTCGGGGACGTCTTCCTGCTGAGTTTTTTCTGGCTCATCTGCAGTATCCCGCTCGTGACAATGGGCGCCGCGACGAGTGCCCTGTACTACGCGATCAACAAGCGCTATGCGGATAAATCGGAGACCCCGCTTGCCGACTACTGGCGCTCTTTCCGGCAGAATCTCGGTCAGGGGATCGCGCTGACGTTGATCCTTCTTCTCTATCTCGGCGCGACGGTCTTCAACGTCTATGTCGCCTTCTTCGGATGGAACGGCACGAAGCTGCCATCTTGGTACGGCCCGGTCGCGCTCCTTCTGCTGCTGCCTTTTCTCTTCACGGCGATCTACGTCTTCCCGTATCTGGCGCGTTTCCGTAACTCCGTCGGCCACATCCTCTTCCACAGTTTCACATTCTCGACGATGTATACCGGGAACACTTTCATCATGTGGCTCTACGTCATCGTGTCCGCTGCCGTGATGATCTTCTTCTTCCCGTCACTTCTATTCATGCCGTTTATCTGCTGTTACCTCTGCTGGCGCCGCATCGAGCGCGACTTCGGCTACGCGCTGCTTCTGAAGAAGAAGCGCGAGGAGGCCGAATCGCAGGAGGATACAGAGAACACAGACGACGAAGAAGATGATGATAACAAGGATTCCGAAGAGGATGACGAAGAGTATGACGAGGATTCCGACGAGGACGATGACGAAGATTCCTCGGAAGACGCTGATTCTGACGAGGACGACGAATCCGAAGATGATGCTGACGAATAAAGATGTGTAGATTATCGGTACTATTCGTTGAGATTATCGGTAGACGTTTTTATAATCAAAGTATAAAGTTTTAATGTATGCTTGTGGAAGGGGTGCGCCGTGAGCGAAAAACGTGCGGATCCACAACGGACACGTACGGAAATACAGTGCTTTTCCCGACACAAACACGAAAAAAAATGATTTGTCTAATTCACTTGACTTTATGCTAGTTTGCTAGTATTCTAGTTGCAGGCTTGTGAATTGATGCGGAAATGAGGCAATTGACTATGAAGATGGTTTTCCGTTGGTGGCCAAACGGAGATGATACCGTGACCCTATCCCAGATCCGGCAGATCCCGGGCGTTTCCGGCGTGGCAACGATGTTCGCCGATATCCCGGCCGGTGAAGTCTGGCCGAAGGAGACGATCCTCGCACTTCGCGACGAGGTGCACGAGGCGGGACTTCAGATGGAAGTCATCGAGAGTGTGAACATTCACGAGGATATCAAGAAGGGCCTGCCCACCAGAGACGCATACATCGCCAACTACATCACCACCATGAAGAACTTGAGCGAAGCGGGTGTCAAGTGCATCTGCTACAACTTCATGCCGGTCATGGACTGGTTCAGAAGTAATCTCGAGACACCTCTTTCTGACGGAAGTTTCGCGATGGGCTACGAGCATGCGAAGGCCGCGGGACTGACGCTTCCGAAGATGATCGCCGCCATGATGGACGGCTCGCACGATCTGACGCTTCCGGGCTGGGAGCCGGAGCGCTTCCCCGCTATGGCAAAGGATATCGAGTTCTATCAGAATGTTTCTGCGGAGGAGTACTTCAAGAACATCTCGTATTTTCTGTCTGCCGTGATGCCCTATGCCGAGGAGTATGACCTCGATTTCGGCGTGCATCCGGATGACCCGCCGTGGCCGCTGTTCGGGCTTCCGAAGGTCATCGGCAATGCCGAATCGATCCGCACTTTTCTCTCGCTTCATGACAGTAAAAGAAACGGCCTGACACTTTGTACCGGAAGTCTCGGTGCGAATCCCGAGAACGACGTGCCCGCGATGGCCAGGGAGTTTGCCTCCATGGGACGCGTGCCATTCGTGCATCTAAGAAACGTCAAGCACACCAGCGAGCGCGATTTCCACGAGAGCGCACACCTGTCCTCCGACGGAGACCTGGATATGTACGCGATCGTAGCCGCCCTGCACGACAGTGGTTTTGACGGGTATATCCGTCCGGATCACGGCAGACGCATCTGGGACGAAGTATCCCGTCCGGGCTACGGTCTTTACGACCGCGCACTCGGCGCGGCCTACATCCAGGGCCTGTGGGAAGCCGTTGAAAAATCTTCGAAATGATACGGATGGCCGGATTTGCTACCGCCCCGGGCTATCGAAAATCTTCGAAATAAAGGAGATCTTGCACGATGCAATCGGTTTCTCTTAACAGAAAAACACTTCTCGAAAAGCACTTCTGGGAGAGCAATAATATAGCTCTTCCTCTTTTTGACCTCGACGCCGTCGCCGAGAAAACGGCACGCTCCCCGAGATGGCTACATTTCGGCGCCGGGAATATCTTCCGCGGTTTTATCGCGCGGCTGTCGCAGGACCTGCTGAATCAGGGCCTGACCGAAGAAGGCGTGATCGCAGCAGATACCTTTGACTATGAGATCATCGATCGGATCTACCGTCCCCACGATAATCTGACCCTGATGGTCGATCTCAAACCGGATGGAAACGTCGGATACGAAGTGATCGGGAGCATCACGGAAGCGGTAAAAGCCGATCCTTCGGATTCTTCGGAGATGGGCAGACTTCGGGAGATCGCGAGGGCTTCGACTCTCCAGATCATCAGTTTCACGATCACGGAGAAGGGCTATGCCCTTCGTGATATGTCGGGGGCACTTCTTCCGGTCGTAGTGAAGGATATCGAAGAAGGTCCTGCTTCGGCAAGACATGCGATGAGTATCGTCTGCGCGCTTCTTCTCGAGCGTTTCCAAAATGGCGCGGCCCCGCTGGCGCTCGCCTCGATGGATAACTGCAGCCATAACGGCGAGAAGCTCCGTTCCAGCATACTCGAGATCGCGAAGGCCTGGGAAACAAAGGGATTCGTCCCCTCCGAGTTTATCACCTATATCGAAGATGAATCGCGTGTCGCTTTTCCATGGAGCATGATCGACAAGATCACGCCAAGACCAGACGCCTCTGTGCAGGCGATGATCGAGGAGATGGGGATCACGGATATGGCTCCGATCACGACATCAAGAGGCACGTTTATCGCGCCATTTGTGAATGCGGAAGTCCCGCAGTATCTGGTCATGGAGGATACGTTCCCGAACGGCCGCCCGTCCTTCGAGAAGGCCGGCGTGTACATGACGGATCGTGAGACGGTCAATAAATCCGAGAAGATGAAGGTCACGACGTGCCTCAATCCCCTTCACACCTGCCTTGCGGTGTTCGGATGTCTGCGCGGCTACACACGGATCTCCGACGAGATGCAAGATCCGCTTCTGGTGTCGCTCATCACGAAGATGGGCTACGAAGAGGGACTCCCTGTCGTGACGGATCCGAAGATCCTCGACCCGAGAGAATTCATCCGCGAAGTGATCGTCGAGAGGCTTCCGAACCCGTATATCCCGGATGCGCCGCAACGCATCGCGACGGATACGAGCCAGAAGATGCCGATCCGTTTCGGCGAGACCATCAAGGCCTACATCGCCGATCCGAATCTCGATGTTACTTCCCTCACCTACATCCCGCTGACTATTGCCGGCTGGCTCCGTTATCTTCTCGGTGTGGACGATAACGGCGATCCGATGGAATTAAGCTCCGATCCGCTTCTTCCTTCACTGCAGCAGCAGCTCTCCAATGTTCATTTCGGCAATCCCGACAGTGTCGACGGAAATCTCACGGAACTTCTTAGAAACGAATCGGTCTTCGGGGCCGATCTCGTCGCCTGCCGCCTCGCGCCGAAGATCGAGTTCATGCTGTCGGAGATGCTCTCGGGCCCCGGCGCCGTCAAGAGGACGATCCAGAAGTTTATCTAAAAAACTTGTATACTAGTTTGAAGTACGGTATAGTAAATCTGATATTTGTTAAAGATCCTTGAAGGAGCAGTATATATGGTCATCACACCGAAGAATTCCAGTGAATCCAATCGAGAGTACGCTTTTCGCACGATCAGTGAGAATATCATCAGCCTGGATATCGAGCCCGGCAGCATGATCGGCGAACAGGAGATCGCCACGATGCTCGGTCTGTCGAGAACGCCTGTCCACGAGGCGCTTCTGGAACTGTCGAAGTCCAAGATCGTCGACATCCTTCCGCAGAAGGGATGCCTGGTTTCCATGATCGACTCCGAACTGATCCGCGAGGCGAGATTCCTGCGTATCACCGTCGAGACGGCGCTGGTCGAGGATGCCTGTGAGCTGGCCAAAGAAGAAGATCTCAAGTATCTCGAGGATAACCTCGAGCTTCAGGAGTTCTACCTCTCCAAGGATCCGGACAAGCTCCTCGCGCTGGATAATGAATTTCACAAGAGTATCTACCGCATCTGCAACAAGATGCAGTGCCACTATATGGTCAGCCTCATGAGCATGCACTTCGACCGCGTAAGAAGTCTGAGTCTGCACTCGGTAAAAGATCTGAAGATCGTGTCCGACCATAGAGCGATTTTCGAGGCGATCAAGAAGAAAGATCCGGCCGCGGCGAGATCTGCCTTCCAGAAGCATATGGCGCGTTTCGAGCTGGACTGGAATATCATCTGCCGCGAGTATAAGAAGTATATCGCCGAGCCTTCCCGCTGATACTCACGAAGCACAGTCGTAAGAAGAGCTGAAACTCACGCGAACCACAGTCGTCAAAAGAGCTGAAACTCACGAAGCGCCGTCGTCGAAAGAGATGTTCTTTCTGGTGACGTGGTCTTTGATCGCCTGAGCGATGAGCCTGTGGCCCTTGACGTTCGGGTGGATCCCGTCCTCGCAGAGGTAATAGGAATAGTTCTTCTTCTCGAGGAAGATGGACGTGATGTCGATGACCGGAACCTCGTTTGCGATCGCGAGCTTAAAGATCTCGATGTTATAGCGCTCGTGCCAGTTGGTGATGTACTGGCGGTCGCCGCGCATCCATCGCATGATGTTCTCGCCGTTTAGTCCTCTGCTGATGTGCTTGAAATATCTCGCCGAGTCGATCGGCGGCAGCGACAGAAGGACCGGGATCTTCCCCATCTCCTTGATTTCTTTGATGATGGCCGAATACGTGGCGGTGAAGTGCTCGATCGTACTCATCGGGAGATGTTCTTCGTCCGGTGTCTCGGCGACTTCTTTCCAGTTGAAATCGCAGTCATTCCCGCCGAATTCCAGCACGACATACTGACCGGTAGAATTCCGGATCGTGTCGAGATTTTTCTCGAAGATACTCTCGCCCTTGGCGATGGTGCTGCCGAATCGGGCTTTATTCTCGATCAGGATACCGAAGGACTCTTCGCAGATTTTCTGAAATGACGAGTCCGAGACCTTGTAGTGCTCATCCTCGTAGATAACGCCCTTAAGAACAGAATCCCCAAACGCAGTGATCGTCTCCACTTTTACTTCTCCTCCGTCTTTGTTGCGCCCATCGCGGACAGGATCTTCTTATTCATCTTGATTCCCTTCGTATCGATGCCGGCCACGCCGAGAAGCTTCACGCCCATGTCGAAGATCATGCGGCAAGCCGTTTCCTTCGGCATGCGGAAATCGTCCCACATCATCATGACCGCGAGGCCCTGTGTATAGATGACCGTATTCTGGACCGCCTCGCCGATTTTTTCTTTCGGCACGCGGTATTTCTGCGCCAGAAGCTCGACGGCGATGCCGTCCATCTGCTGGGTGAAGATACTCTTCTCGCCGAAAGCACGGGCACTCTCACCTATCGTTACTTTCGGATCATCGACGCTCAGGAAACGGAAGACATGCGGGTGGTCACACGCGGTCGAGATGTAGTGTACGCCCGTTGCGAAAAAGGCATCGAGCGCGTCCATGCCCTGAAGATCCGCCTCGAGGTTCCCCCAGATGCGGCCTCCGGCGTAGAGGAAGAGTTCTTTTTTCAGCTCGACCATGCTTCCGAACTGCCAGGAGATCGGCTGTGTCGAGCATCCGAGACGCGCAGCGATGGTCTTGATCGCGACGGCGCTGCTCCCTGACTCGTCGAGGATCGCGTACGCGGCCTGGAGGATCATCTCTCTTGTAATGACAGTCTTGCGTCCCATTCTACTCCCTATTACGATTCATACGGGCGGTCGTCGAGCGGCCTATCGCAGCCCCAATCCGCCGCCATCTTCATGAAGCCTTTCTTAACCACGGTCTTAAAGAGCACACCCACCAGCATGCGGATATATGCCGGAAAAACTTCCGGGCCCGTGAACTTCCTGCATTCTTCGTCAGTGAGTTCACCGTCGCGTCCGTAGATGCTGCCCATCTTCTGATACGGAGTCGTGACGCGTTCGCGCTGGCTCTCATCAAATCTTATACCAAAATTGTCGCCTTTTACAAGAGTTCCGCCGTAACGGCAGCCAAGTCGTTCCGCGAGAATTTCCAGGTACGCTTCGCAACAACGAAGCTGGATGCCTTCCGAAAAACCGCCCTGAAGGAGAAAGCTCAAAGTGGGTGCAGAAGCTGAGAACTCAATCTTTGTATCATTGTTACAGTGCTTTTCGCACATCGGATCACTGAGCTTCTCCGGGTTCGGGGTACTGAGTTTTTCCGGAACCGGTAGCGTCTCAAGGAACTCCAGAAGGAGCCCGGGGATGCACTCGAAAAACAGAGGAAGAGCGATGAGGATATGTTCGCTTCGGAAAAAGGCGTCCCGCATTGTATCCCACTGCTGCCTGTCCGACACCTCGTACTGCTCCCATGTGGCCCCGCTTTCCTTCATGCCTTCCGTGAATTTGCTCAGGATCTTGTCTGTGTTGCTGTATTTCTTGATCCGCGGACTTCCGTTGATGATCAGTGCATGCATGCGATCGCCTCCTTCTTCTCTGTGACCGGGAATACTCCCAGTGAATGGCTATGCAGATTGAGTGTCACTCTCTGATTCCATCTCTCCAGGAATGATCTGTCGGCATCCCCCCGATAGATAATGCCGACATCCGTGCGCTGCTTGTATCTGGGGATATGTCGCATCTGCTTACCTTTGAACTGCAGGTTCATCGTCGCCAGCGGGATCATCCGGTCGATGATATTCTTGCCTTTGTGATCCACAAATCCCAGCGCCGTTTCCGTGATGAGCCACATCTGGTCGGCATGAATAAGCTTCTTCAAGATCTCCTCATAGTCATCTTTCAGTGCGCAGATGCCGGGCGTCTTGAGCCAGCATTCGTTACAGCCGACGCAGTAGCTGATCCGCATCGTGCCGGCCTCGACGATCTCGAAGCCTGAGGCTGCGGAGGATGCATCCTTCCCTGCGGACTTCGCGCCCGCTGTGGAGAAAAGTGCATTTCCAGAAGCAAGAGCTTCGCGGATCTCATCTGTGATCGACGTATCAGTCGTGGTATTTACTATAAGGATCATTTCTCTCACCTTTCCTTCCGTCTTAAAACGTATGAGTTCCAATTCTCCCTTGGCATTCTTGCGCTGGACAGGCTCGGATCTCGTGCCGTTATGTTTTTTTTGAAAACGCGTTTATATAAACATGTTTATATTACATCCATGAGAGAAGTATGTCAACACTGTTTGCATTAAAAAAGTTAGATCGCACGAACCGCCTGCCGGCAGTAGAAACGTAGAAGCAAATAACTAGGCTTTTCCGTCCCAAAATGACGATATGCGTTATAGAGACGGAACTCAAGCTGGTCTATTTTCATCCATTCCGTCCATTTCCACGTTTCTTGAAAAAAGGGACGGAAAATGGAAAGCGTCGCCACGCCCCATTCCGTCCATTTCCACGTTTCTTGAAAAAAGGGACGGAATATTTACCGAACAACAAGTTTGATTTCCGTCCCTTTTCGCAATAATCGAAAAATCGGACGGAATCCAGACTCAGTACCCCAGCTCCTCATTGACGAGGATCACGGAGATGCGGCCGGGGTGCCGCGAGAAGCGAGTGATCAGGAACTGGCAGCAGATGGTGTCCGGCGATTTGCAGTTAAAGCAGGAGCCGGTCTTGCTGCACGGCGTATCGAGACCGAAACGCTGGGCATTGACCGGCGCAGCGACATTGCGCGCACGCTTCATGGCATGATCGATGTCCTTGCAGACCTTATTCATGCCGACGATGAAGAGCACATGCTTCGGGCCCTGCGCGATCGCGGAGACGCGGTTGGAGTTGCCGTCGATGTTGACCAGGACGCCGTCCTCGGTCATGGCATTTACACTCGACAGGAAGAAATCCGCATCGTAGGCCAGAAGCATCGCCGCCCGCTTATCCTCATACGCGTCGCGGTCGATAAAATTGTAGTTGCCGTCTTTGAGTGCCTGCGACAGGCCGATCGCGTGCACACTCATGGAACCGCCCATCGAGATCGAGCTGCCCTCCGGGATCAGTTCCAGCGCTCGGGCCAGCGCCTCCTCTTTATTGGCCGCATAGAAGCCATCCATATTCCGGGACTTCAGGCCCTCGATCACTTTCTGCGCCAGCAGTTCATTTCTCTTAAAAACCATCTCTTCCATAGTTACCTTCCTCCATTTTCCGACGCTTTTTCCGCTCGAAAAGCACTGTCACGGGTTTTCTCATCTATTCGCTCCAGCCTCGGCGGCGTCCTCTGTTCACGTCTGCGTCAGATAGATCTGCACACTTCGGCACGCATGTTTCTCCGCATATCGATACGACTTCGAACCGCGGATGTAATCGAAGAAATCGCCGCGGACTTTGTCGCTGTTCATATGCTCGAAAATCTTGTAGTTTTCCTTATTCGGCTCGAAATGCATCTCCACCACAAACTGGAAGAACTCTCCTTCTCCGTCGGGATACTGGCGCGTCAGCGCGATCGTGAAATCGTTGTTGATGCTGCGGAACGTCCCACACTCAAACATCAGAAGATCCCGCTCGAGAAGTTCCTCATCGGAAAGCCTCGCCGTCACACGACCGGTCAGGATGCCGTCGAACTTCATGTCCTCACAGAGGTCCTCGAAAGCCGCGACGACTTCCTCGACCGAACTTCCGTCGTGAAGGATCTCCTTGAGTTTCATGACCCACATCCGACCGCGGATACAGTTCGGATTATCCGGATCATAATATGCCTCCGGATTCGTTTCTATATCCTTCATCGTCTTTGCGACATCATCTTTATTCTTTCTCATATAGTGGATCAGTTTCCCCGCTTCGATCGCCGCAGCGATCACGGCAAACAGTGCAAAAGCGAGGCTCAGCGGCAGGAAGATGGAATCGATCGCGGCAAGGAACAGAAAAACCAGCGCCAGCAGAAGCGCCCATCCGAACTTGAAGATGAGACAGAAAGCGAAATGAAAGATCGCAAATCTGGCGTAGAGTTTATTCACTACATGTCCTCCTTAAAACGTCATCTTAAGATCCGGTCAATCACTCAAACTTAAAAGCCGGCCGTTCACTCAGATCCCCAGCTCGAACTTGAGCTGCGGCTGCATCGGCTCGTAGTTTGTCATCTCGAAATCCTCGACCTTTATGTCCTCCAGACGGCAAAAGCGCTCTTTGTGAAGGATCAGCATCGGCATCGCGTCTGCGCCCGCTTCCGCGGCCTTCTCCTCCGCGCGGCGCAACATCTCGTGCGCGTTATCGATGTGACGGTCGTAGATCTGCTCATTGGCCACGAAATGCGTAAAGACGCCAGCCTCATAGCCCGTGGCGCGGGCGATCATGATCAGAAGCGCGGCGTACTGGATCTCGTTTATCCCGCCCGCGCCCGAGGCCGTCAGCATATCGCCGGATCTCTGGATCATGCACATATCGAGGTACTCCCCGCGCACGTTCCAGATCGTAAGGAATGCACACGGCGCGAGGCCGGGCGTCTCACGAAGGTCCGTCTCCTGCCACAGCGACATGATCTTCCTTCTGCCGTATGGATCTTTCTTGATGTTCTCGATGAGGCCGTTCACGAGATCGTAGCGCTTGACCGTCGCGCCGTAGCGCTGGCCGATCGTGCCGTCGCCGATATCCCACGGCGTCCACCACGTCACGCCCATCTCCTCCATCTCCGACAGGACATTGGTCGGGTTCTTATAGATCGTGAAGATCTCGCGGATGCCCGTCTTCCACGCCTGCTTACGAAGCGTGCAGATCGGGAACTCGCCGCGGCTCAGGTCATACTTACGCATCACGTGATTGACGCTGATCGTATGCGCCGGCGTCCCGTCCTCATACTTCGGGCGGGGATCGATATCCTTATAGCCATTCTCGAAAATATTCTTAATATCCGAAACCAGATACTGGTCTGCTTTTGTCATGCTCATCGTCAGAAAACTCCTTGCCGTATCTTAAGAACTATTATACCAAACTTCGCTTGCCTCGTGGGATCGGCAGAAACACCTTCCCTGCCACTATATCCCACCTCAGCTCACTTTCAGATTCCGCCTCAGCGAACGAAAAGCGCCTCGAAACTCTTTATCCACCAGAGAGATCAGACCGATAGCGCCGATCGACAGTATGACGGAGACCGCGCCATTTGCGAGAAATCCGGAAACGCCGGGCATCTCCGAGCTGATCCGCGTCTTGATATACGACATACCGATCAAGAAGCACAAAAACCATGCCACATAAAGATAGTTTCGGATATAGAAAGTCCGAGGCGAGCTCATGAATACGTGGCGGAACAG
Organism: Clostridiales bacterium; assembly: GCA_017551625.1. Lineage (GTDB taxonomy): Bacteria > Bacillota > Clostridia > Saccharofermentanales > Saccharofermentanaceae > Scatonaster. Next base: position 10,740 of record JAFZLF010000034.1, on the reverse strand, counting down.
AATGAAAGGTTCCACCACATGGCAGATGAAAAGAGTAGTGATGACCGTGGCGAAGACAACGCCTACGATGCGCATATCTTCAGACAATATGTTCACCAGGAGAAGAGAGAGAATCAGATTCGTAATCCCCTCCACGATCGGCTTCCATCTGTCGTAGTAAAAAGCACCGGATGCATTGCGGAAGAGCAGCGCGGCATTTCGCATATACATCGTGAAATAATGGAGTGTGATGATGAAGACCACAGGACCTGCGATCTGAAGCCCGCTCCCAAAGCAAAACGTCACCAGCCCGTCTATAATCGCGTAGTACCCGAGGAAGAAAAGGAATCCCAGCGCATAGTTCATGGAATAGAAGAAATGGAAATACTGTTCTTTCTTCTGCGCATCGTTGGAAACGCACAGATGGCCGATAATCGAAGTCAGCGGAGTAAAACAAAGAGCGATGGTGCCGGATACGACCGTGGCGATCAACGTATAGTTGTTATATTTCCCGAGGATCACTACCCCGATAAAAGAAGAGATGATCAGGCTGTCGACGCCATTGACCATGATCGTGCCGATCTTATGGAGAAACATGGCCTTCGCGTTCCGTATGATCTCCTTTTCCGTCTCCTTGTCCAGGGTGGCATGATCGGAAAGGATGTCCCCATATTTACGCCGCACAACGATCTCGGTCAATCCCCAGATGCACAGCGTCCCGATGATCGAACAGACCACGAAGATCGTAAAAGATCTCCACATCAGGATAGCTGCCATCTGAAGGCCGTACATGATCAGTTTGGAGACCGTATGGATTGCGGTGGTTATGTAATTATCTTTATGGGCCTCGATAAGCGATGTCTTGGCGCTGAAAAAATAACTGATCCCCACGGACAGAAGTGTAAGAATATACGTCAGGTAGACATTCACCTTCTCCTGCAGGCCGGAATAGTCACGGATCAGCACCGGCAGAAAAGGCGTGATCAGAAGTCCGACCCCCAGAATAACACCTCCTATGATCCTATACAGACGCTTGTACAGGCCATATAACGCGGTTACTTTTTTCCTGTCCCCACCAACGATCGGGCTATACATGGAATAGATGATCGCACTGCCGATTCCCAGCTCGGCTACGGCCAGCATACCGATGATATCTGCATATAAGGAATGCAGGCCATTCACATCATTTCCGATCTTCTGAATAAGAAGACGCCTTACGAAAAGCGCCGCAACGAGCAACAGGATCCGGGAAAGGATCGAAACACTTATATTCAGTACACTTCTTTTCTTATCCAAAACCGTCATCGTCCCCGTACCTTAAATACGGCCATTCGTATCCCCATGTAGCCTGAATAGCAAATATCATACAGTTTCGGACACCTGCATATCATTTTATATCCTGTCCGAAGACGGAGGCCGGCGCCGGAAAGATCATATTTTTCTGTTTTTTCAATAATCTGCTTTCTAAGGTTCTCCCTGTAGTCCGGCGAAACTTCCTCCGAAAACTGTTTCGATCGGGGGTAAGAAGACAGCAGACTTTGTACACAGAGGCGGTCAAAAACCGACAATTGTTTGTTCGAAAACAAAGAAGGAGTATGGGCGCGCACATATGATTCGGTACGATCATATGCCAGAAGCTCATCTTCCAGTATCTGTCTGGATTGATAGGAAGTAATACTCCCGGAGCGCTTTCTGTGATGGTATAAAACGTCTTTCAGAACACAGATCTTCTTACAGGAACTGCACACCTTATATGTGGTTTCCAGATCTTCAATCACATGGTCCTCGTGAAAACGCACCGAATCCCAGAGCTTTTTCTTATACAGCTTATTCCACACAGAATGATTCATCCGGTTTTCCACCAGCAGGGAAAGCACTTCATTTTGTGTATAACAGCCGGGCGCGATCCGTGGCTGTGTTTTTCCGGAAGCCTTGTCTGTCATATGACCCGTTGTATAGTGATAGTCATATTTACACAAGGCCACATCCGCATCCTCGCGCATCATAGAAGTAAGCAGTTCTTCGATAAAACGGATGTCGAAAGAATCATCCGGATCCATGAACGCAAGTATTTCGCCGGATGCCGTATCGAGCGCCCTGTTTCGGGCCGCGCTGATTCCCAGGTTATTCTGGTGAATCACACGGACACGCGGATCTTTTCCGGCATACGCCTCACATATCTCCCCTGACCCGTCCGTAGATCCGTCATCTACAAGAAGAATCTCCAAACGGGTATACGTCTGCCCGATAACACTGTCTAGCGCTTCCTGCAAAAACGGATAAACGTTATATACCGGAACAATCACACTGACCAGGGGATCCATCAAAAAGCCTCTCAATCGTTCAATATGGAAAGATTGTACGCTTTCACGCACTCGAGTTCAATAGCGAGCCTCCGAAAGCTTCAACTGTAGTAGAACACTTTTCCCTTCGGGCGGAACGGCAGGCGCTTGCCATTCGGGATCAGGAATGCGTGCGAGCGTTTGACCACCAGATTATCCTCGATCGCCCCGTCCGTGATGATGAGGATCGGGCCGTCCTTCGGGAAGGTTTTCGAAGTTTCCAGAAGGTCCACTCCGGGCTGAAGCACGGTCCCTCCCCGCCCCTGCACCTGTACTCTCCCGGCCACATCCTCCGGCGAGAGGTATCCGGCGTCGTAGGCCTCTGCGTCACAGAAGACCACTCGCATCTTCGGCACATCCTTCGCGTCCGCATAGCTCGCGATGGCCCCGAGCGCGATGCCGATATCGTGCGCGCTCATCGATCCCGACGTGTCGATGACCACGCCAAAGGTTCTTCCGTCCGTCTGGCTCTCAGAGAGATAATACCGCGGTCTCGGGATATCCGGCGTACTGGCCTGGCGGCGGCTCGGCCGCGCATACGTCCTGACCTTCTCGACCGGCGCGAAATAATCGTCGAACCACTTGGCGAGCTGCACATCCCACGGGATCGGCGGCATCGCGAGCGCGCGGATCTCCTCGATCAGCCCCGCCGGGATCCGTCCGCGCGAGGAAGTCAGATGGTACTCGAGGCCCTGCATCAGGGCGCTTTTACAGTATTCGTCGAGCGTGACAGTACCGACCATCATCTCGCCTTTGCCGATGATATCGCCCTTCCCGTAGCCGCGGAGGGTCTGAAGTTTCCTGGAAGTACGGATGTTCCGCACGAGCTCGTCGTAGATCTCCTCTGCCGACATCCCCGCGAGCGACTCATCGTAGAGCGTCCCGTTCTGCGGCTGGGTGCCGATTCTCATTTCCGTGAGCCAGCCGTTGATCACGAAGTCACAGGCCACGTTCCAGAGTTCCGGATCGCGCCCTGTCCTTCTTCTCGCGTGACCGAGGCCGGCATGCAGATACTCGTGCGCGAGCACGAACTTCAGCTCATCGGACTTGAGACCCGCGGCCGGATTCACGTAGATCTCCCCGGCATCGACATCGATCGCCGCGATCGAGATCTCGTTTCTCATGCAGAAAAGCGCATCTTCCTTCACCTTGAAGTGCGCGGCCAGCCCGCCGAGGAGCGGATAGCTGTTGATGAACCACAGGGCCGCGCGCTTCGCCTCGGTGTCGAGGTTCTCCGCAGGACCGTCGTCCGAAGAAGGGGTCCCCGCGGTGCGAAGTACTTTTCGCACGGAACCTTGCAGTGCCCGTGAAAATGCTTTCTCGAAGTGATCCCGGCTCTGCCAGCGGTATGTAGATGCATCCCAGATCGTGTCGAGCTCGTCGATGTCGCATTTGTCCGCGCCAAAAACACTGAAGCACGTGTACTGATCGATCTCCTCACGGTGTTCGCAGAGGTACTCGTAGATGGTTTTTTCGTTACGAAGACTTCCCTTGAAATCGTCAAGACGTGCAACAGTATCCGGCTCGCCCGGGAACTTCACATCGTGCAGAAACTTCGTCACGAAGATGTCGCACGCGATGTTCCAGATACGGAGGTCGATGCCCTTACTGACGTGGTCGGGATTGGCCTGACCGAGGCAAAGATGGAGCATCAAGTGCGCGAAGATATACGCCCATTCCTGCGGCTCCCGGTGCGCGGTCTTGTTAAACTTTATGTTTCCATGAGGCGTGACGCAGGCGGCGCCGGGGAATCCCTTCGCGCACTCGATCGGGCGGAAGTAGAATTCCCTGCCGTTCACCAGCGGGCCGAAGAGCGCGTGTTTCTCGATGATCTCCCGCCCTGCTATGACATTCTGCTCCACTATGGAAGGTTGTTTCGATTTCTTTCCCATTTTCTCTTATATTCTTGCCTCGCCGCGCGGTATTGAACCGAACTTCTGCAATCGCGTGGCGGCATGCGAATAGGTTTAATCGCGCGGCGCATATCGTCCGATCGCGCGGCGCGTATTACTTCGAAATCAGACGCGGCAGGTCACGGACGATCTCCACCATAAACCAGTCCGGAAGTGCTTTGCCATCTTCGTCGGAAACCACCAGCTGCGCCATCTCGAAATTGATCGCCGCGAGATCCTTCATGAGGGCCTTCGCGCGGTGCGTGAAGAACTGCTTGTCCGCGTCCATCTTCTCCTTATCCTTCGGCAGCTCCAGAAGGAGGCGGTCACGGAAGGACTGCGCGAGGAAGTAGAGCACATCTCTTTCCTCCGGGGATGCCGGCCAGCGCGCTTCGCCCTTGATGATCTCCGACAGGAGATTCTTGTTTCCGAGCTGCTTGGTAAATGCGACGAACATCCCGGCGTGGCTCGGAGTGAGCGTGCCGTAGGCGAGCATCTTCAGCGTCTCCGACTTCGGCGAAATGCCGGTCTTATCGTATTCCTTCAGAAGGTCGCTCAGCGTGTGCCACGAACGCGGCGTGGAGAACGGCTCCTCCGTCTTCGGCGGGTTGCTGAAGAGGTGCTCCGGGCGGATCGTGATGTACTCCGTCACCCACGGATGGATCTTCGCTTCGTACGCCCACTGCAGCCATTTTTCCGCGTCGACCTTCAGCTGGACGTGGAACATCCTGTTGATCAGCGCCGAGGACATGGTCTTCACGATCGCGCTGTCCTGCGCGCGGTTGCCCGCGCCGATGACGACGCTTCCCTCCGGCAGGTGATACTCGCCGATCCTTTTTTCATAGATCAGGCTGTAGAAGGCTTTCTGCACTTCCTGCGAGCAGGCGTTGAGCTCGTCAAGGAAAAGGACATACGGTTCTTTTCGCGCGATCATCTTCGGCGGCAGAAATTCCGACACATCTTCGCTGATCCGCGGGATGCCGATGATATCCTCCGGCGCGAGCTGACTTCCGAGAAGGGAGACGCAGTCCATACCTACGTCCTTACTGAATTTCTCGACCAGCGCGGATTTGCCGATACCCGGCGCGCCCCAGATGAACACCGGCCGCACCGGCGCCACCGTAAGAAGGACCTCCGAAAGCTCCTCTTGATTGACCGAAATGGGAAGATTCATATTGACCCCCTTATTACATGCATTGCCTATTCTTTCACAGTATAAAAGTATGCTTTCATGTTATGCATTTTTCGGGAAAGAATCAAGAACCGCCCGGTATACGAAATACCGGACGGTCCTTTCGAAATATGTACGGTTTAGGAGGATCAGGTCTTGTGCTGGAGGGAGAAGAAATACGTGTTCTCACGGATATAGACGCCACCGCCAAAGTATTCGGATACATCTGTTTCCAGATAACGCGGTCCATCGAGTTCTTCGATCAGTAACTGGACACCATATTCCTGAAGTTCGATTGTGGCCATTCGATAGAAGGTCTCGCCCGGATCGACCTGACCGTTGTAGTTTCTGTCATCCCATCCATGATACCAGAATTTCGTGACATTCTGATTCAGAGGAAGGATGACCGGATCCAGTTGTGCCGTTCTGTAGAACCACAGATAGACCTCGATATTCTCACCGTCCTCATCCGCTAAGAGGAAAAGCTCGATACAGCCCTCGTCGGTGGTATACCTGCCGTTGTAAAGAGAGTAATCGCTGATCTCACGATACTCCGGCGTGTAACCGAACTGCATGTCGATAAAATCTTCATCTGTCGGGAGATAGCAGTTTCTCAGGTAATACATCGCCTTGTTGCAGTTGATGTATCAGCGGATCTCATGGTACGGAGTCGATGCAGTTGCCTCGCCCCACGCACCGGCGTCTCCGACGATCATATCATAGAGTGTGAATTCTCTTGCTATAAAGTCCATGTGATTCTCCGTTCTCAGTTCAGCGATACGGTTCGAATAGGGTATATAGGTGAAATAATCATAGGAGTCACAGTACATCTGCTCAAGAACGGGACAGGGTTCCCCATCTAAGTATGTATAGATACTTAAGTAATAGCCCTCGTCTACTTCGGACATATCGGAGATAATAAGCTCAGGGATATCATCGGTATTCAGATGCATGAAAGAAGCTCTCACTTTATAGTTTCCGTCGTACTGCTGCAGGATCGTCCGGTAGTAGTAATCATTTAATGTGTCAAGCGTGATGTATCCGTACTGACATAGACTCGGATCCGAATAAGACGTTTCCGATTCATAGGTATCTTCGTCATATGCATCCTCTTCATATTCATATACATCGTCTGCATATGCATCTTCTGCCGGAGCCTGCGACTCTTGCGGCTGCTCTACCTGCCTCTCTGCCGGGGCGGTTTCCGACGGTTCGTCCGCTGCCGTTGTATGTGCTTCCGAGGCGGCCGGCGCAGGGTTGTCTTTCGCAGAACTCACCTGATCTTCTGTCGATCTCGGAGCCTGGTTGTCGGCCTGTGCAGATGCAGGAGCCTGGGTTTCGCCCTGTTCCGGGGCCTGATTTCCTGTCGCGGCAGGTGTTTGGGTGTCAGCCTTAGCAGGAGTCTTTTCTGCAGAACCGCTGCCCTGTTCGTCAGCAGGGATGCTGCCCGCAAGGACACTCTTTCCGTTTCCGCCGTTCTGCTGCGAAGAGATAACATTTCCGTTTTCATCCACGACCACAGGCTGAGATCCGTTCTGGTTTTCCGAACCGTTCAGATAGGTATCTGCAATACCCGAGACCAGAGATTCGATCTGCTTTTCATCACCATCAATTTCCAAAGTGCATCCGGAAGCGCCGAGTGCTACCGAAACGGTAAGTGCCACTACTGCTGCCATCGCCTTCATCTGTTTCATCGTTTTATCCTCCGATAATCCTTATTCTTTTTCTTGTTGTTTTTGTCTTGTTTTCGATATCTTTTGCAACATTGCAAGGTCATTCTACACGTGTAGTATTACCTTGTCAATAGATTTTTCTACATTTGTAGAAATTTTTTCTATATTTGTAGAATTTCTTTCAGAGAAAAGTGCTTTTCGCGCGGTAAAAAGCCGTCCCCGGAAGGCATTTCACCATTCAGAGACGGTTTTCTACAATTTTAGAATCAGACCAGAGGAAACCGGGCCCGACGCCTGTCCGAAGCGGTCGCATGTCGTAGAATCAGACCCGCACGCCGCCAGCAGGATCAGACAGTTCTTTCGCCGGCCGGATTAGGTCGTTCTGTCGTCGAAGGTATAGTACTGTGTCTGCGCGGAGATATATTCACTCCTATAGAACTTGCTGATCACATTCAGATCCCACACAAACTCCTCCCGGGAGATATCCTCGAGCGTGACCTTGATCCCGTCAGACAGAAGTTCGACAGTGCCTTTGCGGAAGAGCAGCTCGTCATCTTCGACTATGTTATTGTAGTTCCGATCTACAACGATCTCATCATAGAATACGCAGATATTGTCTTCTATAGGAAGTGTGACCTCATGAAGTTCGGCCCCGGCAAAGAAATACCAGCTGATCGTGATCCTCTGATCGCCTTCATAACGGAACGTGAACTTCGTATATCCGTTTGCAGTTGTATAAGTACCATCGTACTTGCTGTAATCATCGATCGTCATGCGGGTCGGCTGATACCGCCCCGGTGTCGTCTCGGACGGTGTCTCGTAAGGATCGGTATCCGAAGGGGTCTCATAAGGAGTTTCGTAAGGAGTCTCATACGTGGACTCGTACGGGGTCTCATAAGGGGGCTCGTAAGGCGTCTCGTACGGATCCGAAGTATCGTACGGCTGCCCGTAGATGTCCGTGGCCGTAGCCATACCGTCCGAAGTCGGCGCCATCGGGTCGGCCGTCGCATCCGTGAGATCCGTCACATCTGTCGGATACTCATCCGGATCCCGTAGCATCCGGTACGGGTGTCGTTCATAGAGCGCATCGATCGGGATGTTGCCGATCTCCAGGTGCTCGATCGTCTGTTTCGCACTCTCATAACCGACCACCACCCACGAAGGTGCATTTTTATCATAAGGAATCGCCGTCCCATCCTGCTCACCAGAATAATCCATCATCCAGAACCGGTAGATGAAGTACTGCGGCGTGCTGTTCTCGTCGCTGCCGGGTGGAACCATGTAGCTACAGATGGCATTGCTGTATGGACAGTAACAGTAGAACCAGTCCTCTTTCTCGTTCACATGCGACGACTCGATCACCGTATACAGCTGACCGTTCTTAAAGGTGTAGACCGAAAGCACGTATTCCCATGTTTCATAACTGTTCGTGTAGTCTGAGATCACCAGCTCCGGGTAGAAATCGTCGTCGATGTGCGGGAGAAAATACAGAATATTGTCATTATCCCTTCCGTAAGAATCGATGATTTCGATATAAGCCTGCGCGCATTCATCCATGAGATAATCCGTCGTCTCGGATGTGGACGGGGATGTGGATTCGGAAGGCGTCTCAGAGGTCATCTCACTTTCCAAGGAAGAAGTGGTTGCGGGATCAGGTGCATTTACCGTCGCCGGCGTCTCAGAAGAAGCCGTCTCCGAAGAAGGCATACTCTCGTCCCCTTCCTCTGTTTTCTCGCTCGCCAGCGGTCTTCCCGCCTTTTCGAGGAAATCCTCCACCGACGTTCCGTACGAACGCGACGACATAAGGAGCACGACACTGAACGTCATGATCACGGCGATCAGCATCATGCTCTTCGAGTGCTTCCTGTTCTTAAGAAGATTCTTGATGCGCATCTTCGTCTCCATCCCGCCAAATCCCAGGCCGCTGAAAGCCGTCTGCTGGAGGAAAGATCCTCTTCTTTCGAATCGGGCGTGCTCGACCAGAGAACGGCAGTACTCCTTGACCATCTCCAGATCGAAAGAGAGCGTCGTCTCTTCGTCCACGCGCATCTCGATGTCGGCGCAGAGCAGGACGAAAGACAGCCAGACGAAGGGGTTGAACCAGTGGACGCAGAGCACGAAATAGCTGAAAAGCTTGGTGATGCCGTCCTTATTCTTGATGTGGGTCCACTCGTGGTTGAGGATGTATTCTTTCTCGTCGTCATCGAGGTGCACCGGGATAAAGATCTTCGGTCTTATGAATCCGATGACGAACGGGGTCTCGATATTCGTAGTGAAGTACCGCCCGTCGTAAGCGCGCGAGTTCCATCTCGCCTTTGAGTAGAAGAGAATATAGCGGACGGTAAAAAGGATGACCAGTCCGGCTACGACGACAAGCCAGATAATCGCAAAGATGCGGAATACCATGGCTTCGGACTTGCTGAGTGTTTCCTTTTCTTCGTCAAAAGCACTTGTCCCCGCGCCCTTGTCGATCGCAACTGCGTCCTTGTCGAGCACGATCGAGTCCGCGTCCTTATCGAGCACGGCCGCGCCCGAGTGCTTTTCGAGCGTGACAGACTCAGCAGCCTCGCTCGTCCCACCCCAGAGCCGGCCGACATTCAGGACACTCGTCGGCAAAGCCAGATTAAACGGGCAGATCAGGCGGAATGCCACGACCAGCCAGAAGAGGATCAGGATCCGCTTCGGGAGTTTCTTGAAAATGAGCCGGAACAGAAGCACGACCAGGATCGCGATGCTCCCGTAGAGGCTCATTTCCAGTATCTTGGCAAAGACTGCGTTCATCGGGGAGGACCTCAATCTTCCGTGTGGTTCTCGATCATCTCGATCAGCTTCGCGGCGTCGTCTTTACTTAAGTTCTTCTTCCCGTTCCCGAGAAAAGCACTGACAAAGCTCGGCAGTGATCCCTTGAAGGTCTTCTCGACCACTTCACTGCTCTGCTGGTGCTGGACTTCCTCGCGACGCACGAGATACGTGATCTTCGCCTTATTGCTGGCAACAAAACCCTTATCGGAGAGTCTCTTAATCATGGTATAGACGGTCGTCTTCTTCCATCCGTGCAGCTCCGCGCAGATGTCCGACAGCTCGCCGGAAGAAATCGGGGCATGATCCCAGATCAACTCCATCAGTTTATATTCACTATCACCTATCGAATTGTCTTTCATGGGCATACTCCTTTCACTTTACGCGTCTATTCTACTTGTGTAGAACAAAGATGTCAAGAAAGATTCTACTTTTGTAGAAAACAATTTGATCTGACTACAGAAAAAGAACCTGAAAGCATTACTGCGAAGAGCAACGCCTGATGGTAGTTTCATCCGAGGTCACGAGGTATGCTCTATTATTGTCAAACCTCATGACTATTGGAGACCTGGATTTCATGAGGTTTGCCTGTTTGCAAGCAGAACTCATGACGCGGTCTCGACGAATCAGTCACGAGGTTTCCCTTATTCTGTTGATAACTCGTGATACAGATACGAAAAAGCGTCATGAGGTATTTCTCATTTCGATGAAACCTCGTGTCTGCGAATTCGAGAGTCCGGTTGAATGCAAGAGACTAACTATTAAAAGTCAATAGAAAAAAGTAGCGTCAGCGCTAGTAGCACCGAACCTTGATAACTGCATGACAAAGCAAGCACTATGAGGTGCTTGGGAAAACAGGTGGTATGAATCAGATGTGGTTTATG
>JAFZLF010000033.1 GCA_017551625.1 Clostridiales bacterium | reverse complement strand
GAGACGATCCTCGCAGTTTATAAGGAACTCAAGAAGGATCAGCCGAAGGAAAGATTCACCATCGGTATCGATGATGACGTTACATTCCTCTCTCTCGATTGCTCCGAGTCTATCGAAGTGGCAGGCGAGGGCACAGTACAGGCTAGATTCTGGGGTCTCGGCGCTGACGGTACTGTCGGTGCGAACAAGAACTCCATCAAGATCATCGGTGACCATACAGATATGTATGCTCAGGCTTACTTCTCTTACGACTCTAAGAAGTCCGGTGGTATCACGATCTCTGACCTGAGATTCGGTACAACTCCGATCCGTTCCACATACCTCATCAACAAGGCTGACTTCGTAGCTTGCCACAACCAGTCCTATGTTTATGAGTACGATATGCTCTCTTCCCTGAAGCCGGGCGGCACGTTCCTCCTCAACACTCAGTGGACAAGAGAAGAGCTCGAGGACAGACTCCCGGGCGCTATGAAGAGATATATCGCTAACAACAACATTAAGTTCTACACTCTCGACGCTGTTGCGAAGGCTAAGGAGATCGGCCTCGGCGGAAGAATCAACACCATCTGCCAGTCCGCATTCTTCAAGCTTTCCGGTATTCTCCCGGTTGAGCAGGCTGTTGACTACATGAAGAAGGCAGCTCTCAAGTCCTACGGTAAGAAGGGTGACGATATCGTTCAGATGAACTACGCGGCTATCGACGCTGGTGTGGATGCAGTAGTTGCAGTTGACATTCCGGATTCCTGGAAGACAGCTGAGGACAAGCCGGTCGAGAAGAAGGCTGTTCCGGAGTTCATCGAGAAGGTCGTTAACGTAATGAACAGACAGGAAGGTAACAAGCTTCCGGTATCTACCTTCAAGGGTATGGAAGACGGTACTTTCCCGCAGGGTACAGCTGCTTACGAGAAGCGCGGTACTGCTGTAGATATTCCGGTCTGGGATGCTTCCAAGTGTATCCAGTGTAACCAGTGCTCCATCGTTTGCCCGCACGCTGCGATCCGTCCGTTCCTCCTTACTGAGGAAGAGGCTGCAAATGCTCCGTTCGAGACAAAGGACGGCATGAAGGGTTACGAGCAGTACAAGTTCCGCATCCAGGTCTCCGCTATGGACTGCCTCTCCTGCGGTATCTGCGTTGAGTCCTGTATCGCTAAGGAAAAGGCCATCACAATGGTTCCGCTCAAGGATAACCTCAAAGAGGCTGAGAACTGGGATTACTGTGTTGCTCTGTCTCATAAGGACAACCCGATGAACAAGGCCAGCATCAAGGGTTCTCAGTTCGAGCAGCCGCTCCTCGAGTTCTCCGGCGCATGCGCAGGCTGCGGTGAGACACCTTATGTTAAGCTCCTTACCCAGCTCTTCGGTGACAGAATGCAGATCTCCAATGCTACAGGTTGTTCTTCTATCTGGGGTGGTTCTGCTCCGTCTATGCCGTACACGACAAACTACAGAGGTTTCGGTCCGGCTTGGGGCAACTCTCTCTTCGAAGATAACGCTGAGCATGGTCTCGGTATGTTCCTCGGTTACAAGCAGCTCAGATCCAGAGCGAAGTCCCTCGTTGAGGAGACAGTAGCCGCTACTGCTTCTGAAGACCTCAAGGCAGCTGCACAGGCCTGGATCGACGGCTTCAACTCCGGCGACAACGCTCGTGCGATTGCTGAGAAGCTCGCTGAAGCTCTGAAGGCTGAAGGCTCCGATTCCGCTAAGAAGGCTCTCGAGTATGAAGACTTCTTCATGAAGAGATCCCAGTGGATCATCGGTGGTGACGGATGGGCTTACGATATCGGTTACGGCGGACTTGACCACGTTCTCGCTTCCGGTGAGGATGTCAACGTTCTCGTTCTCGATACAGAGGTTTACTCTAACACAGGTGGACAGGCTTCCAAGTCCACACCTCATTCTGCTGTTGCCCAGTTCGCTGCAGGCGGTAAGGCCATCAAGAAGAAGGACCTCGGCATGATGGCTATGAGCTATGGTTATGTATATGTTGCTCAGGTTTCCATGGGCGCTGACAAGAACCAGCTGATCAAGGCCTTCACAGAGGCTGAGGCTTACCATGGTCCGTCTATCGTCATCTGCTACGCTCCGTGTATCAACCACGGTATCAAGGGTGGCCGGAAGGTAGCGCAGATCAAGGAGAAGCAGGCTGTCGAGTGCGGTTACTGGCATCTGTTCAGATTTAACCCGACTCTCACGGCAGAAGGCAAGAACGCGTTCACACTCGACTCCAAGGAGCCGACAGGCGACTTTATCGCATTCCTCAAGAGCGAAGTTCGTTATAACTCCCTCTACAAGAAGTATCCGGAAGATGTCGTAGACGGCATGTTCGAGAAGACACATCAGGATGCGATCGAGCGTTATCAGTCCTATGTAAAGAAGGCCAACGAGGCTTGAGTCTGATCTCATAGCATCGGCCTGATCGAAAAGGCATGAACAGAGGAGCGATTCCCGTTTGGGAGTCGCTCCTTTCCTTTATGTATTGACTTTCTCTCGTTCAGCTAGTATAATTCTATCGCTATTCGTATCGGCATCTGATGCCGATGATTCTTTGAAGTGAAGGAAATAGAGACTATTTTTTGGAGGTAGATCCACATGAAGATGACATATCAGCCTAAGAAGAGACAGAGATCCAAGGTACATGGCTTCCGTGCCAGAATGAAGACGGCTACCGGCCGCGATGTGCTGAAGAGAAGAAGACTGAAGGGCAGAAAGAGTCTTACCGTATAAGGATCACCCACGTGGTCCTTTTTTATAAGGAAGCCGAAGTGGATATGGTGTCATGCTGAAGACGACGCAGACTTTGCGATGGAATTATGAGTTTTCCCGTGTGTATAAGAGGGGGACATTCGCGACAGGACGGTTCCTGAGCGTACATTGTTTCAAGAGAAGCCCGCATCTCAAGCATAATCAGACACGGATCCCGATCGACCTTCTCCGGGTCGGTTTTACCAACGGACACGGCCGCAGGACGGCGGTGGCCAGGAACCGTGCGAAGCGGCTCCTCCGAGAGGCTTTCTATAAGTACGAACCCAACGTACCCAAAGGCTATGACATTATCTTCCTCATGAAATCGGGAGACACACTTCCGACGTATCAGGAAGTCGAAAAAGAAATGGGAAGACACCTCTCCAAGCTGGGGTTGCTTCGTTCCGGAGATGAGTCATGAAGAAGTTGGCAGTGAAGCTGATCCGTCTATATCAGAATTCGCACGGGCCTGATCACATCGGGCACTGCCGTTTCACTCCGACATGCTCACAGTATACGCTCGAGGCGATCGAGAAGTACGGATTTCTCCGGGGATCTTTTAAGGGAATATGCAGGATCCTCCGATGTAACCCATTCTGTAAGGGCGGTTACGACCCGCTGAAGTAGTAACAGGAGTTATACATGCAATTATCGATTCTGGTAAGGCTCAGCATCTTTGACTGGATCTTCGGGCCTATCGCAGTGCTTTTCGGATGGCTGACGAGAATTCTTTATTCGTTCTTCGGCAGTTTCGGACTGGCGATCATTTTTCTGACGATCATCGTGCGTGGCCTGACAGTGCCGCTCAATGTCCGCTCGGCAAAGGCCATGATGAAACAGCAGGCCCTCTCCAATAAACAGATGGAGATCAAGAGGAAATATGCAGACGATAAGAAGATGCAGGAGCAGGAGCTCCAGAAGCTCTTCCAGGAAAACGGCATCTCCTCTTTTGCAGGATGCCTCACCCCGTTGCTTCCGATCTTCTTCCTTTTCCCGACATATTATATCGTCCGTTGCCCGCTGCAGTATATCATGGGTGTCAGCAAGAGCAACATTTCCGAGATCGGTGAACTGCTCTCGATCAAGTCGGCCACAGCCGATAATATCTCCGTTATCAACCGCTTGACTTCGGATGCCAAAGCGATGAGTCAGGTAGTCAACAAGGGTCTCATCAAACTCGAGCAGATCCCGGACATGAAGTTTCTGGGTATGGATCTCGGCAGAAAGCCGGCATGGCTCCCGACAGATATTATCAAGGAACCTTCGGTCTATGTCCCGCTCCTCATTATCCCGCTTCTCGTTCTTCTGACGACAGTCCTTCAGAATATGCTGATTGCCGCGACGAAGCCGGATGCAAAGAAGCAGAAGGAAGAGAGAAAACGCGCGAAGAATAATCCCGCGAACAACCAGCCGGACGATCCGACGGCCCGTACGACGAAGATCATGAACCTCGTGATGCCGGCCATCATGCTGGTCACGACATTCGCGATGCCGGCGGCCTTCGGTTTCTACTGGATCATCGGTAACCTGATGGGTATGCTACAACAGGTGCTGACATACTATATGTTCAGTAAACCCTATGAAGAGAAGAAGAAAGAACTGGAAGAACAGAAGAAACTGGCTTTCAAGAAGAATAAGCAGGAGCTGGCCACCGAGACAGCCGGTGCGGGCAAGAAAAAGAAAAAATAACGTGCGCAAAGAAGCGTGCGGCAAGGAGGCATAGGTAAGAGATGGAAAAGACAGTAGAGAAAACCGCAAAAACTGTGGAAGAAGCTGTAGAACTGGCACTTCAGGAGCTGGGCGTGGAGAAAGATCAGGCTCAGGTAGAAGTTCTGGAAGAGGATAAGGGGTTCCTCGGTCTGGGCAAGAAGGAAGCGACAGTTCGTGTTACCGCAGATGTGGCGGATGACGATGTACAGGATGATTCTGACGAAGACGACGGCGACGTTTACTACGGCGACGATGAGTCTTTCGAGGGAGATGAGGCCAGTGAGGCAGAGGATGCTGCGGTAAACTTCGTTGCTGAGGTCCTCTCCGGTATCGGTATCCACGGTAAGCTCGATTCCTACAGAGAAGAAGATGTGATCCACATTACTGTCAGCGGACAGGACTGTGGCGCAGCGATCGGCCGTCACGGTGAGACCCTCGATTCGATCTCCTATCTGACGAATCTGGTCGCGAACCGTCATAGTGAGGAAAGACTCCGTGTCATCCTCGATATCGGCGGATACAGAAAGCACAGAGAAGAAGTGCTGATCAACATGGCGCACAAGGCGGCCAATCAGGTGCTCCGCAATAAGCGCCAGTATGTGATGGAACCGATGAATCCTGCAGAGCGCCGTATCGTGCATGCGGAGCTTCAGTCCGTCAAGGGTGTAACGACACACAGTGAAGGGGAAGAGCCGAATAGAAGGGTCGTAGTTACTCTCGAAGGCTGATCCCGATTTCTTTTTGGGAGGCGATGGATCTTTGGACAAGCCGTATTGCGCATGTGCTACGCCGCCCGGAGTGAGCGGAATTGCTGTGATCCGCATGGCCGGAGAAGGCTCGGCTGCTGTTGCCGATAAGGTTTTCCGTATCCGTCGCGCGGCAGAAGGCGCAAAGACTGTCGCGGAAATGGCCGGATACACGGCGGCTTATGGTACGTTTATCGACCCGTCTGATGAGACTGTTATCGACGAAGTCATGCTGACTCGTTTCTGTGCTCCCCATTCTTATACCGGTGAAGAATCTGTGGAGATCTCTTGCCATGGCGGTCTGACCGTCCGGCAGGAGATTCTTCGCGTTTTACTGGAAAACGGGGCCCGCATGGCAGGTCCCGGTGAATTTACCAAGAGAGCCTTTATGGCAGGAAAACTCGATCTTTCCCAGGCGGAAGCGGTCATGGATGTCATCGCCGCCGACTCGGAGCTCGCGCTTCGCGCTGCGGAATCCCAGCTTTCCGGGTCTTTGAAAGATCAGGTTGAGAGGATCTCGGCGGTCCTTTACCTTCAGCTCTCTCTTTTCGAGATGTTCCTCGATGAGATCGAAGAAGAGGACGATAACGAGACGAAGAACCACTATGCGGAGGAACTGGAGAAGTCCGTTTACAAAAGACTTCAGGAACTGACCGATTCTTATAAGCAGGGACGTATCCTTTCCGAGAGGATGAAGATCGTCATCTGCGGTATTCCGAACAGCGGAAAATCTTCGCTTCTGAACTGCCTGAGCGGCTATGACAGAGCAATCGTAACGGATGTTCCGGGAACGACGAGAGATACGCTGGAAGTCGTAACGAGCATCCGCGGCATTCCGGTAAAACTCATCGACACGGCAGGTATAAGAAAGACGGATGATCTGGTCGAAGCAATCGGTGTTGACCGGGCGACCGCGGCGATCACTGAAGCGGACGTCGTGCTCTGGCTCGTTTCGACTGACGAAGAGGAAAAGACCATTAACGATCTGATCGGTCCGATCATGAACCTTCCGAAGGAAACGAAGATCGCTCTTCTGATCAGTAAGTCGGATGCATCCGATGAAGAGACGGTCAAAAAGCAGGAAGAGAAGGTCATGTCTCTGATTTCCGGGAAAGGATATTCCCGCATCCCGGATCTTTGTGGAAGCCTGTCTTCCAGAAGCGGCGAAGGTGTTTCCGGGATCGAGGAATTCATAAGAAACGCATACGACGAGATGGGCGCGACTTCTTCCGCCGGTCTTCTCGTCACCAACAGGAGACACTTCGAGGTGCTTGCTTCGGCCTTGGAGAAAATCGGGAAAAGCATCGCCGCGCTTCGTGCGGGAGATCCGCTCGAAGGACCTGCGCTTCTTATCCGCGCGGCTCTTGAGGACGTTGGCGAGATCACCGGGAAATCGGTGAGCGACACACTTGTAGATACAATATTCTCGCGGTTCTGCGTAGGAAAATAAGGAGAACAGCAAACAAGATGGGGAACTGGGAACAGTTAAAAGAAAACGCATCCTGGTATGAGGCAGGTACTTTCGACGTAGCGGTCATCGGCGCGGGACATGCCGGCTGTGAAGCTGCGTTTGCCTGTGCGCGCCTCGGTCTTTCCACACTCCTTCTGACACTACACCTCGACCAGCTGGCGAACCTTCCGTGCAACCCGAGTATCGGCGGTACGGCAAAAGGACAGCTCGTCCGCGAGATCGATGCACTCGGCGGGATCATGGGTGAGATGGCTGACCTGTCCGCGATCCAGACCCGTATGCTGAACCGTTCCAAGGGGGCAGCGGTGTTCTCGCCTCGTGCCCAGATGGACCGCGCCGCCTATAGCCGGCGTATGAAAGAACGTATCGAAAGAGAAGAGAACATAGCGCTCGTGCAGGCCGAAGTGGTCGAGCTTTTCTGGGATGAGACGGATGGGAATAAGATCCTGAACGGCATCCGCACCAGAAGCGGAGCCTGTTATCACGTTCGGGCGGCGGTGGTCTGTTCCGGAACTTATATGGAGTCCAGAACGATCCGTGGCGAGGTGATCGTCGAGAGCGGACCGGACGGATTGTCACGTTCGGTCGGGTTATCACAGAGTATGGCCGAGGCCGGCATCACGATCCAGCGATTCAAGACCGGCACACCGGTCCGTGTCAACAAAAGAACGGTAGACGCTTCAGTCATGGAGATCCAGCCCGGAGAACCGGATATGCCGCCTTTTTCGTTCGGAAACGAGATGGAAGGGAAGATGCCGCGGCAGGAGCAGACGCCCTGCTACTCTGTCTGGACGACTCCTGAAACACGAAGGATCATCACGGAAAACATGGATAGGTCGCCTCTTTATAGCGGCGTTATCGAGGGTGTCGGACCGAGATACTGTCCTTCTATCGAGGATAAATTCATGCGTTTCCCGGATAAGAGCAGGCATCAGATCTTCGTCGAACCGATGGGCGATGATACGCAGGAACTCTATCTTCAGGGTTTCTCCACGAGCCTTCCGGAGGATGTGCAGGTGCAGATGGTGCATTCGCTTCCGGGGCTCGAGAAAGCACATATCCAGAGAGCGGCCTACGCCATTGAGTATGACTGTATCGATCCGACTACGGCAAAACTGACACTCGAGTCTACGTGTCTGGAGGGGCTCTTCACGGCCGGACAGATCAACGGATCGTCCGGATATGAGGAGGCTGCGGCCCAGGGCCTGATGGCCGGCATCAATGCGGCTATGAAGATACTCGGAAGAGAACCGGTGATCCTCGACCGTTCGCAGGCCTACATCGGCGTGCTGATCGATGATCTCGTCACGAAGGGGACACGGGAGCCGTACCGCATGATGACCTCCCGCGCCGAATACAGAATCTTCCTGAGACAGGATAATGCGGATATGCGATTGACGGATATCGGGCACCGGATCGGTCTGATCGATGAGAGAAGATACAGTGCTTTTGAAGCAAAGAGAAAAGCCATCGAGGAAGAAAAAGAACGCCTCCGTACGACGTATCTGCCACCGAGTGACAAACTTCACGAGATACTCGCCCGCTGTGGAAGTACCATGACGCAGTCGGGCATCTCGCTTCAGGATCTGCTGAAGCGTCCGGAGATCCACTACGCCGATCTCGCCGAGGTGGATGAGAAACGCCCGGAGCTTTCTCCTGCCGTGATCTTTGCAGTCGAGGTCGACATCAAGTACGAAGGATATCTCGCGCTCGAAGAAGAGAGAATAAGAAAGTTTGCGGCACTGGAGAATAAGAAACTCCCCCCGGATATCCCGTATGATCAGATTGAGGGACTTCGTCTGGAGGCCAGATCGAAGCTCGCTTCTAGGAAACCGATGTCACTTGGGCAGGCATCCCGTATTTCCGGTGTCTCTCCGGCAGATATAGCGGTCCTGCTGGTATATCTGGAAGCGAAGAAAAGAGAAGAACGGGAAGAGAGAAAAGAGAATAACGATGGACAAGAATAGAAGCGGCAAGCCTGAAAAGGACAATAGGATCAAGCCGGATCAGAAGGGAAAAACGCTGTCGCCGGAAGCGAAGAAAGCTCTCCGCAGCGGGAGCATGGGCGCGTCTGCCCGAAAGAAGGCATCTTCCGGTGCGACTGTTCGTAGTAAAAAGTCTGAGACGGCGCCGGTTCCGGCCCGCGAACCCATCGTCACGAGCGAGGAGGACATCTCACGCGCTCAGGAGATCTCTCCTTATCTGACGACAGGGAGCCATGACATCTCGTTGCCACTTTCAGCCGAGAGCATCAAGGCGTTTCAGGTCTACGCGGCCATGCTCCGCAAGTGGAACGAGAAGATGAATCTCACGAATATCGTGGACGATCAGGGGATCGCCATCCGGCATTTTATCGATTCGCTGACGCTGGTGGCCCATATCGAAGAAGAAGAAAGGAAACTGGGACGACAGGACCTGAGCCTGATCGATGTCGGGACGGGAGCCGGTTTTCCGGGTATTCCTCTTAAGGTCACGATGCCGCAGCTTCGGGTCACTCTTCTGGATTCTCTGAAAAAACGTGTCAACTTTCTGGACGCGGTCTGCGAGACTCTCCAGCTTACCGGCATCACGACGATCCACAGCCGGGCGGAAGAAGCGGCGAAGAATAAGCAGTATAGAGAGAAGTTCGATATCGCGACGGCCCGCGCAGTCGCATCGCTTCCGACGCTCTGCGAATATTGCCTGCCGTACGTCAAGGTCGGTGGCGTATTCCTCGCTATGAAGAGTCATGCGGAAGACGAGATCGAAACGGCGAAGAAGGCGATCGTTACTCTTGGCGGCACACTCGAGGATGTCCACGAATTCCTCCTGCCCGGCACGGACATGCAGAGAACGATCCTCGTGATCCGTAAGATCCGCTCGACACCGGCAAGTTACCCGAGGGGACAGGGGAAGCCGGACAAGGAGCCGATCGTATGACAGCTGTTTACCTGGCTATTCAGATGACGCTCCTGATGGGCGTCGGATTCTTCGCCAGAAAGATCCGTCTGGTCGATGAGAAGTTTCCGAAATCCCTCGGTAACTTCCTCTACCATTTCGGGTTTACTTGTGTTGTCCTGAAGGCCATGATGTCTGCCGATCTTTCAAATATCGGCGAGATGGGCATCCTTATCCTGATCAGCCTCGGTACGATGGGGGTCATGTTCCTGTTCGGGAATCTGACCAACTTCCTTCTGAGAAAGAATGACGACATGGCGCGCATCTCGATCGTCGACCTGATGTTTGTAAACTTTACCTTTATGGCTTTTCCCATCGTAGAAGCGCTCTACGGCGAGAAAGGTAGCCTCTATATCGCGGCCTATACGATTCCCGTACGCATCCTGTTCTATGTCGTATCGCCGCTGATCCTGGCGACAGCCGCTGCTTCTTCTGCGAAGCCGGAGGAGAGCGGAAACGCTTCTTCCGGGACATCTCCTGCAAAGAAGGTAAGTGTCGGAAAAGAAGTCAGAAAGGTCCTTCTCTCCGCGCCTGTTCTTGCGATCCCTGTGGGTTTCGCGCTGAGTTTTCTTCCCGAGCCGCTGCCGTCCCCGATCACGAACAGCATCGCTGCGATTGCAGGTGTCGTGACGCCGATGGGTATGGCACTCTGCGGCATGCGCCTGGCGGAGGTGCCGATCCGTGAATGTGTGAAGAATTCCCGTATATGGATACTGACTGCGCTGCGTCTTCTCGCCGCCCCGGCGATCGCGCTCGGACTGATGTTTCTTTTGACGCGGGGGGTCACACTTGACCCGGTCCTGGTCAAGATGTGTGTCATCTACTGTGCGCTTCCGGCCGCTGCGTCGACGACCATTATCGCGATGAATGTGGGATCCGATTCTATAAAAGCAGCGCAGAGTGTTTTTCTCACTACTGCGCTGTCTGTCTGTACTTTGCCGATATGGGTATTTCTTGTAGATAAGATATTCTGACTGGGGGGGCTACGAGACGAGGATCGGGATGAATCCTTCCGAAGACCCGCTTAAGAAGGTGACGGCATAGACTTTCTGTTTCCCGGAGTTTCCACCGTTTTCGGAAATGGTGATATAGAGCATCTTCGCCTCATCGTTAAAGGAGAGGCCGGTGATGGTCTCATTTTCCTGCAGATCCAGATCCTCGGCTTGCGGGAGGTGGTGATCTTCTGAATCAGGAATCTTCTCGCCGGTGGACTTATCTATGAGGTACAGGGACTTGCCGTCGTCAGAGATGCAGACCAGATAGTCGCCGGTATCGGCTGTCTTTTCATCGCTTATCACTTTCTCAAGGGTGGGCGTCAGATAATGATTGCCTTTTCCGTTCTTGTCGTTCTCACTCTCGGAAGTGGTCTCCTGCGTATCGGATGCTTCGGGTGCTCTGTTTTCGGCCGTGGTCGTTTCTGCTGCCGAATTGTTATCATTATCGGAATCATATTCTTCCTTAACTTCACTATCGACGAGATCGGAGACACCATCGAGACTCTTGTTATGTTCTGCGACAGTATCGGCCGCTGCGACAGCCTCTGTGGCCTGAGCCCGGATCTCGCTCTTCGAACGGTTGCTCTTTGTGGTGGAATCGCTGTTCTTCGAAAACTTGGGAATCAGAAGGACAAGCCCGCCCACGACAAGTACGATGCAGGCCAGCGGGACTGCAGCCTTCAGGAAATAGGACAGACGTGGAGAAGCCTTGCGCGACACAGAAGATGTGTCGTTTAGCGATGCAGCGGCCTGCTCCAGCCGCGCCTTCTCGATCGCAGCGCGTGTCTTCGCCAGAAGCTCATCTGAAGTCTGTATTGGCTCTAAGCTTTTCTTCAGTTCGTCACCTAACATCGTCTTAATCCTTTCCCCAATCCTTCAATTTCGCCCGCGCCCGCATCAGACGGCTCCTTACCGTACTCTCTGTGATGCCGAGCTGCTTGGCAATCTGCTCGTTATCCATATCGAAATAGAAACGTAGCAGGATCACGTCTTTATACTTGGCGGGCAGTGCCTGTACCGCATCCAGAAGAGGATTGCTATGATCGATCGACTCGATCAGCCGGTCCTCCACGGTATTCCCGGGGAGCGGCTTGATCCTCTTCTTCTCCTCACTTTGCGGCTTCGTCTTATCCAGGAGGTCTCCCAGAAACGTCGTCCGCCGCATGTAGGAGGACTTCAGGTAGTCAAGACAAACGTTCCTCGCGATGGACAGGAGCCAGAACTTGACTTCGCTGTCGCCGCGGTAGGAACCGGAACGTGTCATGACCTTCACGAACACGTCCTGGAAGGCGTCCTCGGCCAGACTTCTCTTACCGAGGTATACGGTGCACATACGAAGTACATCGTTGCCGTACAGACGGAAAAGCTCTTCTACGTCGAGCATGGGCTTCTCCCCATATCCGGTTGTTCCTTCCGTTGCCATGTAGGTACTTACTGCCTCACTTATCAGACGAGATTAAGAGTGGTTCTGTTGCATTTTTCCTTGAAGAAATAATAAATTCAGACACACGACCTATTCTATACAAAAACTTGGTTTTTTACCACATTTTTCCACGCGAAAAGAACTATCTTGTGGTAAAATATATTGGTATTGTTTAATAATGTATAAGGGAGGAAGACGAATGTCTGATTCTACAAACGAGCCACTCTCCGGCAAGGACCTGCGCAAAGCCCAGGAAGCCGAAGTGGACGCGATCTTCTGCTCCGAGCAGACCACCATAATCCCGGTCGATCTGGAAAAAGAAATGAAAAAGTCGTTCATCGACTATGCGATGAGCGTTATCTCTGACCGTGCTTTGCCTGACATCCGAGACGGACTTAAGCCGGTCCACAGAAGAATACTGTATTCCATGTTTACCCAGGGCTTCACCCCGGATAAGCCGTACCGTAAGTGCGCCACCACCGTAGGTGACGTGCTCGGTCGTTTCCATCCGCACGGCGACGCATCCGTATACGATGCCCTCGTCCGTCTCGCGCAGGACTTCTCTATGCGTTACATGCTGGTCGAGGGCCACGGTAACTTCGGTTCCATGGACGGTGACCCGCCGGCTGCTTACCGATATACAGAGGCGAGACTGCAGAAGGTCGCCATGGAGATGATGAGCGACATCAACAAGGGCACCGTCGACTTCCGTCCGAACTTCGATGAACACGATGTCGAGCCGGTTGCTCTCCCGTCCCGTTTCCCGAATCTTCTTGTAAACGGTTCCGTCGGTATCGCCGTAGGTATGGCGACGAACATCCCGCCGCATAATATGGGTGAGGTCATTGACGGTGTCGTCATGCTTCTTGATAATCCGGAAGCGACCATCGACGACCTGATGACGGTCATCAAAGGACCGGACTTCCCGACCGGAGGCATGATCCTCGGACGTCGTGGTATTTCCGACACCTATAGGACCGGTAAGGGCCGTATCGTTGTCCGCGCCCATACCGACATCGAGGTCATGAGCAATGGCCGTGCCCGCATCATCGTGCACGACCTGCCGTATATGGTCAATAAGGCTCGTCTCATCGAGCGTATCGCCGAACTCGTTAAGGAGAAGAAGATCGAGGGTATTTCCGATATCCGCGATGAATCCGACCGTAACGAGAAAGTACGTATCGTGATCGAGCTCCGCCGTGATGCGAACGCCAACGTTGTTCTCAACCAGCTCTACAAGAACTCCCAGATCCAGGACGCTTTCTGCGCGAACATGCTCGCGCTCGTGCCGGATGCCGAGGGACGGCTCGAGCCGAAGACCATCAATCTTCTCGATGCGCTCACATACTACGTTGCCCACCAGGAAGACGTCGTCCTCCGCCGTACCAAGTATGATCTGGAAAAAGCACTTGCCCGTAAGCATATCGTGGAAGGTCTCCTGATCGCGATCGATAACATCGACGAAGTTATCCAGATCATCCGTTCCAGCAGGACTGAGGATCAGGCGAAGCAGAGACTGTGCGAGCGTTTCGGTTTCTCCGATAAGCAGGCCCAGCACATCGTCGACATGCGACTCGGCCGTCTGACGGGCTTAGAGAGAGAGAAACTCGAAGCCGAGGCCAGAGAACTCGACGAGCGTATCGCTTACTTCCGTAACGTTATTGAAGACGAGACACTTCTTCGTAAAGTCATTAAGGATGAGATCCTCGAGATCAAGAAGAAGTACTACGAAGACAGAAGAACCGAGATCGGACCGCCGGACGAGGATGAGATCGACGATGAGTCTCTCATCCAGGAGGAGCAGATCGTGATCACGCTTACGCACCTCGGATATGTCAAGCGTGTCCCGATCGATACTTACAGGAGCCAGCATCGCGGCGGCCGCGGTATCTCCGGTCTGGCTACACACGAAGAGGACTACGTCACGAAGATCATCACATCTTCGACACATGACTTCCTGCTGTGCTTCACCAATAGAGGCCGTGTATTCCGCATGAAGGGCTATCAGGTACCGGAGGCCGGACGCTCCGCCAAAGGCACGGCAGTCGTCAATCTCCTGCAGCTCGAAGCAGAAGAGAAGATCCGGACCATCATCCCGATCAGAGATTTTGAGTCCGGCGCATATCTTACTATGGCGACCCGCGAGGGTATCGTCAAGAAGACGCCTCTTGCGGACTATTCCCGCATCAACAGAAGTGGCCTGATCGCGATCAACATCCGTGAAGATGACGAATTGGTCGGCGTCCATATGACTGACGGCGAGCAGGAGATCGTGCTGGTCACGAAGACCGGTATGTCGATCCGCTTCGACGAGAATGGTGTCAGAAGCACCGGCCGAAACACCATGGGTGTCAAGGGTATTACCCTGAAGGATGGCGATGAAGTGATTGGCATGGCGCCTGTTGTCGAGAACAGAAATCTCCTCGTAATCGCCGAGAAGGGCTTCGGCAAGAGGACCGAGATGGAAGAATACCGTGTCCAGTCCCGTGGCGGTAAAGGCCTCATGACCTACCGCATCTCCGATAAGACCGGACCGCTGGTTCGTGCGCTCCTCGTAGATGACGATAAGGATATCCTCATCATCAACAATGACGGCATCGTGATCCGTCTGTGGGCGAAGGAGATCCCTGTGCTGTCCCGTGTGACCCAGGGTGTTACGCTGATGCGCAGCAAGAACAGCACGATCGTGGACGTGGCCATCGTCGATCACGAAGAGGACGAGCCGACAGAGGAGATCGTTGACGATTCTGCAGAGAACACCGCTCCGGTCGATCCGACAGATGGCGCTGAGGGCGAGAATGCAGGTGAAGTGAACGAGGATGAATCCGCAAACGAAGCTTTGGAAGCAGTTTCTGATGAGACCTCGGAAGATACCGCTGAAGAAAATTCGGAAGAGGAGAATCCGGAAGCATGACGAATAGAACACATATTCAACCTCTTCGGATCCGCCGGACACAAGAAACTCCGCGATACATTCTCCTTCTCTGTGTCATCCTGACAGCAGTGATCGCATTCTCGTGGCTTCCGTCATTTGCGTCTGCGGTGATTGCTTTGGAAGAGTCCACAACGGCAGCAGATGCATCCTCCGAACCGGAGACAAGTGACACAGCCTCCGTAGTGGCCGGGACCGACAATACCGCTGCCACGACAGATCCGTACTCGGTAGATGGTTCGTCAAAGGGCGTCGGTCAACAGGAACTCGAGCTTCCTTCACTGGATCAGGTACAGTGCGCATCGTACTACTGCTATGACAGAACCACAGGCCAGGTCCTCCTTGCCAAGGAAGAGGAGAAGAGGATCTATCCGGCCAGTATGACGAAGATCCTGACGCTCGCGCTTGCCATGGAATACCTCGATCCTTTTGAAAAGGTCACTGTGAGCAAGACTGCCATCGACGCCACGACTCCGAACTCCACGATGATGGGTCTCGTGGTCGGCGAAGAAATCGAGGCCAATGAACTCTATTTCGGTCTGATGCTTCCGTCCGGAAATGACGCGGCCAATGTCCTTGCCGAGGAGATCGCGAAGCACTATGCCGACACGAAGGGCGCGCTTCCGACAACGACGCCGGTGCCGACACAGCCCGGTGATACCACTCCGGCGGCAACAGAAGACCCGAATACATTCTCTAAGATCGGACAGTTTGCTTATATTGCCAATATGAAGATCCAGGCGTTGGGACTTACGAATTCACACTTCGTTAATCCGAATGGCCTTCAGAATGAGAAGCACTACACCACGGCCAAGGATCTGGCCATGATGTTTGATTATGCCCTGAACTTTGAAGATTTCTGCCGTGTCATCAGCACACCGACACACTTCTTCAAAGCGGATAACAAGCACAGCTTCGACGGATGGAAAGTTGTAAAGAACACCAATAATCTTCTGACAGATCCGTGGATCATCGGTGAGGATTGCCACTGCGCCAAGGTCTTTGGCGGTAAGACCGGCACGACACAGGTCGCAGGTACAGGCATGACGCTTCTGACGATCAACGAGAACGGGCATGAGATCATCACCTGTGTCTGCGGCATTCCCTACGATCTGGCCGACCACCAGACGATCTACGTGGCTGCCGTCGTAAGGGAAGCAAACCTCAAATGCTGGGAGGCCGATCCGGTCTCCAGAGTAACCGGAAATGTCGTAGACAACCGTGGCTACAATGCACCTGAAGGACAGGGACCGACGGGTGAAAGAGCCAACGTCACTGTATCCGGTCAGGATCATCCGGACGATACTCAGGTGACAGAGCCCTCTGAGACTACGGGAATGGCGCCGGCAGAAACAACGACAACGGCACCTGTGGCACAGCAGGAGGAGAAAAAGTCACTCTTCGAAGAGCATCCTGTCGTGTTTATCGTCCTGATCGTGCTGATGGTCATCGTTGCAGCCGTCCTGATCATCACCTGCATATCCATCCACCAGAACCGGAAGAGGAGACGCAGGATGGGGATCCGTAAGATCAATCTTTGATCGTAGATGCTATTTTAGGTTATTGAAGCATGAAAAAGAATCATCTCTTGACGACGAGTTTTGCAATGGCAAACTATTTGAAGTCGGAAAGAGATGATTCTTTTTTTGTACTTATCTAACTAATAGATCCGCGATCAGAGATCCTTCACTTCTGCCAGGATCTTCTTGACCGACTCGGCAGAGGCCTGCAGGAAGCGGAGTTCCTGAGGATCAAGTTCGAGCTCGAGTACTTTTTCCACGCCGTCTGCGCCGATGATCGTAGGAACGTTGGTCGCCACATCCTGGATGCCATACTCGCCACAGAGAACAGAACCAACAGTACGGATCGTATTTTCGCCCTTGAGGAGAGACTTGGCGATGGTGGAAACGGAGACGGCGATACCATCGAAGGTCGCGCCCTTCAGCTTGATGACCTCGGCGCCGGAGAAACGTGTCTTCTCGGCAATCTCGATGCGGTCAGCCTGTGTGAAAGGAATACCGGTGGTCTTGGAGTAGTCGTCGATAGAAAGACCGGCGATGTTAGTGGCACTCCATGCCGGGAGCTGGGAGTCGCCGTGCTCGCCGATGATGTAGCCGTGTACATTACGGACGTCGATATCTAATTTCTGGGAGATAAGGATACGGAAACGGGCGCTGTCGAGAACGGTACCGGAACCGAGAACTCTGTTCCTCGGAAGACCCGACCACTTCGCGATCATGTAGGTAAGAACGTCTACCGGATTGGATACTACGAGGATGTTTCCTGTAGTGTAGTGCTCCATGATGCTCTCGGTGATCTTCTTAGCCAGACCGACATTCTTCTTTGCAAGATCCAGACGGGTCTCGCCCGGCTTTCTCGGAATACCGGCTGTGATGATGATCAGATCGCAGTCTTTAACGTCTTCATAATCACCGGCGTGGATCTCCATCTGGCCGAGGAACGGAAGTCCGTGACTGATATCCAGTGCCTCACCTCTGGCCTTGTCCTGATTTACATCGATCAGTACAAGCTCTGTGCACAACTGCTGGATGGCCATTGCAAAGGCGATCGAGGATCCGACTGCGCCTGCACCGATAATCGCTACCTTAGAACCATGTTTAATCTTCATTTTCGTACCAACTCCCACAATACTTCTTTGTATTCACTCACATTTTTAAAATGGGTGTAAACCCATGAACACACATGGAAATTTATACCATCTCGAAAATCTGGCAAGCGTATTTTAATATGAAAAAGAATCAATGACAACGCCATATATGCAAAAAGCATTAAATGCATAAAAGCACTTACCAAAATGCATTTTAAGATATGCGAATAGCATACGAAAACATAAAACACTAGTATTTAAGTTAAAACAATACAGAGAGATACTTCCCCGGCGCCTCTTTTCGGAGTAGTATTGATGACGTTCTTTATGCAGTATATATTAAGGAAAATATAATGAGAGTAGAAAGGATGGGCGTGATTCATCCGGCTGCATGTCCGATCTGCCCGAAAAAGAGATTGCAAGTTCGTGACAGATCACGTAACAAAATGCGAAAAGCACTGAAATCAGGGGCTTGGGACGATTCTGAAAAAACATCCGATCTTTCTCAAAAAATGTGTTGACAGGCCCGAAATCGCGTGTTATCATAGTTAAGCACTTCGCGAGAGCGGGTGCGACGGACCTTGAAAATTGAATAGAAGAGCAGAAAGTAATTACTACTTAAAATACGAGCCAAAAGTTCAATTCATAGAGTTGAAAAAACAAGTAAACAAAGAGCCAAAAGGCTCTCAAGATTTTTATTGAGAGTTTGATCCTGGCT
>JAFZLF010000032.1 GCA_017551625.1 Clostridiales bacterium | reverse complement strand
GGCTGGACTACAGTCGGGGCAAGCACCCTTGCGGCACATACGAGTGACCGCTTACTGCTGCTTCCTTCCGGACCTGACAGGGTTCACAGGCTCGCATCGCACAAGACCCACCGCCAACTGTAGACCACCCGGGACGAAAATTACGAAGAAATTATAACATAAAAAACCTATGTGTGACAGTAACTGATGAAATTATAGACCAGTGCCCCGAGAGCGGCCTGGATCTCTTTCGCAGCTTCCGGTGTGGCCGCCTCGACGGTAACGCAGATCACGACCGGTTCGTCAGAGAGGACGATGGATACGTCGGACTCGCTCGAGAGTTCGGCGTTGCTTCCGCTCCGGCTCAGGATCACGGTGTCGTCGGGGAAGTATTTGCCGATACCGCTGCTATGATCGGAAGCGCCGAGGGCGTCGACGATCTCCTGATAGTCCGAAGGCCAGGAAATGTAGCGCCAATATAGCTTCTGGGCGTAGCTGGCCAGATCGTAGGCCGACGAACGGTGTTCTCCGGACTGCTGGATACCCTGAAAATCCACGTAGTTCTGCACTGCTGTAAAGTCGATACAAGATGTCATCTGCCGGAGATTTTCCCAGATCTTGTCCATATCGCCCATGTTGTCGAGGAGCATGTTCATCGCGACGCTGTCTCCGTCTGAAAGAGCAAGATAGGCCAGCTGATCCAGGTAGAACTGCTTGCCTTCCGGCATCTCGGCCAGAGAGGTGCGCGTGTTCTCGTCCACATAGGCAGGAGAAAAAGCGACGACGATCTCCGTGGAGGTGATCCCGGCACGGACGTTGTCATAGAACATCATGGTCAGCGGAAGGTAGATCGAAGACCCGACGACAAAAGGACTGGATTCGTTATATCCGAAGGCTTCATTGGTATTGAGATTGATGTAATAGAAACCGATCCTGGCGTCCGTGTTCTCTGCGATGAAGTTCTTGACGGCATGTTTAAGATTGGCGTAAGCCTGGTCACGTTCGGCATGTGTGACGGTCTGGAGAGGATACTTCTGCGGGAATAGGACCGGCTCTTTCTCCTCCCACTCATCGGGAAGAAGATTGACGGTCGTGGTGGCGGCGGCATCGTCGCCGGTTGCATCCGGATCTTCTTCCGTATGATTGGTATCGATCGGCAGTACTTCATCCGTCGTCTCCGAGCCCTCTCCGCCTTCCGGATCACTCGTCGCATCCGGATCCGATGTGTCTGCTGTTCCTGTTTCCGTGGTATCTTCCGGCCGGGTAGTCACGTCCGTGTCCGAGGACTCTCCCGGACGGGGCTCATCAGAACCGGAGGATGAATCTTCTGCCGATGTGGCCGTATTTCCCGACGAAGAAAACATCCCCGTGGTATCAGAAGAAGCGGAAAACTCGGTATCGATGTCATCCTTGAGGTTCAGGATATATGCGAAGAAAAGGGCAAAAGCAACGACAAGGACAATCACGCCGGCGATAATACCGCGTATGATCATCCGGGTGCGCCGGATCCGGCGTGCTTCTCCTATGTAGTTGCTCTTGGGATTCTTCATATCAGATCAGAACAGTCCCTCGATCACACCGTTGCTGTCGATGTCGATATCCATAGCTGCGGGATGCTTCGGAAGTCCCGGCATCGTCACGATCGCGCCGGTCAGGGCAACGAGGAATCCTGCGCCGGCCGAAAGCCAGATGTCACGGACGGTAAGCGTGAAGTTCTCCGGACGTCCGAGGACCTTGAGGTCATCGGACAGGGAATACTGGGTCTTCGCGATACAGATAGGTGTATTGCCGAAACCGGCCTTCGTGAAATCTTCGATCTTCTTTCTGGCCTCCGGCAGGATCTCTACATTCGCGGCACCATAGATGTTCTTCGCGACTGCCTCGATCTTCTTGTCTACAGGCATATCCAGATCGTACATGTAGTGCGGACCGTCGGAAGGAGTATCGATCGCTTCGAGAACGGCGTTGGCAAGGTCGATACCGCCTTCGCCGCCCTTGGCGAAGATCTGGGCCGGGGCGAACTTCGCGCCTTTCTCTTCGCAGAGACGGCGCAGAGTCTCGAGCTCTTCCTCGGTATCTGTGAGGAACTGATTGCTGGCGACGACACACGGGATGCCGTAGCCCAGGATGTTTTCGATGTGCTTGGCAAGGTTCGGGAAGCCCTTAGCAACCGCCTCGGCGTTCGGGTTATTCAGTTCTTCCTTCGGGATTCCGGCATTATACTTGAGTGAACGGACGGTCGCGACGATGACGACGGCGTTCGGCCAGATGCCCGCGGTCCTGCACTTGATGTCGAGAAATTTCTCGGCACCGAGGTCCGCGCCGAAACCAGCCTCGGTCACGACGATGTCAGAGAGCTTCAGCGCCATCTTCGTAGCGATGATGCTGTTACAGCCGTGCGCGATGTTCGCAAAAGGACCGCCGTGGATGAGGGCAGGTGTATGCTCCAGAGACTGTACGAGATTCGGGCAGATGGCATCTTTCAGAAGGACACTCATGGCACCCTCGGCCTTCAGGGCTGAAGCACGGACGATGTTGCCATCCATGTCATAGGCGATCGCGATATTCGCCAGGCGCTTCTTCAGATCCTCCATATCGGACGAGAGGCACAGGATCGCCATGATCTCCGATGCCGCCGTGATCGAGAAAACCTCGTTTCTCGGTACACCGTTGACACCACCGCCCACGCCCAGATTCAGGCTGCGAAGCGCACGGTCGTTCATGTCGAGACAGCGCTTCCAGAGGATGCGCTCCTTGTCGAGACGGAGTTCGTTACCCTGATAGAGGTGGTTGTCGATCATGGCTGCCAGGAGATTGTTCGCAGAGGTGATCGCGTGGAGATCTCCCGTAAAGTGCAGGTTGATATCATCCATCGGCACGACCTGGGAATACCCGCCGCCTGCCGCGCCGCCCTTGATGCCGAATACCGGGCCGAGGGACGGTTCGCGGAGCGCCAGCATGGCGTTCTTATCGAGCTTATTGAGAGCCTGGGCCAGACCGATGCTGACCGTAGTCTTTCCCTCTCCGGCCGGAGTCGGGTTCATCGCTGTGACAAGTACCAATTTGCCGTCCTTCTTATCCTTGGCATCGGTAAGGAGACGAAGCGGCAGTTTCGCCTTATATTTCCCGTAGAATTCGAGATCGTCTCTGGCGATCCCCAGCTTCTCCGCGATCTTCTCAATTGGCAGCATGTCGGCATTACGTGCGATCTCAATATCACTTAGCATACGAACGGTCCTCACTTCTTAAGATTTGAATCAGATTAAGATGGAAAAATACTTCTCCAGAATACGGATATCATTATATGCTTTCCCATAGCACATGCCAACCTAAAATGACAATATGATTACAAAAACATCGTGTTTTTGATCACATTTGCGCAAAGGTGAAATACCATATTTGGGATTTTCTATGCAATTTGACCACAAGAACTTGTGTTTTGCATTGACATCGGGTGTGGTTCCTGTTATAATTTCGTAACAGCAGAAGCTACTTTATCTGATGGAGAATATGGAGGAGCAAACACGTGATTATTAAGTCTGATGTGGAAGAGTGCAAGAAGAATCTTGAAACATATATCGGCAGAACGGTTCGCCTGACCTCGAACGGTGGAAGAAAGAGAATCATCGTTCACGAGGGTATCCTGGATCACTGCTATCCGAACATGTTCACAGTGAAGTGCAACAGAAAGCCGGCCGATTCGAACCAGGAGCTCGTATCCTACAGTTATGTAGATGTCCTGACCAAGACCGTCCGTGTTGCTGCTGTAACAGTCGCGTCTGAAGCAGAGACACAGGCCAGCTGAGCCGGAATATAGTAATCGAATAATCGAAAGCCGCCTGTGCGAGCCATTTGTTTGTGCTTGCGAGGTGGCTTTTGCTTTGGTGAAAGAAAGGTATAAATATGGTAGAGGTACAAAGGAAGGCACATGCAAAAGTCAACCTTTTCCTTCGTATGGCGGGGAGAAGAGAGGATGGGTATCATCTGCTATACAGCTGTATGCAGACCCTCGACCTGCATGACATGATCTTTATTAAACTGGTCCCGGCAGAAAAGGGAGAAACGGGAGGACTCTCTTTTATATCCAATTGTGACTATCTTCCCTTAGATCCTAAACAGAATACGACCGTAGATGCAGCGGCCCGCTTCATCCGTAAGATCGGAGAGACAGGATATCATGTCCGGATATGTCTTTTAAAGGAAATACCTTCCCAGGCGGGCTTAGGTGGAGGCAGCTCGGATGCGGCTGCTGTTCTGGATGCGATGGACAGTCTCTTTCCCGGACGTGTTTCCAGGGAAGAACTCCTGGAGATGGCTCTGGCGATCGGGGCCGATGTGCCGTTCTTCCTGACGGGCGGGACGGCCCTTTGCGAGGGCGTCGGTGAGAAGGTGTCGTTGCTCCCGGAGCTGTCCGGCATTCCCATGCTTCTTCTTAAACCACCGCAAGGCGTCTCGACTCCGGCCTGCTATAAAAAGTGGGATGAGATGGGATGTCCTCCTATCAGCGATGAAGAGAAGGAGCTGATCCTTCAGGATCTGAAGAATCCGAAAGACCCGGTTCTCCGTCTCGCTGATGCATGCAGAAGATGGAGCAACGATCTGGAAGCACCGGCGATCGGTCTTGTTCCGGAGATAAGTGAAGGACTCGACGTACTAAGAAAACTCGGTGCGATCTACACGGCGATGACGGGATCCGGCAGCTGTATCTTCGGGTTCTTTGCCAACGAAAGAGCCGTACCTTCTCTTTCCTGCCCGGAGATTCAGGCTCTGCGAGAACGAAAATGGTGGGTCACGCAAACTGAGACGGTCTGATCCCGTTTCTTCGGGACGGATCTTTTTGAGAAATATAACACTAAAGTATATTTTCCTCTCTATGTTTGGCTTTGTATGCCCGATTCTTCATATTCTTCTTTTTTCATAGCTTTACGGATACATTATTTCTCCGATCCCTGATAAGATAGCATTACAAAATCTTAAAGAGGAGGAAGTCCTATGAGTTATCTTAAAGAATACAGAATACGTGCAGGCTTAAATCAGAAACAACTGGCAAAACTACTTAATGTGTCTCAGGCGTGTATCTCCCGCTGGGAACACGGGACTGTGTATCCGGAGATCGAGACCGCCAAACAGATCTCAGCGATCCTACACATGCCGTTCCATCTCATCTTCGATTACATCTGCCCCATCGGCTCCTTCTCGATACCGGTCTATGAATCCGTTAACCGGGATGGACTCGGGAGGATCTGGCGCTGTGATGCGCCACATATCACTGTTTCGGAAGAAGATGTGATGAAGTATCTCCCGTCCGAAGGATGTATACGCGCGGGGTCTTCTGAAAGTGAGAACTTCATCGGCTATTTCTGCCGTTCCACTTCGCTGGCGCCTCAGGTGATGCCGAATTCCGTAAACATTATCTACAGAACCAGTATCATCCATCCCAACAGGATCCATCTGGCGAGCATCAACAAACAGGATTGTGTCCTGGTGCGCCTCTCGACCGATAACCGGAATCATGTGATCCTTTCAGACAATATCGATATGCATCCGCGCTGTTTCCACCCGACCGAGGTCCGGAAAGGCGTGCTTCGTATCTACGGGATGGTCGTGGAGACGAGGCTTGCGCTGGGGTATTGAGTTCGGATCTCCGGCAAGGGGAATGACGAAAGAAAAACAGATTATTTCAGGCTCTTTCCGAAAAGACCACGGTCATATCCGCGGCTGTTGTCAGAAGACAGTAGCGTAAACCCGTGCGCTTCATAGTAGGAGACCATACCCTGATTACTGAGCGCTGTGTGAAGAAGCATGTGTGAGCAGGAAGTGCTTCGCGCGAAAGCTTCGCAATGCGAGAGAAGATAGTTTCCGATCCCGAGGCTGCGCCAGGTGTCCCAGACGGCGAAGCGGGCGAAGTACGCGATGCGCGAGGAGAGTTTTCCCGTAAAAGAGGACAGCTCCCGGCTCATCTCTCTTCTCGGACGGATGTATAGACGGCATGTGCCGAGAATGTCGTCTTCGTCGTTTAGCGCGACGAAGACGACACCCGATGAGATGGCATCTTCTATGGTCTCCAGAGATTCGGAAGTAGCCTCGATATACGAGTCCGGAATGCCGGAGTCCTTACAGTAGTACGACATGGATTCGTGCACCAGTTTCAGGATTGTTTTGGCCTCGGACAGCCTTGCTGTGCGGACATGAATGTCGGGAGTGTCAGGCATACTGCTCACTCATGAGGTGCACGAGGATGGCCTTATGCGCATGCAGACGGTTCTCCGCCTCGTCGAAAACGACCGACCGCGGTCCGTCAATGATGTCTTCGGTTACTTCATAGCCGCGATAAGCCGGCAGACAATGCAGGAAGATCGCGTCCTTATCCGCTACGGAGAACAGATCGGAGTTGACCTGATAATTCTTAAAGATCTGTGCGCGGATGGCCTTTTCAGATTCCTGGCCCATGCTGGCCCAGGTGTCAGTATAGATGACGTCAGCATCCTTGCATGCGACATACGGATCCTCGGTCATGACGATCGTCGATCCGGTGATCTTCGCGTCTTCCTGTGCCTGGAGCACGTACTTCTCCGGGCAGGTGTAGTCCTTAGGAGACGCAACAGAGATATCCATGCCTGCCTTGGCGCAGGCCTGCAGCAGGGAATTGGCCATGTTGTTGCCGTCACCGACATAAGCGAACTTCAGGCCCTTGAGCGTGCCTTTGTGCTCCTTGATCGTGAGAAGGTCCGCCAGGACCTGTGTCGGATGCTGGTCATCGGAAAGACCGTTGATGACCGGGACCGAGCCGTACTTAGCGAGATCTACGATATCCTGATGAGAGAAAGTACGCATCATGATGCCGTCTACCATTCTTGACAGGACGTTGGCGGTGTCATAGATAGTCTCGCCGCGGCCGATCTGGATATCGTCGCCGCTGAGAAAAAGAGCGTGACCGCCGAGCTGGTACATCCCGACCTCGAAGGAGACACGTGTTCTTGTCGAGGACTTGGTGAAGATCATGCCGAGGGTCTTACCGGCAAGGATCGGATGGGGGATGCCCTTCTTCGTCTTATCCTTAAGGTCGATCGCGGTATCAAGGAGTGCGTCGAGCTCCGGGATCGTTACGTCTTCGTGAAAATCGATGTAGTGTTTCATGTGTTTTTACTCCTTTCCTTCGAGAACATCCTGCAGTGCAGAGATAAATTTGATAGCCTGGAACTTGTTGAGGATCAGCGGCGGAGCGATACGGATGACATTCGATCCGATCGAGCTTACGAGGAAGCCCTTCTCGAAGAGCTTCATCTTCACATCGGAGGCGGAGCCCGAGTCGAGCTCGATACCGAGGAGGAATCCCTTTCCACGTACTTCTGCGATCTTCTTCGTCTTTTTGCTGACACTCGCGAGCTTCTTCTGAAGATATGCGCTTACGTTCTGAACGTTGCTGAGAAGATTTTTGGACTCGATCTCCTCAAGGACCGCCAGCGCAGCTGCGCAGGCGAGGGGGTTGCCACCGAAGGTCGAACCGTGATCGCCGGGACCGAATCCCGTAGAAGCAGACTGATTAGCCAGAACAGCTCCGATCGGTACTCCGCCTGCCAGACCCTTGGCCAGCGTCAGGATATCCGGCTGGATGCCGAACTGTTCGTAGGCAAAGAACGTGCCTGTACGTCCGACGCCGGTCTGCACTTCGTCGATGATCAGGAGGATCTTGTTCTGCGTACAGAATTTTCTGACTGCCTGGATATAGTCGAAGTCTGCCGGATGCACCCCGCTCTCGCCCTGGATAAGCTCGAGCATGACGGCGCCGGTCTGCGGATCGACTGCCTGCTTGAGGGCTTCGAAATCATTGAAGGGGACGTACTCGAAACCGGGCATGACCGGAGCAAAAGGTGCTCTGAATTTCTCCTGACCGGTCGCGGCGATGGTCGCCAGTGTACGTCCGTGGAAGGACATCTTCGCCGTGATGATCTTCGGCTTCGGAGTGCCCTTCTTCGACCAGTACCCGCGAGCGAGCTTGATCGCGCCTTCGTTAGCCTCAGCGCCGGAATTGGCGAAGAAGACCTTATCGGCGAAGCTCATCTCGACGAGTTTCTTCGCGAGCAGGGACTGGGGTTCGTTATAATAATAGTTACAGCAGTGAATGACTTTCTTGGCCTGAGAGGAGATGGCCCGGACGAGTCTGCTGTTGTCATGACCGAGTGTGTTGACAGCGATGCCGCCGATCATATCCATGTACTTCTTGCCGTCTGTACCGTAGAGATAGACGCCTTTGCCGTGGTCGACCACGAGCGGTACTCTCTTTCCGAAGACGGGCATGTAGTATGCTTCGTCATAGCTTTCGATCTGCTGGAGTTTGATATCTTTGTTCTCTTCCATATTTTTATCCTCTTAAGTATTACAGAGCGCTTCCTGGTTTATTCATGAGAAGCACGGGTGATTGTTTAGATCTTCTCTCCCTCGAAATAGGGCTTCTTCTCGCGGATGATCATCGTGCCGATACCTTTGCCGGTGAAGATCTCCAGGAGGATACTGTGAGGGATACGCCCGTCAATAATATGCGCACGGCCGACGCCGCGTCGGATCGTATCGAGGCATCCCTCGACCTTCGGGATCATGCCGCCTGTGATCACGCCGGAGGTGATCATGCTGTGGATATCGGACTCGGTCAGTACAGGAAGGACCTTCTCCGTACCATCTTCCATCACGGCCTTGACACCCTCGACATCCGTGAGAGTCATGAGCTTTTCGGCCTTGAGTGCGACCGCGATCTCGGCGGCAACGGTATCTGCGTTGATGTTATAGCTCTCGCCATCGGAGCCGACGCCGATCGGAGCCACGACCGGGATATACTCGTCGTTGGCCAGCGTGGAGATGACCTTCGTATTGATGTTAGTGATTTTGCCGACGAAGCCGACATCGATAGGATTACCGCTCGCATCTTCGGTAAGCTTTTCGCACTCGATCAGATGACCGTCGATACCGCTGATACCGATGGCCTTGACGCCCTTCTGGCCGAGGTAGGAAACGATCTCCTTGTTTGTCTTGCCGATCAGGACCATCTGCGCGACGCTCATGACTTTGGCATCTGTGACGCGAAGACCGTTTACGAAACGGGATTCAACATTTAAGGTCTTCAGCATGGTACTGATGTCCGGTCCGCCACCGTGAACGAGGACGGGGTTGATACCGACCGACTTCAGAAGAGCGATGTCGTCCATGACCGAGGACTTCAGTTCGTCGTTCACCATGGCGTTGCCGCCGTACTTGATGACGACAGTCTTGCCCGCCAGGCTCTGTATATACGGGAGCGCCTCGATCAGCGTCGCCGCTTTGTTGATGAGTGTTTGCATATCGTTTCCGACGGTAGGTAATGACAGATCCTTCTCCATGCGGGAAACTCCTCTCTATCTTTTTCCTTCTATTATATTACTCACGCCATGCTGCCTTCCCGACGAAAAGGGATGTCCATCATGACCGTTAATATTTATACAGAATACTGAATAAATTTACATAAAGCAAGTCGAAAGGACAAAAATCAGGAAAATTGTACATTCTGCACAACCTGAAACGGATGATCGTTGTCAAGTTGCTTAAATCATTTTCCCGCAGTGTCAAAATTCCCCCTGCATTTTTGGGGATTTTTACGAGTAGCAAGGCACGTTCGGGCGTGTTATAGTAGTCACATAGAAAAAAGGTGCCCCGGAAAGGGTGCGCTATTTGGAGGTAAAAAATGGCAAGTTTATCACTTCAGCACGTATTTAAGAAGTATGACGGCGGCGTTGTTGCTGTATCTGACTTCTGTCTCGAGATTTCCGATAAGGAATTCATCATCCTGGTAGGACCTTCCGGTTGCGGTAAGTCCACCACTCTTCGTATGATCGCTGGTCTCGAAGATATCTCCGAGGGTGAGATCTACATCGACGATCGTCTCATCAATGACGTCCTCCCGAAGGATCGTGACATCGCGATGGTTTTCCAGAACTACGCTCTCTATCCGCACATGACAGTATTCGATAACATGGCTTTCGGTCTTAAGCTCCGTAAGGTTGAGCGTGGCGAGATCAAGCGTCGTGTTCAGGAAGCTGCTAAGATCCTCGAGATCGAGCACCTCCTCGACAGAAAGCCGAAGGCTCTCTCCGGTGGTCAGCGTCAGCGTGTCGCTCTCGGCCGTGCTATCGTTCGTGACCCGAAGGTATTCCTCATGGACGAGCCGCTGTCCAACCTCGATGCTAAGCTCCGTGTTCAGATGCGTGTTGAGATCACCAAGCTCCACCAGAGACTGCAGACG
>JAFZLF010000031.1 GCA_017551625.1 Clostridiales bacterium | reverse complement strand
TTCATTTGGAGTATACGCTTCAATTTCTTTCTCATAACCATAAAGAATAACGGGGTCGCAGACCAAAGGGACTTCTTTTGAAGTCAATTGATTAATTACCCTCTGTGAATTGAGATCTCTTACACTTATTGCACTGAACGATTGCAACCCCAACGCAATCGCAGAGGATTTTTCTTTCTCATAGATATCTTTTATCGTTGTCGGCCCAAAGGATGCCGCATAACTTACAATTTGGCTTGCCTTTATCCCATATCCATACATAACTGGATTATAGCCAATTTCCAAGCTGAAAACCTCATCACTTCCAACAACTACAACATCGCCTTCGAATTCATCGTATGATGTGTCCAGGTTAAAGTAGTCTTTTCTAAATGCTTTCAGAGTATTACTCTTTTTATAGTTGTAGAATACATTTCCCAACCCAGTGTTTATTGTATATTTGAAGAAAAATGGAATGCTTTTTAACCCAATTTTATACTTTTTTGTCTGTTCAGTAGAAATGTATTCATAACTGCGGTCAAATGTGAGGAAACGAACTTCATGGCCCATACTCTGCAGAACGTGTTGCAAAGCATTTGCCTGAAGTAAGGCTCCATGATTAGGCACTCCGTAATATGTCAATATTCCTATATCCATTTTTATTTCAAATCACTTTCTTAGGATAGTTTTGTATACAACTTTTCTCAGCCAATTCGGAGACAACGATGAAATATACCTAAAAGAAACGCTCTTTCGATACTGTCTATTTGTTATAATGTGCTCATCCCTCATCAACCGAAACAAACACCTTTGACTCTTGGCATACTTCCAACCCGAACGTCTTTTATACATGCCACTGCCAGCACGCATCCACAAAAGCGGTTCTTGAAGATTGTAGCCTTTAAAACCCTTTTGTAGCATCCTAATCCACAAATAGTAATCTTCCAGCAGATAAAAATCCAGATACCCACCAGAAGATTCAACCGCTTCTTTTTTATACATTACACAAGGGTGGTTAAATGGGTTTCGTTTTTTTGCGAATTCAATGATTTCAGGGTGGTTTTCAGGAAGAACGCGTCTAGCCTCTATTCTATCAATAGATTCTGCAAACTCCTCCACAATTCCAGAACAAATACTAATATCTTCCAATTCCTCAAATACTCTCAATTGTTTTTCACACCGATCTTCTCTACTAATGTCATCACTATCCATTCGTGCAACTAATGAGTGGCTACAATGCTTTATTCCTATATTAAGAGCATTACCAAGGCCACCATTTTTCTCAAGGCGGACTACCTTCAACTCCGAATGGGATAAAGCCATCTCTGCAATCACTTTATCAAGAGCATCGCTCAGCGGACCATCGCAAACCAAAACAAAATCATCCGTTGGTACAGTTTGTTCCCAAATACTATCCATCGCTGAACGCAAATGTTCAGCGTTTTCTTTACTATACACACTCATCAATACTGAATACGAAAAATTATTCATTTGTCTGAGCATCTCCATAAAGTAACTGATAAAGAATCTTACTATCCGTCTCTACCATATTTCCTCGCCGCTAGTCCTTATAACTTCTTTCCCTTTGGATTGGAAATGATGAACATATCTTATTCTTTTCGAGCGTCTTGTTCATCTTCATAATCAATAGGATGTCCATGTGCATTCTCTTTAATCATGGCAGTTGTTTGCCCTTCTTCTATTCCTTTCGTACTTTCGGAACTAAACAAAATCGAAAATGTTGCGAAGCAAAGTTGAATGTCAGTAACCATATTCATATGGTTTATGTACAGAAGATCGAATTCAAGTTTTTCATAGGGATCAGTATTGTACTTGCCGTAGACTTGAGCATATCCAGTAAGACCAGCCTTAACTTGCAAACGAAGTTTGAAATCCGGTAAAGTCTCATAGTACTGTTCAGCTATCTCCGGACGCTCTGGTCTAGGTCCCACAATAGACATGTCGCCTTTGAATATGTTAATCAATTGAGGAATCTCATCTATTCGACATTTACGGATAACCTTTCCAACTGGGGTAATACGACTATCGCTATCCCCAGAACTTAATCTGGCTACACCATCTTTCTCTGCATCAACGCGCATAGATCTAAATTTCAGGATGTTAAATCTTTTGCCGTCTTTCGTCAATCTTACCTGCTTGTATAACGCAGGTCCTCTGTCATAAAAAATTATTACCAGAGCCGTAATAATCATCAGAGGACTTAGGAGTATCAAAGCTATGCCTGATGCAATTATATCAAATGACCTTTTAACAAAAGCATATAGCGGATCAGTAGTCGTCCTGTTTACATAAAGCACTGGCGAATCAAACGACTGAATGTGAACAGCCTCCTGCATGATTGTGTCTCCGACATGCGGAAGAAAGAAACCTGGAATACCGTTCCTTTTGCAGTATTTAAGTATTCCATTTCTGCAATGAGAATTTACTCCTGCTACAAAAACAGCATCATAACCATCTAGTCTGGGCTCCAACTCTTGAAAACTCCCATCAAACTCAAGTTCATCGACTATTTCGTATAGACGCTCAATCGGCTTGCCATGTACTGCTCCAAAACGCTTTCTATCCAATTCGTTTCTATAAATCAGAAGTGTCTTCTTTTTCGGATTGATTCGGAAATAGTATTCAGAGCCATAATATGACCAAGCTATGTCAATTATGAATTGCAATCCGAGAAGTGCCAACAGCATTAAAGGGTTTTCAAACCTTTGCCAAGCAATCGAAACCCCAGAATATACAATTACCAACGCAAATATCTGGGATAGGAATTGTGAGAGGACAAGATTCCTAACTCGAGAATACCCAAAAAGATTCGCATTGTATGTCTTTTTAAACCAATACAGTAAGAATGCATAGCAAACGGTAACAAAATAGTTATAGCGGAATCCATAACCACTCATTCCAAATAGACGACCATATCTGAAAAGAAGCCAGGCTAGATAGAAAAGCATAATATCTAAGATAAATCGATACATTCGAACGAAAAGCAAGCGATATTGATTCTCCTCGTGCCGAACATAACTCTCGCGGATGTCAGATCTCTTGACCTTATTGTGTTCTTTCTTGTTATTCTTACCCATGAATTCCTCTACTATTTCGCTCTTTGTTTGTTTTATTCTTGACTATTGTGCTATCATTCATTACACTTCATATTGTGCAAGTATGCTTTCTCTCAAGATACAGTAAAGAGGATCTAAGCAGTTCGACGCCTTTCAGACATCTTATCCAGCAAGGACCCTCTCTAAATCTCTCATTATGCCGGACAACCTCGTATAATTCGTTTCCTCAAAATCTGGAAACCACTGCGATCACTTAGGATAGAGTGGTTGTCCCTATTATTCCTCCATCCGCATAACATCATGTAGTGAATTGTGGAGAACGATTACAAGAACATCGATCAAAAGAAAAAGTATGCCTAGTTTGCGATAAAGCTGGAATTCGTAGGCCCACTTATGATGACGAATCAGGACTGCAACAATGAAGGCAACCTGAAGACTTAATATATCGACAAGCATGAAGTCGAAGTGCTTCGACCATCCTTGAGCATTTCGCTTATACATAATATGCTCTCCTCAAGTCATTATGGTCGAACCACATTTTCAGTTTTCTACCTTCTTGTTTCCTCATAACCCCTCATTTAAGTATGCTTCGCCAAGGAAGGGGTCTCCTTCCTTCGCATATGTTCATGTCCGCATCTCCTCTCCGACGCGCACTTGGCGACGACCGGTCCGAAGTGTATCTTCAGTGTAGGTGTCGTTTCAGATACGAAGCTGAACCCATAACACGACATTATATTATAACTTATTTATAAGGATTTCTGAACCGAAAAATCAAGATTTTCTATATCTTCACAATACAAAATGAGTGATTTTTCGGATTTTTAGACAATTGTACAGAATCAGAGGAAAACAAACCCGCTTCAGTGTTTCTCCACGATCTCGAGACCGACTTTGCCGCTCACCTTCTGGTCAAACATGGTGAACTCCAGATAGGCAATTCTCTTATGTCTGTCGATCTTACGGATCAGACCCTCCTGTCCCTTAAGCGGACCGGATGTGACGATGATGTTGTCCCCCTCGATAATGCCCT
The DNA here is from genome assembly GCA_017551625.1 of Clostridiales bacterium. Lineage (GTDB taxonomy): Bacteria > Bacillota > Clostridia > Saccharofermentanales > Saccharofermentanaceae > Scatonaster. Next base: position 17,097 of record JAFZLF010000031.1, on the reverse strand, counting down.
TGGAGATATCAAAGATACCGTTATTGTTATATAGTTCTTCCGTCAGGACGTCATCTTTGCCTGTCAGCGGATAGAACTTCTTGTCTACGGTCAAGACCGTGCTGAATCCTTCAACTTTCCGGAGCTGAACGGAAAGCTCTTCTATGTCATCCGTATCAACGAAAAAGTAACCCGGAAACATATTCTTCTCTGCATATTCCCAATCCCCATTCTTGCGGATCTGCATGATCCTCTTGGGAACGAAGCAGCGTTTCTGGCAGGTCATATCTTTAACTGCTCTAGCGACTCTTTCTTCCGATCCGGTCGATGTCCAGATAACATACCACATGTTTTCTGCTTCTTCTCCTGTCCTTCTTGCTACTTATTCGGTTACTCAGATATGTGTGTAACAGTGTTACATATCCTGATTTATTCGGCTTTCTCCTCATAGTAGAGGGAGATAACGGCATCCTTAAGTGAAGTGTCGTCACAGTAGAACTCGAGGAACTCTTCACCCATCTGATACGTCCCTTCGATCTTCGTCATGCCGAGATACTCGTAGTTGGCGAGGTAGTCGGAGAGCTTCGAGAGAGAATTGAGATCGTAGTCCGTGAGCATATAGTCGCCGAGATCGAGGATCAGTTCGAGAGCGAATCCCGCATCTTGGTTGAGCTTCTCCTTCGCCTTTTTCTTCCAGTGGTCGAGATACGTCTGCTGGCGCTCCATACGGACGCTGTTGATCGCCTTGTCGTCATCGAGGTCTCTTCTGGCCCGGATGAAAGTCTCGGCCTGCTTGTCCGAAAGGAGTATAGTCGCCCCTTCAGTCATGGTCTCGTCATAGGCAGTCATATCATAGGGGATCGTGACCTCGACGCCGCCAACGCTGTGGTTGATTATAGCGATCGAATCGAGTTTCAGAGTGATGTAGTGCTTCACTTCTTCACCCATGAGTAGGTTCGTGAGCGCCTCGCAGGTATACTCGGAGCTGTCCTGAAGTCCGGAACCGTAGGTGTGGGACAGGGCGATCTGGGCGGGGATCGTACCGATGCGGTCGCCGGTAGATCCGATCATGGGGATCTCTGTCATGGTGTCACGGTTGACCTGCAGGACCTGGTACTGTTTCGTGTCGTGGTTGATGACCGCGAGCATCAGGACATCGACCTGATCGTGGTTTCTGTGTCCTTCCATCTCCTGGGCTTCCCCATAGGAGTCGATGCCCATGAAGAGTACCGTCTCGATGTTCTTCTTATGGGTATAGGCCTTCCCGGCATAATAAATGACAGGATCCTGATCTTCATCCGCATAGGGGTCAAAGAAGGGGGTACCCTCTGTAGATGAAGATACAGAAGAAATTTCTTTCTTCTTGATCCTGTCAGTTATTACCAGAAGAATAGAAAAGAATAGCAGTATTGCTACTGCTATTCCTACTATCTTGATTATCGAATCCTTACTTAGCCGAGCTCTTCTTTGCACGGGTCGCACACACGATACCAACAGCGGCGAGAACTACAGCACCGGCGAGAACGGTCTTGGTGACATATTCGCCTGTCTGAGCGGACTTCTTACCATCGTCCTTCTTGTCGTCCTTCTTCTCAGAAGCCTTACCGGTAATGAATGCGAACGGGGAAAGGCCATCGGATGTAACGGAGATCTCGTTGCCGCTTACCTTGAAGTCCATGACAGCCCATACGCCGGAAGCGGTCTGGTGGATCGGTACGATAAATGTGCCGGACGGAATGTCGTACTCGTATGTGATCGTGATGGACTCACCGAGCTTCTCGACCTTGCCGTTCTCGATGTAGGAAGTATCGAAGATCGCGCCGTTCTTGAGGTCATCGGCTGTCGCACCGGATACCTGCTTCTGTGCAGCCGCTACGAGAGCGGACTCGAGAGCCTTGCCATCGGAACCCTTAAGAGCCGCAGCCTTCTCGTTTGCTGCCTTAAAATCTGCAGCAGCGCTCTTCAGAGACTCGTTTACTCCGTCATACGGAGAAGTGGTGCCCATCTGTGTGGTCACGATGAAACCTGTCACATCTTTACCGGATGCCAGGATTGCCTTCTTTACCTTCGGGCCATCCCCTGCCACCGGGCTTCCTGTACCGGCTGCCAGAACCTGTGCGCCCAGGACAGCCACTGTCAGAATTGTAGTTGCGACGACTTTTAAAGCTTTCATTTCAAAAAAACCCCCTGTTGGTTATTTTTTCTTTTCTTTTATTTACCTCATTGTACTTCCTTCGCAAAGACCAGATATCTTCTGGATCGGTCCCCCCACAAGCAAGAAGAAAGAACCAGGACATGATCGCCTTCTGAAGGCTTCGCTTCCGGGATCAGGTGCACATCCACGCCCGTTTGCGCAAACAGGGCGTCAAAATACGCATCGAAAACACCTTCCGCATTAAAGTCATTATAGTACAAGATATGAGCGCTGTCACTAGGTAATGTAGCAAAAATTTGATAAATTTTTGTTTCATTTGGTGTAAAAATCACGACATATCTGTCTTCATCGAAGTATCCGTCCTCCGAAAGGGTGGCCTGGAGGGTGCCGAACATGGATCCGGAACTCATCCTGTGACCGTAGATGACGGTGACCGGATCGGAGAAGTCAAACGTGTTATATTCGTGCTCGACGAAAAGCGATCCTTCTCTCTTATAGTTGCCGACGGCATCCCTGTAGAGGTACCACGTGTCATCCGTGAAGCTTCGAAGGATCGGCAGGCTGATCTCCGGCTTTCCCATATAGATCCAGCCGATGATCTCCGGGTTCGCGAGCTGAAGTTCGTCGAAGTTGACGGGGCACTCGAACTGCGGGAGGTCCTTTGCCGGCTCAGTGGGCTCGGTCGGGGCATCCGGATCGGTCGGGGCCGTCGTCGTGATATTCGTAAGTTCCGCCATCTCCGACTCGTCGAAGGACGGGTAGGTAAATTCCTCGTAGGTCGGCGGCGGCGGGGCGGTCTTGGCCTTCCAGAGGTAGCCGTTGCCCCAGAGGTAATAGAGGATCAGACCGATACTGGCGGCAAACATCACGACCGATGCGATGATCCACGCGATCCTTTTCTTCATGTATGGTCTTTCCTCCTTATCTTGCTTCCTCGACCAGTTCGAGACTATTCCTGTCGATCTGAAGAAGCACTTCTGTTCCCAGTTTCTTTCCGATCACTTCCCTTGCCGCTGCAAGGTTGGGGGACCGTTGCCCCATGTTATGGCAGTCGGATCCTAAGAAACGGATCTTTCCTTCTTTTAAGAGCTTCAGCGGTCTTCTCCTTCCAAAGAAATCGAGGAAGGCCTCGGCGTTTGACTGTATGTAGACCCCCGGTTCATCGAGGAGCTCGTCGACCAGATCTCTGTCCTGATCGAAATACCGCTCGATGTGGGCGATGATCACCTTCAGGTCCTGCTCGTCCCGAAGCTGCCGTACATCTTCGAGAAAGGCCGCTGTCCATGTCCGAAACGGCGGCTCGAGCAGGATATATCCGCTTCTTCCCATACATAGGCGGGATATCCCTTCGGATCTTCCTACACCTCTGAAGTAGTGGACCTCCGCGCCCGGCAGGATGTACGGGTAACTGTCGGGATTGTCTTTCATGGCTTCCTTAAGATTCTTCACAGCCGCATCTCTTCTTTCGAGGAACTTTCCCGGATCCGTGCTGTCGGCATAGAAATGGGGAGTCAGAAACATCAGGTCGACTCCCTGCTCTTTCGATTCCCGAAGCATCGCAAGAGACATCTGCAGATTTCTGCTCCCGTCATCTATTCCCGGTAAGACGTGGCTGTGGATATCGATCATGACTTCGACGAGTAGCCCTTCCCGTATCTGTACTTATACTTATAGCGCTTCGTCTTTGACTCGGCGCCGTTATAGACGAAACCCAGCACCTTCGCATCCACGTACTCGAGCTGTCTCATCGCGTAGTCGAGGTCGGTGCTTCTGCTGTAGTCCTGTCTTACGACCATGATCATGCCATCCGTGAGCTTACTGACGATGAGGGCATCGGAGACCTCGCATACCGGCGGCAGATCGAGGATGATGAAACTATAGTAGTTCTCGACCTTCTCGATCAGGCGGGAGAATGCGTGGGAAGCCAGGAGCTCGGACGGGTTCGGCGGCGCCTTGCCGGCGAAGATGACGTCGAGGCCCTGTGCGCCGACGTTCTGGCGTAATACTTCACCTTCTTCATCTACACCCGCGAGGAGATTGGAAAGTCCGGCGAACTTCTTCTGGCCGAGCTTCTTTCGGAGGGTAGGCAGACGCATGTCGCACTCGATCAGGAGGACCTTACGGCCGCTCTCTGCGATGGAATGTGCGAGGTTAATGGATGTCAGGCTCTTGCCCTCGCCGTGTACGGAGCTCGTCACGCCGATCACTCGGGCCGAACGCTCTTTTCTCTTTACGGCATAGAGGATATTGGTACGCAGGAGATTGTAGGCTTCTTTTCCTTCGAAGCCCAGTTTATCTCCGATTAAGCTGATGTCGTTATCTTCGTTTCTTACTGTTTTCTTCGCCATATCACTTACCTTCGTTTCCCGGTCTCATGTTCGAACTGGTCTCGTGTCTTCCTTCTTCCGTCTGGCCGTTGCCACCCGGAAGTCCCGCGCCGTTTTGGCGGACCTGGGGATTGACACGGAGCTTCTCGGAGTTCTTCGAACCGGATCTTCCGTATCCGTAGTATCCGCCCTTACCGGCTTCGTTCAGATCCGGCACACTGGTAAGTACCGGGATATCCTTGTAGGAATCGAGCAGGAACTGCTCGTCTCTGATCTTCGTATCGATGAGGGAGAGGAAGATGATGACGCCCGCAGAAAGGACGACACCGATCAGCGCGCCGATCGCGGCGGACTTGACCGGTCTTCCGTTCACGACAGGTTCACCTGAGACCGCATAGTCGACGACCTGCACGGAGCAGCCCTCGATAACGGTCGTGATCTTCGTCGGCAGCACCTCGAGGATCGAGTTTGCCAGGTGCGCGGACAGTTCCGGATCCTGCGCGGTGACCGTGATCTTAAAGATCGCCGTATCGCCGACCGTCTCGGTCTTGATCATGTCGCGCAGCTGCTCATAGGTGAACGGGATCCCCGTCTCCTGGATGATCTCGTTTAATGTCGTTCTGGAAGTCAGGATCACGGAGTAGGTCTCCATGAGGTTATTGACCGCCTTGATATCACCGTTCGTGATACTCAGCTTCGCCGAACCCAGCGAAACGGAATTGTTGTTGACGTACAGCATCGCCGAAGAACGGTATGTGGTGTACATATTCCTGTACGTCCAGTAGTAACAGACCGATCCCACGACGATCGCGCACAGCACGATGATCCAGACTTTACGCCACAGCACCAGCGCCAGCTTAAGCAGATCGATCTCGTCCTCTTGCTTATTCACTCTCTCAGCAGCCATATTCGGTAAACACCCCTACATATATTTATATAATAAACAAATAATTGTATTAAAATGCATACTAAACCAAATGTGATTATAGCACAACCATTCCCGTATGCAAATAAACTTGAGAATGTTGACCGAGGAAGAACTGAACGCCAAACTCCAGCACAGTTACGAACAGTCCCTCGGCGGTCAGGGCCGCCCATTTAATGAGACTTTACTCTGCACTCTTCAGAAGTGCTACGGTTTAAGCGATGTAATTGGAACGATAAATACGCCTGACTCCGGATCTCGCATTACAGCATCGCAATACCCGACAATTACACACATATACGCTGGCTTTTTCTCAACATTCTCGCAGAACCTCTTGAGGCTCTCAATAGCATCGTCGATGCTCCCACTGCTTAGCTTAATCTCAAATGCCGCATAGCGCCCATCCTCAAACTCGACGATGGCATCCACCTCATCACCAGAAATGTTGTCGCGGAAATGGAACAGATGCCCATTAAGGTAATCTGCGTAGATCCGCAGATCCCTCTCGACAAGTGCTTCAAACAAAAGCCCGAAAGTCTCGTGATCATTCAGGAGTTTCTCAGTTGTAAGGTTTAAACTTGCACAGCATAAGGACGGATCAACCAGATGTCTTTTCGATGTTTTCCCGACTCGGGAAGAGGATCGATAGTTGACGTCGAAGGCTTCCTGATTTGCCGTTAAGAACAATCGGTCAAGGACACTCGTATAATCCGCTATAGTATCTCTGCTCTTAATCAGTTCTTCACCGCTCTCATAATCCTCGATATCCTTGACCAGCGTTTTATCTCCCGCCAGAGATGACTCATTCCTCGACAGTGAACGAATAAGCATTCTCATTTTATTCGGACTACGTTTCTTGTCAGCATCTTCGTGCATATCTTTGGTCACGATTGATTCGATATAACTCTTGGGAATCACTCCAAAGTCTTCTTGCGGTACATCCAGATTCTCCGGCCAACCACCTCGAATAATCAATCCGGAAAGTTCCTCCAATTCAACCTTTCTAACAAAACCATCTTTGATCTGACCTTTCAGCATATCAGTGAGAGAAGCTTCTCCGGATGAGTCTCCTGATTCATAAAGGCTCATCGGATGCATACGAAGAGGCGCAATCCTTCCGGTTCCCGAGTGAAAGATCGCCTTTTCCTTTTTCTCCTTTTCCAGTGAAGTGGACCCGGTCAGGATAAACTTTCCACGTTTCTTATCACTATCGCACTCATGTCGAACGGCATCCCATATCTCCGGAACGATCTGCCACTCATCTATTAGTTGTGGCCATTCTTTTGAGAATATATATTTCGGATCGATGCTCGCCAGATCTCTCAGTCTCTTTTCCGTTAGATAGGATACACTGTTGGCATGGTTCAGACTGGTCCAAGTTTTCCCACACCACTTGGGTCCCTCTATCGAGACCGCCCCAAATATTTTAAGGTAACGAGCTATCTTTTCATCTATCAGTCTCGGCATATAGCCATCTCTAGTCAGCGTCATAGAAGCACCTCCGTTTTCTATATTGTGCCACCCCATTCCGCACTTTTCAAGAGTTTTATTCTGCACTTTTCAGAAGTTTTGCTCCGCACTTTTCAAGAGATTTGCTCCGCACTTTTCAGAGACGAAGGCATCATCAACGAAGGCATCATCACATCAAGCTGAATTGAGATTTTAACGTCCAGTTTTAGAGTAGCATCACATCACATCAATCTCATCACATTCCATGTCCGGCTGTCTGCTGATCACGGATCCGGAAGCATGCAGTCAAGTCTGCCTCCGGCACCGCGACAGCGGCTCGGACTTGACGGCATGCGCGGATCCGTATCATCTCGCTGGCCCGGACATGAAATTATATATCGTCATGAGCTTTTCCGATTCCTTTGAAAACTCGTGACGGATTGAGGAACCAAGTTCACGCATTTTCCCTGATTTCTCAATATCTCGTGACGCGAAGATGGGAGATATTCATGAGTTTTACCGATTTCTTTGAATACTCGTGACGTGGAGACAAAGTTCCTGTCATGAGCTTTGGGGTTTTATCTGAATCCTCGTGATTCGAGCAGGTAGACTGGTCATGAGGTTTTCCTGTTTTCGCTGAATCCTCATGAACGCAGTCAATCGCCTACTTAAGTACTTTTACCGAAGAAGACAAAGCCTCTTGACCCCGCAACATAGAAACAGCCGCTCCCCTTTCCCGGGAAGCGGCCTAGTTAATAGTCAGAGTTTATGTTTTGGTCTATGTTTGCATCATTACATAGACCGAATTATAGAATTCGAGTGGAGAGTGTCTCTCGTCCAATCGAAGACATGAGATCACTCGTCCTCGTCCTTCTTTCTCTTATCCATCAGGAGGACGGCGGCGATGCCAACCAGGGCCACTGCGATGATGGCGACGATACGGGTGTTGCTTCCGACATCACCGGTCTTCGGCCTCGCGCTATTCGCCGCCGGGGTCGTCGTAGTCTGGGCATTTGTGTTCGCATTCGTCTGCGCGTCGGGCTGGGCGAGCGTAAAGGTGTACTCGGCCTTACCGTCTGCGAATTCGATCGTGATGGTATGTGTGCCATCCGCGAGGGCATCGAGCGCTTCGCTCTTGATCGTGATGATCGTGCTGCCCTTCTCGGCCGTGTAGTTCTGGCCCTTCACGAGCGGCTTGCCATCGATATAGGCATTTCTGAAACTCTGGAAGCAGAGCTCCGCGTCGTCGACGCTTCTCTTTACCGTGACGACGAAGGGCTTACCGGAACCACGGATGACCTTTCCGTCGTCGCAGGTAGCGGTATAGGTCACCTGACTCTGCGGCTCATCGGTATCCGTATTGGTAATGGTATTCTCCCCACCCTGCTGCTGGGCTTCGGTGCTCTTGGGCTCGTTGGGCTGGAATCCCGCGAAGATCGTGATGTCGCCCGTGATCGGCTTACTAAAGTCGAACTCGATCGTGCAGGCTTCGTCTTCGTACCAGCCGGTGAAGGTCGAGCCCTCGAGTGTCGGATCTTCCGCCGGCTTTACGACGGTCTTTCCTTCCGAGATGTACTTGGCAAGAAGCTCGGCTGCATCCGATCCTACGAAGGAGATCTTGACCGGGGCGACTGGACCGAAGGTCAGAGAGATACTGCCGTCATCGTTCAGGGCGAGGTCCATGATGCTCAGGTCAAAGCCCTCAGCAAGCGTGATGTCGCTCTTCTGGAGTTCGCTGAAGTTATGGCCGTCAGCCGGGTAGATGATCGCGGTATAAAGGCCGTTTTCTTCATTTCCGAAGTTCTCGGCGCTGATGTCGGCCGTATCGTCCGAAGCGACGACTGCCGACGGATCCAGGCTGTATCCGGTCGGAATGGAACCGGAGATCTTCAGGCTCTTCGTCCCGACGTCCAGCTTGGCTGCGATGCCTTCCGTGTATTTCGACATGACAAATGCGAGTCTATGTGTGCCATCCGGCATCTCATAATCGAGTACCAGCCAGTCGTCGGATGTGTCGTCCGGGGTAGCGTTATCCATATAGCCTGTTACCAGAAGTTCATCGCCAGCCGTGACGCCGGAGATGCGGTTCGACATGTCGGACAGTGCTTCCGGAGTCGAGCGGACATTCAGCGCACCTGCTGTTACGGTTACTTTCTGCGGCTCGATGGCGGTATCGACTGAATTGGTCAGATAGAGGTATTTACGCATGACGTAGGCGTCGATGACACCGTCGTCGCCGTTGTACTTAAGGCGTACCCACTTCTGGCCGTCGACGATCTTCTCGGATGTCGCGTCAAATGCTTTTCCATATGTGAGTCCTCCGACTCGATCGGAATCGATAGATGCGTCCTCACGGACATTCAGTGCACCTGCGGCCACTACGTAGCAGGAGTTCTCCAGCGGTTTCCACTTGGCCTCGAAGGCAAAGTATTCCACCTGAAGATCCATGGAGAACGGATCTCCGGACTTAAATTCGGTTCCAAGGACATCCCAGCAGTCGAAGCAATAGCCGTCTTCCGCGTCAAATCCGCACTCCGGCAATCTCCAGGCCGCCGCCTCGGCTCTGCTAGTAAAAGTTATCGGATCCATCGTGCCGGTTCCATGATCGCCGGCTGTAAAGATCGCTTTGGTGTTGAAGTCGATGTATTTGGCAAAGCAGACGAGGCCTTCCTTCGGAACCGGAATCGCCGCACCTATTCCGTAGACCGTCTCGTCTTCAGGGATCACCCAGCCCGCGAAGATCTTGTTATCCGGGCAATCGAATGTCGGAGCAGGCAGTGTGAATGCACTGGCCGATGTTTCGTCCGGGAATATCCGGGCGGGCATGGATCCGTATCCGTCTAACGTATCGAAATATACTGTGTAGTCATAGTCCTGGATTGCTTTGAACTTGACATCGACCATCACATCTTCATCCGGCATCTCAAACTCCATCGCATCGAGCTTGCTGATATCTGTGCCGGTTACACCGTTGCCAACCAGAACAAATTCCACCTGAAACGTCGTTTTCGGATTAGCAAGAACAGAGATGATCTCTCCTGCTTCTGCCGTGTACTTGGTAAGCTCGACTGTGCCGCCTGCGATATCGACCGGTCCCGTCGCGCCCAGTTTCTCCTCGATGAAGAACCCACCTTGTGAATAGGTCGCCGCCGAGATCGTGATCTGGTGCTCCCCCGAGGCCTTCAGTTTCGGGGCTTTCAGAATACCTGCAGCCGAGATAGCCATCGCCATGGCCAGGACCGCGCTGATCGCGCGTCGTGCGTTCTTCTTCCAGGGCATGCCTGCGCTTCTTAGTAGTTTCATACTCCATCCTCCCTGCAACTACTGTCTTTTTCTTGTTTCTTCTTCCGGGAAGGGCATGCGGATGCTCTCCCCGTGAACCTCTGTATTTTTCTTCTGTCGGATCTCTAAACGAAAAGTGTCAAAGCCAAAAAACTTTGATAATTTATTAAGGATAGAATATCATTCTTCAACATGGCAGACAATCACCCATTCGGGTCATTTTTCGAAGGCAACTTATTTGTATCATATTATACAAACAAGTTTACGATTATCTTTCTATTCTGTGCTTCTCGCGCCGCGAATGCTGGTTACCCATATCGGCAAAAAATCAAAAGTTTGCCGATACGGGTATTGTTCTTTTCCCGCGTAAGATATATAATTTAGATACCCATATCGGCAAAAAATCAAAAATTTGCCATTGTGGTTACTGAATTTTTGACTAGGGTGGTGGTGTGCCATGGAAATAAAAGCGGATAAGATTATTCAGATCATCAATAAGAAAGACTTCTCAAGGCACGATATCTTGATGGCCGCAACGAGAGAACACACGAGTTTCAAGGAGAGCGATATGAAGAATCTCCTTGAGAAATTGTTAACCAATAGAAGCATCGTCAGGGTTTCACGGAATCTCTACAGACGAAACGAGGATGTAAACATCACGTCTGTTTACGAACCCGTTTATTCCGAAGAATCCCGGAAACTCATCCGTGGAATCCAGCAGGAATACCCTCTTTTGAAGTTTCAAGTTTGGGAGCTCAGTTGGTTTAATGAATTTCTGATGCATCTTGTCGCCCAAAATGTAATTTTCCTTGATGTGGAAAATGACGGCTGCGAATTTGTGTACTCCTCTTTTTCAGATTCGTATAAAGGAAAGATGCTTCTCCGACCGACATCAAAAGAACTGCAATATTATTCCAAAGGTGATGGAATCATCGTCGAACGCTTAGTGAGTGAAAGCCCCAAGGGAAAGAACCACGCTTACGAGACGCCGCTGGAAAAACTTGTGGTTGAGCTCTTCGCGAACAAGTCTCTACGAGAACTGATTTCTCAAGGGGACTTTGCGTATATCCTTGAGACGGTTTTTGAGAAGTATCATGTCGACCAGACGAAGATGTTCAGATATGCCAGACGAAGAAACAAGCAGGACGAACTGGCACGCTATATCAAGGAGCACACGGGCATTCTCCTTTCGGGAGGTGTTTGATCTGATCTCAAAGACAAGCTTTACACTCGAACATATCATGGAGGTAAAGGGCACGAGGAAAGTCGACAAATCCATTCTGGAGAGAAGCATCTATGCTCTCGGATTGCTTGAAGCTCTGGCCAGAGTCGGTATGCCTTTCATCTTTAAGGGGGGCACAAGTTTGTTGCTTCTTCTGGAATCGCCGATGCGGTTATCGACGGACATAGATATTGTTGTGGAACCCGGTCTTGATTTCGAGCATTATCTCGTGGAAGCATCTCAGATTCTGCCATTCAAAAAGATGGAAGAACAGAAAAGAAAAAGCGTCGGAAGCATTGAGAAGAGGCACTACAAATTCACTTACTTTTCGCCTGCATTCGGGCATGACTTTTATATTCTGTTGGATATTCTCTTCTCCGAGAACCACTATACCAAGACGGTTCAAAAGCCGATCATGTGCCCTCTTATTAATACCGAAGATCCATACATCGATGTTACAGTTCCGACTGTTGAATGCATCCTAGGTGACAAACTCACTGCTTTTGCTCCTCATACGACTGGGATTCCTTTCGGGGTGGGTAAAGAAATGGAGATTATTAAGCAGATGTATGACATCTCCTGCTTATTTGATATTGCGGAGGATTTCAGTGAGATACGCGACACTTATTTAGCAACCGCCAAGGCAGAAATCTCTTATCGAGGAAGCGATATATCCTACAGAGATTCTCTTTGGGACACAATCGACACAGCCGCCTGCATCGCCGGGAGAGGATTGGTCGGTGAAGATTACCCACTTCTCCTCTCCGGTATGAAGGCTATTATCGAGCATATCTTCGACAGGAGATTCTCAGCGGAACTTGCTGTCGTGAGATCATGCAAAGTGATGTATGTTGCCGCATGTGTGTTGACGAATACTCCAACACGAAGAATCAATGATTTCGATAGTTATATGAATACACCCATACCCATTCCAAAATACGGGAAGCTCTCGAGAATCCGAAAGCTTACTCTGGAAGGATATGCCTATGCAGTGGAAGCATTGAATCTGATCAAGTGATCCTGTCTCAGAAGTTACGGCCGTTCCAGCCCCAGTCGCGGACGGGGTGATAGGTCACGTAGACCGCGTTTCCGGGGATGCCGAGTTTACTTTCGAGAAGCTCGCAGATCTGACCGGTCATCTTGCTGTAGAGCTCGGAGCCGGCGTCGCCGAGAAGGCTCACGGATACGTATGCCCCTTTCTCGAGTTTTCTGCCGCCAAGCCAGAGGTCCTTTCCTCCTTCGATGGCGACCATGAGATAGGCTTCGCTCTTTCCGAGGGTGCCGATCAGGCGGCCGAATTCGCTCTTCAGTTCTTCTTTCTGTGCATCGTCGAGTGCGACGGTGACTCTTGCATCGATCATTGGCATAAGTATCGCCTCCTTGTTTTCGTTCAAAGTCATCTTCAAGTTTACTTCAAAGTCACTTCAAAGTCACTTCAAAGTCACTTCAAAGTCACTTCAAAGTCAACTTCAAGTTCACTTCAAAGTCAACTTCAATATCACTTCAAAGTCAACTTCAAGTTCACTTCAAAGTCAACTTCAATATCACTTCAAACAAACTTCAAACAACTTCAAATTCATTCAAGCTCTTTTGTTGAAGCACCGTGATCTGCGTCGCAAACCTGCGCGCCTCAGCGGTTCGTGAGGAAGTGCGGCGTGATCAGGGTAAAGAGCGCGCCGATGCCGACGTCGGCGATGGTGCCGACCACGAGGGTGAGGAACGGCATCTTCAGGACGATGCCCAGGATGACGAAAACCGCAGCCGGCATAAGCCCGAAGTACAGGAGCATGATCTGCACGAAGGCCTTGATGGTGCTGCCGAATTCACCCGGGACGGACAGATCGACGAAGGCGCCGACTGCGGTGCCGTAGAGCGACACGGACAGGATAAAGAGGAACCATCCGAGCATGACGAGCGGGCTCGTGCCGAGGATGATGCCGGCCACGATGACTGCGGCGACGAGGTCAACGGCGTTGACCAGGACGCTGCCGAGAAGCGAATACCAGATCTTCTTCATCGGGGATTCTGGGATCAGGATGAAAAACTCGCGGCTGGTATCCTCTTTCAGCGGATTTCCGAGCGTCCTATAGAACATCATGAAGGCCAGGACGCATGCCGGGATCAGGAACGGATCGAAAGGCACTTCATTTCTTCCGACCATCCACGCGGCAAAGGCGGCGGCGAGCGTGAAAGCGATCATGGTGATGGAGAAGATCTTCCACTTCGCGAAACGCAGGCGGTTGTAGAGCGCCTTGTGCAGGAAGACGTTCGCTCCGAAGCCGCGGCGGAAACCGTCGCGTTCGAGCTTGTCGCTTCTGTCTTTCTCACGGACGACCGCGACGCCTTTTGAAGCATTCTTGGCGTTCTCGAGAACGGCAGCCTGCTTCTCTGTCTGAACGAGAGCGTCCTCGTAGAAGTCGGCCGGGACTTTCCAGATCAGGACGACGATGAGCACACAGGCGAATACGAAGAGGGCAAGGAACAGGAGCGACAGCGCGAGGTTGCCCTCGATGGCGTAGTAGACGAAGCCGCGCATCCAGCCCCAGAACGGGACCCAGAAGGTGTTTCTATTCGCGAAGAAGTCGAAAGCCGCTGTCAGGGCGTCCTTTCCTGTCGCCACCGTGTAGATGCCGAAGATACCTGCGATCACGGCGTAAACGGTGATGACGGCTTTGGCGAGGCCGGCGGTGCCGTACTTCGTTCTGGACATGATGGTGTAGAACGTGACCTGTACGAGGGTGCCGAAGATCAGGACGAGGGCGTAGGCGATGAGCATGGAGACGGCGCCCCATGTGCTAAATCCGCCGTTCTTCATGAGGTTCGGAAGCTGGAAGATCATGTAAAGTGAGAGCGCCAGCGAGGCAGCAAGTGAGCTGATCAGGCGGAACATCAGGACGGACTGCGGCTTCATCGGCGACGCGAAAAGCATCGGTACGTCGGCGGGCTTGAAGATCCTTCCGGAGCCCTTGGCGCCGCTGATGTTGAAGGCGAGCGTCAGGAAGAATACGGCGGAGATGATGAGGTCGACCAAGTCGGTCTTTGTCTTGCCGCGGGACTTCAGGAAGCCGGGGTTTTTGCTTGTATCCAGGCTGACGGAGATCAAGGGATTTCCGTCTTCGTCGGTGGCGTCGGAGGTGATGGAGATGCCGGAATCAGATGACTTGTCATCGGCGGATGCGGAGGATCTGCTGCCGGAGTCGGCGGCGTCCCCTTCTTCATCGGTGACGGCGGTGATGGCATTCTTGTTCTTCCCGTCTTTTTCGTCATCGGAGTCCGGGATAAAAATGCTGACGCCGAGTCCGATCACGACGCCCAAAATGAGGAACGCGAGGAAGATCGCAACCCACGTCTTCAGCACTTTCCGGATCGTGTTGACGACGGTGTGGAAGGTATAGTAACAAAACAGTCTCATTTGTCCTGCTCTCCCTTCGCGGTTTCAGCCGGGGATGCAGCGGACGGCGCGTCAGAGGCCGCCTGGTTTTCAGAAGAAGCAGGCGCGGACGCCGCTGTCGAGCCGGCGACCGGCGCGGCGGCTGTATCCGGGGATGCCGCGGAATCAGAAGGCTCCGAAGAAACCTCCGGCGCAAGTGCTTTTACCGAGGAAGGCTCGAGACCTTCGGTGACCTCGAAGAAAAGGTCCTCGAGGCTCTTGCCCTGCCCTTCGATCTCGGATCGGGTGACGTTCGCGCGGACCTTGCCGTTCTGCATGATGACCGTCCGGTCCCAGAGCATGTCGACGCTGTCGATGATGTGTGTGCTGATGAGCATGGTCTTGCCGGCCTGGCGCATCTCCTCGATCATGAGCTTCAGTTCCTTGATCGCGTGCGGGTCGAGGCCGAGGAGCGGCTCGTCCATGAGGAGGATGTCGGGGTCAGGCAGGAGGCCGATGCAGAGGTTGAGTTTCTGCTGCATGCCTTTGCTGAGCTCGTCGCCGAATTTCTTCTTCTTATCGGCGAGCTCGAAGCGCTCAAGGAGCATGTCGATGCGCTCCTTGTAGTTGGTCATTTTGTAAGCGCGGGCGATGAACTCCATGTGCTCGATGACGGTGAGCGTCGGGTAAAGCGACGGGAGCTCGGGGATGTAGCCCATGATCTTTCGGGCCTGGGAGGTCTTGTTCGGGATGCCGTTGACCGTGATGCGGCCGTCGTACTTGAGAAAGCCGATGATCGACTTGATGATGGTGCTCTTACCGGCGCCGTTCGGGCCGAGGAGGACCGTGAGGCTCCCGTTCTCGAGCAGGAACGACACGTCGTCGCACGCGAGGTTTTTGCCGTACTTCTTGGTCACATGATTTACGTCTAACATTTTGATACTCTCCCTTAACTTGTCTTTGTCGCCATTTTACTTCATTTGCGATCGGCCGCAATTGCCTCTTTCTTGCTTGGTCCGGATCCAGGTTCTGTCGAGTTTGGTCGGAGTTTAGTCGGATGGAGGCGCACTCCTCTGCGGCACGATTTCATATTATATTTCAGACGTCAAGCAAACGCCAAGAAAAAGTAAAGAATGGTTTAAGATTTGGAGGGTGTGCAGAAGCGGCGCGGTCGAGGGTGCGGAAGCAGCGCGGATTTACGTATCGTTTACGCTCCGGGGCGAAATCGTAAATAAACAACCACCCTAAAATGGATTGGCGTCCTTAGGGTGGTTTATTAACACTTTAAGGCAACCGTCCTTGCGGACTGTGCTTTCTATCTGTATTTTAGCATCGAGGTACTCCCCAGTCAACGAACTATTCCCTTTTTTGCGTGTCCGCTTGTCTGCCCTAATCGACAAAACAGCGAGCTTTCGCGATAATTGTCGAAAAAAAGTCCGTAGATTTACAGTATCCAGTGTTAAAGTGTTTAGGAGCACAGTCTGCTTAAATGGGCGGTTGCCTTCCTTCTTCGCGTTCCTTCGGGAACAGCCACAGAAAGGGGGGATGCGATATGACAGATTATGAGATTCTTTCTCTTGTCATCACGTTGATTGGTATTCTAATCAGTGTGGTAATTTGTCTGGTAACGCTGTTTGCCTTCCTGGATAACAGGTATAAGCGCAAATAAACAACCACCCTAAAATGGATTGGCGTCCTTAGGGTGGTTTAATACCATTTTTAAGGCAACCGTCCTTGCGGACTGTGCTTTCTATCTGTATTTTAACATCGAGGCACTCTACAGTCAACGAACTATTCCCTATCTTGCGTGTCCGCTTGTCTGCCCTAATCGACAAAAACATCGAAATTTCGCGATAATTGTCGAAAAAAAGTCCGTAGATTTACAGTATCCAGTGTTAAAGTGTTTAGGAGCACAGTCTGCTTAAATGGGCGGTTGCCTCCACTTCTTTCTTTCCTTCGGGAATAGATCAGAAAGGGGGGATGCTTATGACAGATTTTGAGATTCTTTCTCTCGTTATTGCATCGGCCATGTTACTGGTCAGTGTCGTAATGCTTCTGCTAAAGCTGTTTGCCTTCCTGGACAACAGGTATAAGCGCAAATAGAAACCTACCCATAGGATAGCAGCCTTTAGGGTAGGTTTTTAATCCTGCTTTTGAGGCAACCGTCCTTGCGGACTGTGCTTCCTATCTGTATTTTAGCATCGGAGTGTGCCACAGTCAACGAACTCCCCACTTCTTTTCTTACCGGCTGAAGTGAAAAGTTAAGTTCCACTTCAGGGGGCCACGAGTGGAAGTCAGTCTTACAGGAAGTTCCACTTGTATCGGAGTTGCCTTCACTCTTACAATAAACGTATCTCTCGGGTCACCGGTTGGAAAGGACGGTGATCA
>JAFZLF010000030.1 GCA_017551625.1 Clostridiales bacterium | reverse complement strand
CTGCGGATGCATGAGCTGTGCCATAGCCCGACGGACTTTTCTCTGCCAATAGTAATAACTCTTTATTCCGATTCCGTGTTCTTCGGTCCACTCGATTACAGTCATCCCACTTGGCCGCCGCGAACATTCCTCCACGATTTTTGTCCACTGTGCCAAACGGATCTCATACGTGCTCTTATCCATGCCCGCCTCCAGACTCTAATTTCTCCAACTAGTTTTTTGAGTTTTTTAAAGTCTGACATATCCGGGCTCATTTTTGAAGGCGCATGGTTTGACGCTTACCTTTGATACAACGATAAAACACTGTTGGTATAGTCAGCAAGATCAACAAAAAAGACATTTACAGATAACTTGTAAATAATCCATCGAAAGCGAAGAGTATTCGGTCTGTTATGGATCACACGTCTGTTTTGTGAGTTGTGCTGCGGTGGTGGTAACGAATGGGTTGCGTTAGCCTTATGTCGGTAGCATATAGTCACAATACAGATCTTCTGGAGCTTCCTGATCGAGAAGTATGTTGAAAAGATGTGCGCCGTTTTCCTTCCTAGAACCTTCGATATACTGCATTTTGCCTGAGCCGAGATAAGTAAACGGTAACTGGATTCCATCCTCGGAATCGACCTTTCGAACGAACAATTCCATATACTTTGCAGCACGAAGTTCGCTAAGCTGTTTTGGCGAGATGTTGGCCACAGTCTCCCACTGGAAAGTTTTGGCATCAATATATCCATCAACATATTTCAGTGAATCCTTCGTGCCCGTTGATTTCACAATGGTGACGTAAGCATAGGCAATGCCATCGTATACCTTTGTTCCGAGCATGATATCTTGGGGGGTGTTACCAAGTAATTGCTGTATTTGGGTTTTCTTATACTTCGACCATAACTTGAATAATCTATCCGTGGTTTCATTCGAAGAATAGAATTCAACATCATATCGACCAAGACCGTAAGCAATAAGATCACGGAGGTATTCATCGAACTCAACCGTAATCTCGATATCAACAAGTGAGAGCTTACCTTCTGTTCTGTCGAAGTATTTCTCTTTTCGCTTACACATATATGTAAGTGCATGTTCAAACATGCTGTATGAGAAGTGTGGTGTAGTTTTCCGTATGTGTTCTTCAAGATCAGCAAGAGTAACCTCACCGACACCGTCAAGAAGACTCTCAATTATCATAAACTCGTAGGGCCTAACTATAGGTAGCATCTCGGAAACATAGTCGATGAAAGATTCCTGTCGTTCGGCGAAGGCGGGGATATTCTCCTCGTTAATAGCTTTTAAGAAACCATAGTAAGACATGTTTTTCGTTCCACAAATCTTTGCTTGCATAAACTTCAGAAGATCCGGAGCATAGTCATTATTCAGATAATCAACGTGTCGTGGATACTCGGCAGTGCCGATGTATTTCTTGAAGTTTGTATAGTCCTGCTTGAGATAAATCTTAGTGTTGAAGTTGGATTCGTCTATGAAAGATAGAATCTCCTTTTTGCTAAGATCATCAAGATGGATCTCAACACCGTAGTCATAGAGACCAACTGAACGGAAGTCTTCTGCTACTAGTGTAGATAAAAGTTTCTTCTCAACAACAAAATTCTTTGCAAGTCCGCCAAGGGCAAACGCAATCTGAACACTTCGGCGATAATCGTTCCCGATAAAGTCCAGAACAGTAACGTATTCTTTGTTTTCATACTTACGGAGCCCTCGTCCCAATTGCTGGATGAAGATGGTCTGAGAATCTGTTGGGCGTAAGAACAGAACCATATTAACACCGGGAATGTCGACGCCTTCGTTAAGAATATCGACAGTAAAGAGGATTTCCAGATCTGCCGAATCGCTTTGTAAGTCGCTATATGCACGAATACGTTCGCCCACAGAGTTTTTTCCTGTAAGGTATTGTGTGCGATAGTATTTCTCCATAGCTTGTGACATGCGGATGGCATGGGAAATGTCTCTGCAGAAGGCAAGAGCTTTAAGCTTCTTGCATGGAAGTCGATGCTTCTCGATTGCCTGATAGATGAAATCACAATGCTTTTCGTCGGAGAATTGTTCTACGAAGTGATGCCCCTTTGTACTCTGGATTCCGTATTCAATCAACTCATCACGAATACCATAATACTTGAAGGGAACAACTAAGCCATTTACAATAGCGTCGCGGAGCCGCAGTTCATATGGGATGTTTTTATCAAAGAGACTGAAAACGTCATCTCCATCCATACGTTCTGGTGTGGCGGTAATCCCTAAGAAGAATTCAGGCTCGAAGTATTCAAGAATCTTCCTGTATGTTTCTGCAGTGGCATGATGACATTCGTCGATGATGATATAGTCAAAGTCTCGTTTGCCGAACAGTTCGAGCGAATTAGCCATTGTGATATTTGTAGAGAACAGGAAATCTGCATTTGTTTCCTTATAGTCTTTGTTAAATATCCCATATGTCTTGTCTGATCCAAATACTTTTTGGAATGTCTCATATGACTTCATAAGTATGGAGCCTTCTTGAACGATATAGAGAAGTCGTTCAGGGTTGAAGTTCAAAGCATCAAATGCTGCAAGGTATGTTTTACCACTTCCGGCTGCGGCACAGATTAATGCCTTTCCGGCGCCATATGCTCGAATTCGATTCAATTCCTTTAAAGCCGTGCGTTGCATATAGTTTGGCTTGATCTCGGAATTTGCGATGTCATAATCCATATCCCATCTTTCAATCGAATAGAACAACCTTGTTTTATATTCGGTGATCAGTTTTTGAGTGAGGGGATATGTCTTTATCCAAAGATTCTCGAACTCTATCTGTGCGGAGGTGATTACAGATTCCTCTATAACAGAAACATCCCACTCTACGTTCTTCAGAAGTGCATATAGAGTAATGTTTGAAGAACCGATGAGAATCTCGTCGTGATCATGGAAGGAGAATATGTATCCCTTCGAGTGGAAACCTACCTTGTTTCCCGCTACATCTTGAAAACAGTCTTTATCCAGATGACATTCAAAGGTTTCAGGATACTTGGCTTGCAGATTCAGAAAGTATTCCAGAGATTCCACATCTGTGAAGTTTTGATATGTAGATGTGATAAGACGTCCCTTTGCGCCTCTGGATAGAGCGGCATCGATGTTGGGGGAGATAAGCTTCAAACCGGCCTTTTTGATAAAACTAACTGAAAAAGCGAAATAGGAACATGAATCGATGTTCTGCTTGAGCCTATCGATGAAACGTACTTCGCTTGTGTTGGTGTAAAACTTACTGTTCATCTCTTAAATCTTTAGTCTCTGTTTTTCTCTATTCCATCGTAACATAAATAAGAGTGTTCATATTCGTTTATCGTTTCCTTTTTTTCTTTGCCTTAAACAGTTTTCGAAATATGTCAGACAAACCGAAAGTTGTGCGCTTATATACACGGTTCTTGACAGAACGCTTCGGGTTGCGAATGAGCCCCATTCCTTTTTTGCCATAGAATGGGTTTATAGTTTTCTTTACCTTGCGTTTTAGCTTTCCAGTCGTTCGGGCCTTAAACGATTTCTTTATGGATGGTTTTCGAAATCCGACCTTCATTTCTCTTTTCCCTCAGCTGCTTGTTTCTCGGCTTCTTTTTCTTTTGATAGTTCTTCCATAAAGCCACTGGTTAGAATGCCTGCGGGCAACGCGACTATAGCAATTCCCATAAAAGCAGATACCATCGTAACTATTCTTCCTGCTATGGTTACTGGATACAAATCTCCATATCCCATAGTAGTTAACGAGACTGTCGCCCAGTAAACGGCATCAAAGTAATTGCCGAAAGAATCTGGTTCGACATTCAGTATGATTAAGGCTGATACGAGAACATAGCCAAATGCCAACATGCACACGACTAACAGGGATTCCTTCTGTCTGTTGAAAACATTAAGGACTCGCTTGATACTCTTCGAATAGCGAACGGCTTTGAAAACGCGGAATACTCTGAATGTGCGTAATAATCGAACAATTTTCAACAATTTGAATCCACTACTCAAGAAAGTCAAGGATGGGAGAATTGTTACTAGATCGAGGATTGCCATTGGTGTGAATGGATAGATGAAAAAGGATTTCCATCCCTTGCCAAGCTTCAAGTCCGAAACTATTATCCTCAATATGTAGTCAAGAATAAAAATGCTTACCGTAACCTTGTCAATAACCTCAAAAAAGTGATTCGTTGTCTTAAATGCAAGAGGAATGATACTGATCACGATCGATATCATCATAAAGACATCGTACCAATCGAGAGAATCGTTATCATCATCAGCTCCGCTCGGTGACTCTACAAGATAATATAGCCTTTTTCGAAAACTCATATGTGTTCCTCCACATTATTCAGCGTTATGCATCCACATCACATATGATTATATAAGATTTTGTGATTGTTCTGCATCAGGATATGTAATTCTATGGATGACACTTTCCCAAGTTGTGGTTTTCCGATGTTTCTTCCTTCCTCTTCCGATCCTCCAGTATGACGAAGGCTTTCTTGGGCTTGCGGGGAGGGTAGAAGACGGGGACCGACGCACCCTCGTATTTCAGTGCATTTTCACGAATCACTTCCTGAAGAACCGGGTAGTCTTCCTCCTGCTGTTCTTCTTCGTCACCGAAGGATTCGAGGACGATGTTGAGTGTCTGGGTCGTGCCGCTGCGGTCGGGGAAGAGGATCTTCGCAAAGAGGATCGGGTAATCAGAATCATACTCGAGGAAGACTTCTGCGACGTAGCCCTCGGACAGCGCCCAGGTCTTTACGCGGATGAGGTAGCGTGCGCAGATGAAGATGAGCGGCAGGAGTGTAAACGCGAGGAAGGGGATAAGGACAAGAAACGGCCGCCTGACATTCCCAGGCAGGAGCAGAAGAAGCCCCACATAGGCAAGGATGCTTAAGACCGATACGCCGATGATGGCGAGATTCTTCCGCAAATCACGATGGAAGACCTGCTGTCTGTATTGATTCTCGTTTTCCATACCCATAATCCTGTTCTTTCTCCTTCGATTCTATTATACGCTCAGGCTCTAACTGGATTGTAGGAAAAATTCTGTCCCAAAATGCGGACAGACTTCTATGTGACAGTTCGTTTATCTGGAAAAAGCCGATGTAGTGGTACTATGTCTGAAACGGAGCCGTGATGGCAGGCTCCGGAATCGATCGTCAAAGGAGGTATATTCTAATGAAAAAGATCGAATACAGAAAATCTCTTGTCATGCTGGTGGCGCTGGCGTGCCTGTGCACCGCGTGCGGTGAGGATAATGAAACTACGAAAGGAAAGAAAGATAAGGCTGCGGATGCGGATATCTCCGTGACAGTGGAGGATTCCGATGACGGCGAAGAGGGAAGCGGTGAGGATGACAACGGTGAAAGCACTGATGGCGAGAACGGTGGCGGCGCAGCCGGAAACGGCGCGACGTCCGGATCTGACGATCCTGCGTCAGATCCGTCGACGGATCACGTGACCGAAGTGATCGATGATCCGGATGCGCAGGAGGATCCTTCTGATCCATCCGCGAAGAAAGATCCGTCCGATAATCAGAGTGATCCGTCCGGATCGGCTACGGTCCCGGCGACCGAGCCCTCTTACCTCGGCGCAGGCAATCTCGCCAACGGCGGTTTTGCCACGGGCGACGGCAAATGCAATTACTATGTGATCCACCCCGAGGATGGAGTGCTCGCGATCGTGAAGGAAACGCGCGCGACCGGAAGCCGCGTCGAGATCTACAGAACTTCATATAAGCCGGGAGTCGTACTCGACAGCCTGACGCTCAGCGGGGATGCGCTCTATTTCCGTGAAAATGCGCTGGACGGGGAGATCTTCGGGATCCAGAAGATGGATCTTAGCAGCGGGGAACTGGAGTGCGTCACGGACGGCGAGATCTCGGGCATTACGGTGTGCGGGGATTCCCTCTACTTCTGCAGAGGCAGCGCGCTGGTCAAGTGCGATCTCGACGGATTTAACGAGCGGGTGCTCTTCGAGTCGAACCACTCGGCCATGACCGCGAAAGTCGCTTTCTGCATCTCGGGCGGCAGGATCTACTTTGCCGATCCGGCGAACTTCGCAACCGGCGGCATGTTCTTCGGCCGGCTCTGCTCCATGGACCTCGACGGGAAAGACCACGCCGAGATCCCGGCAGAGGTGGACGCCTGTAACGACGAGATTTTCTTCTCGGACGGGGAGAGACTCTTCTTCTACGGAAATACCGACAGTGACGGTTCGGGCTACTATTCCTGCAAGCTCGACGGAAGCGATCTTCAGCTGACGGCGAAGGCTTCGCCGACGTCTAGAAACATCTCCGAGGACGTGGATGTCGTGGCGACTCCGGACGAGCTCTATGTGGATAAGGACGGAAACGGCCACGAGCTTCTCTATAACGGGAATATCCGCATGGGCAGGATCGTGATCGTCGGCGACGAGATCTACTTCATGGGCCCGGATGACACGAACCGCTCGACCAATGTCACGAAGCGCATCAAGATCGACGGATCGGATGAGGCCGTGCTGGGGTGAGGCTTACTGCCTTGCCCCTATTTTTCGGAATTCATGACGATCTTTTCGAGACCGTAGGGTGTAAAGTCGACGTAGACGGCGGGGTTCAGCACGGCTTCGTACTGCTTCTTCATGTAGGCGGGATCGCTGAATGCACGCTTCTTCAGGAGTTTGTTCCAGATGAAGAGACCGACTCCGCAGGCGATCGCGGCGAGGGTGACGATCAGGAGCGCCATGGGGTTCACGGAGCTCTGGAAGAGGACGATGCCCATGCCGATGAACCAGCCGATAACCACTACATAGGTCAGTATGGTGGGAAGAGTCATACCGCGTCCCGCGATGAAGGATGGTTTGCCGCCTGCATTTGGAACCTGGACGAGGTTGCAGTGCGGGCACCGGAATACGATGGCTTTGTGGAACTGGTTGCGCGGGGCAAGCGGGTCGTAGGGCTGGAGGAATACATGTTTCTTCCCGTAGTCGGCGATGTGCCGGAGCTGGTCGACCGTATCGGGCGGCAGCGTCGAGGAAAGCGCTTTTTTCGCATCTTCGGGGGACAGCCCCGTGATCGAGCCGCCGACGAAGAGATCCTCGGACTTTGTGACCTCCTTCCCGCAGTCAGCGCAGGTGTAGTTGATCGTGATCGGGAGTTTGTACTCGGAAGTGGATACGTTAACAGTCTTTCCCATAGGCTACCTCCTATTATTTTTTTCGCATCCTGGCCTGACGGGCCAGGGCTTCTTTTTTCGTCATGCCGCAGGAGCATGTGCCGGTATAGGCCGGATTGACTTTCTTGCATTCACATGTCCAGGCGTTCTTGTTACTTTTGCTACGAACTTCATCAGACAGGAGTACTCCGCCGGGGGAATACAGAGGCCTGGAATAGTCATCCTTCAGAAGGAGATTCACCACAGGAATGATGATAATGAACCGGAGTGCATAGAATAAGAGGAAGAAGGGCGGGAAGAAGGTGACGGTGATTATTTCATGGGCCTCCGGCTGGCCAAATCCCTGCAGGGGATAAAAATGCTCGTACAGGTTTCCGCCCAATGTGATGGACGAGGTCATCTCGCCGCCAACGCCGAGGAGGATGACGGGGATCGCCAAACCGAGGCCGATCTCGAATACGAGGATGAGTGCAGAGATGATCAGGGAGATAATGAATATCACCCAGGCTTTATTGTCGACAAGGAACCATCTGATCCGTTTCATGGCATTCGCACCTGCTTTCTCATCCCCTGTGATCTTCTATTATATATATAATTGTACTACTTCTTCCTGACGCCGGGATCACTTCGTCGAGATGTACATCACGGGGCGCACGCCCGGGTCGTCGTCTACGACGCGGTCGAAGCAGTCCCAGCCGGCATGGCCGTAGCCACCGACGAAGGTGGCGGTGTTGCTCTGGATTCCCGGCGAACGGAGCCACCAGCCTGCACAGCTCATCCCGATCACATCCGCTGTATATCCGACAGAATCAAAACCTTCCGATTCGTAGGGCTCGGTGAAGCCGTAATACAGCTCATCGGAAAATACATATCGCTGCACGCCCTTGCTCTCTGCATACGGGGTCAGATCCGTGATCAGGGCCTGGCTGTTGCCGTGGTAGGACTCCTCCCATTTGTTAAACTCGAAGTACTGAAGAAGCTCATCCACACTTAAGAGGAACAGCTTATCCTCAGTATCGTTTCCGCCGGGTACGGATATATATTCGTTGTCGGGGTTCGAGATCACGGTCGACAGGATATGTGATTGTTCTTCCGCGTCAAAAGCACTGTTATAGAAGTCTTCGTTGAGCCATGCTCTCAGAGAGCAGGTCTCCCAGGTCACGTCTTTGTACTCGGTGTGGTAGGGCACGCCGTCGAGGATGAAGCGGCTGATGAGGAGCATGCGCCCGTCTTCTTCTGCGAGGACGACCCATTCGATGGGCTCGGGACCGTTGCCGGTATCGCCGTCCTGCTCATACCGCCCGAAAACGACGTATTCGCCGTTTCTTTCGAAGAACGGCTGGGCCTCCGTGGTCTCGGAAGTGGTGGTCGTATCCTCCGTCGGGGCCGTGGTTTCAGACGTGTCGCTTGCCGGGGTTGTGGCGCCGGAGGCATCTGCGTTCGGATCGCCTTCGTCGCCGGAAATATCGCCGTTCGGAGCGGTGGCATCGGATGTATCGTCCGTCGGCTCTACCTCCTCGACACGGGATTTCGAACCGTTTTTCTTCTTTCGGGTGCTGTCGCCCCCGTCCTTACTGTCTTTGCAGGCGGAAACGGAAAAAACCATGCCCAATGCAAGTAGTGCCGCTACCATTCTTCTTTTCATACTATCGCCTCGTTTCCTGCGGAGTTCAGGTCAATCTATACGGCTATTTTATCACACCTGATCGGATCCGTTTGGGTGAGATAGTTGCATTTTACGGCTGCTCACACATGAAATTTCTCCGTTTTGACCAATGCCGAAAAAAATCAACCGATTTCATGTAAAATTATTCGCGAAAAGTGTTTTCATAAAATTTCTTTTATAGTATGATATCAACTAGGGTCCGAAGATGGATCCGAATAATGACATAATTTTTGTGAAAACAAGGGATTAGGAGAGGAAATTATGGGTAAGAAAAAGACCTTGAGCGCCAATCTTGCGCTCATCGTAGTACTGATTACTGCGTTGATTTTCAATAGCGTCACCGTATTCGCAGATGATCCGAGCGAAAACGGTGAGGGTGAAACCGGTAATGGTATCACTTGGGTACTGAATGAGGGTACGTTGACGATCCGCGGAACGGGTGCGATGGACAGCTTTACATCACCGAGTGTAGTTCCATGGGCAGCGGACAAAGCAAATATCACGGCTGTCGTAATTGAAGATGGAGTGACAAGCATCGGCCAGCATGCCTTCGAGGATTGTGCCAATCTTTCTTCGATAAACATCGCGGACAGTGTGACAACTATCGGTTATTGCGCATTTAAAAAATGCTCAAGCTTGACGTCGGTGGCGCTTCCTGCGGGAATTACGACTATTGATTCTCAATTGTTTTATGAATCCGGTTTGACTTCCATTGATTTGTCCGGTGTGGCAAACCTTACGTCGATTCCTTCCTCAACATTCTACGGTTGTGCGAGTCTGGAAACGATTACATTGCCTGCTTCGATTTCCAGCATAGAAGAAAGTGCTTTTTACGGTTGTAGCAGTTTACAGTCGATCACCATTCCTGAGAATGTGAAGGGTATTGGGACAAATGCTTTTTCCTATTGCACTTCTCTTAGTACAGTTTCGCTTTCAGAGGGATTGGAAACAATCGGATATGGAGCATTCCATGGCTGTACCGCTCTTGGATCCATATCTCTTCCGAGCACATTGAAAAGTATTGGCGTAGAAGCCTTCTACCTTAGCGGACTTACTGGGATCACTATTCCGGCAGGAGTTACGTCGCTTGGTGAACGTGCTTTCTATGGATCTAAGCTTACATCGGTTACGATTGCCATGACCAAACAAAATCCGGATGATCAACTGTACATTGGCATGAGCGCTTTTAACTCCTGTGAAGATCTCAAGACCGTGAATATTACCGGGAATATAACTTCGCTGGCAATGTATATGTTTGCAAACTGCCCGAAATTGGAGTCTGTATCGATTCCCAATACGGTAACTGATATATATGAATACGCTTTTTCCGGGTGCAAGAGCCTTAAAGGTGTTACTCTTCCTTCCCAATTGACGACTATCGGTGCGCATTCCTTCGAATCGTGTAAGGGAATCACTTCGATTACTATTCCTTCTACTGTTACAACAATCGGAGATTCTGCGTTTGCCCAAAGTGGTCTTACAGCTATTACTATTCCCGGTAGTGTCAGAGAGATCGGTGAATATGCTTTCTCGTATTGCGACAATCTCAAGTCCGTGGAAATCCTTGATGGTGTTACAACGATTGATGAAAATGCCTTTGCGGATTGCAGCGTCCTCGAAACAGTAATTATTCCAGGTTCGGTGACAATCGTTGAATCAGGAGCATTTGCCTCCTGCATAAGCTTAAAGACGATCTACTGCTATGACACGACTATGCAGAGTTATTTAGAAAATGCGTATCCGGATGTCGACATAGAACTCGTTTTAGGCGGCACGTTGTCTGCGTTTGTTTTAGGTCATTCCCTTTCTCTATCTGCCGATATCTGCCTTAACTTCTTCGTTTATCTCCCTAAAACATATACCAGTAGTAATACTACGGTTACTTTCACATGGGGTGATGCAAGCGCGAATTATAGCAAGAGTGCGACAGGAACCCTTGTCTCTATCGATGAACACGGTGCGAACTATAAGGTTTCGTGCGGTGTAGCAGCCCGTTGCATGAACGATACGATCACTATGGTGATTTCGAGTGGAGATCAGGAGCTCGTACGTGATGAGTATTCAATCGTACAGTACATTAATCTGCTTGGCAATTCTAACAATGATGAGGACCTCCACTACTTGCTTTCGGCAATGGCTTGGTATGGACATTACACACAGAAGTATTTTGATTATCGGGAAGACGATCTAACTGCTTATGCGTGTAAAAAACTCAATGCAGATTGCCTTAAAAAGGTCGAGAACGATATTTGGGGAACGTTTAGTTTGACCCCCGAAGATGATAAATTGACAATTAAGAATGTCGGCCATGATAACAATAATTTTGGCATTACCTACTATGCCGCATCTGTGCTCTGTCAGACTCAGACGAAGATGAGATTTTACTTCACTTTCGATCCTAGTGTTACGCTTGAGCAGTTGAATGCTTCTCTCAATGTTACCTGCAAAGGACAGCAGCTCCAGTTCAAACAAAAGATACTTAACGGCAAAGATGTCGTATATATCGATACTCCTGGTTTGTTTGCCGGCGAACTGGAAGACGCGATCATTATTTCGATCAATGGAAACGAGTATTCTTACGATTACAAGGATTATATGACGAGGATGACTACTAGAAGTTCCGATTTTATACCAGTTGCACGTTCTCTGTACGAATTCTCTCATTATGCAAATGAGTACGCATCAAAGGCTAAAAAAGGAGGTTAAGTACTAGATATGGAAGATTATAAAGATCTCACGATGAAAGTCATAGTCTTTGAAACGAACGACGTTATTGTCACCAGTGACGAAGGTCCCGACATACCTGAACCAGATCAGTAATGGAATAACAGAGAGAAAGTATCTCAAGCATGAGATACGGCTAGTTGTGATTCCTTTTCAGATTGATTACGCAATTTTAGCAAGTGGCTGTTTCAAGTTTTTGAAGCAGCCACTTTCCTTGTGCGCTAACAGAGGGAGGGATCGTGTTGACAGTGCCCCCGTTGTCAGATACTCTAGAAAACAGATGGCAGATCAAAAACGGGAGGGAACAGGTATGGCAGGTATCCACGTCTATCAGATCACGAAGTATGAGCTCAATGTCCGTCTGGAGGCGGCGCTGAAGAAGAAGGAACTCAGCGAAGAACAGTTGGCGGATGTTTTTGGCCAGTTGAATGAAAGAAAGAAGAAACAGCACACGTCGCTGATCGTGCTTCTGGTGGTGACGGCCGTGTTCTTGGCTTTTCTGGGGATCTCCTTCGCCGTTACGGGTGTGAGCGCCGGCTATATCCTGGGATTCCTGCTGATCTTCTTGGCCGCAGTTGGCGCCGGCGGGTATTTCGGCTGGTACTTCTTCGAAGGCAAGGTCGCGAAGCAGTGGAATGCACTTCTTAGGGAGTATTATCCGGACGTGTGCGGGAAATATAAGCTGTGATGCCGGGGAACAGTGCTTTTGTAAAGAAGGATTATTGACCGTTCTTCATCTTCTTAAGTGCATTTCGAAGGCTCCAGAGCAGAAGGGCGCCGAGCGCGAGTACGACTACGATGATGACCACGCCTGACAGGATGCTCTCCGAAAGCTGGCTGATCCCGATGAGGAGTCCGAGGATAAATGCGCCGGCGAAGAGGACGGTGAACAGTACGATCAGGAAGATCCGGAGCGGCTTCGGGACTTTCTTGTTGGTGCTGGCGTCCAGCGCGCCTGTGAGCAGGATCTCCAGTAATGCTTCAAATAATGTTTCCATATACTATTTCTCCTATAGATATCACATGTGATAATGATACACCATCTGACAAAACTCTGACTGAGTCAGATTCTTGTCAGATTCTGAAGCGATACTGACACATTTCTGACTAAGTCAGATTCTTGTCAGATTTTGAAGCGATATCTGACACATTTCTGACTGAGTCAGGAGCTCTGTGAATCGGCTGTCACTAATGCTTCTCGGAAACGTGCTACAATGAGTGAAGGATGCGGCCGGGCCGAAACGGCAGGGCGCGGGGCACCTTGGCGAGTAAAAGGCGCGCGGCAGGGCGCCACGGGCACCCGGAGCGGAGTTTTTTGTAGAGAGGGATTCGTATGAGAAGCAGAAGAACTATCGTGATCGCAGTGATCCTGATCGTCTTTCTGGGCGCGATCGGGATCGGCACGCTGCTGCTTTTCGAGAAGGAATCCAAGGGGGCTTCCGGTGTCGAGCCGAAGACCTATCTCACGGAGAAAGACTACGAACAGATCGACTATGTGAATGCTGCGCTCGAGAAGATCCGCTCC
This sequence comes from Clostridiales bacterium, assembly GCA_017551625.1. GTDB lineage: Bacteria > Bacillota > Clostridia > Saccharofermentanales > Saccharofermentanaceae > Scatonaster. The sequence goes on along the minus strand of JAFZLF010000030.1, from coordinate 28,655 downwards.
GACAGGAAGTATGCGGATAAGGATGCCGATACGCAGATGGATGCCATGCTCGACGAGATCCGGCGCATGGCGGATGAGCAGAAGATCTCCAAAGATTCGATCCAGGTCGATAAGAGACAGCATTTTATTACTTTCGAGTATCGGTGCGGCGTCCTCGGCGCCGAGAGTTTCGGTGGCTCGTACGGGACGTGCGGCGCGCCTGCGGCCTGTGGATCGGACAGCGCAGCGGCATCGAAAGCCGGCAGTGCGGCCCCGGCAACTTATTCTGCAGCGGCTCTGCCGGATCTGAAGGATACGTCCTTCGAGAGCAGGGATCATAGAAGTTCCATCCTCATCCTCGACGGGATGGCCGACCCGAAGGAGAAGAGTGACATGCTCCTGGTGGATACTTTCGGGGATATGGCGGCCACATGGGTCGATATGGGCGTGGATACGAGACTCGATGTGACGGTGACGCTCGAGGATATCATGCATCTGAAGGATTATGACTGTGTGCTGTTTTTCCTGCATGGAGATTATCTGAGCTTTAAGAACGGGGATAAGATCCCACTGATGCGGCTCCCGCAGAAGGCGGAGACGGGCATGAACCGGAATTATGCCACGGATCTTCTGAATGGGAGGATCACCATCGTGAACGGCTGCTATGCCATCACGCCGGACTTTATTACCGAGCGATACGGGACAGAGGATATGCATCTGGACGGCACGATCTTCTTCTTCGGAAGCTGCATGCAGATGGGCATCGGGGATGAATACTGCGAGGCGTGGACGGATATCTGTTCGAAGACCGGAGTTTCGGCGCTCGTGGCATTTCACAATGAAGTCGGGAAGAGCTATGCGACTGATCTGGCGCGTGAATTTGTAGAGAGCCTCCTTTCCGGGGCGACCTCGAAAGAGGCCTATGAAGAAGCTCTTTCCGCATGTGGGAAGGACGAGCGGGAGGCCTACTCCGTGTCACGTTCGGAGTTTAAGGAGAACCGGTCCGCGGCGCTCCCGTGCTATAGAGGCAACGAGGAGGCAAAATTCAGATGGAGACTGTCGCCGACGCCGATCCCCACGCCTACGTCAACGCCGACGCCGACACCCACACCTACTCCCACACCGACACCGACTCCTGTGCCGACGCCCACACCGGGAACCTCGCAGGCGACCTTGCCGAACGGTGATGTGATCCGGGTAGGGGATACTCTCTTCTTCGGGATCTATCCGCAGAATTCGGACACCACCGCGCAGCCGATCGAGTGGGAGGTCCTCGAGATCAAGGAAGGAAAGGCACTGGTCATCAGTAAGTATGCGCTGAACTGCCTGCCATATAACGAAGAATTTACAGATACCATCTGGGAGACCAGCACGATCCGGGCATATCTGAATGACGATTTCGTAAAGGCGGCATTTACCATAAAGGAACAGCAGGCGATCCAGGATACCATTTTGGTAAATGACGATAACCCGGTCTACGGGACCTATGGCGGACGGGAGACGACGGATAAGGTCTTCCTGCTTTCGCTGGATGAAGTTCTGGAGTACTTCCATCTCACGAAGAACAGTGGGGAAGAGGATAGACAGATCTATGCGTACGGGGACGAGTGCACGTGCCAGTTGACGGAGTACGCGATCTTACAGGGCGCATACAGATATGAATGGACGACCGATGACGAGGCGGATCTTTCTGCCTACGACGGAAACTGCCGCTGGTGGCTCAGATCCCCCGGAAGCAGCAGTCACTTTGCCGCGGGAGTGGACTACGACGGATGCGTCCGTGCGTACGGTCTCCCGTCGGTCGATAAGTCCGAAGATGCCCTGACATACCCCTACTATGCCGTCCGCCCGGCGATGTGGATCGACCTGGCGAAGATATAGCGCCATTCTGCATTTGCTGCGCGCGATCCGGGCGTCGGGATCGCCCTTCAAGTGACATCTTTGTCATATTCGTTGAAATGCTTTTCGAGCGAAAAGTATAATGAAACTGGATGGGGAGACACAACTTAGGACAAGGAAAAAGTAGGGGGTGCGTATGAAGATTCTCAAGAGATTCGTGTCGTGTCTGCTGGCAACGATCGTGGTCGCTTCGACCTGCATGTCTGTTTCTTCGTGTAAGAAAAAGGGAGCGGATAAGAAGAAGGTGCTGGAGACAGATTCGTGGTACACCACGAAGAGGATCGAACTCGATCCGCATTTCACTTCGGATGACTATATCTACGTCGATCCGCAGGGCCCCTATCTTCTTTGCGACCGGTATGTGATGAGATATCATGTGGCGAGCGCGCCTAACGAAGATGTGAAGCATTCGGTCTATCACGATCTGATGGGTATCTTCGATCTGGAGGGGAAGCTTCTCGGTATCGTGAATCTCTCGGAGATCATCAAGGAATTTGAATCCGCATATGCGCCCAGCATGTATCTGGGACTCGTGGCAGGGGAGAAGGGCATCCGTCTCTATTTCGAAGTGGTTGTCTCGGAAAAGGAATGGAATCCGGATGATCCGTCGGCGGGTGCGAACTATGTTACCCAAACGAAAGTGTACTGCACGGAGTTGGATCCGAATACCGGAGAAGTGATCGAACCGGGGCATCCTTCGGACTTAAGGCCGGTCGATAGCAAAGACTTCTGGGTCTACGATGTGAAGAGTATCGAAGGCTATGATGTCTGTAATGCCTGGTCCCATGATAAGGAGCAAAGCATCCTCTTCGTCGGGAAGAACGACAAAGCACTGTATGACGTGGATTTCGAACAGGCGTTCGGCCCCGGCGTGTATAACGTGGTGAATACCTACGGCTACGGAAACGGGCAGGCCATCGTGGAAGTCATGGGAAAGACGCAGCTGATCGCCCAGCTTGATCTCGCTTCGGGAAAGGTGACACAGGTCAAGGATGGAAAGCCGATGAGCCGGGGTCAGAACTATTCCTCGACCAACGAAGGGATCGGGTACCTGACGAAGGCGACCGGTATCTATGAATACGATGTAACGGGTAAAAACGAGACCTGTAAACTCAATTTCGACTACTGCGATGTCAACCGTTTTGAGGCGCAGAATGCGACCGTGCTTGCGGTCGAGGGAGATAAGGTCGTGCTCGGATCCCTTCCGCCGTTCGAAGGGTATATCATGCCCGAGCCGGCGATCGTCTATGTACTCGAGAAAGCGGAAAAGAATCCGAATGCGGGGAAGACCATCCTTACGGTCGCAAGCATAAGCGATTCCATCTCGCATTTTGAAGCCCAGGCCATGACGGCTTTTAATGAGCAGAATCCGGAATACCACGTCCAGCTGGTGCTCTACGATCAGAGAGAGTATCAGTCGGCCGGCGAGGTGACGGACGATATCGATACGACGGACCGTCAGATGTACAGCGCGCTTTCGATGGTCAGCGGAAGCCTGACGATGGATATCCGTTCCGGAAACGGGCCGGATGTCATTCTGGGAGCCGCACAGTCGATCGATGTGCTGGACAGCCAGTATCTGGAGGATCTGTCGCCCTATCTCCAGAGAGAGACGTATGATGCCTCGGCCTACTATTCGAAGATCATCGAGGCGTCGAGACTCGATGGAAAGCTGTACTTTATCCCGACGGCGTTCACGATCGGTGGCATCGTTATGGATGGTTCCCGGGTCGCGCCTGACCAGGTCGGTTTTACCTATGAACAGTATGCTTCCTTTGTAGAGAATGAGTTTAACGGGGTCGATCTGGTCACCGGGTATATCAGCCGTATGCATTTCCTGAATCTCTGTTTCGAGAGATCGTATGACCAGTGGCTCAAGGATAAGAAGATGAACCTCGATACGGAGGATTTCCGTGTGATGGCCGCATTCTTCAAGGACAAGATCCCGGAGGGCGTTTCTGCGGCCCCGGCGAATCAGTACGACGAGATCATTCCGACCATAGATGAAGAAACCATCTATGATTTCATTTATGTCGAGAATATCGATAGTATCCGGACACTTGCGCAGATCAACTACTTTGACAAGAATCTGAAGATCCTGGGCCTTCCGTCGGAAAACGGTACAGGGCCTTCTGCGAGCATCACGAACTCGTTCTCGATCACAGCCGGATCGGCCGTGAAGGAGGGAGCATACGCATTCCTCGATATCCTTTTGAGTGAGAATGTCATGAAACTATCGAATATGGCATTTCCGATCAACCGCGCAGCTACCGCGTACAGGGTGGATATCATGAGACAGGGCAACCAGACCTCTTATGACGAGCTTCAGCAGCCGGGACAGCTGAGATCGGATATGATCTATCGTTGTGCCAGTATTTATGATCCGAGGACGAAACTCGATGAGATCCTCCTTCAGACATTCGAAGCGGTCGATACGGTTCTTATGTCGGATAACGCGGTCATGATGATCGTGGATGAGGAACTGCCGGCATATCTCCTCGGCCAGAAAGATCTCGACACCGTCATCAGTACGATCAACAACCGCGCGCAGAATGTCTTTAACGAGAGGTAATCTGCAGACGTGAATGAACATGAAAAGAGGCTGCCTTCGGACAGCCTCTTTTGTTTATTCGTTTAAGCGAGATTTATCCCTCAAGTCCGATGACCGTCCACGTGTCCACAATGCCCCAGAAGTTCTGATTGTAATTCGGCTGCCTTGTTGTGGACCAGATCGTCGCGTTATTGTTTTCACAGTTGCCGAGGTCGACTACGACATATCCGCCTCCGCCGGAGGCAAATACCGCGTATGTATTTTCCATGTCGATCTGTAGCGGTTCTTCCAGTTCTTCAAGAATGTGCCATTCTTCGTCATCCAGCGCCCAGATATCGCATGCAGAGATCAGACCGGTGCTTCCGCTCGCATAGTAGAAGAAGCCGTTGTGAAGGGTCTCGTAGAATTGTGTGATCTTCTCGGGGAATCGGGAAAGGTGTGCCATGATCTTTTCGTCCTGCTTCACATCCAGCGGATTTCCACCCTCGTAATACAAGATCCGTCCTTTCTCGCTCTCGATGGAATAAAGAAGGGAATAGACCTGTCTTTTCTTGAAGTTGACATAGGTGATCAGGTCGACATCTTTAAGATGCTTCTCGAAGTAGGCGATCTGCTGAGGAAGTTCGTGACTAAAGTCTTTCTCCCACATGTCGATAATGCTCCGGATTTTGTCCGGAGTCTTTTGCTTGAGGATCGTTACCCAGATTTCCGGGATGCCCGAGATGTTCTCGAACCCGTCCTGAATAACTTCTGTGGTTTTGTGGTACTTCCTTAAATACTCTACATCCGGTCCCATCTTGTACTTCCTCCGTCGATTATCTTTGCCGAACGAATCGTGCTTCTTACCCATTCAGGATGGCATTGAGATACTCGTAGAAATTTTTCGCTTCTTTCTCGATGTGTGGGGCGAGGGTCTCTTTGGGGAGGAGCTCCTCATCGTCTTCATCATAGAGATCGAAAAGCACTTCGTGAGCGATCTGTACCACAGGACACTTCTCATCGTCGGGTGCATTTGTTATGTCGATACAGCGGATAAAATAGTTGTCCTCATCCCAGCCGAACGGAATATAACCGTTCGCTGCCAGGTGGGGATTATAGGCGTTCAGGATGGACCAGAAAGGTTTGCCGATATCGTTTCGACCAACCAGGCCGTCGAACCTGTGGTGATAAGTAGAAAGAAAAGCGCATAAGCATTCCGGCAGCTTCACGTTCCAGAGATCTTCGAGCGCCTGGATGTCTTCGTCTGTGACGGTCGACGGAAAAAGCTTCCAAACCTTCCAGCCTCCGCCTGTCGGAAGATCATAGGCAACCATCTCTTCCGGGATTTTTACGCCTGCGACACAAGATTCGCTGCGCGCCTTCTGCTTTTCGTAATACTTCTCGAAGAAGTCTTTCATGAATGCTCGGTTTTCTTCTCGGGTCATGGCGTTCGCTCCTTGCAAAGATCAATACATATTCTGGTTTTCCAGTGACAACACCTCATGCTTCTATGGAACATTATACAGCATATCAAATCAGTTCAGAGAGGGAGTGGACCTTGGTATACGAGGTCTCTACATCAGCAGCGGGATTGGCGGCGATCAGTATCGGCGTGATGCCCAGTTTCGCAGCACCTTCCAGGTTTTGTATACTGTCATCGATGAACGCTGTTTCTCTTGCGTAGCAACTGCATTTTTCAAGTGCGTCCAGATACATCCGTCTGTCCGGTTTGAAAGTGCCCAGCTCGAAACTATATGTGGCGAAAGAGAAGTACTGAAGTACGTCCAGCGCACGAAGTTGATTTTCAATGCTCGGCCACGTGTCCGAGATGATCCCCAGACGGTGTGTCTGGCTCAATGTCTGAATCACATTCTTCGCATCCGGGTAGATGATATAGTTTTCCATATTGTATGTCCGGTCGTGGGCGATAGAAGTGATCTCGGCATCCGTCAGTCTGAGCCCCAGGTGATCGGTGACGATGCGGTAGTACTGATAGAACAGTTCCGCTTCTTCCTCTTCGTTTCGGATCAGATGGTTCTTGTCGAGAAACACCATCCCGGCTGACCGGGCCTCGTTTATCTGAGATGCGTCAAACGTATCCAGACGGTTACCTACGACCTCGTAAAACCGCCTGGTAAACATCCAGTCTCCTGAAGCCGGATAATCGATCGTGTACCCGACGTCGAAGAATATGACGGACTTTTCTGATAAATGACTGTTCATTCGTTAAACTTCCTGTATGCTTTCTCGATATAGGACGTAAAGCCTTCGTATTCCTCCCAGCTGAACGGAACCGTGTAGAGTTCGGTTTTCAGATCGTTTCTGATAAACGCCTCGTAATCCTCTGCGAAATTGCCACAGGTGTGCGGGCCGTCATGCTTGAAGTAGTCATCGATAAACCCGATGATCTTTTCCGAGAAATCATGTCTTGCCAGTTTGTAATCGCATACGTTACAGAGAAAATCACTGCCGGTACACTTCCTGTTCTTAAGGTCATTTACATACTCTTTCGTGAGGTCCGTATCTGCAACGAAGAAATCGTGTAAGACGATCCAGGTGAGAAGGAGCGCCACATCGTTTCCGGCCAGATCATAGATCTCGTCGTTTTCGTCTTCGGAGAGTTCCTCAGGGTCCTTGTTGTTTCTTCTGCAGTATACTTCACATGCATTATCCCAGACCCACTCGACTTTATAACGCTGCATCCCGGCGGACGTTGGCGAATCCGATGTTGAAGACGAAAGTGACGATGAAGTCGGTTGCCCGTTTTTCAGCTCGTGAGTGCTCGGTGCCGTTTCGTATTCCTTCTTAAGTTTCCGGATCAGGTTTCCGAGAAGTCCGAGATCCGCGGCAGCGATCGCGACGGCGATGCACGCGTTGAGCACACCCGAGAGAATATTTCTTTCTGTGAAACTCGCGATCGCCCGTACGAGAAAGATAACGAATGCAAGTCTCAGAAATATCCAGCGGCATGCCCGGATCAGTGTAATGGTCTGCTCGATTTCGGTTTTCGTTTTCTCTTTTGCCATATCCGTTTTTCCCGCGTTAGCTTTTCACATGCGCTAAAGCTGTACTTTCCCGATTTAATCTTTCACATATCGGATCTCGCGCTTGTTCCAACGCTTGAAAATCTTCTCTTTCCCGTCGAGATGGTAGCCGTTCTTCTCGTAGAAGTTTCGTCCCATCGCATTTTCATCGAGGACCCAGATCACAAACTCCGAGCAGCCCTTTTCCTTGGCGATATTTTCGAAGAACTGGAGCATCTCGGTCCCGATCCCCATTCTCACGTACTTCGGATCGAGGTAGATGAAGTGCAGTTCGAAGGCATTCGTTTTATCTTCGTCCTCACACATCCCGAGGCCCAGCATTCCCTTGACGATCCCGCTCTGCGGATCTTCGTACACATAAAGTGCGAAGCGCTTCTCGGAGATCCAGCGCTCGTAAACAGGGATGCGGTTTTCCACGGTTAGATCTTCGTATAAACACTTGTCAGACACAACACCCTTATATGCATAGCGGCTGCTGATCACTTCGATCTCTGCAATTCTTGCTGCGTCTTTTACTTCTGCTTCACGAATCATTTCCGTTCACCTCGTTTCTTGAATGTATGCATCTATTATACAGCGAGAAAGGCTGCCTCAAAAGTGAATGTTTCACTGTAAGACAGCCCCTCTGATATCCGCGATCGAAGTGAAAGACCAGGCTTTAGTCCCAGCTGAATAACTCGACGGTTTCGAGTACCTGCGTCAGGAACAGCTCCATCCGTTCCGGACAGGCCGCTTCTTCATCGGGTTTCCATTCGTGCTCCGAAACATTGACGATCCAGGGCGAGGCCCAGAGGACGAAAGGATCATCCGGATCGAGAACATAGCACGCCACGAATTCCGTCTCTTCAAAATACTGCGGATCGCCGAATGTGCCGTGAACGATGCAGGCCTCATATCCGTTTACTTCGATCGGGGTCTTCGAAGTGATATGGATATAGATATCGCAGTCGAAATGGGCATTGAAGACGCCGCCGTAGGCCTGAGCGAATCCGTAGGTGCTGTCGGTCAGGATCGGCTCGCAGAAATCGATATAGTCATCCATGCTCATCGTTCCGAAGTCGTGTCCTTTTTTAAACTCGTTGTAGAACGTGAGCGGCTGGAAAACGAAGTGCTCATCCTGGAGCAGGATCGTGTCTCTGTTGAGATCGATTTTCTTCGCAGACGAAGGGTGCTTATATGTATATGGTCCAAAGTAGTCGTTCTGGTCGAGCGTAAAGGCAGGACCGGCTTTTCCGTCTGCTGATGTCATCGCATCGGTCGCGTTTCCGTTGATCCTGTCCCAGCCCTCCGAAACCGCGGGAAGCATCGTATCGGAGGGGGTGTCTTCTCCATCGTATTCCTCTGATTCATAAGTCTTTTTCGAAGAGGGATTCTTGCCTTTTTCCTCGTTTTTCTTTCCGCAAGAGGAGGCGGTGAGCATAACAAATCCAGCCATAGCTATGGCGACAACATTTTTCATATTCTTCATTTTATTTCTCCTGTTTATTCGTGTGAGATTTGCCGTTTTTTCCCGGCTTTAAATCGTCTGGAAATATCGATTTCTTTCCGGCTTTAGATGACGTCCGAAAGTCTCGTATTTTTGTACATGTATTCCTGTGTGCCGAATACGATGGAAACGAGCTGTGGATGGTCCGGATCTTCTGTAAGTTCAGAACAATAGAATTCGTAGACCAGATCGCCCAGACCGAGGAAGTAGTAATACCGTCCGTGGTCAACGGATCTTCCTGCCAGGTAGTAGGGTGTTCCGATGACGGCGGCAAAATCACTTTCGCTCATGCCCAGTTCCACGTCATAGAAGTCCAGATCTGTCCCGATGATGAAGAGCTCGATCGCGATGACTTGCGTATCATCACTGACGCTGCTTTCATCCTGCACGGGCTCTTTCAGGATGCAGTTAAATGCGTAGTAATTATCCGCTTTGTCATAGGCCATGCAGACCATCTCACCATCGACGACTTCTTCGATCGAGAATCCCTTTTCTTTCAGATCACCGATCGTGCACGGTACGTTGACCGGATATCCGTTCACCACCGGAGACTTCATGAGCACGGCGGCATCGGGGTTGAGGATACCCGTGTCGTCCGGGTCATTCCCACGGTCGGAGGAAGAACCTTCGCTCTGATCGACCGGTTCCGAATCCTGCACGGAAGAGATCTTCTTCGGCTTCGTTTTTTCGTTATTATTCTTGTTTGGCAGATAGTAGATGATTCCTGCAGTGGTGATGCCGATGATTACCACCGCGGCGATCCCTCCTAATAGAAATTTGTTGATCATTATCCCTGTTCCTTTCTTCGCTGCGGATGCAGCGGTTTTCGTGGCGGCTCCCTTGGCGGTAGCCTTTGCAGATGCGGACAGGGTAGTGGTAAGGGAAGCGGGCATGGCCTTAAAGGGCACCTGCTCGGCTTCCTTCATGAACAGTTTGCTCAGGAAAGGCAGCGGCGCCATGGCAAACAGCTTCGTCTCGTTTTCGTCTTCATATTTCTCGACCTCCTTCTTGATTTTGTTTCTGGCAAAATTCAGACGGCGGCGGACGGTCCCCTCGGGAACGCCAAGTGTCTCGGCGATCTCTCTGGTGCTCATCTCGTCAAAGTAGAATAGGATCAGTGTTCTTCTGATCTCATCGGACAGTGATCTTTCGATGATATCCATGACGATCCGGCGCATCGCGTCCGACTCGACGATCGAATCGGGGAGAAAGTCCTCGGGTACCGTTTCCACATCTTCGAGGAACTCGTCATCCACAGCCACGGTCTTCGTCCGCGTGAGACGGTTGAGAGACTTGTTGGCTGCGATTTTCTTCAGCCAGGCCGTCACTTTGCTCTTATCCTTGAGCGTGTCATAGGATTCGATCAAAGTCACGAACGTGTCCTGCACGATGTCTTCTGCTTCTTCTTCGTTTTTAAGAAGTGACATCGCGGTCCAGTACACCGCGCGATAGGCTTCGCTGTAAATCTTTTCGAGTTCTCTGTCAGTCATCTGACTTTTGCCTCCTTTATCCGCATCTGCCCTATAGACACAGAACCGGTGCGGAATGTTCGCAGGTTCGAGAAATTTTTTTTCGAGATTCGAAAATTGTTCTTTCAGCCATATTATACAGTATTACATCGAGTTACTTACATTAGCGGAATGGAGCCTGGATCTGATGCGGGGGCCGTAGCTTCTGCGCGATCCGGATTATCTAGGCTTCTTCTCGAAAAGCACTTGAGATACTCTTCGAAAATGACGCATCCGTCACTCGAAGGAGAAATCCGTCTGCTAGATTATAAGTAGGGTTGTTGTATAAGTTGCTTTTGCATGTGTTGGAATGAGGGCTTTTCTATGAAACATTATCCATTTCCGGATCCATCTTCAGATCTTTTTTCGAAGCAGTCTCTGAATCTTTTTCCGAAGCATTCTGCCGATCACTATCCTCGCAGAATCCTCGCCGTTATGCTCTGCTTTATGCTTCTGATTTCGTCTGCGTCGTGTAAGAAAAAGCAGACGAAGGAGAAGGGAGGCCGCGATATCGTGGAGGATGATCCGTTCTTCGAGACCGAGATAAACCTACTTCAGTTTCCAATCGATGAGAACAAGGAGCTGGAGTCTCTCTACGTCGATAGTATCCATTTTCTCGGAGAGAAGATCCTCGCGGACTACTATATCCAGTATGCGTTTCCGGAAGAGGTGGATGCGCAGGGTTACCCGGCGGATTTTGCGTGGGGAGAGTATTCGAAGCAGGGCTCGGCCTTGTTCTCGCTTCAGGGAGAGTACCTGGGCGATCTGCCGAGCGACCTTTCCGGCACGGGCTGCATCTCGGTGGATAACGACGGGAATATCGCGACGCTGAGTCAGAGTTATAACCAGCAGTATGAGGTCGACGGGATGAAGATCGTTATCCAGGACGATTCCGGCAAGACGGTTAAAGAGATCTCTCTTAAGATGCCGCCTGCCGCAGACCTGTTTTTCGTGTCGAATATGCAGTTCCTTCCCGATGGAAAGATCGCGATCCAGAGTACGTATGCCGCGCCGGTATACGTCTACGATCAGGATGGAAAATATCTCTTCGAGATCTTCTCGATCGACCGCGGTGTGGCCGGCGAGATATTCCAGCAGGACGGGAAATACTATGCATTCTCGATGCCGACGGACTGGTTCGGAACGCTTGACTATTACATCCACGAGATCGATATGACGACCGGTGAGATGAAGCAGGGGACGAAGGCGAATGGCGTCGCCGATATCGCTACTCTGACACACGGTGAAGACGGCGTTTACAGCTCCACACCGAACGGGATCTCGAAGTATAATCCCCTGACTTCTGAGATGGAAGAGATCTTCGACTGGAACGAGACAGATGTCAACCGCAGGATCCTTTACTCTGTGCAGAGTTTCCCGGTCAACGAGAACGAGATCCACGCGCTCGCCAGAGAGTTCAGCGACTCTTATACCCAGGACAAGTATTATGTCCTGAACCTCAAGCGCGCGAAGAAGAATCCGCATGCAGGGAAGAAGGTCCTGTATGTAGGCGGACTCAATCTCAGCAGCGGTTTCTACGATTATATGTATGAATATAACGCGGATACGAGTCATGACTACCGGATCGAGGCTTTCGATTATACTTACTCTTTCGAGGACGGAACTTCGCTCGATGAGCAGTTCTATACGAATATCACGAACCGGATCAACCTCATGATGTTAAGCGGCGAGGCACCCGATATCTTAGTGAATTTCGCGGGGTATGACCAGTATGCCAACGATGCGATGCTGGTCGACCTGAATACCTATATCGATTCGGGAACCGGGCTTGACCGCTCGGAGTACTTCGATAACATCTTCCGTTCGATGGAGGTGAACGGGAAGCTCTACTATATCCCGATGAGTTTCTCGCTTGAGGGGTATGTGGTCAATACCCGATACGTGGATGCCGATACGAACTGGACTTTCGATGATATGGACCGCGCGGCGGAAGGCCTTCCTGAAGGGGTGGCGCTGATCCCTCCGACGGAGAGCGGAGATCTTCTTATGAGGTACATGGGCTCGGAGCTGACGTCGTACATGGACTATGCAAATAAGAAGGTCAACTTCAATTCCGAGGGGATGGTACATGTCTTCGAGGAAGTGAAGAAGTATGCCGCGAAGGAGGATCTCTCGGATCGGACTTTCCTTATGGGCATCGCGGGCGCGTCGCAGTACGGCGGACTGAAACTCTATGACACATCTTCTTACGACGGGATGGGCTCCAAGCCTGTCGTCAAGCTTCTGGATTATCTGTATAACGGTTTAAGTGCGATGATCGATGCGAGTATCACGGATCTGAATGACTACAGCCTCTATCTGGGAATCCTCGAAGGAAACGGGAAGTTTGTGGGCTATCCGACGCAGAATGGAAGCGGCGTCCTGGCGATGCCCGGCGAGTCGATGGCTATCTTCGCGGGATCTCCGTATAAGGATGAGTCCTGGGAAGTGATCCGGAGCTTCTTCAGTAAGGAGGCGCAGGTTTCCGTCACGAAGGGGATCGGCCGCGATCTTCCGCTTAATATCTCGGCTTTCGACGAGAACATGAAGGAAGAGGAAGAGAAGATCAACCGCGCGTATGAACTTTACCAGAAAAATCTGGCCCGGAATGAGGTCTGGGGCATGATCCTTTATCCGGTAGAAGCCGGGCAGATCGAGGAACTTCGGGAGCTCATCGGAAGCGTGAAGTGCAGTTACCATACGGATGCGGCCGTGATGGGCGTCATCCTCGAGGAGGCCCCCGGGTATTTCGAGGATACGAGATCGGCGGAAGAGGTGCTGAAGAATATCGATAACCGCGCGCTGATCATCGTACAGGAGAGATAAGAGAAAAAGATAGGTGGAGCCCCGGGAGTATAGACGACGCTCAGATATACCGCCAGATGGTGATGCCGGTCTTTCCCTTTTTGGTGGTGTGTTCTTCGCCGTGATACTCCAGTTTCCCGTAACCGCGGACGGAGACAATACTGTTTTCCTTAAGGATCGTCTCGGGGTTACGGCAGATGCGGCCGTTGAGAATGACCTTCTCCATGTCAAAGAGTTCTTTGGCATCGGTGCGGGACAGGTGATAGACCTTCGCAAGGATCGCATCGAGACGGGGAGAGGTGACCGTGATGTTCTCTTCTTTCAGCTTCGGAAGAAAGTCTCCCGGAACAGCATCAACGATTTTGCAGCTGACGGAAGTGTGCTTTACGCGATCAAGATCACTGCAGAAAACATCGGCCAGTTTTTCAGAAACGAAGCAATAGGCAGAGTTATTCTGGACCAGGATATCTCCGATCATGTCGCGCTCGATCCCGAGGTTTAAGATCGCACCGAGGAAATCCCGATGGGTCAGCGTCTCGGCATACTTCGCCTGTTTGGGCTCGATGAGGAGGATCCTGATGGGAAATTCTTCGTCGTAAGAAAATTCCTCCGGATCTCCAAAGCGGACGACGACACGCTCACTGTTCTCCGTGCCGCCCCAGATCTTCATCTCATTTTCCGACGCCACCTCAAAGGCGAGGCTTGCCGTCTCTCGTGAATGGAAACTCGAATAAGTATAACAGCCGAACTGTCGGGCACGTTCCGCCAGTTCGGAGAAGCGCTTCAGGTTTTGAAGCTGATGTTCATTCATCAGAAAATGACTCCCATTCCTTAAGAAGGGACACAAGGCTTTCGTCCTTGCCGTTTGCTAAAACGAAATCCAGCACGTCCTTTTTGCTCAGCACCTTCTTCAGAAGAGCCTTGTCCATGACGCGCAGAAGTTCCTGCATGCTGACCTGGGAATCGGACCTGATCTTCTTTAGGAGTCGGGTATCTTCCAGTTTCCGGGACGCTTCGCCCTTTGGATATCCCTGCCCCCAAGGCTCCGAGAATAGCCTTCCGATCGTCTGATCCATGTTTTCTTCACCGTTCCAGGTATACTCTTCGCCAAGAGGCAGCGATACTGCATTTCCGTTATTGATCTGCGCGAAAAGATATGCATCCATAGGTGTCGGTATATACCCGCAAAGAACGCCCGGCATGTTGTTACAGGCCAGCATCATCCCTTGCCCGGAAGAACAGCCTGTTACGACCAGATCCACAGATCCGCTCGAAAGCAGAAGGCCGACCAGAACAGATATCTCGATATAACTGTATCTGTTTTCTTCGTCCTTCTTACAGCCGAAGTTGATGACCTCGTGACCAGCTGCGTGCTTGCTGACACTTTCGAAGATCAACTCGTTTTTCGCGGATTGCGAACTTGCCTGAATGACACCGATTACCATTTCTCTACCTCACTCTTCTACGCCGACTAAACCGTATGTCAGGTCGATACGGGAGCCTGCGTCGTACTCGCCGTAGATGCTCTTCAGCTCGCCCTTATAGAAGATAAACACCATCGAGCAATCTCCATTTTCATAACGGTAATAAGATTCATCTGTTCCCGTTTCGACAGATGTCGCTTCGCCCGAATCAGCGACCAATGCCTCAGGTGTGAGGGTGAACGGGAACTCGAATATGACTTCGTTCTCCCACGCTTCGCTCATGTTGGTCTGATAGTGGACGCCACAGATTACCGCTTCAGAGACCGGTCCTGCCTTTTCTGCTTTTGCCAGGAAAACCATCGGATAATTCGCGTTCTGTCCGGACGGCCAATCCTCACCATCCTCGAGATCGAACACGGTCATATACACGAGATCTCCGGCCTCCAGAGGATCGTCGAGCTTCAGTCCATAAGCGGCAGTGCGATTCAGAAGGTGCGGATTCACATAGGTGCCTGCATCGAGAACATCCTGAATGGTAGACTTGCCCATTGTAATGACGGTTCCTTTCACGCTTACCTTCAGATCGACGTAGTTGACGTAATGTCTGTCTGCGGTCGCAAAATCATCGTCGGATCCGCCTTCGGAACCAGAATCAGTAGCTGTTTCCGTCTTTATATCATTTCCGCCTCCGTTAAGAGTGAATTCTGTCAGTTGATCGTTCTCATCGAACTTGAACTCCGCATACTCATATTCTTCGCTGTGGTCATAATGATAAGTATTGTCAAACACTTCATCGGCGTTTCCCGAATTGGCCAATAATTGTTCAGAGGTCATTGTGAGAGGGAAATCTAATTTCAGGTAGTCTCCCCATAAGGCTATATTCTCCGGCGTACCGCTTATCCTCCTGACGATACCGTCTCTTACGGTATATGTCTCACTGTCATCTGGCTGGTCTTTGGGATGAGAGATACCGATGAAGATGGCTCCGGTCGGGTCTTTTGATCCTGATTGGCCTGCTAATGCCGATTCTTCGTCCGGATATATGTATGCAGATGTAAATTCGACTTCGTCATCAAGTTCATAGAAATAGGTCTGCTTGTAGTCACGGGTCGAGTCAAAGAAGATACAATAGCAACCGCTGTCATACAGATCCTGTACGCTGCTCTGGTCTAATACGATCTCCTTTCCGTTCACGTAAAAGTGTGCGCTGTCAGCCCATACGACATTGCTTCCTGATCCTGCCGCGCCTGATCCGGTCCCGTCTTTCGAAGCACCGTTGGACTCGTCATCCTGCTCGATCTCGGCGATCTCGTTTTCCGCTTTCTTTTTGTTTTTTTCTTTCGTACCGGTATTGTCGTCCTTGTGGGTGACATAGTAAATGATTCCGGTGGTCGCTGCACCTGCCAGTGCAACGGAAATAGCAGCAATAATAATCTTTTTCATAGCAATCTCTGTCCCTTTCTTGATCGCTTCCGCAGCGATCTTAGATCCGGCTGCTTCAGCAGCCCCGGTAGATGCGGACAGATTGAGAAGTGAAGCGGGCATTGGCCGGAAAGGCACCTGCTCGGCTTCTTTTGTAAATAGACTTGTCAGGAATGGTACGACCATAAACAGTTTCGTGTCATTATCTTCTTCATATTTCTCTACCTCCTTCTTGATTTTCTTCTTGGCAGAGTGAATGCGTCTCGACACTGTTCCTTCCGGGATCCCGAGTGCTTCTGCGATCTCTTTGGTGCTCATCTCGTCAAAGTAGAAGAGGATAAGCGTCCTTCGGACATCTTCAGACAGGGAATTGTTGATGATATCCATGATGATCTTCCGCATCTCGGCTGATTCGACAAGCGAATCGGGGAGAAAATCCTCGGGAACGGTCTCGATGTCGTCAAAGAACTCGTCCTCCACAGCATCCGTCTTCGTCCTTCTCAGACGGTCCAGAGATCTGTTGGCGGCGACCTTCTTAAGCCAGGCAACGATCTTGCTCTTGTCCTTGATACTGTCATATGAGTTGAACAGGGCAATAAACGTATCCTGTACGACGTCCTGCGCATCGTCTTCATTTTTCAGAAGAGAGAATGCTGTCCAGTACACCGCACGATAGGCTTCGTTGTAGATCTTTTCCAGTTCTTTGTCGGTCATTCGTTCTGCTCCTTTTTGTCCGCATCTGTTCTATAGACGCATAACAACAGAGTTTTCTTCGCTTGTTGTAGATTAAATTTTTACTTAAGATCCATTCGAAAGCTGATCCCGTTATTCTCGCACCAGTCTGTAATCAGTTTCTTGCAGTAGTTTTCTTCAAATTCGTGCCATCTGGAAGAAAGGGGTCCGTCATCGTCAAAGTGGATCCAGAACCGGCTCCATGCTTCCTGATCGGAAAGAGTCCGGAACTCTTCGATCAGCTTTCGGTTATTCAAGCTGACGATGAAGTCCTTCATGACAGTCACCTGCGAGACATGAACCAGGGGAATGGTATAGCTTCCTTCCACCAGATCGTCTTTCTCTCTGATTTCATAAGTGTCGTAGTCGAAAAAGAACCGGTCTTCACTATCTTCCCAAAGACCACACACGACCTTTAACAAGATTTCCGATGTAATAACGAATTGTTTTCCCATAAGCAGTTTCTTTCCCTAAGATTGACCCGAAGCGCCAGGTCAGTTGATCTTTCTATTGATTATACTCGAACGCATAGAAATAGTCTGTACCGCCATCGAGCCAGAATTCAAACCATTTCAGGAAATTCACCGGGGGACAGGCGGGCTGGATGCCGACATCCGTGAAAAACCACATATCCCCACAGTTTTCGCCATTTGTAACAATGTTCCAGGTCTGCCCATCGCCAATATCGATCAGCTCGATGATGCCATTTTCGATGTCTTTCGGATCATGCGACGGCTCACTTTCGCTCTCCCAGATCCAATACTCCTTAAACCCGAATGGTTTGCGTAACCGCTCCGGATCAAACTTCCATTTCTCAAAAGGATACAACTGGAAACCGTCTATCATCTCGCAACCATTGGATATCTGAGTGTAGAAATCAACCAGTTCCCGGGGCAGGGAAATCTGATACTCCTCTTCGAACTTCCGAATAACTGAGATATCGACAGGCGCACACAGTTCGATGTGCTTGTCGCTGAGTTTGGATCTGATTCGGTCTATATCGTTCATCGTTCTACTTCCCCAAAATGCAATACCATGCTTCGTAATACCAGGCTTTATCGTTCACCAGGAGAATTCCATCCCGATCTATCTCTTCATTCGCGAAATTCCATTTCGTGGAAAACTTGTTGCGCGGGATGATCGAAAAGGGCTCTGTTTGCGGCGGACAGCTATCATCCAGGTCGGCATGCTTCGTTGGTCTATCCTCCGAACACTCCCATTCCGTTTGAATCGTTAATACTTCAGAGTCTATCCACACTCTTTTGGCGAACTCTATGATCCGCTCCATCTTCTCGTGAAGCCGGATCACTTTGTACTTTTCGCCGTTCTTCTCATACTCCAGAAAATCCTCTTCCGGTATGATCAGGAGAAGGGAAAAAGTGGCCTCTGTCTTTATGTTTAATACGAAGGCTCTCACTTCAGAATAATCATCTAATTCAAACTGCATCTGCTTGAAATCATGAGAATGGTGCTCTGTATACCCGAGCTCAAAGTCCGCATCCAACTTCTCCTGATTCCATCTTTTGATCTCCTCGAAAGTCTCGTTCTCGCATCCCCAGTATCCGTTTTTGAAAGAAAGCCCGGATCGAACCAACGCATCATAGATATCATGAATAGCTGTTGGTCCTTTGGAAAGTTCAAATCTTACACTAAAATATGCCGGCATAATTATTCCTATATTGCGATTCACGCAAGATTGCAATTAGCAGCTTCTAACACACATACACGCTCCGCAAGCGCCTCTTGAAAAGCATTATATCATGTAAGCTATACATGTATGAATAGACAATAGAACTGTCGCGCGCATTTGTATCGGGATGTTCAGCGAGTCGTCTTCTTTGTCATGCAGCAATCACGAGTTTCAATCGATATCGCTATAACCTCGTGACTGCTTTTATGAGAGGATTCATGAGGTTCAGCTGCTTTCGAGAAAACCTCGTGACTGATTAGGAGGGAAACAATCATGAGGATTATCTATTTTCACAAAGAACTCATGACGCGAACTTGAAAAAGAGTCACGAGGTTTGACCACTATCAAGAAAACCTCATGAGTAATCCTTCCGGAATAATCATGAGGTTCCGTTGCTTTCGAGCAGACCTCATGATTCAGGGAAAAATGATAGTCACGCATTTTTGCACATTTTGATGAAACCTCGTGACTATGGATGCGAGTTTCTTCTCAACCACACATCCTGCTTCCTTTAGGAAAGAGGATGCGCGCGCATGCTATGATGTATCAACACTAAGAGGTGACAGAGTCAGAACGATAACCGTTTCACAAGGTGATGGATCACCGTTGCAGAGGGATCTAGCAAGGCCTATAATCAAGACATACGTGGGAACATAGATGAGGTGTCCAGAGAGAAGAGAGCCATGATCACCATCAGATACATAGACAAAAGTGATGACAGAAACGAGATCAGCAATATCTATGAGAGATCCTGGAAGACCGCCTATAAGGGGATCATTCCGAAGAGCTATCTGGACAGTATCCCGCAGGGCCGCTGGGCAAAGAAAGTGGATAATCCTGATTGGGCGACGCTTGTCTGCCTCGAAGATGACAAGATCATCGGCACCTGCAGTTTCTGCGAATCCAGATTCCCGGAGTATTTTCCGGGATACGGCGAGATCATATCGATGTATTTTCTGCCGGGGTATACGAGAAAGGGTTACGGCAGCCTTCTGATGAAACGGGTGCTCGAAGAAATGAAGGGATTCGGGTTTAATCAGATATTCTTATGGGTGCTCGAAGAAAATACCCGCGCCATCGCTTTCTATGAGAAAATGGGTTTTCTGAAAGACGGAAAATCCAGAACCGACATTATCGGCGGGAAAGAGGTCGCCGAGATCAGTTACCGGATCAATCTTCTCTGGGATGAGAAGAAGCAACTGGAAATGGTCAAGGTATATAGAGCGATCGTCAACAAGTCCGAAAAGCAGGTCGTTGCCCATTTCGATGAACTGATAAAAAGCATCTCGTTCGGTGCTTATCTTGCGCCGGAGAATTACTTCGTTTCCTATATTTTCAAAACGGACGCCGAACTTAAGCAAGCGAAGAGCTCCGGCCTGACGGAAAGAATCAACGAGTATCACTGGAAGGTCCTTCGGGAAAACGGCTATCCGGTCAGCGGACTCAAGAACTGCCGCTTCGCTTCTCAGGAAGCCTGCGACCGGGAATGGAACGGGAATTGGTTTTACTATTACAAGTGAGGAACGCACTTGGCGACAAAAGAACTGGTAAAGGAGACCGAAGAATGTTTTGGCGAGGTAATGAAATGAAACTGGATGAGAAATGGATCAGAGCGCATCTGCCGGAAGACTGCAGGAAAGAACCGATCCAGCACTTCTCCGGCCTCTATCTGGATGGCCTGAGAGTCATGTCGAAGGGGGAACGCGGAGAGCCTGACAAGATCCGCTATGAGGCGAAGGATGAGGAGGATCTGAAATGGTGGCAGCTGGATATCATCTGCCGATTCACCGGCAAGGCGGATACATCCAGGACATGGCGCTGGTACAGGGATCATGCGGAGAACGGGCAGTGGTTCTATATCGAGCACAGGCATTACGACTTCAATGCGATCGAAGACGTGAGATTGCCCGGGTTTGAAAGATATCTCAGAAATCTGAAGCATGCTTTTCCCGAGGAATACTTCAGAAGAAAAGTGGAAGAGCATGTCGGCATGATGAACCGCTGGTTTCTGGTTCCACACTGGGGATATGATTACGAGAATCTGCGTTTTATCGAGGTCAGCGATTCCAGAGAGTACAGCAGGGATTCTGATAAGACGGAAGAGATCAGACCGGAGTGCATCGTCCGGGTGGTCGACTGATCCGGGTTCCGTCTCCCGGCTCTATCCGTCCTTAATGTATCGTCATCAAAGTATTGTCATCGCATGATATCGAAAGCCATATCGTACATATCTCTTGCATCCACTGTGTTGCGGATGTAATTCGGATGGTCCGGCTCGTATCTGACGTATTTCTCCACTTCTTCGATTAGGGCAAGATAGGCGACTGCGCAGGCATATCTTATCTCCGTATTCCGGTTAAGCTCGATCTTCTCGGCTGCGGTCCTGTTATATATCTCCAATTCCTCCTTCTTGTCAGAAAGAGGAGTCTTCTGTCCTTTTCCCACCGTGATGAAATCAGCCACCGGATCTCCCCAGAAGCCGCGTTCGGGATCGATCCAGATCAGATGCCCGTCGTGATACAGGATGTTGCTGTCCCACAGGTCAAAGTTCACCATGCGGCAGGGGGCCTGGCGCAGAGCACTCTCATGCTTATCGATAAGCCCGATGAATCGCTCTCCGTCCGGCGTTTCATATCCGATGTTTCTGCAGTCATTTACAAGGTTTCCCGCCATGGCGCGAAGCGCCTCATACCAGGAATCCCGAAGTCCCGTCTGACGGTAACCGTACTTATCATTTCTGACGGCATGGATCTTGGTCAGCATCCCGATCTTCTGGGACTGTACCTGCGCATATTCTTCCGGAGTAAAACCACATTTCCAGATGGGTTCTCCTTTCATCATCTCCATGATAAAGCACGAGCTCTTAATGATACGGTGAGTAAAGTCAACCGCAAAGATCTCCGGACAAAGGATGTCGGTGTTTTCTTTCATCTGGCGGTACCAGAAAACCTCGGAATCCATCATGTTCTTCTCGTAGGTGAGAACAGAGGCGTCATCCGGCGGCGCGATTTTCAGCGCGTAATCCTTTCCGTCTTCGCAGGATACTTTATAGGCTGCGTTAAATTCTCCGTCTCCGAGAGGCTCCGTACCGGTCACTACGCCGATCCCGTTGCTCTCGAAAAGACTTCTTATTTCTTCATTTGTAGCTTGGTATTTCGTTTTGCTGATCATGTCTTTTACACTCCGAGCTTGCCGCCGCCCCACTCGACGAGGACGAAACCTTCGCGTTCTTCAAGTGACGGGTTCATCGCGGAAAGATCCTGCTCTTCCATTTCCACATATTCATCGGATCCGTAGAAAAGCATGTTCACTCGGACGACCGTATCCGGAAGCGGGTCGACATTAAGCTTTGCCACTTCTTCGTAAGTGTCGGTCTGGAACGCGATCACATTATACGGATTCTCCTGAAGCTGCGGGAGCCAGTACATGATGAAAGTATTTGCTTCCGTGTCAGAAAGACCCAGATCGGAAAGCGCTTCTTCCAGGAAAGCGGCCGAATCTTCGCCACGAACGCAGAAGCCCTTCGAGAAATCCGGATCCATATCCACATCTGCTTCCCAGTAAAGATATTCATACTGACGACCGGAGGCATCGGTCAGAACACCGTCGGCAGATGTCTTCACGGTCCAGCCGTTCACTTCGTCATACTTCGGATAGGTGCAGGTCAGTTCGCCATTGAGGTCAAGCTTGACGGTTGCTTCGCGCTCCTGCTCATCGTAGAGGTAGATGATCGGCGCGTTAAAATGGTATTCAGTGATTTTCGCGGGTCGGCCGAGAATATAGAACAAACTTTTAGAGGCATAGCCGGTGCCGATGACAAGAGCAATAATAGCCAGCGATAAAAGTGCGCCCAGCACCGGCTTTCTATCTGCCATATTTGAAATGACATAATAAAGAAGGATCGCAGTTACGGCGATCAGGAGATCAACGACGAAAAGAACCTCAATGATAACAGGTACATCACTTTCTATTCTCTCATCTACCACAAGACTGGGTTCGTTCTTTACAGGCTCGGAACTCTTCTTGCTCGAAGCGGACTTGGAAGTCGTCGTAGAGGAACGGTAAGTATTGGAGTTATCATTACCGATAATGGGATCAATATAGGCCACAACTTCATATTGATGACAAGGATAGACTTTCTTGTAGGTTCTGTTGCACTTGAGAAGATCATCGCTTTTAATTGCCAGAATCCCGACGACAGCCAGATCTGCGATCAGTGCGATAATAACCCAGACTTTGATATATGTTCTCATCTTTTTTACCCTCCTCCTTTACTTGATAAGTTCATTATACCCGCGGATCGGGGGAATGTAAAAGACAAAAACCTGTCACTCCGTCAGCATCTCATAGGTGACACCGTATTTCTCGGCGATGTCCTTGGCGAAACTCATGCCCTCCGGAGGTGCGACCTCGACCTTGAAGGAACGCTTCGGACCCTCATTTTTCACGATGAGGGACGATGCTTTTACCTTCGCATCGCCTTCGTTGAGGGTATCCACATCGTAGGCGAGCTTATGCATGTGCGTGTTATAGATCGTGCGGATCCCTTTCTTCAGGATGGCGCGCACGGAGTCTCTGGCGATGTAATAGCCTTCTTCGAAAGATGTGGTCGAGAAGGTCTCGTTGAGGAGCATGAGGCTGTCCTCGGTGGCTTCTGTGTAGAGCTCCTTAAAGCGGACACACTCTTCACCGAGTCTTCCGAGATCCATGGTCTTGTCTTCGTCGGCAGGGAAGTGGGTGAGGATGTTGTCTACCGGCTTATATTCAAAAGAACTGGCCGGGACATAGATACCGCTCTGGGCCAGGACGAAGAGGAGACCAACGGCCTGGGTGATCGTCGTCTTGCCGCCACGGTTCGCGCCGGTCAGGATGTAGACGGTATGGTCCGCATCGAAGTCCAGATCGTTGTAGACGATCTCTTCACTGTGGTTCGAAGAGATGGCGAGCTTCAGGTTATAAAGGCCGCGGGCCTTCATGGTAAAGCCATCGGACAGATCTTTTTCGGAGAGGATAGACGCCTCACAGAAAGGCATGCCTTTCTTCAGGTTGCCTTCGATGAACTCGGCGAAGCGGATGTAAAAGACGAACTCGGGGATGAGCTTGGAGATGTTCATGACGGCGACGTTTACGTATTTGCCCAGCGTATCTCTGAGCTTCTTCACGAGGGTATCGAGGAGCTTCGTAACGATCTTACCGAGGTAGAACGTAGTGCTCTCCACTCCGTCACCCTTCGGCACGGCCGCCGTCGTCGCATGGGCATTGGCTACGTTCCTCATGATGATGCCGCCCGTAGTTCCCTTCGAGTACAGCTCAGATAACCGGTCCACGACACCGCTGCCTTCATCTTCTGCTTCCGCCGGGGTGTAGTGCATGTCGCCGTCCCAGTCCGTGCCCTCGTGGAGCTTGTTTCTGGACTTCAGGGCATCGGCGAAGTTACTGACGATACCGGACTTCTTGAAAGGGGTGTCGTTAATGGAGATGAGGCCGAGGGAACTGGCCTCGAAACGCTCGTTGACATTGATGCCGACGGTCACGCTCTTTACGCTGGAGGCCTCGGCCTTTACCTTTTCGATATCCGCCTTCATCTCGGCGAAGAAAGAATCCGTGTAGACGGCGTTGATGTATTCACGCAGATCCAGAAGTCCCTGAGACTTGAGGTCGGCGCTGCCGAGGCACTCCTGCATGGCTTCGACGCACTTGATATAGTCGGAGATCTCGTCGAGTTTGTGGAGAAGATCCCACAGTCCCATACGCTCGGAGGAACCGCGCTTCATGGTCTTAAAGTCCTTGATGTAAGAGATCTTATCGAGGAGCTCCATCATCTTCTTACGAAGCTCCGGGAGATTGAGAATGTCGACGAAGACCTTCTGACGATACTCGGCGACACGGGTGTCCGTGGTGAGTTTCGATAGGATGCCCATGATCAGGACATCTTCCTTCGGTCCCTGGGCAAGGGTGGCGCACAGTGTGTCCAGCGCCAGGTCGTGGCAGGCGAGGGGACTGAGCTGGGTATATTCGGCTTCGTCGCTATACGGATAAAGAATGCTGATGGGTTTGTTGATGTCAACGGCCATATGGTGCCTCCCGAGTAAGAAAAGAATATTTCTAGACTCTATTATAACGCGAAAGCAGAAGAAAGATGAGATCCGTTGTAGTTACAGAGGATTCATTTTTCAAGAATCAGACATATTCCGTTCTCCGCCAGATGAGAAAGGGTTTCTTCTGCTACGTGACCCTGGCGCGTGATAGTTTGAGACTTGCGATAGTAATGGTGGCAGGTATAGTCCAGTCCATCTGCCGCGCGCTGAAAGATATATTCAAATTGATCCGGATTAAAGATGCGATCTGGCATCATTTGCCTGACCAGGTTTACCGTCATCTGCATCGGATACTTCTGGAATTCTTTGAACTGCCATGCGTGCGAGAGAACGTCACCGTCATATTCATAATACTCACAGTTGATGATAACGTCGTCCGTAGGACTTCCGCTGCCCCGAAATTCTTCTGCGCTGATGATCCGTCCGGCATCATCGAATTCATACCATTCGAAATTATAGAGACTATAAGAAACGGCACCGTCCTTAGTAGAATCGATCCAATACCCGATCGTCAACTGCCTGGAAACATAGACAAAAGCCAGCTCGTTGCTGCTCTGGTCTCCTTGGTGCGCTACTTTCAGGTTTCCCTCACTGTCATACTTCAGAGTGACATAGTTGGCCGGATCTGCATTTTTCGTGAGCTTGGCGGCAGGCTTTCTAGGGAAAGTGTTTTTACCGTGCGTGAGTCTTGAGATCAGTAACTTATCGTAAGGGTCGAGCCCTCTCCAGGCATCGTTAAACTTCACGTAGCGGGTCATCCCGCCCGCCACCTCAAAGTCCGGCTCGTACGGGGCGATCCACTGTTCGTAGATGCGCACATATTTATCTAGTAGCTCCTCGCGTGGAAAATCCAAATCGTGATCTCCTTTTTTTCTCATTATACCAGACCGAAGAACGGGAAACACGGTCCGTAACTTGAGACAGTTTGAACCAAAGGCTTTCTGTATTAGACTCGTCTATTTCTGAACAAAAGAGCCTTTGCCCTCCCAAGATCCAATGCTATACTTTCTCATGAGTGCAGTATTATTGAGTTTGAACAATCAAGTATTTCTTTTCGGAGAGCCGTATGTTTTATTTAGAAAGACTTCAAACAAGACTTAAGTATTCCTTTGATCCTGTATATATAACGATCATGTTTCTCATTATGGGTGTTATTCTGCTGATCTGGGGAGGTGCCGAATACATAGCCACAAAACAGACTGCAGATAGATGCTCATCCGTAACGACCGGCGTGGTGGTAAATGTTGAGGAGAGCACGACTTACAGTCGTGGTAAGGAGAAGATAGCTTATGTTGCTACAATCAAGCCTGAAGACGGCAGTATCTTTAGCGATTCTGAACTTCGCTCAGGCGAGACGGACTTTGCTTATTGGAAGGGTGAAAACGTGGTGATCAACTACGATCCCTCCAATACTTCCACATATTATATAGAGCATGACGAACCTGACTTAAGCGGCACCTATACGATTATCGCCGGCGTTGTCGTACTATTCTTAGGTCTTTGCTTCTTCGGCATCGGAAAGAAACTGAAAGTCTGACAGACAGCGCCTCTCCGTTTTTCCAAATGGGAAACAGTCACATGCAATAATATCATTACGATGCTAAAACCTCTGGAAAAACGGCGATAATAATCATCATTTTTGGGCGTCCTTGAAATGCATCCAGGACAGTATGCTGATCGGAAGAAAGTACAGGCACCAGATCTCAAGTGCGATGTATCCGTCCGTTGATGAGGAGCCTTCGTGGTGCGCAAACATTCCGGTCATTGGCATGAAAGTGCATGACAGGAAGAAGATCCCGTGTACCAGCAGCAATATCTTTAGTGCCCGGTCTTTTTTGTTCTTCGCATTTACGGTGAGTCCGATGAAGAATGTTGAGAGCGCCATGATGCCGTAACCCAGCAGGTCAAAGTTGAAGAATAGCCCCAGGGAGGACATTTTCAGGATCCTCCCGGCATCGCCGGTTAAGATCTCATTTTGCACGGTTGTGCACTGCGTGTAGTACACGGCCATGATGAAGGTCGCGTAGACGGCAGCCAATATCATAGCCACCTTTCCGGCCACGCGATTGTCTTCGGTGCATTCGTCGGCCAGTGCTGCAATCATGCAAATGAAACTCAGCGATAGGAATATGCACACAAAGTAGCTCCCGAAGTTGAACTTTATCAGCATGCAGAAGGCGAATGCCAGCACTGTTATTGCGTTGATGAGCGAGCCGATCATTCCGATTTTTCTATTCATTCCGTCCTCCGAAAATATGATATCTGACTTTCTATATTAGGTTATATCATTTTCCAGAACGGTTGATCAGTGAGAAAAGTCCTTTTAAAAACGTGACTTAAGTCATTTTCATATGGGCATAATTGTATCTATGTTGCAGCTGCATCCACAAACACATCGAAAATCCTTTGACTGTTTGAATCCGTCTTATAGGAGAACTCCGATTACGGGTTTCATGTCCATCACATCCTTTAGAAAAAGATACAGACAACGATACCGCAGGGCGTCATTGTCTGCATACAGGTGCATTATAGTATATACGCTGCTTTTCAAGCAAGTACTATATCTTTGGGGGCAAGTTATTCAACAGCAGTCGAGTGTTTTTACGATAAATCATACTCTTCGCAATCGTTAAACCTGGAAAAAGTCTTTAGTGCTGACGCTTTGTTATCGTGATCATAAATCTTTTCCCGAATAGCAAGTCATTATTGTATTACTTGGACTCGTTATCCCTTATTCAACTTCCTTGATATGGATAATATCGCGGATAAGCAAGTTCCAATCGCAGATCACACCATGCCAGGTACCGTCATCATGGATTACAGGAACATAACCGTAAACCCTGTCATACCGGCGTCCTATATATTTTTCGCGCTTAAAATCGTATTTTCCCAAGTAATTCAAACGCTTTTTGAAGTTTCTGAATCCGTCCATCATTAACACACGGTGATCAGAATCCTTTTCTTCCTTTTTATCGGCATAATAGACCATGGCCACCGGTATATCATCCAAGTCCTCGATTTTATCCGGCAATGTCTTTGAAATCTTCAGATATACAAGAGGATATTCATCCAGAAAACCTCTTACCCTGAAATCCTCATAACCTGTACCATCTACGAGAACAAATACATAGTAATTGTAATAAGGATTGGTTTTATAATCCTCATCGTCAATCCGAAAATAATAGATGTCGTTAGCTATCAAAGGAGACAATTTCTTTTTCAGTGGTTTGAACTCTTTTCTCGGCGGCTGCTCAGACTGGAGTTTTGTTTTCAGTTCATTCAGAACAGCTTCGCGCTTTGCTTTCTCCCTGCCTTTCCAGCGTTCAAGATCTCCTCCGCCATCTATAAGAGAGACAGCCTTCTCTTTCACTTCAGGCAAAAGCCGGCCAAGATCATATGAATATGAAGCTATAGCAAACCAAAAATCGTATTGATCTTCTGCGTCATTTACAAAATCACGGCAGGATTCCAGTACAGTCTGCAAAGCATCTTCGTCACTTCTGCCACGAAGCAGTTCAGTTTTGTACTCTTCCTTTACATCAAGCGCCACATCGCTCTGGAATATCTTTACACCCCAAGCACCCATATATCCTCTTTCAGTAATCTAAAAACAGTGTCCAAATTTATAATTCCTCGACAAAAGGGAAGAGCGGTAGTTTTGCTTTGCAAATTTATCAGCAATAGTTGACTTTCCGACACGCCTGGCTCCCTCAAGTAACGCTGCATACTTGGGAGCATAGTTCTCTTTCCAGTCCTTAAGAGCCTCCAAAGCCTTCCTTTTAAACATTTCAATATCTCCTTGCACTGAGATTACAATAAAGTTTTGTTGCATCTGTTCACACATATATTATCGCAAAATGTCATTTCTTCAAGATTTTGTGCGTGACATAATTGCACTGGCTCATTTCAAGTTAAAGGTTGACGCGCGAACATTTATTCGGTATAATAAAGGCAATCAAATTGAATGGGGAAGGGTCATGTCAGAACTGAAGGACGTTATCACTGCATATCGGAATCTGTCGTTTGGAGATCGTGTCG
>JAFZLF010000007.1 GCA_017551625.1 Clostridiales bacterium | reverse complement strand
TGTAACTCTTGCTTCCCGGACTTCGTCCGTCCTTTATTACCTGTACCGGTGTCTCATCGCACTGGTTCACATGCAGAGTAAGTAACTCTTCCTGCATCCTGTCATATAGTGGGAGAAGATATCTTTCTGCCGCATCGATCGTCCAGTTGGAGATGGTCTGCTTGGAGATATTGACTCCGTTTCGCTTCAGTTCCTGCTCGATGCGGTGGATCGGCATTCCATTTACATATTTTCCGTTAACAAAGCCGCTTACCAAGGATGGTGTAGCGATACTGTTCCGGAACAGATGGAAGAACTGATCCCTTCGTCTGTGGATGCATCTCTGGAGAAACATGTGCCGGTCGTAACGCGCGAAGGTGATTATGTCACGGTGGATGTCGGATCGGTGGCGCATCCGATGGTCGAGGAACACTATATCCAGTTCGTGATCATGGAGACGACGGCAGGCGTGCAGATTACAGAACTCCATCCTGGCGATGAACCGAAAGCCGTGTTCTCAGTGCTTTCTGGTGCGGAAGTGATCAAAGCATACGAATACTGCAATCTCCATGGGTTCTGGGTGAGCGATTGAGACAGTTCATATAGCTGTGGAGTAATATTTTGCGTGAATAGGTAAGGTTGACACGTTTGCAAACTCCGTATATGCTGAGGGTAATAATCCTGAGAGGTGGCGGCAATTATGGATGAGCGTGCGGAGTTATATGAGAATATTGTTGAAGAATACTTGAAGTGCAGGTCTGTGCTGAAGGTTGCTGACCGTCTGAACACGAATACGATCAAGGTGAGACGGGTTCTTATTACGGAGGGCTTGTGGGAAAGTGAGACCAGTAAGAAGATAGGTGATCTCTATCATGAGGGGAAGAAGGTCAGTGAGATTGCCGAGATGCTCTGTATGTCTGAGAAGAATGTTCAATCGTATTTGCCTTATTCACGGGGGGCGTATGGTGGCGTGAAGAGTAAGGATGCTGAACGTAGTGAAGAATACAGGGAGAGAATGCAGAGAGCTTCGAAAAATCAGGTTTCAGTTCAAAAAGTTGGAAAAGATTTGAGTAAGATTCCACAGCGAAGTTCGAAAAAGCCTGAGCATATAACTCGTATATCCGAAACCAAGAATTCTTTCGAGAGATTACCGAGTATCCTGAAACTTAAGTTTGAACTGGTATCTTCGTATTATCCACACTCGAGCGTGGGAAGATATGATATGAAGCCACGGGAAGAAAGAGAATTCCTTGAGCTTGCTAAGGCCGAGGAAGGTGTCGTAAGAGAGACACTGGTTCCCGCGGAGATGAACCTTCATGCGCTTCACTACATGATCCAGAAACTTTTCGGATGGCAGAACTCACATTTACATCGGTTCAGTCTCTCCAAGAAAGACTTTGATATGGTGACTGACGGGCAGAAGATGAAGCAGTATATGAATCTGTGCGGTTCGATATTTATGTTTCCGGACGATGATATGGATGATCGGTTCTGGGATGACGACTATAAAGAAGGAGAAAGCTTTAAAAGCTGGCTTCGCAGAAAGTATGTTGACAATTTCAAGGATTTTGGCGCAGAGAATACCTATGTGAGAAATGTCGAGAGGGTCAAGGATTTTACGAAGCATCACAAGTATCTGCTTTCTGATTCCAATGTCACGATTAAAGAGATTGAAGAAGCGATTATTTTCGAAGAGGATCCGAATACTCTCATAGAGAAATTGAAAGTGCGCAATCTGTTTCAAACGGCATATAAAGACAGGTTCAATCCCAAGGATGCGTCTTGGCGTTCTTTTCAGGAATTGTTAATGAGGAGCACGGTTGAGGAGGTGGAAGCCGAATGGAAGAGTAACCGTAAGGAGTATAAGATGGTTCTCGATGGACTTCAAGAACTGATCAATATGAGAAGTGTTTTAGGTTCGGTGGACAGAGCCATCTACGAAGATCAGCTGGATACGGTTCGGAATTTCTATGGTGAGGAACCACATGAGATAATAAAGACGATCGAGGCGGATATTGCCGATCTGGAGCAAATGTTGAATCCGATCCTCACTAATTCAAATCCCGGTGTCGTGCCAGTGGCTGAAGAATTATACTACCTCTATGATTACGGCGATAGTTGGTGCGTCAGAATTACCTGTACAGGATCGTATACGGCTAACTGTGATTCTGATGATCGCTCCGTACGTTCCGAGAAAAGTACTGTGGATCCCGGGCGGACTGTATCTGCTTCAGAACTTGAGTTTGTAGACTGGAATGGCAAAATTGTTAGGGATATCCGTGAAATGCTTCGGACTGTCTACCTTGATAAGGCTCCGATATGCGTTATGGCGGATGGTCTGAACGTGATGGATGATGTCGGCGGGCTTCATGGTTTTTATGATTTCCTGAAGTTAATGAACAGCAATGATCCTGAAGACGAGGAAGAGAAGGCAGAATATAGATCATGGGCAAGAATGATGGGCTGGACCGGACGAAAAAGCTCACCGAAAAATATGCTGTGATATGAGCAGATCGATGCATATCCATACACCAGACTCAGAAGCAGAAGACAGATTATCCTCGGCGGTTGAGTTAGAAAACAAGGTGCTCGAATATCATTTCCAAACGTAAAATCAATCGCAAAAAAATACGATTGATTTTGCGACTGGATGCAAGTATAATTCAATTAAAACCAATAGAGGGTGAGTAAAATGAAGGAAAATAGACAATTAGAATATAAAGAAAGAATAAGTAGTACGTATCTTAAGACTGTAAGCGCCTTTGCCAATTATGACGGCGGCGTTATCGTATTTGGCGTTAATGATGAGGGAGAAGTAGTAGGGATCAGCGATATTGAACAGAAGTGTTTAGACATCGAGAACAGCATTAATGACAATATCAAGCCTCAGCCTGAGTATTATATTGAGATCACTAATTCGGATAAAACAATATCGTTGAATGTTCGTCCCGGAGTCAATAAACCATATCTGTATAAGGGCAAGGCTTATAAGCGCAATGATACTTCCACGATAGAGGTAGACCAGATCGAACTTAAGCGGTTGATTCTGGCTGGCGAGAACAAGGATTTTGAAGAGATTCCATCTCGTGATCAAAACCTTGAATTCTCATATTTGGAGAAGGAACTGATTTCCCAAATGGGGATAAAGAAGCTGAACAAGGATATCCTCAAAACACTAAACCTGTATTCGGATAACGAGGGATATAACATTGCGGCTGCAATCGTATCCGACAAAAATGGTTTTCCCGGTATAGATATTGCAAAGTTCGGTGAGTCAATCAGCATATTTCAGAAGAGGAAAACTCTGGAGCACCAGTCTATTCTTAAGAGTTTTTTTGAAGCAGTAGAGATATACAAGGATTATTATCAGTACGAAAAAGTTGAAGGATTTGAGCGAAAACTAATCGAGACCATTCCTGAAGAAGCTTTCCGAGAGGCATTAGCAAACGCCATTATTCATCGAGTATGGGACATTAATTCTCATATACGAGTTTCAATGTTTGATGATTATGTTGAGATAGTATCTGTAGGCGGTCTTCCAAGCGCAGTAACAATCGAAAGCTATATGAATGGTGATCTGTCTGTCTTGAGAAATCCGATACTGGCAAACATTTTTCACAGGTTGAATCTAATCGAGAAATTTGGTACTGGAATTCGCAGAATAAAGGAATCATATGCAGATAGTCGAACCAAGCCATCTTTTGTAGTTACAGAAGACATCATTAAGGTTACATTGCCTTTGCTTAGCGATAATATGGATCTAACTCAGGATGAGCTTGCAGTTTATCGTGTACTTAGTAAGAATATTAACAAACCTATAAGTGAGATCATGTCTTCACCTAGTATCGAATTTGGCAAGAGTAAAGTAACGGAGATATTAAAGAGATTGGCAAGCAAGAAACTTGTTGAGATAGAAGGAACAGGGAGAGGTACGAAATACAGGATCAAATCGTGAGTTCCTTGCAGGGTAGATGAGATTTCATTACAATGTACGTATCATTTTTTCAGTTAGAGGTTCAGATGGCAAAGACCAAGTATGACATGTCGCTTACAGATGAGCAGTATGCGCTGGTGACGAAGATTGCTATGGAAGGCAAAGAGTCCAAGCGTACAGTCATGCATGCAAAGGTTCTGATGCTTTCAGATCCGAAGAGAAACCCGAAGAGATCGATTCCTCAGATTGCAGAGATAGTAGGCGTTGCAGATACAACGGTAAAGAACGTCCGTATCACTTTCGGTAACTATGGATTTGATGCTGCACTCTATCGGAAAGAGCGAACGAAAACGAGATCCAGTGATGAACTGGCGGAAAGAATCGTAGCCATATCCAAGGAGAGACCGCCGGAGGGAAAGAAGAAATGGTCACTGGAGATGCTATGTAGAGAGAGCATCGATAGAGGAATCGTTCCCTACATCAATAAGACGACCATGATGAAGATCATGCACGAGCATAACCCTTCCTACGCAGAAGAGTTCAAAGAGTAGTGTCATCCATCATGAACTTTGTTTTTTCAATTTGAAGCGGAAGATCCGTGTTTCCTGATTTGAGAAGAACATCGGATTCGGAAGAGATCCGTTCACGAAAGCTCATGTAATTAGCAATTAGCGAGCACAGTTCCTCGCTTTTAAACGAAACCCCTACTGAAGACGGCTTGTACGAGCCGTCTTTATTCTTTCTGCCAGAGAATGAATATTCCGGACCATTTTGAGCCACCTGTCCGGAAATCGAGAGCCACCCTACCGGTAGTAATGCGACTTGCAAAATGCATCGCATCATAACGGACTTGTAGTTACTTCGAACCTTTCCTTGTCAACACAACAGGGATGGTCGTGAGGAGGATCTTCAGATCGAGAAGGAGAGAGAAGTTGCGGATGTACTCGGTGTCGAGGCGGACGACCTCTTCGAAGTCGGTGATGTCGCTTCTTCCGCTGACCTGCCAGGATCCGGTGATGCCCGGTTTTACTTTCAGTCTTTCACGATGGTGTTCGCTGTACTTCTCGTATTCATCCAGCGTAGGCGGACGTGGCCCGACAGTGGACATCGTGCCGAGAAGCACGCAGAAGAACTGCGGGAATTCATCGAGGGAGGTGCGGCGGAGAAATTCTCCGAATCCTCTTTTCTTCGTTCCATCAGGTAAGAGTTCGTTTCCGATGACGCGCGGGTCGAAATCGATCTTAAACATCAGACCGTCCTTGATCTTGTTCTGCGGCATGAGCTCCTGCTTATGCTCTTCTGCATCGGGGCGCATGGTGCGGAGTTTATAAATCCTGAAGTGTTTCCCGTCCTTGCCGACTCTCTCCTGCGTGAAGATGACCGGCCCCGGGGATTTGATCTTGATGATAGGCCCGAATATGGCAATGATCAGCAGAGCAATTACGCTTCCGATAATCCCTGCAAAGATGTCAAATACACGTTTAAGAAGCAGTCTGATCTGCATGCGTTTCCTGGATATCCTTCCCCTCGAATAGAATAACTATATCACAAGAGCCGAAAGAGATGAAGCGAGGCGCTCTTCCCAATTTATTCTGGCTTGCGTTATAATAATTCCGATTGTTTGATATTTTCAGGGGAGTTAAGTTGGGTTTACCGTTCTATGTTGTTTTTATCGTTATGGCCAGTATCGCCATACTGGCGGTGGTCGTCGGGGTCACCGAGAACCGGCAGACGCTGAGTGTGCTTCTGGGTTTCTATGTCATCGCGGTTCTGATCATCACGCTTCTGGTGCGGACGTATGACCTGGAGGTGCATACGATCATCAATCCCTTCTCCCGGTATGTGACTATTGTCAAGGCCTTTGCGTCGGAAGGATCTTCTGCCCGATCTTCGCAGCTTCCGACGATCACGGAGATCCTTCTCAATATCCTGCTCTTCGTTCCTTTCGGGTTTCTGGCGCCGGAGCGTTTCGAGAAGATGCGGTGGTTTCTGAAGATTTTGCTTGCCGGGTGTCTCTTCAGTTTCTCGATCGAGCTCGCGCAGCTTATCCTGCATATGGGGTGCTTCGACACGTCGGACATCGTGCACAATACTCTCGGCGCCATCTGCGGGTACGGGATCTGGCGGCGGTGGATTAGCAGAGGCGACTGAAGCCTCGGTCAGGAGGTCCGGGCTTCGACTGTCTTGACTTCCACGGCCTTTCCGGAGAAAGCGATCCCGTACTTTATGACCTTCTTGATACCGCGCTCTTTAAACTCTCGGGAGTATTGCCGGTTGTCGATCTGCGCGATGGCTTCCTCTGCGATCGTTACCAGATCTTTCTTTTTCGAAGCGGGAACGGCTTTGAACTCCATGATGATCCCCGGAACTCCTTTTTCTTTTGGCTCCATCTGCAGGTCGAATCGTCCATCTCCGGATTCTCTGTTCGAGCGGATGTAATATCGGGTAGAAAGACTCGCGACCAGTCCCAGTACCATACCGTGGTAGAAGTTCTCTGTTGCTCCATCGAAAGCGGAGATGCAGGTGATCATGTAGTCGCGCAGAGCATCTCTAAGTCGATTGCCGTCTCCGAGGTAAATCGCTTTTTCAATGTCCGGAATCACGCCGCCTGTTGAACGTGTCCGCATCCATCCCAGAACTTCAGTGTTATACACTCTACGGATCTCCATATTCGGGATCTTAAGTGTGGCAAATGTTCCGAATTCTGTTTCATGAGGAGCGGATGACAACGTCAGATAGCCTGCAAGTAGCAGGAAACTGAAGACATTATCCGTTCCGTCCGACATCCTGGGATAGACCACTTCCGTGTTCAGGGAAGTGTGTATCTCTTCGCCTTGCAAGATGTGGGTCAGTTCGTCAGATACTTCCGGTGTCAGCTCCTGCAATACTTCCCGGATGATCTCGTTGCCGCTCGTATTGGCCCAGAAAGCTCTGGCCTGTCCGTCATTGGCGAAGTAGCTGGTCACCGACCAGGGGTTGTAGATCTCCGAATTTCCGAAACGATACCCGTCGTACCATTTCCGGATCTCCTGCATATTGTCGGGTCTGCCGTAATAGTCGGCCATCTGGCGGACTTCATCACCGGTGAATCCAAAGTAGGTGCTGTACTTTTCGTCAAGCACGGTATTGACAGTCAGATTGTTCAGACCGCTGAACAGGTTTTCCTTTGAGATGCGCATGATACCCGTTAATACGCCAAATGCCAGATCCGGATTGTCCTTCAGTCCGCCGGACAGGAAGTTACGCATATAAGAGATCACTTCCTGATAAAACCCCTTGGTGTATCCCTGCTGGATGGGCGTGTCATATTCGTCGATGAGGATCACGACGTTTCTTTTATGGTGTGCAGCGAGCATATGTGTCAGATTCAGAAGGGCGCGGCTGTATTCGACGTCGGTGAGGGCGCCTCTTTCCATCCGGGCGAGGTAATCTCTGTCGTCTGCTCTCAGGGATTCGCTGTCTGCCAATTCGGTGTGCCGCTTATATTCATCCTTTAAGACCAGGCGTATCGCCTCGAGAGAGTCCTGCCAGTTATCGTATTTGACATCCTTGAAGGTGAGCATGATCACGGGATATGTGCCCTGAAGGGAACGGTACTTCTGCCCACATTGCCAGATGTTCCTGTTGGTAAAGTATCTCGCAGTATCTTCGTCCGTCTTCTCAAAGAAGGTCTTAAGCATATTGATCGCCAGAGTCTTGCCGAATCTGCGCGGACGTGTGAAGAGTGTCACCATGTTGTGGTCATCGATCAGATCACGGATCAGAAGTGTTTTGTCCACATAGTAGCATTCGCTGGAGATCTCGACATAGGAGGTGTTTCCGACTGCACAGGGCAATAGGGAATCGGCGATGCCGGAAGTTTCCATATAAGATCTGACAGATTCTTCCGGGATCTTCCAGTTGCGACCGTCCCGAATGGCGCCGGTGAGTCTTCCTTCGTGGCAGAGTCCTATGACACGCCGGGTTGTCATGTGGAGTATCGCGGCGGCTTCTGTTGTGCTGATGTAATTGCGACTGTCCATAGCATGCACCTCTTTCTCTCTTTATCGCGATCTTTCCTCTTGTTGGAACTATTATAACTCGCATCGGAAATGCCGACAAGCATTTCCGATAGATTTCCGATGCATTTCCGATTGGATTTCCGATTGGATTTCCGATTAACCGTTTGCGGAATTTGCAGCAGTACAGGGTGTGAGTGGAGAAGAATAGTAGAAATACTTCAAGTTGTATGGAATATTGTTATACTATCCAGTACTATATTAGTTTCATAATGCTTCTCCTAGGCATAAGATGATTATATCAAGCATAGGAGGTAGTTGTTATGGGAAAGATTTGTAAGAATAAACGAGTTGTATCGGTTTTGGTAGCATTGCTGATGATCGTATCGATACCGTTAACGGTATCGGCCGGTAGCGGAAATTCTTATTATGCACCTACAGATACGTGGAAAATGTACTTTCAAGTTCGTGCTTCTGGTTCATATGCAGACATTGGCGACTGCGTGATTGTTTATGAGAGAGGCAAATACTATCCAAGTTATATTGTTTTGACCAGTGACGTCACTATTCCCGGTTCCATAACATTACCCAAAGGAACACGCTGGACTTTTTGGCTTTGGGGAGATGAAATAACACTCAATCTTGATTTGGGTCATTCGCCGGCACTAACGCAAAAACAGCGTTCGAAAGTAAGAACATTGAAGGGCACAATACACTTCTATAGCCATTATAAATACAGCTCGACTTCAATCCCGTTTTGGAAGATTGATGGTCTTGAAAGTGGTTTCTATTTCAAGAGTTACTAAGTGGCGGTGTTAGCGACCAGCTAAAATAGCCACACCAGAGCCCATAGATTATGTATATGTTTCTATTACAGATGAATTATTAAATTGTATTCGGGTGACATTCAATCCGTGGATATCTCAGAATATGAAAGATGAAATCTCTAAAGCATTGATAAAGCGTGGGATTAAATGTACCGATAGTGATTTTGATGGTCAAATTGGAGAATTGTAAGGCGCAGAGAACTTAACAGAATCTTCATGCCCCTTATCTCATTGGATGTTGTTACGATAGACTTTAATGAAAGATGCAATGGTGCTATGGATTGTCGAAATCGTTACAGATAATTCACACATATCATCGAAGATATTTATGTCTCTGTATTAGTATGACCTCATAGGAAGCATCTCTTGATTCGAGTTGATGCTCCCGTGAGAGGAGACTTTGCTATGAAGAAATATGTAGGACTGTATATTGTGTCTGCCCTCCTGATAGCGGGATGTCTGGCCAGCTTTCTTTATCTTACTACGCACGATGTCTTTAAAGCAAAAGAAACAGTGACTCTAACAAAGTCCTCGGAGACAGTGGCTGCGCCTGCGATTTCTGATTTGGAGACGACAGTGTCAGTAAAAGATAGTGCTGATGAGGATGATACATCCAAGAAAATTGAAGCTATAGGTGAAATCGAGGCTGCAGAAGTTGGCAGTGAAGTGGCAATCAACCTTCCTGCTGAACTCTTTGACGAAGTGACGCAAGAACAGATTGACGAAGCTATTGCTAAAGAGGATGGTTTCATTTCCGGGACAGTAAATGCCGATGGAAGCGTTACCTATGTTATGACCAGGGAGAAGTACGATGAGCTGATCTTGGAAATGCAGGCTACTCTGGAAGATACTTTGCAGAAAATACTTGACGATCCAGAATGCCCGAATATCGTAAGTATTTCTCATAATGAGGCTTTCTCGGAATATACCGTGAGGTGTTCTTCGGATGATATCAATCTGAAAGAGGAACTGTTGCCGTTAACTTTCTATATGAGTAGCGGAATGTATTTTCAATTTTTGGTAGATAAGCCGGATAATGTCTATATCACTTACATCAATGATGCGACTGGTGAAGTGATCTATGATTCTAATGCCAAGGAACTTGCGGAGAAAAATGCAGAGTAAGCTGGTCACTCTCCTTCTCTTCTAGATTATAATGGAACTGTAGTTTCATTGGTTTTGGCTGATAGTATCCGGAGGATAGGATATGGGCTATATTCGTATACCGGTCGAGAAGAATCTGGAAAAACTCGTTGAGTGGTTCTCTTCTGTTCATGTGGGGGATGGGATTGATTTTCGTCTTGATGAACGTCCGTATAATCGTCCTAAAGAAGTGCTTGTCCTATACAATTCGGAAGGACAGATAATAGAAGTTGCCGGGTATGACGAAAAAGAACTGATAAAGAGTATTGATGAACGAGCCTATATGAATTTTGCTCCGACAGACTGGAACAGTGTGGTACGGCACTGTATGGCATCGGGTAAACTACCGAAAAGTGAAAAACCTGTTTCATACTTCGCTGCCTATATGGCATACCTAAATGAAGATCATGTGTATAGAGATATCGGGCCGGCGTGGTTCGTCGGGGATATCGGTATCGAAGGAAAGGCGGACGGGGATATGGTGATCCTTCTTTCGATTACGCCTTTTAAACCGAAAGAACACGAGACGCTTTTCGAGGAGATCAAACGGGATTCCAAAGATGATCTGTTACGTCTTCTGTCGGAGAATAACACGGATGTCAGTATTCCATACAGTTTGCCGAATCGATATAACGCAGTGGCGAAGATGTATTTCGCGCTGAAAGGCAGCTGTGAATTTAGGCGCGTAAGTGATCTCTATATGATAAATCGATGGATCCTGCAAAATAAGTATCCGGATGTCTATGCGCAGGCTGAACGAAATAATGTAATCGAATACGAAGGACGAGAGGAGATCCCGGAGATCACTTATGAATTTCCGCCTGAACTGACCGTGCAGGATATCATCTCCCAGATGGGGAGATTCCAGGCGTTCGGGAAAGATAGAAGAGCGGTGCTGGTATGCCGGGAGAATATCAGAAGAACACTGAGAAATCTGAAAAATGATTCGCGGTTCCGAAGTGAGATCTTGCACG
Source organism: Clostridiales bacterium (assembly GCA_017551625.1). GTDB lineage: Bacteria > Bacillota > Clostridia > Saccharofermentanales > Saccharofermentanaceae > Scatonaster. The sequence continues at coordinate 28,203 of JAFZLF010000007.1, read as the reverse complement.
CTGCCGGAGTATTGGCGGTGGCGAGGATGAATGAGGATGAACGGGCGAAAAGACATATCAGACTGGAACGGCCTTCTCTTGAGATGGAGATGGCAGAGAAACTCATGGAGGAGATGGTCATCAAGCATGAACTGGGGCACATGGTTTTCCGTGAAATAATCGATGATCCCCAACTCGTAACAAGCAATTGCGAAACCCTGGCGAACTGGTTTTCGTGCCTTTTTACGGATGGCCTGCAGCGGCGCATGATCGAGCTTCTGGTTCCGCATCAGAGCAAGAAGTATCATCACTTTATTTCGATACCGAGAAGAAACAGGATGGGCACGAGAAAGTATGACGCATATGCTCGAGAGATCGAAGCACTTCTGAGGAGTTGGTGATATGGCGGGTACGGAATGTTTTTATAATGGTGTACGCTGGAGCCTGGACCGTGTCAGCTGGACGGAAAAAACTGGTGTCTGCAAAGGAGCATGTCGTGATCATGCGACAAAACAATGGTGCCCTCTCTTTAGAGGTAGGAATACATGTCATGGTTCGAATCTAGTGGAACATACCTGCAAGCATGTGGTCTTCGGAAACGAGGATGAGAAGCAGTTCTTCAGAGATGCGATGGAATCGATGGACAAAGACGGAACGATCCCGAGTGAACTGCGGAGTGATAATGATCCGGTAGTGCAGAACTACAAATCCATGTCAGAGAAGGTAGTACGTGAACCGGTAGCTGTCAACATCTCCGGGACGAGTAACGGCGTAAGTCTTATCTGTAACGGAGACGGTGATCTGGCCGGGATGGTAGGGGTTGTCCGCTATGATCATGTACAGCATAAAGATCCATATACCGGTGCATTTGAAAAGGATGAACGGCGAAAGGAATGGGGAATCGTAAGTGCATTCTTTAACAACTCGAGCGGTGATCTTTTCGCACTGTATCGTCTCGTGCATCAGAGATACTATGAACATCTGGATAAAGGACAGAATGTCTCGCCGGTATTGAAGTTCCGCTGGGACGCGAAGCGCAAATCGCATGATCTGGACAACCTGGATGTTTCCGAGGTGGAAACGGCATTTGCTGTCGGGCCGTTGCTTTACCAGGGAACGGATGAGAAGAACCATGCTTCGGGTGTGGTGTTTAGTTATTTCTTATCGAAGTATCCTGAGGAGAAATTGGGGACGATGGATGCATTCCTTCGCGGGTGCGCCGGAAAGAAGGAAGAAGCGAAGAAGTGCGTATTGTTCTGGGATAAGGTGTGGCTGGCGTGCCTGCTTCTGGGATACATCAGAAGAATAAGCAGTGTGGACTTTAAGAAGTCTTCTTTTTACGGTGATGAAGAGTATACGTTAATAGATGCGAAGGAGTGGCTGAAAACTGGTGAGGTGAGAAAAAACATCTTGGAACGCATGGGGGATGCTTTTGTCAAGCATTACCAGAAAGAGAAACTGGATAACATCGCCGACTTTATTTCTGAAAATGAGATGGTCGATGATGAAACCGGTTCGATCGTGGACTACTCATGCTTCACGGTCGTAAATGAACTGTTCATGTATTTTATGGTGCTGTATGAAGTGTGGAAGTGGATGGCCGGTGCTTTTGGAGAAGAGGACCTGGAGGTCCGTGCGTTACAGCCGTTGGCCCAAGCGTGGGTCGATAGTTTCGAGGAGTGTAAAAAGAAGATCCGGAACCGTCACTTCCAGGAATGGGTCGGAATCTTTAATGACATCTTCCGGTTCAAGAAGAGTGTGAAAGAGATGAAGGCGTTTTTCGGGTTGAAATAACGCGGTGATTTTGCGGGCTATTTGTAAGCCTGGATCGCGCGTTTGTAGCTCTCTTCAAAGTTTGATCGTATTGATTCGGGTGAGAGGATGATGGCATCTTTGCCGAAGCGAAAGAAGTAGTTCTGGATCTGTTCCCTTGTGCAGTCGAATTCATAGATGACGTTACCGTTTTTCTTCTCTTCTTTGGCCGTATGCCGCGGGCGCAGATATAGGATCGAGTTATACATCTTCTGCCCGCCGGGTGTGAGCTCGATACGGCAGATATTCTGATTCCCCTGGATATACTGGACATCCTTTTCATTCATCTGTCTCTTTATGTCTTCCTGCATCGGTAACGGAATATGAGCGGTCTGCTCGAGTCGCTTGACAGACTTGATCCGGGAGATGCGGAGAGAATAGAGTCTGTCCGATTCTGCTTTCGGATCGTTGAGCACGCCCACGAAATAGTGATACACGTTCATCTTGTTCGTAAAGATTCCGAACGGTTTGAAGAGTCTGTTCGATACCTGATTATTCCTGTCCATATATCCGATACGTACGAGCTTCTTTTCGTTGATGCATGCCTGAAGAGACTGGATGATATCGAGAAAGAATATCTCTTCTCTTTTCGAGAAACTCTGGCGTGCGTATTCCTCGAGCAGGGCCTTGACATAGGTTCCTGCATTCTTGTAATCCTTCTCGGAATAGTACTCGGACTTCTGGCCGATTCCGAGTGCGTCGAAATTACTGTTGTTGATGCGGATTTTCTTCGTGATGCCGGAATCAGATCCGTATGCGTGCATCTGCGCACGAAGTTCCCGTGTATATGTATCTACTAATCTGTCGATGACTTCTTTCTCGGCTTTGGTGAGGGTAGATCTGCCGGATCGGATCCTGCTCTCGAGGCTGGTCCTTTCGCGCTCGGAAGCGAGCCGGATCGAAGCAGAAGAATCGTCCTTATAGTTCTCGATCAGGATGTTTATGAACGTGGCCCATTTCCCGCCCGGAAGGAAGATGCTCATGTCCGATTCGATGGTGTTATAGGCTTCGTAACTTAACGTGATGCTTACTTTTTGCTCGAGATAGTCAGACATGTTTTCCTCCTGGTTCCTAATATAGGAACTCAAATCTGCTCAATTTCGTGAAATCTGCCACAATATAGGAACTCAAATTCTTTCTCTGTGTGCCTAGTAAGTTCCTAAAACAATACTATCATAGATGGTGAGGAAAGCAATACTACTCGAGATTGTTACCCGATAAATATCTTATAAATATCTTAGGTAACACGAGATCTATATAGGAGTGAAGAACATGAAAAACGATAATAGAAAAATCAGAAGTCTGGTTTCTGCGAGCCTGATCATCTCTGTAGTAATAAGTGTATGCAGCTGTGCGCATGCGTCTCTTCCCGGAGAGGAGATGCAGATCCATACACTTCCGGAGAGTACGATACCGAAGGAAGCGACAATATCTGTGAGTCTGGAGGAGACGACTATGCCTGAGGAGATGAGTCTGTATTCGGAGGAGATCTCTCAGGCTGTTGAGGAGACGCCATCTGTTGAGTCAGCAGAGGCTTCGGTAGTGACGGAACCTTCGGAAGAGGGCATCATCGAGACGGAGACCACAGAGCGTGCTGTTTCGGAAACGGAGAGAGAATCTTCGGAAGAAACCACTGTTTCCGAATCGGTAACCAATCGTCTGTCTGAAACGATATCGGAAAATTCCTCTCTTCCAGAGGCGGATCCGACGAGCGACGTGGAGACGGTTGCTTCTATCGTTGAGGAGCACGCAGATGAGGACTTCGTTACTTCGGAAGAGGAGACGGAGAGTGACGAATCTTCTATTGTGGAGATAACGGAAGCGACTTCGGACCCGGAGGAGACTGAATCGCCGTATCCGGTTCCGTATTACTATCCACTTGATATTTCCGAGTGTAAGCGTATCGCGGACTCAGCGATCCGACAGGCGATCCTCGATACGTGCAGTCATCACGTGATCGACGGATACGATGAGAATTGGGAACCGATGAAGTATTACTTCCAGTTCGACGACTCTCTGATGGCGAATCAGCAGAAACGGGCCGATACGGCGAATGAAGCCGGTGTGATCACACATGCGCCGATGGAGGGAACTTTCCTTCCTGACTCGGAATCCTGCTGCTCGATGCTGGCGGTATTCGATTATCTCGGTAGTCAGCCCAGAAACGAATGGTATTTCCAGGGCTGGCCGAAGGAAAGTCAGGATTATCAGGAGATCTACGATGACTTTTATACGTTCGTCTATAACAGTGCGTATATGCTCGTGACGGTGCACGGAGAGAATCTGTCGAGAGAGGACAAGTATCTGTACTTCGGATACGGGTTCTCCATGATTGCCGTCCCGGATCAGCTGCTCGGGATGGAGATGCCGCTATATGCGATGGAGATCTATGTTGGTGCGAACTACTATCGGGATCCTTGGTGGGACTAATGGTTTTTGTAAAGGAGGAAAAGAGTATGGGTTATTGTGGTAGATGTGGTGAGCAACTTATCGATGGAGTGAAATTCTGCGGGAATTGCGGGAAGAATCTGGGGGAACCAGGTGCGGTTCAGCCAGTCTCTTCCGGGGATCTGGTCCGTCAGTGCCACGATCTTCGGAATCAGAGCATGCAGGAACTCGGACGTATGTATCAGTATTTCGGTACGAAGTCCGATCTGTATGACGAGTACGATTATCAGCAATCGAGATACGAGAGCCTTATGGGTCCCGGCAAAGAGACGATCGGAGTTGTGGGAACTGTTCTATGTGCGATCGGTGCGCTGGGTCTGGCATTTATCCTTCTACTCATCGTCGTAGCGGTTATGACTCCGCAGAGACGTCCGCTGAGACCGAGTGATATCGTGGACTGCTCCATCCTCATCGGCATTCCGGTTCTGGTTTTTGCCGTCGGACTCGAATGCCGGAGAAGAAAGGCCCAGAAGGATAGAGAACGTGCTGCGGAACAGAGCCGGTGCGGTGAGCGCATCTCGGAGATCGCAACCGAACTTACGAAGTATTACTATGCGTATGGTCCGTGTCTTATCGGGATCGAGTATTCGAATCCGAAGATCATCTCGTCGATCGCTTCCGTGATACGGTCCGGACGGGCGAATACTCCGATGGAGGCCATCAACCGGATGCTGGAAGATGCGCACATGAACTATATGCAGGTACAGGCAGAGATCACTTCAAGAGCGGCCAGACAGGCGGCCAGCTCAGCGGAAGTGGCGGCAGGTGCAGCCGTCGTCGGAGCGATCGGCTCTTTCATAAGTCCGAGATTCTTTATCGCGCTGTGAGGCCGGTTCGAAGGACGTATCCGATAACTGCCTGTGATACAATTAATATGGTAAAGGTTTAGTGGGGTGACATGTATGAAGAGTAAAGAAGAATATCAGAAGAATTGTTCTGATGAGATTATTAAGCGTATCGTTAGAGGAAAGCGGAGACTTTCCTTGTTCGTACCAACCGGTGCCGGAAAAACCGGTATCGTGTTCGATGTCATTAAGAGAATAGGAGCCGGGCAGAAGATCCTGGTGGTTTATGAACTTCCTATGGAGGCAGAGGGTGCCAAGGCCCGAGGTTTCGAGTTGGACCCGATCAATATTGAATTTGTCTGCGCGAAGGATGTGGTAGATCGGAAACTCCAGGCAGATGTGTATTTTCTGATGGGGCTTCGTGCCTATTCCAGACAGCTTGTGTTTAATTCTCTGGGCCAGGGGAATCGTGCTCTCGTTATTTCTATTATATCCATGAAGCCTTTATCCATACCGCAAGTCACACCTTCAACCGAGATTAGTAATATGGACTACGTAGTGACGATGGGTGAGAAAAAGATGCAGATATGTATTGAGCATAGCGAAGATCCGTCATTGGCAATGCAGAAACAAGTTGCCAGGCTGAATGAATACTTATACACTCCGTGGATCATCGAAACGAAAGATGTTCTGGATCCGAGAGATATTGTACTAGCCGATGAAGAGGAAAAACGTAGGCTTTGTGAGTGGATGAAAAAAGAGCGCGAGATGGCTAAGAATTTTGCTTTAATGCTATCTGGAGCTAATATTGTTCCGGACTTATATTCTTTTCTGCTCCGTAGATTACAGTGCTCGGACATGCTCTTAGAGGCCTGTGGCATATCTCTTCAGGAAGTAGATGATGCGGTTATCGCTATTGAATTAGAAAGAAAAGCGATGAGTAAGGAACTGAACAGTAGCGATGAGATGGTCAGGGAAAGAGCTATCTCAGCGTTCGAGAAGAAAGTGTCTGATCGCGTTCTGGTCTTGCTGAAGGATTTGTTTGCGAAACTGGACAGTGAAAGAAGCATAGAAATCCTGAAAGGATACATTTCGGATGAGATCTGGGAGAATAAACTGAGCGAGGAGACGAAAACTTGCCTGATAACGGCCAAAACTACTTTTGACGTGATGAGTGCACCGAAGAAAGTTCAGTTTAGCGATTATTCCGGTGTGTGCCTTCTCGTTACAAAATCCGTGGATATCGAGGTGTCTAAAAGACTTTTCAGACAGTATGTAAACTATCTGGAGGAAAGATTCCCGTTACATAGCCACGCTGATAGATGGCCACGAAATTTGTTGACCAGTGATCAGACCTCTGTGATTCAGGATAAGGATTTCACGTTGGGTACGGTCGCATATATTGTCGGAATCGATAAGGACGGTGCGGTTAAGAATAACTATGTCTACCGGTTGTTCATGGAATACGCTCGTGACGCGCTGTACGTTCGGGACATGACGGATGAGGAACGGACGCAGAGAGTCAGGAAACTGGTCGAGTGCGTCGAGAAGATCCGCACTGATTTCCGAAATCCGGCGGCGCATCGGGAAGGCATTCAGTTCGTAACAGCAAAAGAATGTATGGACTATACGATCGAAACGTATAAGAAACTCCGCGAGATTCTGGAATGTATGAGTGAGTAACACCTTGATTCGATTCCTTATCACAAGGAACGTCAAGGTTTTTTATGCAGAATTCTTGCTTTTACACCGACTGAGTTTCTGGCAAGAATGTAGCATCGGAATTCCATCAGGTTATTTCCGATGGATTTCCGATGGATGTATCAATGGTGATGGATGAGATGTGAAAATTAAGTAGGAAGTTCAAGTCTCACTTTGTAAACATAGGGTAAACACGGTGGGTCATACGTTGAGCGATTGAGGGGATAGTGCTACAATCTATCTGTATTAGTTTGCTCTGTATCTTTGCTCCCCGAGCATCGGAGGACATGCTGATACATCATGAAGCCGTGGGCGATATGAACGTTTAAGCACTGATTACATTACATCTTGGGATTTACAAAAAGAGGCTTGACGAACATGCGGGATGGAATTGCGCTGATGACAGCACTGCACAACACAGCAAAGCACAGTGGTTTTAGCGCGCCTTTTTCGGATTTATATGCGATGACAGTAAGCCGGCTGATTTAGGGACCGTACGTCCTTCATTAGACGGCTTTTAGAATGTAAAGGAGGGTAATAGGATGAGTAGTAAACAGATGAGAGGAAAAGGCAGCCGGCGCATGATGGCGATCCTGCTGAGCCTGGTGCTTGTTCTGAATTTGACAGGCTTTACGGCGTTAGCAGGGGGGAGTGCCGGATGTGACAGGAGGCGCTCAGGTCTTTGCTGGGGGAGCCTCGGCGCTGGATGGGGGAACCACGGCACTGAATCGTGAGTACCAGAAGGCAGCGCTTCCGGATGACGAATTGACAGCACCGCCTTCGGGTAATAGAATGCCGAACTTCTACATCGACGGCACCATGACCGGCGGCACCGTTTCGGCGAGCCCCTCTATTCCGGTCCGCACGCCACCGGTGTCTTCCAACGAATACTACACACCTTCTAGTGTTGCTCCGATTACACTGACAGCCACACCGGCTGAGGGCTATGTGCTGAAGGATTGGGAAGTGTTAGCAGTGAATCCTTCTTCAGGAGAACCGCTGAGTCAGGGCTACTCTCTTCCGGTAGATTATGTGGACGGCCAATACGTGCTCACATATGGCCAGTATAACAGTAATCTTTATGTCTTCCGTATCCGGGCGATTTTCGAAGAGGGAAAGCAGCCGGTCACGCTCCAGTTGGAAGCTTACGACAAGTCCGGCATAAAGAACACGGGAAGTACGCTCACTGTGAATAACGAGGAGGGAAGTGGTCCGTACTACGCCGGGGATACTGTTACGGTCACTGCCAATCTTGTGGAGGGCGCCACGTTCTCTACCTATACTGTGTCCGAAACACACCAGGAAAAGAGTTACCCGAGTATCTACTATTATTCCCGGGAAGAAAACCTATACGGAACAAATACACAGTATATTGATCCGGTCTGGAACGGAAACACATTCTCCTTCACTGTGCCAGACGATATTGACCCGAATGACGCGAAGATTTATGTCACCGCGGCTTTTGAGGATGCGAGCTATTCTGTGAGCGTGCCGGAAAATCAGGACGAGAAGATCGGCACGGTAGTGGCGGATAAGACTGCAGCGGCAAAGGGTGATACCGTCACATTGACTGCTACCGTTGCGGGAAATGTTGGTTTTGTTCCGGAATCCGGCGTTATCGTCTCCTATACTGACGGAAACAACCAGGTGGCTACTGTTCCTGTTACTCGTACGGAGACACATGATTATGAAACACTGATCGAATACACCTACACTTTCACCATGCCTGCGCATGACGTGAGTGTTTCAGCGGTTTTCGGGCAGAAGGATTACCTTATTACGTGGGCGGATCTGACGAATGTCTCCCCGAAGCCGCAAACCACCATGACCGTAGACGGCTTCCTCGTCAGTTCGGCGCACGTTTACGCCAGAGCGAACGAGGGAGATCCTGTCGAACTGAGCGTGGTCGCGGAAAATGGCGCGGATAATACCAAGCAGGCTGTCCGGGGGATCTACTACACGCTGGATAGCGACCTTACGGGTACGCACTATGATCTGGAATTGACGATCGACGAATTCCAGAATCCTTCCACGAGCTTTACCATGCCGGCAGGCAACATCACGCTGCACTACGTAGTCGAGACGGCTTATGAGGTTATCTTCGATGCGGAAAATGCATACGGTACGATCTCTGTGGACAAGAGATATGCTTTCGAGGGTGAAACCGTTACCATTACCGGCTCGCCGGATAACTCCGTATATCAGCACGACAGACTGAACTGCCCGGTACGGTTTGGAACTGGTGAAGTAGATGTAACCGTTACCGAAAATGACGGCACTTTCACAGCGACGTTTACCATGCCGCAGGGCAAGGTCGTCGTGACCCCTGAATTTCAGATGGAAGCGGTGAGTTATGATGAGTGCAGATGGGACGAAAGCACCTTCGCCGTAATCAAAGAGAGAAAGACCATCGTCCGGTATTTCACGGTGGATGCAAACACGACCGAGCTTCTGGATGGTGATTATGTCGTTAAAGGAACCGTAGAAACCGATAAATATATATACGTCAAGAAGGGCTGCACCGCCAATCTTATTGTCCCGAGTGGAAATACCCTGAAATGTCATCAGGGTATCGGCTGTGGATACAATAAGAAAGGCGAGTATGCCACGCTGAACATCTTCGGTGATGGAAAGATCGAAGCAAACGCGTCAGAAGGCAGAAGATATGCTGCGGGTATCGGCGGCGACGATAACGAGACGAACGGTAATATCAGGATCCACGGCACCGAGATACATGCGCGCGGCGGCTATCACGGTGCGGGCATCGGCGGCGGTGCCGCGGGTAAGGATCCTGATGGAACTACTTCGATCATCATTTACAGCGCAATAGTCTATGCGGACGGCGGCGATGAGGCGGCCGGTATCGGCGGAGGTAACGAGCAGCCCGGCGCGCACACCTACATATACAGTGGCCGTATCACAGCTACGGGCGGAAAACTCGGCGCGGGCATCGGTGGCGGTGATGAAGAAGGTACACTTGGTATCTTCATCTACGGAGGAAGCATCACGGCGCGGGGCGGCAAGCACGCCGCGGGTATTGGCGCCGGCGAAGAAGGCGGCAATATGCGCAAACTCAAAGATGGCGGCGGCGTCAATTTCTATGGTGGCTCTATCGATGCCTATGGCGGAGATGGCGGCGCAGGTGTCGGCGGCGGATATGGTGAAGATATGAGCGGTGAGATCAACTTCCTCTTCGTTGGTAACACAGGGTTGTACGCGTACGGAGGAGAATCAGCGGCAGGCATAGGTGCCGGCTCAGCTTCTCGCCTTGGTAAAAACGGCGATATGAACGGAACGATCACGATTGACGCCTCTTCCGGATCTGTCGTTCGCGCTTTTGGCGGTACGGGTGAAGAAGAAAAGTATGATGAATATACGCAGAAATCTTGGACTGAAACAAATTACGGTGGTGCGGGCATCGGCGCCGGATATGGAGGAAACTTTGACGGAAAGTTCATCATGAAGGGCGGAAACGTCAGTGCCAAGGGAGGCTTCAAAGCAGCTGGTATCGGCGGCGGACAGGAATATGGCGATTTTTGTTCCGGCGGTGAAGGCGGAAGTGTCACCATTGAAGGTGGTTTCCTGATCGCCTGTGCGGGCGACGGCGGTAAAGCAGAGGCGATCGGCGCAGGGAGTAATGACTACGTAAGCGGCAGCGTCCATCTGGCCGACGATCTTTGTGTCGTATGGGAACCGGATCGGGATATGGAAGGAGGCCAATATCCGAATTATTGGGCATTTAGTAGTCACAACGGAAAAATAGAAAAAATTAAGTACAGTAAACGCACGTCAAAGTGCCACAGTTCAGGATCAGTGGCGATACACCCGTGTGATCATAAAAAAGTCAATACTGCAGATTTAGATCTGACCTATACCTTCGATGAAACTACGCATACGGCGAAGTGCAAATACTGCAGTTACAAGGAAACGAAAAACCATACTTTTGATGCTAACGGCGTCTGCACTGAATGTGGGTATGAACGCGGTTGCACCTATGTATTCTTCAACAGCGACGGTGGCACCGATGTGGAGAACCAGAAGGTCGTAAAAGGCGAAACAACGACACCTCCTGCTGAGCCGACCAAGGAAGGGTTTACCTTCGGCGGCTGGTACAAGGTAACAAACATAACCACCGGCGCCGTGGCGTCGACGCCTTTCGACTTTGAGAATACGCCTATCAATGGATTTGTTTACCTGAAGGCCAAGTGGGTCCATGTACATGACGGCATCACGTTCGAGACATGGGACAGCGGTGACAGCTTGCCGACTACTCCCGGCAATTATGTCCTGGCGCAGGATGTGACACTGACGCATGCATGGACGTGGCAAAGCGGCACGCTGAACCTGTGCCTCAATGGGCATACGCTGGCGTGCGGCGACAGCTCGGCAACCACGTTCCTGGAGGTTGCAGGGGGGACCGTGAACCTGTATGACGAAGGAGACGGCATTATCACTCAGACCGGCAGCGCAGCGAATGTTCCTGCCCTCGTGATCGTTCAAAGTGGCGGTACATTCACCATGCACGGTGGCGACATTCAGGAATCGGCAAATAACGGTGTGAATGTCTACGGCACGTTCATCATGGACGGCGGTTCCGTTACCGGGAACGGAGGCTATGGCGTGTATGTCAAGAGCAATGCTTCCATTACCGTCTCCGGCGACATCCGGGTGACCGAGAATGTTCAGGGGGATGTGTACCTTGAAAACGGCTCATTGATTCATGTCGCTGACGTGCTGAACGACAGCCGGATCGGTGTGGCGATGGAGCAGCCCGGTGTCTTTACCAGTGGGCTTTCCGGAAAAGGCGCGGCGGAGAACTTTATCAGCAACGACAGCACGTATAAGGTCGAGCTGAATACGGATGACGAGGCATATCTCGGTGAACCGGTGACCGCGATCATTAAGTCCGCGAGTGTGGAATTTGAGGGACAGCTCCGCCTGGCATTTACATTCAGTTTCCCGGCAGAGGTACTGGCAGATGAGGGTGCTTACCTGACCTTTGAAAAGGCGGGAACGACTACGACTCAACTGGTCTCGGAGGGAACCCCGAGAGGAGAGGACGTAGTGTTCCACTTCTCCGTGGCGGCTCCGGAATATGCCGACGATATCACGATCAAGGTTTACGACGGTAATGGCAATCAGCTGACACTCAAATCTTCACACGGGACGGATTATACGGAGGATGGCTTCGTATACTCTCTCAAAACCTACGCAGAGCATATGATCCAGAACGGTTCGACAGAAGAGATGCGTAATCTGGCGAAGGCACTGGATGATTACTGTACCGCAGCGCAGATCTACTTCAAGTATGGCGATTACAGCGGGCTTTCGGTGGACAATGCTGTGACAGATGTAACACTTGGGGATCTCGAATCCTTTGCGCTGACGACTTCGGGCACTAAGCCTGCAGGCGTGACCAAGGCGAGTATCTCTGTCCGGTTCGATTCAGATAATGCTCTTCGTATCACATTCTATACGGAAAGCGACACGCCGCTGAAGGACTATACCTTCCTGCTGGATGGTAATGAGGTGGAGAATCCGATCGTTAGCGGCAAGAACGTCAAGGTGCTGGTGGACGACATCGCAGCGCCGAACCTGGCGGTACCACATACCTTTGCGATTACTGACGGAACGGATACATACACGATCACGGCCAGCGCGCTGAGCTATGCGTATTCATTGGCCAAGAATAGTGATACCACCCGCCAGAATCTCGGTAAAGCCCTGTATCTTTATTATCTGGCGGCTCATGCGAAATTTGTCAGCGGAACATAAACGAAAGCAAAAGAAAGGACGGACAGTTTTATGAAGGAAACATATGAGGCACTGGAAATAGATGTGATCGCCTTTGGAAGTGAGGATCTCATCGTGACAAGCTATTGGGGAGAGGACGATCCTATCCCGTGAGTAAGAAAAGCTCATATGACAGGAAGGGGCAGGCTTTTAGCCTGCTCTTTCTTATGTATGGAGAGACGCTCCGCCCGGGTATGCTCTATCAGGAGTGCCGTGAAGAACCTTTCCCAGCTGATATATTTCTTACTCTCGATAAAGTCCGCGGGGTGCGCTAAGATCTCGCCAAGCTCTGCACTCTCGACTAGTCCGGAACGGAGAATCAGCCACTCGAACGATTCGGGTAGGAAATACACGACATTTTTGACGTTCTTCAGCGACATTGCTCGTTCCATCTCCGGGCCGAATGCTGCTCCGTCAGCTATGGCAAGTATTCTGTTTTCTTCTGACTTCTGAACCAGTCCAAATAGATTCGATTTGCCCTTTGCAGTCTCACATACAATGCCTTCTTTGGCACAAATCGCGCGCCAGAACTCGTATGCGGAATTAGAGTCCTCAACAATAATCTTATCCGGTTTCCCTTGAAATGCATCAGGGTTATAGATGCGGTATAGCTCGCTGTATATTCTTTTAGTGCCTTGATATCGATTGCCGGAAGTGTTCTTGATTCCGTATATCTCATCGATGCTGTATGGAAGATTGAACAAACTGTCACGGGTGGCTATAACAAAGTAGTTGTCGCTCTGCTTTACCGATTCTGCAAAAGCGATCGATTTGACAAAACCATTTCCTTCGTCGATGAAAACGATGCTGTCATGGTAATCCTGAAGATCGCGTTCCCAGTTTCCACGGCTCAATACAACACATCTCTTATCACATCTGAGCTGGATTCCGCTTTCCGGTCCGTCCTTGGAATACTCGTCAACCATCTCGATCAGGGTGGTTTTTCCGGTAGCGCTGTTGCCGCGAAGGATGGTGATGTTTCTGTTCACGGTGATCTTATAACGGAGTCTCCTGTTTTGGATGATAATCTCGTGACTACCCTTCATATTTCTCACCTATAAAGTAGCCGGCATACTGAACAAGTTCGGCCATATTATGAACGATCGTATCATTGTTCTTTATCCTGATTTCGAAACTCTTGTCCCCGAAATCCATTATGTGACGTAGATTGATCGTGATGTCTTTTTCTGATTTTTTTGCTATCCTGAGTATCCATTTCGCACAGTTGTCACCACAAGTAGAAGCGTTGAATATCATGTCAGGATTGTTGTAAATCAGAAGTAATGTCTTCAGACCGCCTGATATTTTCGTGACAGGGATGATTCCTAAAGCTTTGCTGTCAACGGCATGATTGCTCAGTACAGTTGCTCTGTCAACAGACAAGATCATCTGGCGGGCGAACTTGTCGTCAAGCCAGCTGTCATAGTATGTGTTGTCAAAGTGAACAGAGGTGTTGTAGATTGCCTTGTCTGTTTCACCGAAAATAATATTCAGCATGCTTATCTCCCTGATCTGGTGCTCTATCTGACATCACCAATTATTCTATCACAATAAACAGAGATTTACATAAACGAGCGGTGCAGGAGCAGTTGCTTTCCATTTTATATGTGCTTTTTCACACTTGCGTGCGGAGAACTGTTGTCTTATGCAGTTGTTGTGGAGTATTGCCGGAAGATGTGATATACTCGCCTTATATCTTAATCGGTTTCGGTACGGGGCTTTCTAGTCGGGACCGGGGAAGAAGAAAGAAGCAGAAAGAAAAAGAAAGAAGAAGCGAGGTATCACACATGAAAGGATTGGCAAAGAAAGCAGTATGCCTGGTCATGTCTCTGGTCATGATCGGCTCGCTTGTCGGATGTTCGAAGAAGTCCGATAAGTCGTCAGATGAAGTGGTCAGCGCGGCGTCTGATGTCATGGATGCGTTGATCGCGAGAAACGGCAAGAAGCTTAGTAAGGCCGGGGATTTCTCCGATGAGACGATCGCGCTTATCGACAGCCTGAAGGAGAGTGACGCGGTCTCCGCGATCATGGACAAGGCGAAGTGCGAAGTCGATGCGGAAAGCGTCAAGGAGAGTAAGAAGGGCACGTCCGTGAAGGTTGCGGTGACGTATCCGGATGTGGCTGCGGCGCTCGCGGATGGAGTGGCTTCGGAAGAAGATCTCAAGGAAGCAATCGATGCGCAGAAGGAAAAAGAATACTCGAAGGTCGACCTGACGCTGGAGTTTAGTAAAGAGGACGATGCGTATACGCTCACGAACGGCGACGATGTGGCCGGCGATCTGTATGCGTCGGTGTTCTCGGCGCTGGAAGGCATGGGCGGTGAGAAGTCTGTCGTAACGGAGAAGGATCCGACGGATACGGAACCGACAGTGACGACGGATACGGTTCCGACGGATACGGAACCGACAACTCCTCCGACGGAACCGCCGGCGGCGTCCTCGGCGACCTACGATGTGGTCGTTTTCTCCGACGATAAGACAGTCATTCACTTCAATAAGGTCGACAGCGAAGGCGTACACTTCACAGTCGAGAATCTGTCTGACCGCGATATCAAGATCCAGGCCAGCTCGCTGTCGGTAGATGGGCTCAGTATCATCAATATCATCATGAGCGATGATGTCCCGGCCGGCGGTTCGGCAGAGGTCATCGCGAAGTGTGAGACCCCGATCTACGAGAAGATCGGGACGGTCAGCGGCCGTCTGAGAGTCATCGATTCTAATGATTATTCGAATTCATATGATGCGCATTTTGATACCGTCGTGATCGATGATACGGCAGGTGTCGAACCGGCCGCTCCGACGGGGACGCTGCTTGCTGAGGATGAGAATCTGCAGGTCTATTTCAAGGAGATCACCTCCGAGGGTGTGGTCTTCGAGATGGTGAACCTGACGGCGCTGGATATCCAGACGCTTATCAATTCCGTGGCGATCAACGGCAGAAACCTCGCCGATTTTGATTCTTACTACGAAGATCTGGCGCCGCACAGTATGGGCGAGATCGTCGCGCAGTGTAAGGACCTCGATCTGTCTGAGGCGGTCGGCACGGTCAGCGGACAGTTTGATTTCAGTGAGCCGGACAGGTCTTTCGATGAGTACCGCCTCACGGCCAATACCACGATCATCGACGATACGGTGACCGTTACGCCGCCGGAGGTGCAGGGCACGACGATCTACGAGGATGAGAACGTGCGGATCACGTTCGAGAAGCTCTCCGATAAGGGACCGCTCTACTTCGTGGAGAATCTGACGGACTATGACCTGATTGTGCAGGCCGAGTCTCTCTCGGTCAACATGAGAGGCATCTACGATGTGTTCCTGAGCATGCACACGGCGCCGCACAGTGTCTGTGAAGTGGTCGGAAAGGGCGACATCGACGCAAGTCAGCAGGTCGGAATGGTCGGCGGCGCATTTATCATCGCCAATCCGGATGACAGAAAGAGCAACTACATGGTCCACCTCGACAACGTCGTGGTCGACGGAAGTGTGACGGTGGAGACCGCACCGGAGGGCACGCTCGTCTATGAGGACGAGAATGTGCGGATCTACTTTAAGGAAGTGCGCGAGAAGGGCGTGGCCTTCGACGTGGAGAACCTGACACCCTATAACCTCACGATGCAGGATCACGATCTGCAGCTCAACGGCGTCGAGCCGGATGGCACGCTGATGAGTGACGATGTGGCGCCTCATAGTGTCAGCGAGATCTTCGTCAAGTGTAAGCCGGATACGTCCGTGACAGTGACCGAGGTCACGATCGACTTCTCGGTATTTACCTGGGACGATAAGGTGAAGACCTACCACGCTATTGCGGAAAATGTCGCGATCGGATAAGTAGGGGATGCGCGGCGCGGGCGCTGCGATTTAAGCGGATCAAAGTTAATGGAGGAGCTGCCTTTCCGGCTATGGCTGGAAGACAGCTCCTCTTCTGTGATAAAATGTTGGCGACTCATGGATCTGCGACAGAGGTATGACTTATGAAAGCACTGATTCTCAATTCCGGTCTGGGCTCCCGCATGGGGGTGCTGACTTCGGAGCATCCGAAGTGTATGACCGAGGTAAATAACACAGATACGATCCTGTCCCGGCAGCTGAAGATGATCGCCGCCGCAGGGATCTCCGAGGTCGTCATGACCACCGGCTACTATGACGGTGTCCTCGTCGACTATTGCCGTAGCCTGGATCTCCCTTTACACTTCACTTTCGTGAAAAATCCGGTCTACGACCAGACGAACTATATCTATAGCATCTACTGCGCGCGGGAATTCCTCGATGACGACATCATCCTCATGCACGGGGATCTCGTCTTCGAGAATGAGGTCTTCGACCGGGTGGTCTCATCGCCCTCTTCGTGTATGACGGTGTCCTCGACGCTGCCGCTCCCGGAGAAGGACTTTAAGGCGGTCGTCATCGGCGGGAAGGTCAGAAAGGTCGGCATCGATTTCGTAAACGATGCGATGGCGGCGCAGGCGCTCTATAAGCTTAATCGTGAGAACTGGAAGGTATGGCTCAGAAAAATCGAGGAGTTCTGCGAGGCCGGAAATACTAAGGTCTACGCGGAAAATGCGCTCAATGAACTGGATGGCGCGGCGGATATCTCGGCGCTCGATGTGGAGGATCTGCTCTGCGCGGAGATCGATAATCCGGAGGACCTTGCGGCCGTGTCCGGGAAGCTCCGGGAGATCGAGGCGCGGACGGTCTATATGTGCCTGTCGGCCGATATTATCCACGGCGGACATATCGCGATCATTAAAAAAGCGCAGAAACTCGGTAAGCTCATCGTGGGCGTGCTCTCGGATGAGGCGATCATGACGTATAAGGATATTCCGCTGGTCCCGGCCGAGGAGAGAAAGGTCATCGTCGAGAACATCAAGGGTGTCCATCAGGTGGTGGACCAGAGGACGCTGAGCTATAAGGAGAATCTTCTTTCATTCCGTCCGGACTTCGTCGTCCATGGCGATGACTGGAACACGGGCGTGCAGAAGCCGGTCCGCGACGAGGTGGTGGAGATCCTGTCCACCTACGGCGGCAAGCTCGTCGAGTATCCGTACTCGACGGAAAGAAAGTACCGGGATATCGAGCATAAGATGCGCTCGGATCTGCCGTCCCCGGAAGATCTGCTCGCGAAGGAAGAACCGCGCGAGGAGGAGACGGGACCTTCTCCCGTGACGGTCATCGATACGACAGACCGGTATTCGGGACTCGATTCGTGGTTTGCGGATAAGAAGAAGATCCTCCTCGTGTGCGGGGAGTCGATCAATAACTATACGACACTGAATCACAAGCTCCTCAAGAGCCGCGTGCCGATAGTGCGTTTCACGGATTTCCATCCGAATCCGGACTACGGATCGGTCGTCCGGGGCGTAGAGGTTTTCCGGTCGGAGGGCTGCGACAGCATCATGGCGGTCGGCGGAGGTTCGGCGATCGATGTCGCGAAGTGTATCAAGCTCTTCAGTAATATGACCGGAAGTGGTGACAACGGCGGTTTCCTCCGCCAGAAGATCGTCCCGAATACGATCCCCTTCCTGGCGATGCCGACGACGGCCGGGACGGGCACGGAGGCGACGCGCTACGCGGTCATCTACTATGAAGGCAAGAAACAGAGTGTGACGAGTAACAGCATCATCCCGCAGGCGGTCGTGATGGATCCGGGTGTGCTTCGGACGTTGCCGATGTACCACAGGAAGGCGACGATGTGCGACGCGCTCTGCCATGCGGTCGAGTCCTACTGGTCGGTGAATAGTACGAAGGAGAGTCAGGCCTTCGCGAAGTCGGCCATCGAGGGCGTTCTTACGTATATGGACGGGTATCTCGGAAATACGGAAGAGGGAAATGCGGGCATGCTCCGGGCGGCCAATGATGCGGGTAAAGCGATCAATATCTCGCAGACGACGGCCGGTCACGCGATGTGCTATATGATCACGACGCTATTCGGTTTCGCCCACGGTCATGCCGCGATGCTCTGTAACCGGGCGCTCCTGCCGTGGATGCTGAAGAATACGGATAAGTGCTGCGATCCGAGAGGTGAGGAGTACCTGAGATCTACGCTCGATGAACTGGGGAGGATCCTCGGCGGCCGCGATGCCGCGGACGGGGCGGCACGGCTGGATGCGATCTTCGGAAGCCTTGAGCTGGAAAGACCGAATATTTCGGAGGAGCAGTTATCTGTCCTGACGGATGCCGTGAATCCCGTGAGACTTAAGAATCACCCGGTCACGCTCGATGCGGAGACGATCGAGTCTCTCTACCGTGAGATCGCCCATTCACTTTGAGAGGCCGACGGGCCGCAAGAATAGAAGACATCCGGGGGAAAAGTGGTTTTGACACGAGAAAAATCACTTTTTCTTGATGGTTTGTGCTATACTGGACGCATAACAGGGGATAAATAAGGAAACAGAGGTATTGATATGAAGAATGTTCTAGGCAAGAAGGGCCGTGTTCTGGCGCTTGTTCTGGCTTGCGCCATGATGCTCGGCGCCGCGTCCTGCAGTAAGGGCGGAAGTGACGACTCCGAGAAAGAGGACAAGAAGACCACTTCGGGCAAGTCCGGTGATGACGATGAAAAATCACTGTGGGGCGAGACGACGGAGGGTACCACGGAAGATGACGATAGTCTGTGGGGCGAGACGGAGGCTACTTATTCTGAAGCGGGCGACATCGGCGGTTACTGGGATGAGACGACACCGACGGAGAACCGCGGGAATAAGTACACCTACACGACGCTGAAAGAGGATAATCTCGTGAAGTGGGGCTATGCCGGCGTGACGCTGATCCGCTGCTTCAACCCGAAGGGATACGAGGATACAGCGGCCGTCTTTATCGTCTCGGTCACGAACGTGTCAAAGCAGGATATCGAGATCCATACGGGCAAATTCGTCGAGGGCGATATGGCCGATGCGGATCTTTATGGTTATATGGGCGATACGCCTCTGGCGGATGCGGAACTTACGGAGATCAATGATCCGGCTTCTTTTGACGACGGGGAGCCGGTCTATGAGTGGTCGGAGGCGTGGCGCAACGGGACGAAAGTCCTCGCTCCGGGCGAGATCGTCTACTTCTTCGTCTGCCCGGTGTTCCATATCAACGAATATATCGACATGCGGGATTTCTGGAGTGCGGATATGAAGTTCTATATCTGCGGGACGGATCCGGCGGACTTCTGGTATCGGGATTATTCTCTCTACTTCGAGATCCACGACGGCGAGGACGATCCATGGGCTGATCCGACCTCCGAGGCCGATGAACCGTGGAACGATCCGACCTCCGAGGCCGATGAGCCCTGGACGACAGGCCAGGCGGATCCGCGCGACCCGCTCTATGTCGATGACGATATCTTCTACATCAATGATATCATCCTGGGTATGATGTATGATGACCTGAAGGCCTATCTCGGGCAGCTTCCGGTGCTGGATAGCTGGGAGTGGGATGAGAGATATACCGGCTACTGTGACCTCCTTTTCAACGGGAACTGGTACACGCTCTTCTTCGATGGCGAGATGCTCGCCGCGGTGCGATACGAGGTCGTGGATGACGGGATCGGCAAGAAGCGCCTGACACAGTATCAGGCGATGTTCGGCGATCCGACGCAGCGCTGCTATCCGAACACGACTGTCGAGATCCCGGCGGATGAGAACGGCTTCGGCTACCAGTACTACACCGATTCCGGTCTGCTGTCCGTCTTCTATAACGAGTATGACGGGGTGATGCACGTCGCCACGCAGTACGAGTTCTGGGGATAATAGAACCTTTCGGGCGTGTGGCATCTGAAATGAATCAAAGAGTCGGGCTTCGCAGTTTGAGCGGGCCCGGCTCTTTGCGTATGTGATCCTAGTAGCCTACGTCATCATCCTCTCCGAAATCGAAGTCGTCATCGTCGTCCTCAAAAAAGATGTCATCATCTGCCATGCCGAAGTCGTCATAATGCTCAAAACCGATCTTTTCGAGGTCGCTCTGATCCATCAGGAACCAGGGAAGGACGCGTGGTTTAGACGATTCGAGAACGTAAGGAATGGTCGTGCGTTCTATCTTTTCCTCATCCATCAGAATCTCGAAATCCCATTTGTTCGCAGACTCCAGCTGGAAAGTGAACGTACGCCCGACCCTGAGCTTGTTTTCGCAAACGAGTCCGAAGAGAGTCGTTTGGCAGGCATCTGTTCCGGCGTATGTGTATCGTCCGATTGAGAACGAGAAGCGGGGGCTGAATGTGATTGCAAATACATCGGCGATAAAACCGCCGAACCTGTAGAGGTCATAACTATCCGGAACTGCGATCCTTCGCTCGGTCTTAGAACTGTCGCGGGCCGCACCATCTGCGATTTTGACTGAGAAAAAATACATGTGATCCCCTTTCTGATCATGCCTGTGTGGCAATAGAGACGGTACTTCGGAAGAAGTAGGGCGTCACTGAGCGGCGCTTCACTCATCATGAACGAAACCGTTTTTTACTATTATATACACATCACGGCAAAAGCGCTATCGTCGGGATTTGGCGCGTCAAAGCAGGCATCGGTCCATCCGGTATCCGTATGTTAAAAAAGTGTAACAGTATCTCCAGAAGATTGAAGCCTCATGATTTGAGGAGTAAAATAATAATGATAACGTATATTTATCTTCTTCAAGGAGGACAGCGATATGAAACGTAGGAAACTTCTGTCCATGCTTCTGACCGTAGCCATGGCGATAAGCCTCATCCCGGCCACGATCATGGCGGATGATGAGAAGCCTGAAATCGAAGTGGAGGATACCTATTCTATTGAGGGTACGGTCTCACTTGATGATACGACGGATAACAGCGATGAACTTTTCGCAGGATTCGTGAACCGTCAGTTCGGCATCGAGGACGGCAGTTCCGCACCTGCGACGAGAGGGGCGAAGACACGTGGCGCTGTTCGCGCCGGGGATTCTCTGACAGGAATCGAAAAGAAGATCTATGACAGTATCAGCGCAGAAATCGGGAATGTAGCTTCCGGCGCGCGTACAAGTACGAAGTTTGATGTTCCGCTGGATGCATACCATTTTACCGCCGCTGAGTTCGGGGAATCAATGTTGACTCAAACAGCATATGAAAAGGCTGTGCAGGCGGTAATGAATAGCGTTACATACGATATGACACCCGTGCTCCAAGCTCTGATCAAAGACTTCCCTTTTGATATGTTTTGGTGTTCGAAGAGAGCCGGCTATGGCTGGAAAGCATTTGATTATGATTCGGTATATCCTTATGAAGAATTTGATATCAAACCTACGTTAGTTATCTTGCTTTACATTTATCCTGCGTACCAGAGTGCTGAGGACTTCGTATTAACGAGCGATATTCAAACTGTGACGGCAGCGGCAAATAGGGCGCAGTTGGTAGTTGAAGAATACAAGGAACTCACGGATCGGGAGAAACTGGCTGCATACAAGCAGTGGATCTGTGATGCCACCTCCTATAACGATGCTGCGGCAGAGGCCGGAGGAGTGAATGCCTTTGGCAACTCTAATCCGTGGCAGCTGATCTGGGTGTTTGATGATGATCCGGATACGGAAGTGGTCTGTGAAGGATATGCGAAAGCATTTAAGTATCTCTGTGATCAGTCTTCATTCAATGATCCTAACATCGATTGCTATATCGTATCCGGAGTGATGGCAGGTGGAACAGGAGAGGGACCACATATGTGGAATATGGTCACTCTGGAAGATGGGAAGCATTATCTCGTAGATGTGACAAACTGCGATGGTGTCCCCAATGGTACACAGAATTCTATCGGATATCCGGATAAACTCTTCTTAAGGACCTACGATGAGAAGAAGGCTGTGACGAAAACGAACAACGGTACATCGTATGATACGACGCTGTACACGTATTACATCAACGCTTCGAATCAGATCTCGTATTGGTACAGTCAAGATACGGAATATCTATATCCTGCCGAGCTTCTTGCTGTGGCTGATTTTGCGGGACAATACGACACACTGGATGTGACGTTCAGGCACAGTTGCACATTTGATAGTAGTCTTGCAATCAACTACTATGTGGAAACGTCTGAGCTGTCCGGTTATTCCGATATCAAGCTTGTCATGAAGAAGTATGGAGATACGATCGAGATCCCCGCTAAGAGGAAGAACGTGAGTGGGACTACATATTACTGGTTCCAGTACACGGGAGTCGCAGCGCACGAGATGGGTATGCAGTTGACTGCAGAACTCCATGCAACAAAGGGCGGCGAAGAATACGCGAGTGCGATCGATCACTATAGCGTCAAGACCTATGCGTACAATTTGTTGAACAAGAACGGATATTCGAATAAGTTCTATAGACTTCTGGTCGATATGCTGAATTACGGTGCGACTGCCCAGCAGTTTAAGTATGGAAGTTCTGCGGGAGAACTTGTCAATGCTGATCTTACTAGCGGACAGAATTCGCTGGCGACGCAGTCGAATCCGGCCTTGCCACAGAATGGTACAACCTATACGGGAAACTATTCGGATACTGTTCAGTTCACCGGTTTGTCACTGGTGCTGGAAAGCAACTTTACTTTGAAGTTCTATATGGATATTGCTGCATCGCAGTCCACATCGAATCTCCAACTGAAATGTACGTATACGAACAGTTATGGTGAAGAGATCACTAAGATTATCCCGTACTCTGAATTCGGAAATTCCTCCAACGGGATCGTAGCTTCGCTTGATTCTATCGCGGCCGCTGATGCCAGATGCTTGATCACAGCGCGGGTATTTGACGGAGACGTCGCGGTGAGTGGTGCTTTTACTACCAGCGTGGCCGGTTATTCGCAAGGTCTGATAAATCAGAATGCAGCGAAATATACCAACCTTGTCTATAGCATGATGAAATACTGCGATTCGGCACATGCGTACTTTAATGAGTAAGGAAGGAGATAAGGAAATGAAGAGTGAATACGAGAAACTGGATATCGAAATCATCGGCTTTGCCAAGAGAGATGTTATCTGTCAGAGTGAAGTGACTGGTGATACGAAGAACGAAGGTCCGATCGACTGAGGTACATCCGGAAGAAGTGATCTGCACGTATCGGATGTGACCGGATGTCATATATCCTGACTAATTCAGAGGACACCTTGCCGATTTATGGCAGGGTGTCTCTTTTTTGCGTTGGGAACAGGGGAATAGTAGTGATAATGTTTGCTATTATTTACATTTCGTTCATTTGTGTTTATAATAGAAAACATTAGATGCTTGATGGATGGGGAGAGATTCTATGAAAAAGGCAGCGTATAACATTCTTCCGGCAACGGAAGCGATATTGAAGACGATGGGGGAACAGATCAAACTGGCTCGATTGAGGCGCAATCTCTCGGCAGAACTGGTTTCTGAACGGGCGGGGATCAGCAGGTCTACGTTGTGGAAGGTCGAATCGGGCAATCCGGCTGTGGCGATGGGAATCTACGCAGCCGTGCTTCACGCGCTAAATAATATGGATCAGGATCTACTTCTTGTGGCTAAGGATGATGAGAGGGGACGACAGATGCAGGATCTGAATCTCCTGATCAGGAAACGTGCGTCGAGAAGAAAGGAGTAGGTATGGAAGAGAAGATCATCTATGTCTATGACAGCTTCAGTTCGGATGAGTCTGTTTTGCTCGGCAAGCTGTATGTGGATGTGATTCGTGGTGGGGAGACATATGCCTTCGAGTACGATCCGGATTGGCTTCGAAAATCCAATCTGTCTGTATCTTTAGATCCGATGCTCCAGCCATTTACAGGAAGACAATTTCCATACGGGAAAGGGATTTTCGGTGCTTTTGCGGACGCGTCGCCGGATCGGTGGGGACGTGTCCTAATGAACAAAAGAGAACGAATACTGGCAGAGAAGGAATCCCGAAAGCCACGCAAATTGTATGACAGTGATTATCTTCTGGGAGTGTACGACCAGACGAGAATGGGTGGATTGCGGTTCAAAACTGAGAAGGACGGCGCATGGAAATCGGATGATGAAGTGGTAGCTGTTCCGCCGTGGGCGAAATTGCGGACTTTGGAAGAGGCTTCACGCAAGTATGAAAATGATGAAAGCGGACTTGCGGAGAAGTGGATCAATCAGTTGCTCCGACCGGGATCGTCTCTCGGCGGTGCAAGACCGAAGGCAACTGTCATTGATCCTGAAGGTTCCTTATGGATCGCGAAGTTCCCTTCCAAGAATGACGAGGATGATTCGGGCGCGTGGGAACAGATCGTCCACGATCTGGCGGAGATGTGCGGCTTGGATGTACCGCCGTCAAAACTTGAGCGCTTCTCACGGTATGGAAGTACTTTCCTTGTGAAAAGATTTGATCGGGACGGAACCAGAAGGATTCATTATTCGTCGGCGATGACGCTTCTGGGAAAGACGGATGGCGCTTCTGCTGCGGATGGGACAAGCTATCTTGATATTGCTTCGTTTATTCGTGCAAATGGAGCGGATCCGCAGACAGATCTGCGCGAATTATGGAGCCGTATCGTTTTCAATATGGCGGTGAGCAATACGGATGATCATCTCCGCAACCATGCATTTCTTCTGACACAGAAGGGATGGAAACTCTCGCCGTTATTCGACGTCAATCCCGTGCCTTATGGAGATGAACTTGCCCTTAACGTGAATGAGTCGGACAATCGTATCCGATTGGCGCTGGCCATAGATACAGCAGTGCAATTCGGTATCAGCAAGTCTGATGCAGAGAGCCTGGCCCGGGATATCGTTCTAACGGTGCAGGATAATTGGGAACGGCTGGCTTCCGGATATGATCTGTCGCGGGCAAACAGGGAAAGAATGCGCCCTGCTTTTTCTCTTCAAAGTTGTGTATAATCTCATGTGGAGGTCAGAGACGATGCACCTAAAGCGGATGACTAAAGAAGAGATCAGAGAGAAGAATGAGCCGCCGAAGCTGACGACGCTCGAGGAAGTGGGCAATGCGGTTACCCACGGTATCGGGGCGGCGATGGCGGTCGCGGCTTTTGTGCTGATGCTCCTGAAGTCTGATACGGGTCTGAAGATCCTGGCGTCGTGCTTCTACGGGATCTGCCTGATCCTGCTCTTTCTGATGAGCTGCCTCTATCATGCATGGAAAAGCGGGCTTTTCGTGAAGCGTCTGTGGCGGAGGTTCGACTATAGTTCCATCTATCTTCTGATCGGCGGGACCTTCGCGCCGCTGTGCCTCGTGTACTGGGGCGATACGAAAGGGATCGTCATGTTCTGTGTCCAGTGGGGATTGATCTTCCTGGGGATCACGATCATCGGGATATTCGGGCCGGCGCGGTTCATGCCGCTGCATTTCACGCTGTATTTCCTGATCGGATGGAGCGGGCTTCTCTTCGTGCCGGGCATGATCCGCCATGATCTGTGGATGTTTATCCTGATCCTGAGCGGCGGGATCCTCTATACCGTGGGCATGATCCCTTTTAGTAAGGACGATAACGGGATGCACTTCATCTGGCATATCTTCGTGCTTCTCGGCGCTGCGGCGCAGTGGTTCGGCATATATCTTTTCGTGTATTGATTCTTTTTCTTTTGGACATGTTCTGCGCATCTGTTTGTGCGTCTTTGTGCCGTTTTGATCTGGGGAGATTTTTGGACAGATATCCTGTTAGACTTGTAATCGTAGGGACCTGATGGGGGCGCCGCCGAGGTGGCTCTTTCCGGTCGAAGCCCAACGGATGACAGGCTTTCCGGTGTTGTGCGCAGATCCTCCAAATTGCTGCGAATTTCACTATATAACACATACACCGGAAGCTTGGCAGATCCGGGCAAAGGTCAGTGCGGCTGAGACCGGCGGACCTTGAAGGTTCAGTTCGCCGGGTCCGGTCTCGCAGGGCTTGCCAATAGATGAAAGAGAAATAGGTTTTGAATTAAGAGTTATAGGTTATTGAACGATAGATGATTGAGGAGGGATAGCGATGGAGATTGCGGTTCTGATTATTTGTGCAGTGGTGCTGGTGGTCGTGGTGATAGTGGCTTTCCTGGCGCTTCGGACGTTTGCGGGTGTGCATGTCCTGGCTTCGCGGCAATGCGAGCAGGTGGATCCGGGACGGATGCAGGAGGCGCTGGCGAGGACGGTCGACCAGCGCGCCGTTGTGCTGCAGGGCGCGATCGATCAGCGGATTGGCGCGATGCAGGGCTCGATGCAGGAAAACCTCGGGCAGGCAATCGACCGGCGTGTCGCCTCGATGGAGGAGAATCTGACGCGGGTCGAGAAGGACCAGCAGGAGATGACCCGGCGTTTTACCGGCGAACTCAGTAAGGGGACCGATACCCTTCTGACGACTCGGCTGGATGCGATGAACACAGGGATCACCGGTGTACTAAAGGCGGATAAGGAGAACAGCCGCGCGATTCTCGAGTCGAATCAGAAGGTCCTGACGAACGGGCTCGATTCGCTGAATAAGTCGATGGAGACGCGGCTTACTGAACTGACGAAGACGATTCGCGAGGATTTCACGGCGCTTCGTACGGAGAATACCCAGCAGATCGAGAAGATCCGCGAGACGGTGAATGAGAAGCTTGATAAGACGCTGAATGAGCAGTTCGAGAAGAGCTTCAAGGGTGTGCTGACGCAGATGACGGAGCTTCAGAAGACGATGGGTGAGCTGAAGGGAATTTCGAATCAGGTGGGGTCTCTTGAGAAGACACTGAATGGTGTGAAGACCAGGGGTATCGCCGGGGAGGTCCAGCTCAAGCAGATTATTGCGGATGTCCTGACGCCTCAGCAGTACGCGGTGGAGATCGCGACGAAGCCGGGCTCGACGGAGCATGTGGAGATCGCGATCAAGATGCCGGTTCGAGAAGGGGAGGGCTTCGTGTACCTTCCAATCGACTCGAAATGCCACCTGGATCTGTATGAAACACTGTTACAAACGTACGATTCCGGGGATTCTGCGTCGATCAAGTCGGCGAGGAGCGAATTCGCGGCTGCGGTCCGAAAAGACGCGAAAGATATCGCGGAGAAGTACATCAGCGTGCCGGACACGACGCCCTATGCGATCCTTTTCGTGCCGTTCGAGGGGATGTACTCCGAGATCGTGAACCTGAATCTTCTGCAGGAACTGAACCAGTTCAATATCACGGTGGCCGGGCCGTACACGCTGATGGCGATCCTCAGCACGGTGACGAACTATTTCCAGGCGCTGGCGATCGAGCAGAAGTCGCAGGATATCGAGAGAACGCTGTCTGCCGTGAAGAAGGAATTCTCCACATATGAAAAAGCACTTTCAGGGCTTCGTACCAGCCTGAATGCGGCTTCGCGCAAGCTTGATGACCTGCAGGGCAGACGTACGAGGGCGATCAACCGCGCGCTCCGCTCTGTCTCGGTGCTCGATGACGGTCTCCTGCCGGCTGGCCTTTCCGATGAAGAACCCGATGACGAGCTCCCTGAAATGCCCGACGAGTGCGATGATTCGGGGCTTCCTGTTGATTGAGGCGCGATCCGGGAGAACTGAGAAGATGCTGTGACCTGAAATGCCGAAATAACAGGGCCCTCGGGCATTTTGCAAAAAGAAATGTATAAAGTGGTGGAAATGTGTTTCTTTCTATGGTAAAATACCTCTTGTCGCTTCGATAGAAGCAGATGACTTCGGCATGGAGAAGTACCCAAGAGGCCGAAGGGGAGGCTTTGCTAAAGCTTTAGGTGGTGTAACAGCCGCGCGAGGGTTCGACTCCCTCCTTCTCCGCCAAATTTGAGATCCTGAAAGCTTGAAACTACGGGCTTTCG
>JAFZLF010000029.1 GCA_017551625.1 Clostridiales bacterium | reverse complement strand
CTTTATTGTACCAGCAATTTCCTCATCTTTGAATCCCTGACAGACAAAAAAGTGACGTTTGTAACAGTAAACGCCACTTTTTGTCAGCCTGCTTCTGAAGTGGAACTTAACTTTTCACTTCAGCTTCTTTTCTTACCGCTTTATAACTCTGCCAGAGCCCCCGGAAGACAAGTGCTTTTCGCGTATTCATGGAAATCGTGTTATCATACTTGAAAAGAAAAGACAGAAGACTCGACAGGAAACTTGAGAAGATACTTGTGAAGGAACTTGAGGAAGTGACATGAAGAAGACGCGTGTGGTGGCTTGGGCGCTGGCCTTGGCGATCGTCGCCGGATCTTGCGGTGGCTGTAAGAAGAAAGAGAATTCCGGATCAGACGGATCCGACCTGACGGAGGAGGTTTCCTTCTCAGGCTCGGGGGATGAAAACGATCCCGGGAACGACGGGAAAGGCGGAAAGGACGGGAGCGATCCGTCCGGCAAACGCGATACTTCCGATATCCGGATCGAAGCGCCGGACGACGCCGTGATCCGCGGCATGGCGGTCAAGTACATCGCCGAAGGAGCGTCGTTCGTGTCCTATACCGATAACGGAGAGTTTCAGCCGGCAGACACGAACACTGTGCTGAACAGCTATTCCCTGCTCATGGCCGAATATCTCTTTTCTGAAGAGTATTTTCAAAAGTACTTAAGCGAGACTTCCGGCGCCGAGAATACGACCTATGAGGAATATGTCGATATGCTCGCGAAGGAGATGTCGAAAGAGGCCGGGCAGCTCGGGCCGGACCACAAGCTTACGGATCTTCCGGAGAGCCGGTTCTTCTTTATGGTCAATGTGCGTTCGATGACGCGCGAACACATCTCCGATCCGAGCCAGGAGCTGATCGAGAAAGCGATCCGTACCGGTATGGATCTCGTGTTCGAAGACGAACGATGCGTCGAACACTTCAGTAATTTTATCAAGGAAGATAATCTGACCTACGATATGCCGTACGCTTACGGCATCAGCATCGGGTGCGTTTCCCAGGACGCGGCCTATGTGATCGTGCAGGCCGTGGCGCTTGACAGTTCGCGGTATTTCTCGGTTGTCGAGTACGTCTCTCTCAGCGGGGCTCCGGACGACCGCGAAAACGCCGATGTCGGAAGCGTGCAGATCGAGACCGGCAGCAATGGCGGCGAGCATGTCCGCTATTCGGTCGATGACGAGGAAGCGGCGCGGGCGCTCTATACGCAAGTGATAGCGTTTGTCGAAGGGCACGGCGAGGTGGTCGAAGACGGACACTGGCACGATGAGGATTACGTGACGCCGGCGATGGATCAGGACGCGCTTCTGACGGTGCAGTTTGACGATGCGCTGAATACCATCGTCCAGTATCTGGGGGGCGGCACGTGGTTCTATATCGATCTTCTGGGGAATACGCGCACTTTCACGCTGGCGGGTTCTTCGGGCGGCGCGGGTTCTTCGGGCGGCGCGGGGGCTGCCTCGGACGATACAGATGCAGCGGAAAACAACGAGATGCTCGAGCGGATCTATGAGGCCGCGGCCACAGTGGCTTTCCGGAAGTGTGGCGACCTAATGCCCATCATCGACGGAGACTGGTCGATCGATACGTCCTCGGGTTACGATGTTTCGCGCCTTTCGGAGGACACCAAGCAGGCGAACTGCGAGTCGATCTACACGTACGTGTCCGACCGCTGCTTCCGCCTGAATATGCGGGCGGTGGACGACAACAGCCTTTATATCTGCGAGAACACGGCGCGCCAGACGGATGGCATGATCGACGGGGTGCGGATCCCTGAGGATGTTTCGTACTACGAGCTTATCGTGGAGGATGGCGTCGGGTATACGCGCGCCGATACGATCCCGCTCTACGAGAAAATCGATGACGTCAGCTCGATCGGGCCGGTCTATCTCTTTCCTCAGTCGCTGGCGCTCTATGATTTCGTTGGCGGATATGAGGTGGACTTTACGCCTGCAGCGGATCAGGCCGCGACGGGCAAGGACAACGGCTATGGTTTTGACGAGAACGGCTTGCGGCTGATCTCGGACTCGACGCTCGTTCCGGCGTACTGTGAGTTCTATCGCGCCGGCGATGGCATCGACGATGAGACGATCGTGCTGCTGCTGACTGCGGAGGGGCGGATCATCTGCGGCTGGGAGTACGGGAGTGAAGGGCTTGTGGTGTATTACTTTATCGGGCTGGCCAAGATAGACCTGGATCTTCGCGAAGACATCGCTTTTGCCGAGGGGAATTCTTCGGATGCGAATCAGCAGAAGAAAGATGACGACGCCAAAAGCGCTGATGACTGGCGTCTCGAGGATCTTTCGGCGCACGGGTTTTTCGACATTACGGGGCCGGTGACGGAGGGCGATGCTCTTGACACGTCGCCGGTCGTGCAGGACTATATCGATTATTTCCAGAGCCTGCAGCCGTTTACGCTCGAGATGTGGACGTTCGGGGCGTATAGGATCGAAGAGGACGTGCTGTCTTTCGACGGGTCGGATTTCTACAACTTCGTTGACGTTTCTTCGCACGACGGGTCTTTTGACTACGATCTGACGCGCGTGCTGATCGGCGATACGATATACACGTGCGGGTCGGACGGCATGCAGCGCGCGGATCCGAAGTCCGAGTATTGCACGGATTCGGAGATCCTTTATAGTCTGCCGGATATCTTCATCCCGACGCATACGGTGAAATTCAATCGGGCGTACAACGGGACGCTCGACGGGGTCGAGTATGTCATCGAGGAGTGGTCGTACCAGGGCGAGACGTTCACGTTCTTCTGTCGGGATGGTGAGATTCTCGCAGTGAAGTTCCACCGGTTCGGGGAACTGATGTACTGCTACTTCGCGGAGTTTTCGAGGAGCGCGGACAGCGGGCTGATCCGGAAGCCGTTCTGATTTTTCGGGAAGATTCATGAGGTTCAGCGCTTTTCGAGAATACTCATGACAGATATAGCTTGAAAATTCATGAGGTTTGGCGCTTTTCGAGAAAACTCATGACGGATTCAGTTTGATAATTCACGAGGTTCAGCGATTTTCGAGAAAACTCGTGACAGATATAGCTTGATAATTCATGAGGTTTGGCTGTTTCGATCAAACCTCATGACGCGGACTCGAAGAATCAGTCACGAGGTTTCCCTTATTCTGTTAATAACTCGTGATACAGATACGAAAAAGAGTCATGAGTTTCTCCTCATTTCGTTGATAACTCGTGACTGCGAATCCGAGATTCCGGTTGCATGCAAGAGGTCAGCGCGGTTTGGGCTAAAGCTCTTGCTTATTTCGGAGAATAAATGCAAGAGACTAACTATTAAAAGTCAATAGAAAAAAGTAGCGTCAGCGCTAGTAGCACCGAACCTTGATAACTGCATGACAAAGCAAGCACTATGAGGTGCTTGGGAAAACAGGTGGTATGAATCAGATGTGGTTTATG
>JAFZLF010000028.1 GCA_017551625.1 Clostridiales bacterium | reverse complement strand
TTTATGATACTCGATTCGCGGATCTCCGATGGCGAACTCTTCCCACGCGATACAGCCTGCCAGATGACAGGATCTGCACTCTTTCGGACGGATCGGGATCGCAAAACCGGCCTCCTTGCAGCAATAGTACACGAACGCCGCGCACCACAGTTTATCGGCTTCTTCCAGCGTCCAGCCGGGAAATGGCCGGATGATCGGTTCCAGATTAGATCCTTCTTTTCCGGTAAACCCATGGAAAGGAACTTGCGCCATATCCTTTGCAACACTCACCAGTTCTTTTCTCGTGGCTCTTTTTCTATTCAGAATGAAGTGGAAAACTTCCACATTCCCGTCCATTTCCGAAGACTCTATGGAAAAGCCGCATCTTTCCGTATAGAACTTCACGTTCTCGGTTTTATCTACCGGTGTCACCAACGTAAATCTGCTCCAGTTTCTATACTGTGATTTCGCAAATCCCATCGCCGCCGTACCGATTCCTTTACCCTGATACTCCGGGATCACACATAGGCATCCGACATAATAGATTCCGGGATCCGTTTCTTTGCAGGAAACACAACCGACCGGCTTTCCATCACAGAGGATCAGGAACTTGGAATACTCGACGATCGACTGTTCCATCTCTTCCTTCGTTTTCCCGTATGCCGGGCATTCCCCATATCGGATGAAATCGCTGTAAAACGAGGCATTGTAGATATCGATCAGTAACTCTGCATCGGCAATATCCGCTTTTCTATATTCGATCTGCATAGGTGATTTCTCCTTCGTAGTCCTTCATTCCCCGCGTTCGATCTTATCAAGTGTATCCTGAAGAATCTCCTGACGAAGTGTGGTTAACCACTCCGAGAACTCCACAGTATTGAACGCATATGTCTTGTTAAGTTCATACTCATTCTCCGACCACGTAGAAAGCGGTGATTCGTTATGCTGGATCAGCGCCTCAAGTTTATCAAGCGCCTTATAGATCTTCGCTTCCTTCGTTTCCTGCGCATCCATTTCCTGATACAGTGCTTTTATATCGGATGATAGATCAGCCGGAAGCGAAGCCACCCACTGATCCAGCAGACTGTCTTCTACCTGCCGGTCCGAATCTGTCTTCACGAATGCCGGAATGTCTCCCGTGAAACACTCGCCCAGATCATGAATCAGGCACATGGAAACGACCTTGTCGATATCCACATCCGGAAACTCCCTCTTCAGGAAAAGTGCCATCAGCGATACTCTCCAGCTGTGTTCCGCGACGCTCTCCGGCTTTCCTTTCGACGTGGTACAGTGACGCGGTGTATCCTTCAGTTTTTCCGCTACATGTAATATCTCCAGATATGTTCTTGCATCCATTTTTGTCTCTTGTCCTTTGAATAATACTTTTGTGGTCACCTTTATATCATACCATTTGCGAAGCGCTTCGCGTGGTACTTCCTATCCTTGAGAGGTACTTCTGGATCGCAGATCTCACATCCTCAGGTCTGTCCTTCATGCCGCGCCTGACCCAGAGAGAAATGACATTCCAGATCCCGCCGATGTTAAGCGTGATGAGATAGTCCGAATCCAGTCCTTCGAACAGTTTCGCGAACGGATTGCGCTCCGGATCCAGTTCGGATTTTGCCGACAGTATGAATTCATTCATCCCCTGCAGCATGATGTGCATCATGTCGTTTTTATCGAGCAGTTTCAGGAGTTTTTTATTCTTCTCCGCGAACGCGAAAATCGTTTTGAGAACATCGCCTCTGGCATGATTCACGACGTCGAAATAGTCGCGGAGGATCATCCGAATATACGATCGGAGCACATCGTCTTTTGAGTCGAAATTGCGGTAAAAAGTCTTTCTGACGAGGTCCGTTTCCAGTACGATCTGCTTCACGCTGATCTCTTCGTACGGGTATTTCTCCATCAGCAGAAGAAGCGCGTCGGTGATCTGTTTTCTGGACCTGACCGCGGATGGGTTATTTGAGTCGTTCATAGTATTCTCCTTAAGCAAATGACACAAAAGCACGAGTTTGTGTATCTTTTGCCGGATCCGTTGATTTTCATTCGTTCTGATAATAGTATGACACAATAATACACACATGTGTAACTTTTACGAAGGAGAAATACCATGAAGATCGTCATTATCAATGGAAGCCCTCGCGAAAATGGCCTCACTGCGGGCATTCTTCACCACCTCGAAAGATGCTTGACAGAGCAAGGTGCGGATGTCGAATTCTATGGCCTAAGTAAGTTGAAGATGTCCCAGTGCCGTGGGTGCTGTGCTTGTTATACGACCGGCCGCTGCATCATGAATGATGATGCGGAGATGCTGTCTCATGCTATTGAAGAGGCGGACGGCCTCATTCTCGGAACGCCCACTTATGCGAGTAATGTCTCGGGCTACATGAAGATCCTGATCGACAGAGGACACTTCGTCATTGAGCAATTACTGACCGGCAAGCACTGCATCACGGTCACGACCGGAGAAAACTACGGAAGCAAGGATGCATCCAAGATCCTGAAGAAACTGATCCTCTATTCAGGTGGACATCTGGTCAGAAGTATCGTCATTAACGCACCATTTAACAGTGTTATTCCGGGACGTGTAGAAAAGCGTCTAGAAGCGTCTGCCCAGGCGCTATTGCTGTCGATAAAAGGTCGCAAAAACTACCCTTTTCAAAGCCTGTTTCATAGAATCATCTTCTCGTTCGGAATCAAGCCCTTCGTGAAGAAGAAAGGCGAGAAATACCGTGGCGTAGTCGCCAAATGGAAAGAATATCGCATATAGGAAACTCCAAAATGTGTAATCGAGTATGCATAGCAACGCGAGCCATTTGCACGGCGAGATGAGTCCTGCGATAAGAATATGGATGCCACCGAGAAAAGGAATCCCCGACACATGATGATCCGATCCCTTTCTCTGCATCTTTTTCGATTCTATGACCGCAGCGATGTTAAAGACCAGATACAGTACCCCAATCCCGCCGATTATCCCGGGAAACACCCACGGATGCATTTTAATCCACATACCTATATCTCCTGCATTTCTCGCTGAAGCGATGGATGTGTTTTCTCATAGGTTTCTGCCACCATATTGAACAGTTATTACAAACACCTTCTTTTGGTCTTCATCAATTCGAAAAATGGCTATGTAATTATCGATTATCACCTGTTTATATCCCATATTTGCATACCTGCCTGTTAATCGGTCCTGATGTGAATAGGGATAAGACTCCAGAGAATTGATCGCATCCCAAATACGGTCGGTCAGTCCATTTGCGACAGACGGCTCCAGTTTCTCAGATGCAATATAAGCGTAAATCCCCTCAATATCACGATAAGCTTGGGGATACAGTAATACTTCGTACTTAGCCATAGTATTTCTTGTCCAGTTTCTTCTTTGCAGATTTTACCGAAATTGGTTTAGCGCCATCTTCCACTTCTTTCTCTGCTTCGGAGATTGCCTGATCTATCTTGTTATTCTGCGCAAATTTATCATATAATTCAGCACTCATCACAACCAGATCACTGTATCCGTTTTTGGTTATAAAGATCGGCTCCTGAATCCTGTGCGCCAAATCTGAAATCTCACTTGTGTTTCTCAAGTCTCTGATAGGCATTATTGTTGGCATACTCATCACCTCCATGTCATAATTATAGCACAATAATGCCGCGTTAAGAATCCCGAAGGTCTTTTCAGCCTTTCGGGATTTCTTGTTTGTTCTGTCAGGGAAAAACGATCCCGTTAATACAGATCGTGATACGGATCTTCGAGATAGGCGGGGCCGTACTTCCCTTCTTTCAGGTACTGTGCCAGCGCCAGAAGTGAGGAAGCACATCCCGCGCTTCCGTGATAAAGGCCGGTGTATGCTTCGGATTTCCACGGCTCGTGCCGGTTCCACTGCGTGTACCAATTCGTATACTTCTTGAGAGAATCATATGTCGACTCCCCAACCAGTGTTTCCGCGGCATCTTTCGCTGCTTTGATGTACTCTCCATTGCCTGTCAGTTTATGTAGGTTTATGAAGTGCTCCAGCATGCCGGCCGCACCGCAGCAGTAGCAGTTCGTGCGCCAGTATCCTTCCGAGTGCTTCGCCGGCGCGCCCGTCGCCAGGATACCGTTTGTCAGCTGCAGGATGAACTTCTTATACGACTCATCGATCGTGATCTCATAGAGCTTATAGAAGAGTCGGGATGTTCCGACCGGTCCCTGGCAGACACCAAGGTAGAAGAGTCCCTGCAGATACGTATCGTTATACGGGACCAGCGCGGCTTCCTGATCGTCTGAATAGACGGCGACACTTTGGATATACTGTGCCGCGCCCTTCGCCGTCTCGAGAAGTTCCGGATCTTTCGTGTGCTCATATACTTCTGCGAGGATATAGCCGGAACCTGCCGCACCATACTCAAACCCCGGGAAGTATCCGCCCGGTTTTCCGATCGTCGGGAACTTCTCCGTATCCATCGCGTACCAGCGGTATCCGCCGTTCGGGGCATCTTCTCTTTTGCTCACGATAAACTTCGCGCCTTTATAGGCTGCATCGATAAATCTCTGCACACCATATGTCTCGTATGCATCTACAAGATAGAGGATGAGACTTCCCTCACCGATGATGCCGTACTCCCCATACCAGAATAGTTTCCCGTCCTCTTCGTGCGCCGCATCGATCAGGTCGTTGGTGACCTTAAGTGCATAGTCCTTGTACTTCTCTTCTCCAGTAAACGCGTATAGTTTACTCGCGGCAAAAGCACTGCCGGCCGGTCCGTTCAAAAAACCGATTTCGGCTCCCGGCAGGAACTCCGCGTCCGATACGAAATCCTCTGCGCCTCTGTACTTAGAGATCGCGTAATTGACACCCTTCTTCGCACTTTTCAGATACTTCTCATCATTCGTCACAGCATACAATCGAAGGAAGAAAAGCGCCACACCCGGTGCACCTCCGTAGATGCCCGTCTCCTTCAAAAGAAAAGATCCTGCCTGTTCCTTTCCCGGAAGCACGTCCCAGTACTTCGTATCTCCTTCTTCATGTGCATATTGTTCGATCCACTCTGCAGTCTCGATCGCCTTTTCGATCAATCGCTCGGAGGTGACCGGTTCAAATCTTCGTATAAATCCCAGTTTGCTCATATGTTCAGATCCCTTCTTTTTTCAATTCTTCATTCAGGACATCTTCTGTCTCCGCCATCGCCTGAAGCGTCAGCGTAAGAAGCTTGTCCAGTTCCCAGCCGAGCTGGACGGCCCCACGCTCGATCACTTCACGGGAACACCCGGCCGCGAATCCCTTGCTCTTATATTTCTTCTTCAGAGACTTCAGTTCCATATCTTTTGTACTCTTCGACGGCCGCATCAACGCCGCCGCACCGATCAGGCCGGTCAGCTCATCCGCCGCGAAGAGCACTTTCTCCATTTCATGAATTGGTTCGACATCGATCGTCGTTCCATTCCCGACCGTGATTCCGTATCCGTGCGAACATACAGCGTGAATGATATCTTCTCCGACACCGCCTTTAGCAAGCAGTTCCGGTGCTTTCAGACAGTGCTCATCGGGATAAAGTTCAAAGTCGATATCGTGAAGAAGTCCCACGATGCCCCAGTACTCCTCCTCATCCTGATAACCGAGTTCTTTCGCGAACCACTTCATGACCGCTTCGACCGTCAGCGCATGCTGGATATGAAAAGCGTCTTTGTTATATTCCTTAAGAAGTGCAAATGCCTGTTCTCTAGTGATCATGGTTCATCCTTCTTTCTTCTGCGTTTTTTGAATCAATAATCTGTTCTTTTTCGTTAGCAACATCATAGCAGAGGAATGCGTGCTTGAATAATCGTTTGATTATATGGTATGTGATAAGCAAAACTTATAACCGCCCGCTCATTTCTTTCCGCTTGAAATGAACTCGATTTACGGGGGAAAACTCCCATCCTGCCCTTTCCCCCGCAAAACAGAAAGGACCGCCTTCCGGCAGCCCTTTCCAGAGTGAGATTATCCTGACGGATGGATCGTTCCGTCAGTTGTTGTCGTAGATGTCTTCCGTAAACGTCAGACTGCCACGATAACCGGCATAAGTACGGTTGAAGATCAAGCGCTCGCTCATCGGAAACGCGCCCAGGATAAACTGGGAATCTTTCTCCAGTGCGATCTCTCGATCGTTACTGGATCCCACGATCAGCGTGATCTCCTCTTCTTCCTCACGAATCGCAGAATTGATCTCATACTGATCCGTAAGGAAAAGGATCTTCGGCGGCTTGGCATACTCGAGGTCCGAGATCTCTTTGATGATCGTTTCCTTATCTTCCGGACGGAAGATCGGCTCGGACACGATGACCAGCACCGGCGTGAAGCTATAGTCATTGGCAAGGTATCTGGTGAATCCTACGGCGTTATTCGCATCCGCGATGACCGCGAAGCGCTTCCAGCTAAGGACGCCGATCGCCTGGCCCAGGTAGTTGTATACATATTTTTCTTCGTCCGCGATAACCTTCTCCACAAGATCCTTATCAAGATGCAAAGCCTCGCCTACAGAACGTACGAACTTGCTTGTATCCGTCGCTCCGACGAAGAGCCCGGGGATACGAAGGCTCGGAACACCGAACTTCGATTCATACTTCGCCGCGGGTCCCTTGAAGAGCCACGGATTCACGATGATGTTCAGCGCGGCAGCGGAACTCTTCTTGATGTCCTCGATGCCCTGTCCCTTGGTAAAGAAGGTGTTGACACGAAGACCCAGGCGGGAAAGGATACGGTCGATCTCTTCGAGCGTTCCGCTCCAGAACGGATCGTGGTACGGGATAATGCCGAAGATGTTGACGAGTTTCTCGTCCTTCGGGACATCCTTCTCGATGACCTTATCGAGGAATGTATTCCATACGGTCTCATAGCCGAGGTTGCTGTCTCCGGTAAAGCCAGGTGTTTCGATCGGATAGATCTCGATGCCCTTTTCGGCAAACTCGTTGGTAACACTTGCGATATCGTCACCGATGATACCAGCGGTGCAGCCTGTAAGAACGAAGTAAGCATCCGCGTCGATAATGTCGATCGCGCCCTGGATCGTCGTACGGAGCTTATTGGTTCCGCCGAACACGACTTCCTTCTCGAGCATGTTGCTCGACGGGATGGAGACTGCGCTTACGAAACAGGAGGACTTATGTCCGGACTGTCCCGCGTCCGATGCCGTTGTCTGCATGCAGCAGCCGGGGCCACTGTGATAGATCGGGCAGACTCTGTTGATCGCGCCTAATACTGAATTAATACCGGCGAGCACGCAGCCGCCCTTCGGAAATTCCGTGACATTTGACATGGCTCAGTTTCCTCCTTCCCGAATGATATATTTGAACGCATCTTCCTGATACCAGGACTCCTTATACGGGAGTTTGACATGCGCGGCCAGTTTCTTGTTAAAGCCCGGATTTTCGAGCTGATCGGCGATCTTGTTTCCGAGGAAAAGAAGACCGTCGTAACCCATCGTCGGACGCTTACCATCGAGTACGTGCGTCGTCGGCACGCCGAGTTTGGCTGCCCATTCCGGAACGCCGATAAAGGCATCCGGCTTGAGTTTATTGACGAGGTTGACCTGCTCGAACGGCTGCATGTTGGCTATATCCACGACGAACTCTTTGTGGATGCCGTTTAAGTAATCGATATCGACCTGGGCATCGTCATCGTAGGTTGGTGTTTCGAGTCCTACGAGTTCCATCCCAAAGTCATCGATCAAGGCCGCCGCGGCAAAAGATCTTCCCGTGCCGCCGCAGATAAACACGCGTTTCCCCTGGAGACGGTCGCGGATCTTCTTGACGAGCGGTTCGATCCTCTCGTGTTCCTTCGCGATGATCTCTTCGACTTCCTTTTCTTTTCCGATGACCTTCGCGATACCTCTGTACCACTTGTCGGTGTTACGGATACCGATCGGCATGACGGTGTGGGAATACGGGATATCGTATTCTTCGTAGAGAGTCTTCATGAACTCATCCGCAAACACCTTACAGATCGATGTAGATGCCTCTGCCGCAGGGATCTTCTTGATCTTTTCGAGTGAGCTGTAGAAAGGAATATAGTTGACTTTGGCACCGAGGAGCTGGAGCATTCTCTCCATCTCTTTCTGGTCGGCATAGCTGACCGTCGTCGGCGCGAACAGATTGATAAGTCCTGCTTCCTTCTCCACTTTCTGATGCTTCAGAATATACTTGTTGATTGAGATAAATGCTGCATCAAAACCGGATGCGCAGATCTTCGATTTAAAGCCTTCGCAGTGGATCGGGATGATCAGGGTATCCGGATACTCGGCCTGAAGGTCCGCGCAGATCGCGTCGATGTCATCGCCGATGATGCCGGATGCGCAGGAGGCAAACACAAATGCCAGTTTCGGATTGTATCTTGTGACCGCTTTTTCTACAGCTTCGCGAAGCTTCTTTTCGCCACCGAAAACGACGCTCTTCTGGTCGATATTCGATACGATCAGATGCGGGTTCTTGACGTTTCGGATGCCGCGGTGGATCTGACCGACACGGTACATATCGACTGCCATGATCGAACATCCCACACAGCCTTGCGGCGAATGGGAAATGAATACCGCGTCTTCGAGCGACATAAGTGCTGCAAGACTGTTGATCTGCTGGCACTGAAGGCCCTGTGCGAAAGATCTGTCGGCGCGCTTTAGGCACCCTTTCTTAAAATCTTCGCTGGCCTTTTGCCCGGTCGTTCCTAAATCATTGAGTCTTCCCGGCTTGCTTTCACGCACACCGGAATATGTAACTTTCGCCATAACAATGATCCTTCCTTTGTCCTGATGATCTCACTCATTTTCCGCTTTCCTTTCGAAAAGCACTTGTCCTCTTCTTTCTTCACTTATCCTCTACCGACCGAAGAGATTGCCGGTTGTCGATCTTGTAGTAATACGATGTGATCTTATCCAGAGCTTCTTTGACACTGACTTCGATATCAAAGACGGAGATCGCTTTTTTCTCGAACTGTTTCTGTGCCTGGAATCCGACCTTCTTGGCTACGATACAGCGGCTATCCTCGATCAGCGCGACCTTTGCGATGACCTCACCGCCACCTCCGCAGCCCTGCCCCCCGCCGGAGCATCCGGATCCGCCGCACGAAGCACGGTCAGCAGATCCGCAGGATCCCCGGTTTTCCTCTCCGACGGTATCGGTATTCCCGGACAGTGCACCTGCTGTTTCTTCGGAGGAAACAGGAACTTCACGGATCTCCGAGAGCTCGATATTTCTATCTTCCACACGATAGATATAGAACCTGTCGGCCTGCCCGAACTTCAGATCCACATTCACTCCGTCCGAGGTGGCGACCGCGATGGTATATGCCATTTTCCTATCTCCTTTCGCTTCTTTTAAAGAATCTGCCGGGCTCGGATCCTCCCATCTTCACCCGGCACATTCCCACGCAATATTTCTCAGTTGAACCTCGATACGGCCACTGTATAAATATCTTCGATCAGGCGTATCGCGCCTTCGTAGCCTGCATAGAAACTGTCGAAAACGACCTTGTCCTGTACCGGCCAGGAAATGTTCAGGAAGTTGCCCTTTAAGCTCTCCGTCACTTCCTTTTCGTAGTATCCGCCGAGTACCAGCGGATAACCGTGGTAATCGTGAGACTTGATCTCTTCGTGGATCTTATAGCCGTCTGTTTCGAAGGAGACTTCTGCCTCGATACCGAAGTTCAGTTTCTTAAACTCTTCCGTGATCTGCTCTCTGTAGTTTTTCGGTGTATCGTCCACGACAAACTGCTTGGCCGGGATCAGCCCCAGATCGTTTACGAGGAACTTCGTGATCGCCAGCGAATACTGTGCGTCCGCAACGACCGTGAACTGCTTGTTGATGACACGGTTCTCGAGGAACAGATCGGCATATCTTCCGATGAGGTAATAGTAGTAATCCTCATGTTCCTTGATGACGGCCTCGACCTTCTCTTCCGGGACACCGGCGAACTTTCCTACTTCACGAAGGAACTTGGATGTCTCGGTCGCGCCGATCGGAAGTGTCGGATAGTGAAGATAAGGAGTTCCGAACTTCTTTTCCATCTTCTTGACATTGCTTAGTCCTACCCACGGAGAAACGAGAAGATTGAACTCCGCTTCCGGGATCTTATTGATGTTCTCGATACCGCGCTTATAGCCGAAGATCGTGTTCGGGGTCAGTCCCAGTTCAGCGATCAGCTTTTCGAGTTGGCGGATATTTCCGAGCCAGAAAAGATCCTGATACGGCACGTCGGCCCAGATGTTTATGAGGCCCTTCTGCTTCTTGTCACTTTTCTTCAGATACTGCTCGATGATCGCATCGACGACCTGCTCATGACCCTTATAGTTATTGCCCTTAAAACCTGCGGTAGGTGCATATACGACCGGCTTTTCCGCATCTTCATAACGGGAAACAACCTCTCCGGAATCATCACCGACGATCTCCGGGATGCAGCCCGTCAGGACCACATACAGATCTGCGTCGATGACCTTCAGTGCATTTCCAATCGTGGAATCCAGCTTCTTTACACCGCCGAAAACGACGTCCTTCTCATTGATACTGGTACACGGAAAGATGTTCGGAGAAAAGTATCCGGAACTTCCTGTCGTATCCGAGAGTTTCTGCGCGCAGCCCGGGCCGCTGTGCAGGATCGGAAGTGCCCGATCGATCGCCTGTACGGTCTGCATCGCACCCAGCGCACATTTATATCTTTGTTTGTCCAGTAGTTTCGCCATTACTTGATTTCCTCCAGGAACTTATCTACATTCTGCTGGTACCACCAGTCGGTATAAGGAAGCTTACTTCTCTTAGCCAGATTCTCTTCGAAACTTCTGTT
Source organism: Clostridiales bacterium (assembly GCA_017551625.1). Taxonomy (GTDB): domain Bacteria; phylum Bacillota; class Clostridia; order Saccharofermentanales; family Saccharofermentanaceae; genus Scatonaster. Next base: position 1,675 of record JAFZLF010000028.1, on the reverse strand, counting down.
GTTGATCGCGTCGAGGATCGTCTTGGCAAACTCGAGAGTATGCTTATATCCGAAGATCATGTATTCATCCGCTACATAGATCGCAGGCGTTCCGTTCTTGATCGCCCATACCGTGGAGCCCGGGTGACGGGACAGGTACATATCCGGCTGGTACTTGTGAAGGATGTTCATGACCTCGAAGTTCTGCTGGTCGGCAACGCTTGCTTCAAAGTCGATATCGTTATCCAGGAGGTACTTCATGGACGGCGGTACATCGCCGTTCTCGTACTTCTTGTCGTAGTGCCATGCGAGCGCCCAGACGACCTTGATACCGAGCTCATTGAGTACACGGGATACTTCAAATGTGTAGCCCGGACCCATGCCGAGAACTGCTGTTTTTCCTTCCAGTTGATTCTTGATCTCTTCGATCTGCGGCAGATAGATCGCGCGCTGCTCCTGGATATACTTCTCGATCGGTTCAGATCTTCCCGTGACTCTTCCGATCTCACGCAGCCAGGTCTCAAATCCGACGATACCGCACTGGTTGATGGATCGGACATACGGAACTCCGTACTTCTCTTCCAGCGCATTTCCCAAGTAATTCCCGAGCGTTCCGCAGATACATGTTGTGGCCAGGCTCTCCGAGATGTGGGAGAGTTCTTCGATCGTGGAGTTACAGTACAGGAACACCGGATCGAGATCGAAATTCTTGAACATCTCGATGATCTCCGGACGGGCGCTCTCGAAGAAGTTCTTGAAGTTGATCTTATTTGTCTTCACGCCTTCTCTCGGCGGCTGTACGATCTCCTGCAGTACCGCGTGGTCCGCGATATCAAAACCTGTCGCCCAGATCCTGGACTTGAAGCCTTCGCAGTGAACCGCGACGATCGGAACACCGACTTCATCTCTGACTTCATCTACGATGCTGTCGATATCCTCACCGATGATACCTGTCGCGCAGGAAGACGAAACGAAGATCGCCTTCGGGGAATATCTCTTATTGACTTCGAGGATGACGTTACGAAGTGCATTTGTCGATCCGAAGATCGTATCGTTCTCATTCATGTCGGTTCCGACATAGATCGTGCTAGAGGTCACGCCACGCTTCTTCGGCATGACACGGGACATGTAGTACGCACCTGCCGCGGCGACGGAGCACCCTGCCGGGCCGTGGTGGATGATCGCCACATCACGGATCGCGGAGAGCTGACCCAGACCACAGGACGAAAGGCAAGTACTCGACTGAGAAAAACACCGGGAACATCCTTTGAGCGTTCCACATTCACTCTGTGTCGCGAGATCCTTGAGTGTTCCGACATAACCGGTAATGGATCCGATACGGTTTTCTCTTGTTGCGATGTTGGAATTACTTAAGTTAATTGGCATATGTTTTCCCCTTTAGAAACCGACTTTGTCTTCTACCTCAGGACGAACGAGCTGCAGGTCCTCAGACAGGTATCTTTCACCATTATCCGGAAGAAGCGGAACGATGAGTTTTCCGGCATTTTCTTCCTTCTGCGCGAGCTTGATCGCAACCGCCAGGGAAGCACCTGCAGACGCACCTACGAAGATACCTTCGTACTTCGCAAGAAGATGGATCGCGCGGAGCGTTTCCGCGTAGGAGATGAAGTTATATTCATCGGTCAGCTCATCACTGAAATTTGTCGGAGCCATCGGAGTGATACCTTCATCGTTA
>JAFZLF010000027.1 GCA_017551625.1 Clostridiales bacterium | reverse complement strand
CGGGTGGTCTACAGTTGGCGGTGGGTCTTGTGCGATGCGAGCCTGTGAACCCTGTCAGGTCCGGAAGGAAGCAGCAGTAAGCGGTCACTCGTATGTGCCGCAAGGGTGCTTGCCCCGACTGTAGTCCAGCCGGGACGATTTTTTATAGGAACGGATCACAATTACCGGGGAGGGGCTTATGGAACACGTCGCACTATACAGACTCTATCGTCCGATGGATTTTGATGACATCGTAGAACAGGCACATGCGGTCGCCGCTCTGCGCCAGACCGTGATATCCGGAAAGATCGGTCATGCCTATCTTTTCTGCGGAACGAGAGGTACCGGCAAGACCTCGATCGCTAAGGTCTTTTCCCGCGCCATCAACTGTCTCCACCCGGTCAACGGCAATCCCTGCAATCAGTGCGAGATATGTAAGGGTGTCATCGACGGCTCCCTGCTCGATGTCATCGAGATGGACGCCGCCAGTAATAACAGCGTCGACAATATCCGCCGCGTCTGTGAAGAGGTCATCTTCATGCCGGCAAAAGCCAAATATAAGGTATACATCATCGACGAGGTACACATGCTCTCGGCCGGTGCTTTTAACGCGTTACTAAAGACCCTGGAGGAACCGCCGGCGCATGCCGTCTTCCTTTTGGCCACCACAGAACCGCACCGCATCCCGGCCACGATCCTCTCGCGCTGTCAGCGCTATGATTTCCGCAGGATCACCACGGAGAGCATCGTCAAGCGCCTCCACTACATCGCGGAAAAGCAGAATATTTCCATCGAGCAGGACGCGCTCTCTGCCATCGCCACCATCGGTGACGGCGCACTCCGCGATTCTGTCTCCCTTCTGGATCAGGTCGGCACCACATTTGAAGGAAAGACGATCACCCGTGAAGATGTCATCAAGATCGTCGGTCTCGTGGACGAGGTCTTCCTGAGCCGGTTCGCGTCTGCTCTTCTGGAAGGACGCGCCGCAGACCTTCTCCCGCTCACCCGGGAACTGATAATGGACGGTCGGGATCTCGTGCGTTTCACGCTGGATCTGGCCCAGTACTTCAGAAACATCCTGGTTACACGTGTCTGCCCGAGACCGCAGACTCTGATCGAGTCCACCGCGTCAGGCATCGCCGTGATGACCGAACTGGGCAAGAGAGCAGACTCCGAGACGCTCCTGTTCTTCATATCCAAGTTGTCCGATCTGGTCTCCGAACTGAAGTGGTCCCCGTCGCTTCGGACCTCCTTCGAGATCACGATGCTTCGTCTGGCTTCGCGCGGCAATAAGATCGCCCCGGCAGTCATTCCGGCCGCTCCGGTCAAAGCACCGGCTGCCCCGGCGCCTGTTGTCGGAAAGCCCGCTCAGGCTGCACCGGCTCCGGCCGCAAAAGTTCCGGCCCCGGTCCCGGCGGCCACGGCACCAGTAGCCGAGAAGCCTGCCCCGGTTACGCCGGCTCCTGTAGTGGAAAAAGCTGCGCCGGTTACGCCGCCTGTAGTTGAGAAGACAGCACCGGCGCCCAAAGATGATCTGCCGCCGATCGCCAGACCTCTTCCGGAAAAGCCCACTCAGGCTGCACCGCCTCCGGTTGTTGAAAAGCCCGTTCCGGTGAAGGAGGAAGAATCACCTGTTATGCCTCCGCCGCCGGTCCTGGATTTCCCGAATACTCCGACGCAGACTGATGTTCCTGAAGTAAAGCCTGTGCCTGCAGATAAGCCTGCAGATATACCTCCTCCGTCTCTTGACGATCTCAGATCGGTTCCATCATGGGACGACATCAGCACGCCACCGCCGTCTCTCGACGACATCAGTGCTCCGCCGCCACCATCGGATCCGGACTTCATGTCACCCCCGCCGCTTATGGACCCGACTCCTTCCGGCATGGTAGAGGAGGCGCCTTCCCTCGACGATATCGCTCCGAAGGAAATCACGCCTTCGGCAGAGGAGCTGGCCCGCACCGCTCCGGCCCATCCGAATCTCCAGAAGGCTTTCGCGTCGGAATATGTAAATGAAGGGCAGCACACAAATCTGGCCAAGGCAGCCAAAGGTCCGGACGTTCGAGTCCCTGACATGCCCCCGGAGGTACTTGTTCCGGCTGGAAATGAGGGTGCAACTCCTGCCCCTGCAAAGGTCTCGAATCTCCAGCAGGTCATCCGCCATGAGAGCAATACGTTTGAACAGGCTCGTAAGAGTTTCCTGGAGATCGTCATGCTCAAGTCTCCTTACGATTACTTAAATATGGGCGACTGCAGCATCCTCTGGGAGGATCGCATCGTGTGGTGCATCCTGCCGAACAGTATCGCTTTCCAGATCGAAGGGATCCGGAATAACTCCGAGATCATGGATGCACTTCTCAGCTGCTGTCAGAAGTACGAACCGGCCCTGCTTGAGGCCAAGGTCGTGACAAAAGACGAATATGCGAGGACCAAGGGTCCGGATGGTATTGCCGAGATCCCGAAGCCTTCCGGACAGCCGGACTGGGTCAAGGCGATCGAAAAAGCGGGAGAAGAAAACGGAATTCCGATCAACCATGTCACAGATATGTAGATTGTGACATAATAGAGAATGTGCACAGGCGCAAGGCCGGCAAGAAATAGAAAAAACAATAGAAATATAATACAGACAAAACCGTAAGGAGGAACAATCAATATGGCAAAAGGTGGTTTTCGCGGAGGATTTGGCATGGGCGGCAATATGGGTGCCATCATGCAGCAGGCGCAGAAGATGCAGCGTGACATCGAGGTCGCAAAAGCGGAGATCGATGCTCTGGAAGTTGACGCGACAGCAGGTGGCGGAGTCGTCAAGATCGTCATCTCCGGCACGCATGAGATCAAGTCCCTGACCATCGATCCGTCAGCCGTGGATCCGGAAGATGTCGAGATGCTCCAGGATCTGATCATCGCCGCGTACAACGAGGCATCCAGAAAGCTCGCTGAGATCTCGGCTGAGAAGATGAGCAAGGCCACAGGCGGAGCGAAGCTCCCGTTCTGATCGGTCGCAAGAGGTCCTTGTTATGTCCAGATACTCCCCCAGCGTTTCGAAACTGATCTCCGAGCTCGGTAAGCTCCCGGGCATCGGTCCGAGATCAGCGCAGCGTCTGGCATTCCATATTCTTGCTATGCCGCAGGAAGAAGTAAAAGGCCTGTCCGACGCGCTTGTGAATGCACGGACGTCGACCCGCTTCTGCTCGGTATGTCAGAACTTCACGGATCAGGATCCCTGCCCGATCTGCTCCGATCCTCGTCGGGATCACTCCACGATCTGTGTCGTCGAGAATCCGAGAGACGTCTCCACGATGGAGCGCATGCGCGATTACACCGGACTCTATCATGTCCTGCACGGCGTGTTCTCTCCTCTTAATAACGTCGGCATGGAAGAGATCAAGATCAAGGAACTTATCGAGAGACTTCAGAAGTTCCCGGAAACGAAAGAAGTGATCATCGCGACGAACCATACTGCCGATGGCGAGGCTACGGCTCTCTATCTGGCGCGCCTGATCAAACCGGCAGGCATCAAGGTGACGCGTATCGCCTCCGGTCTTCCTATGGGTTCTAATCTGGAGTTTGCTGATGATGTGACTCTGTCCAAGGCCCTGCAGGCCAGACGGGAATTCTGATCCTTTAGTCTTCGTACGGACGGTACACGGTCTCACCGGGCATGATCATGCCGAGAGACTCACGGGCGATTTCTTCTACATAGTCATTCGAACCGGATCTGCGGCTTCTCTCTTCCGCATCCGCATATTCCGCACTGGCAACAGAGGCCGCAGCCTCGAGTTCTCTCGCGCGCTTCTCCACACGAGCACGCATCTCCTTCTCTTTGCGGAAACGCACGGCAACCAGCGTGAAAACGATCACAAAGAAAACAAAAAGCAGGACCTTGCCGACGGATGATTTTACTCTTCTATGCTTCATACTGCCCTTCCGTAACGATAATTACATACCATATTTATCGCACAAAAAAGCACTTTTGTATCCGATATAGGAGCATTTGTAACCGAATTGTAAGGCAACCCGGTCATGTCGTGGGATATGTCGAACGGCTACCGGTGGTGTTTCTCCACGGTTGCGCCTCGGACTTTACTCGACTTCCGTTCCCTCGAGGAGCTCGTACATCTCGCCTGCTTCTTCTTTTCTGACGGTCTCCCTGATCGCCAGAACGCGGAACCGTGTCTCGCCGTTACCGAAACGGATCGTAACAATGTCTCCTACCTTTACCTCGGCCCCCGGCTTGACGACCTTGTCATTAATCAGGACACGGCCGGCTGAGCAGACCTCATTGGCCACTGTTCTTCTCTTTACAACACGGGATACTTTCAGATATTTGTCGATTCTCATATTTCTCTCCTGCTGCCCGGTTCCGCGACTGATCAGCCGATCAGACGGATCATAAAGCGGTCAAAGGGGACCTTATCCGAGAATTGATCCTCGAAGAATGTCGTCTGATGGAACTGCGCGAACTCACGGGTATTCTTCGACAGCCACAGCGGGAAAGGCACGTTCATCTCCCGGCAGAGGCGCACCATGGCCTCGTCCAGTTCTTTGACAAAGGAGACAGCATCGTTTCTGTGCTCCACGACATGTAACTGAAGAACCACATTCATCTTGAAAGTCTTGCCTTCGAGCTGCATACTACTCCCCTCTTATTCCCTCCGGAACTGTTCTTGCTACGCCCTATTATACTCTTTTTTCAAAAACGTGGTATTCTGTTGATAGAATGCGGAAATATCTGCAGAAATGGAGTAGCAATGAAGCACGTCTATGATGTAAACGCCAAGCGCGAGACAGTATCCCGCACCCTGGACAAACGGTATGAGATCTCATACCGTCATCCCCGCAAGGTGCCGATCCAGCTGATCCTCAAGGGGAACAGCGTGCGTATCCGTGTCTTCGTGCGCTACTCTTCGAAGATGTTCCGCTACTATCCCGGAACAAATATCACCTATGCCGATGTTGCCGAGGCCGGCATCCGCAGAAACTGGTCCGGTAAATATCCGATGAGCTGGCTCGAGGACGATGGATATGAGATGTCCCGCGCTCACGCGAGTTACCGTGTTCTGACACAGGATAACGATCCGCCGGAAGAAGAGATGCAGCCGGATCCGTCCTCGGCCCGTGTCGCGCTGGAATTCATCCGATATCAGACGCCCCAGGCAGTAAACGAATACCCGAAGCAACGCTTCTTCAAGGTCAAGCTTGCCTATTCGGAGAACAAGGCCGGTCAGGTAACCAGTCCCTTCTGGCGCTGGGGATGGGGTTTTCTCAAGTCCTTCCAGCCGGAGGCGCTCACCCTGAACTGGTCTCGCACACAGCCCGGCAATGTGACGGTCCGGCAGAGTAATGACCGGCACACCTTCCAGCAGGAATGTGCTCACGAATTCGGTCATCTTCTCGGTCTGGGTGACGCATACGCCGCCAACTACCGTTTCTACTTCGAGGCGCCCGGCACGACCGACTTTATGATGAACCAGAACCGTCACGTCAATCCCCAGGAACTGGAGATGGTCCTGACCGCGCACCAGTATAACCGGATGCAGTATTTCCCGAAACAGTTCCATCTTCCGACATTCTTCCGCGGCATACGCCGCCAGTTCAAAGTAAATCACCCTCCGAAGTCCAAGAAAAAATGAACACTTTGTTAAAATTCCGTTTTTTCTTTTGTTTTTTGCTCACTTCAAAGGTCTTTGAGGTTGTTATCACTTCCGATTCGTTGTAGAATAGTCACATAAGCATCCCGAAAGGAAACGTGAAAGATGTGAATCCTATACAAATACAGGGTTTTCATCAAAGGAGGTTCATATGAAAAAGTGTCCAGATTGTGGTATGACGATTGCGAATCAGGCTATCCGTTGCCCGAAGTGTAAGTACGACTTTACAGATGGTCAGGGAAATGTAGCCGGCGCTCCTGCAGCAGCATCCTCTTCTTCCGGAAGCGGATCTTCTTCTAAGGGCGGTTCCGTTGGCGCGATCATGCCGATGATCATGGTTACCAAGGATAACGTTGACGAACTTTATAACGACCTGAAGTCCAAGATCATCAAGAGAAAGACCGAATTTGATCACTTCATCGACTTCCTCGAGAACCGTACTTCCTGGCTGACCGCTCCGGCTGAGCTCGAAGGCCCCCTGGCTTTTGAAAAGGGTCTCCTGATCCACTCCGTCGGCGTAGCGAAGCAGCTCCTCCGCATCAAGGATACCCTGATGCCGCAGCTCGATGACGAGTCCGCGATCATCATGGCTCTCTTCCACGATGTCGGTAAGGTCGGTGTAGAAGGTAAGCCTCTCTTCCTCCTTGAGGAAAGATCCACCACCTCTACTCTCGGACTTTCCTTCGGTAAGACGCTCTCTGTAGCGCCGACTTATACGATCAACCCGAAGCTCGTTCACATGAGCGTAGGCGTAAGATCCCTGTTCCTGGTTTCCCAGTACATGCTCCTGTCCGATGACGAAGCACAGGCGATCAGCTATCAGGGCGACATGGAACTCGTAGATGGTAAGGAGAATCCGTTCACGATGATCCTGCAGACCGCAAACAAGTGGCAGACCAAGATCTACGAGAATGACGAGGTCGTGAAGCAGTATAACTTCTCCGCCTCAGTAGCAAAAGACTAATCATTACTTCAGTTTCTTTTTCCTTTCTTTTTCACCCCGGTGTTTCTCCTTTCTCACCGGGGTGTTTTTTTGCCTTCGCATATGAGAATGAGAAAAAGAAAGGGCTCCTCGTTTCCAAGGAGCCTATAGGAGGAATCGCCGAATAACGACGGATATCTTTCAGACTGTCCACATCCCATCCTGAAGTGAAGCGGAGATGCTTCTCTCCATCGGAAGTGTCTGGTCGAGTCCCGGCTCGACGCGGATCTGAAGCGTCACAGAAGAATCTGTCATTTCATTGACGGAAACCATAATGCTTCCGACCCGGTCGGTCATATCGTGCTTCGGTTCACAGGTAACCATCGCACCCTCATACTTTTCTTCAAGGATCATCTCCAGCGCTCTTTTCTCGCGGGCACTTAAGAAAGATTCTCCGTCGAAAGACACTGTCCAGCAGGCGATATTACTTATTCCGCAAGAGTGGAACATCTCACTGATTTGAGAAGTTAGAAATTCCACATCATTGGACTTGGTCCCGATGATCCGCACTTCGGAAACATCAGAGAACTGACAGGGAAATGTCTCCAGGATATATCCGTCATACTCAAGAGAGACGATCATACCGGGAGCAAGTGCCCGCGCTGTCACGGACTGCCCTTCTTCATCAAAGACCGGCTGACCGGCGATATTAAATGAATATAGGGAATTATCCTGCTCGGAACTCGAGATTGCGTAGCACTGCTGATTTCTCTTATAGACGATCTCCAGTTCAATGTGGGCTTTCTTCTCCGATTCTTTCGAGGACGGGGTTCTTCTGCAGGCGGAAGTAAACAATAGGCCGACAGTAAGTACTATGCTTAACCATCCCCATCGTCTGCGCATATTTCGTCTCCTCTTTCTTCTGGAAAATCGCCACATTTACCATGCTACAAGTATTAGTCTAAAGAGGAGATGTTGCCAAAGTGTGACTTGCCTGTATACATAGGTTAAACCATGAAGACAGGTTTGACATATTCCCTTATTCATGGCACAATTTCGTATGAAAGAGATGCGGGTATAGTTCATCGGTAGAACGTCAGCTTCCCAAGCTGAACAGGAGGGTTCGACTCCCTTTATCCGCTCCACGGGACTGCCTCTTATGCGGGCAGTCCTTTTGCTTGACGGAGACGAGCGGTATCTTGACTTTTTCTCCGTTAGATGACATACTGTATGTCGTGCTTCGGAAGAAACACCATCTGCCTTTATAGCTCAGTAGGTAGAGCGCATCCATGGTAAGGATGAGGTCACCAGTTCGATCCTGGTTAAAGGCTCCACATTCCGGCCGCAACGGCCGTCATATATGAAGCCCCGCATGTCGGGGCTTTTTCGTTTCTTGGGGGGCAAGAAGCAGACTCTAAACTGCGGGATTCTCCCTAACTTTCGTGATTTGTGTATAATGGCAGTGGAGGTGATCACACATGAAAATCTGTCCGAAATGTGATAGCCAGAACGCAAATAACGCCGCCGTATGCAAAAACTGCGGAGCCAGCCTGAACGATGTCCCTGACTTATCGGATGTGGTCGCCGATGTTGAACAGAAGAGCCGGAAACCGGCTGTGGCCTTTCTTTGCGCATTCGTCTCCTTTGCGGCCTCCGCTTCCAAGGGACTACTCCCTCTCGAATCAGAAGACGTCACCTCCACACACTACATCCTGTACTTTATCGGCTGTGCCGTATCAATCATATTCCTGGTATTTTGCGCGCTTCTCCTGCGGGGAATCTTCAAGAAGAAATCGATCCCGGCGATCGGTCTGGCAGCTGTATTACTCGGCATCGTCTGTCTCATCATGGTCATTCTGGACGTGCTGTCCCTGCCGGCTACGATCGCCGACTTCCGGACACTGTTTTAGAGGATGCACCTATGAAGCGGTCTGTGATTCTATCTGTCATCCTCGTTCCTACCCTTCTTTTCAGCGGATGCGCTCCCACGTATGCCTCGAAAAATGAGATCCTAAAGTACGCGCAATCTGAGGCGCGGGGTGAGCATCTCGAGATCGAACGCGAAGTGAAAGAACATACCTACGTGCTCCGCTCGCTGGATCGGGAGCTGCACTTTCAGGCTTACACTTATGCAGAGGAGATGAGCTGTGATGGTTCTTCTTTCGGCTATACGGGAAAATCACATATCTACACGGACTATTTTGAAGCCATCTACCGGTACTGGTTCGAAGAGGCCAGGGCACTTCTGGATGTAGAAGGCTTTGACTGGGTGCGGTTCGACAGAAACGAAGATTGCGCACGGACCTTTACCTTCTACGTAGACGCAGACGTGCCGGACGAAGACCTCGACAAAATCGAGGACTTCATGTTCGCTCTGCGTGAGATACTTAAGAAAGAACAGGAGTTCCACACCAGGAATATCGACATCTGTTATAACGTCGTCATCATGAAGCACTTCCCGGAAGACGCGGACAAGGCATACCACCGCTGTGCCGGAAATGACGGCTACAATACCAAGATCACTTCTGATACGCCGGACATCGAGCTGGATGTGCAGCGCAAAAGACCTGAGGCGAATGCCTGGATCGAGAACACGGAGCCGGGGAAAACCAATGGTGTCATCATGATGTATAATGAAGACAATACGTGAAAGTGAGGGCGGACTATGGCATCTTTTGACGAGAGAATCAGCAAACTCCAGAAGATCCTGGACGAAGCAAAGTCAGTCGTTTTCTTCGGCGGAGCCGGAGTATCGACCGAGAGCGGGATCCCGGACTTCCGTAGCAAAGACGGACTTTATAACCAGCACGACGTACAGTTCGACAAGTATCCTCCGGAATATCTCCTGAGCCACAGTTGTCTGTATGACCAACCGAAAGTCTTCTTCGAGTATTATCGCCAGAAGATGGACTGTAGAGCGATCGAGCCGAACATCACGCATAAGAAGCTCGCCGAATGGGAAAGAAACGGCAAGCTCACCTGTGTTATCACCCAGAACATCGACGGACTCCACCAGAAGGCCGGGTCGAAGAAGGTCTTCGAAGTACACGGCACGACACAGCGAGTCTACTGCGACAGGTGCGGGAAGGAATACCCGTACGATATACTCTTCACCTCTACCGAACCGATCCCGCACTGCACCTGCGGCGGGATGCTCCGCCCGGATGTGACACTCTACGAGGAGAGTCTCCCGAGTGATGCCTGGGATGGCGCGACGATGGCCCTCGCGAAAGCAGATGTTTTCATCATCGGCGGCACTTCTCTGACTGTATATCCGGCCGCTACGCTGACCCGGTATTTCCGCGGGAAGCACCTGATCATCATGAACCGGGATGAGACGTCTCAGGACCGTTATGCGGAGATCGTCTTCCACGAAGGTCTCGGTGAGATCTTCTCGAGGCTGAAGTAGTGGAAGAGAAGACACCGAACACTCCGGATAAGGAGATAAATACCACCGGTTCCCCGAAAGAACAAAAGAAAGGATCCTCTTTTCTGAAGCGGATCCTTCTGTTCTGCTCCGTCGCTCTACTTCTGGCAGGCGGTCTTTTGGGCGGGCTCTACTATCTCGATCGAAGCGGAAGACTCGACAGGATCCGCGACCGTTTTCAGTCTTCATCTCGTTCCGGGAAAAACGGCACCGGCGAATACTACTACGACTCTGAAAAAGAGACCACAAATGCACCGCAGATTACCACTACGAAGTCTTCTGCTTCCGATGCCGAAGGATCGTCCGCCGAAGAGGTCACCTCCTCGGAGACCACTCCGGAAGATCCATTTGACGGCGACCTTTCCGGGTACACGATCATCCTCGATCCCGGTCATGGCGGGAAGGACTCCGGATGTGTCTTCCCGTTTTCCAACCCTCAGTATAACGAGTGTGACTTTAATCTGCGCATCGCTCTGGCAACCAAAGAGGAGCTCGAATCGCGTGGCGCGACCGTCTTTCTTACAAGATCTGATAACAGCTGGGTCTCCCTCTACAGTCGTCCGGCCCAGGCCCATCTGATCTGCATGGATATCGCCAAAGAGATGGGGATCCTCCCCTTTACACCGGAGCGGGAAGAAGAGCTTCGCGCGTCGCTTCAGGAAACGATCGACATCAATGAGAGCGCTGCCGCCTCCGGCGGGATGGGCATCATGATCGGATCCGGCATCGGCGAGGATCTTCTGGAACTTGTGGAGATGGAATACCAGCTGGACAAAGTGCTTTTCCTGTCGATCCATCTCAATTCCAATGAGCCGAGAAATCTTCACGGTACGCAGATCTACTATGTGACGGACGAGTCCGTCATCGAGAGCGAAAACAGGCAGAAGCGCGAGAACTCTGAGTTCAAGCGTTCGGACTTCCCGCTCCGCGAGGATTACTACGGCCGGAGAAACGAAGACAATGAGCTGCTCGCCATGTGTCTCTACGACAACATCGTCGGCAACATACCGGATTTTGAGACCAACGCGCGTCCGACCGTGCAGGACAACTTCGCTGTTCTTCGCGAGCACGGACTCGTCGGCGCCCTGATCGAGGTCGCGTATCTGTCGGACGACAACGACCGCGAGATGCTGCTCCGTGACGATATCGTCGCAGAGGTCGCCCACTCGATCGGCGACGGCGTGAAGATGTACTTCACGCAGAAGGGATTCTGAGATCCTCCTTCGGCAAAAGCACTTTTTCTTGACATTGTGTCACAAAAACTCGGTTTTCCCGCCTTTTCTCGTAGTAGCTAAGACGAAAATAACCTATTTGTAATTTACAAATTCAAATAAAGGCTTATACTTAAAGTGCACATAATAGAGAGGACGTTATGATGAATAACAATCAACAACCATCGAGACCTAATCGGGGCGCCCATCAACCCAATCCAACCCGAACCTATTCCCAAACCCGGCGCCCCACTCGAATGAGTAAAGCCGAGATTGCCCGTCGTCAGTTCATCGCAAAGTGCATCATAGCTGTTTGCATGACTCTCGTTCTCGGTGGCGGTGTGTTTCTTCTCTTCCGCTCGGGTCTCTTTTCAAAATCCTCCTCGAAGAAGGAGACTACTATAACCACGACTGCAGGTACCGTCGTCACCACGGCGGCAACCTCTGCGTCGGATGTGACCTCAGGAACGACCGCCCTTCCCGAAGACCTTACCGGATACACCGTGATCCTCGATCCGGGTCACGGCGGTTGGGACCGTGGCACTTCCTATCCCTACAACAGTGACCAGAACGAGGAACCGACGATCACGATCAAGATCGCCCATATGCTGAAAGATGAGCTCGAGAGCCGCGGCGCCACCGTCTATCTGACGCGTGAAGAGGATAATTACTATTCCCTGTATTATCGTTGCGCAGAGGTTCACCTGATCTGCATGGATATCGCTAAGGAAAAGGGCATCCTCCCGTTCTCGGCAGAACGTGAGCAGGAACTTCGTGCATCTCTTCAGAAAATCAAGGAAGTCAACGACAACAGCTACGATAAAGGCGGTATGGGTCTCATGGCCGGAACCGGCGTCGGCTCCGATCTCAAGGAGCTTTTCGAGATGGAGTATCAGCTCCCGGATGTCGTCTTTATCTCCATTCACCTGAATGCACACTACGACGAGACCACTTTCGAACCGGTCAATCACCACGGTATCGAGGTCACCTATGTCACCGACGACGCGGTAAATGAATACGAAAGCAAGCCGAAGAATCAGACAGCAGGGGCACCGGTCCGTGACGCCTACCACGGCCGCCCGAACGAGCACAATCTCCTCTACGCACAGACTCTCTATGACGCTATCGTCGCCGGTACGCCGGATCTTAAGTCCAACATGGACAAGCCCGTCTATACCGCTAACTGGGCTGTCATCCGTAAGGTCGGTCTGGTCGGCACACTTCTGGAATTCGGTTTCATCTCACATGAGACGGACCGCGCGATCCTTCAGGACGAAGCCCAGATGCGTGTCGTCTGTGCTTCTGTAGCCGACGGACTTGAGGAGTACTTCAAGCAGATCCGATAAGGAGTTCCCCATGAATATCGCTATCGTCACCGGTGCCTCGTCCGGAATGGGAAAAGAATTCGTACGACAGCTCTTCTGGGAGTCGGATAATCGGATCGGTGCGCATTATGACGAGATCTGGATGATCGCCCGTAGCGAAGACAAACTCCGGGAGTTGAAAGAAGAAGTCCGTGGCTCGGTTTTTTGGATCAACTCAAAAGTCCCGACGAGTTCAGGTTCACATTATATCACAGGACTTCGCGTGCTTCCCATGGATCTGACGAGACCGGAATCGCTAGCGAAACTCTCCGCACGTCTTCAGAAAGAGCAGCCTGTCATCCGTATGCTCATCAACTGTGCAGGCATGGGGAAAAACGGTGCTTTTGCCGGACAATCACAAGAAGACACGCATAGTGCGATTACTCTGAACTGCACAGCGCTCTCGGAACTTACGAACATATGCCTCCCGTATATGCTTCCGGCCGCTTCTTCTCTTCCGAAGAAGCATGGACCGCGGATCATCAACATCGCGTCTTCGGCGGGATTTCTGCCACAGCCGGGCTACGCCGTCTATGCGGCAACGAAATCGTACGTGATCTCGTTTTCACGCGCGCTGGCTGTGGAGCTTCAAGGCAAGAACATCGCCGTCACCTGCGTATGCCCGGGGCCCTGCGATACCGACTTCATCAAAGTCAGCAAGGACGATCCGAACGCCACATTTACCGGGATCAAATCGAAGTTCGTCACGACGACGGACAAACTCATCCCCGCCTCGATCCGCGCATCGAAGAAGTGTAAGAAAATGCTGGTTTACGGGCTCGGCCAGAAAGCCCTCCACGTCATGTCGAAGATCCTCCCCACCAGCTGGATCCTCTTCTTCGAAAAAGGGATGTACTGATCACTACTGCTTACGCGGTCTCAGGACAACTTAAATATCGTCTTTTCTTTCCCCTTCGTAACAGTCTTCCGGATCGCATCCATGATCTTGACGATGAGGATGCCGACAAAGAATCCCACTACATTCATCCACAGGTCATCGATGTCGCATTCGCCGATGTTGAAGAAATACTGGCACGCTTCGATCGTCCCGGCCAGAAGGACCGGGATAAGATATAAGATCCACCGGTTTCCTCTCTTGCCCCACAGGATGTGAAGATAGAATCCGAGCGGCGAGAAGATCAGAAGATTCCCGAAGAACTGCACGAAGATGCCGTCGGTGAAGTGGCCTTTCCTGATGTGTGGCCAGTAGGTGGCAAAAGCGCCGCGGAGCGGGATAAGCTGCAGACTTCTTCTGGCTTCCGTGGCCGTACGCTGAAACACAAACAGATCCAGAAGCAGTGCGAGATAAATCAGGAAAAAGACGATGCTCGATACCAGAAATCCCCTGCTGAAAGTCTTTCTGATGTGTGAGGCATTCCACTTATTATGCGCGAAAAGCCGGATCATGAACGTGACCAGAACTCCGCCGCCCCACATCAGGAGGATCCGGAACCACCACTCGTAGTCCATGTTCTTCAGAAGCGGATCCCAGCCATCTGCGATATGTTTGATGATGAACACCGCCGTATTCCACAGGAGCCCTCCGGCCTGCATGAGTGTGCAAAGGAAGTGATTCTTCGACATCAGGAAAAGAAGGAGCGTCAGCCCCACAGCGGTAGTAAGAAGGAACGTCTCCTGCATCGGCGATAAAAACAGTTCGCTTTTCTCGATGCAAAATGGGTGGAGCACGATGCCGAGGACGAAGCAAAGTCCGATCAGGACCGGATTCATCCTCGGGATCTTATGCGATGTGTGCCGGGTCTTAAAGTTTCTGCCTTTCGACTTGCTTTTCGTCTTACCCTGGCTCATTCTTCCCCGTCAGTGTCCTCTTGCCGATCCGGAAGGTCCGATCCATCCGTTCCCGGAAGATCTTCGTCCGGGATCTCTTCGACTTTTGCAGGCTTCGCCCAGATCGGACGATCGCTCGGGATATCCGATCCTGACGCCCATGTCGGGACGATCTTCGGCGCTTCCTCTTCTGCCGGTGTTTCTGCCTGCATGAAGTCACGAACGATTGCCGGGATACTCGGATCGTCAATCACTTTCTCATTCTTCGCATCCGGCGTTTCTTCTACCTCAGCAGGTTCCTCCTTTCGGGATTCTGTCGAAGAAGCAGCAAGTATCCCCGCTGCAGCGGCCTGACTCGAAGCAGGGTTTGAAGTAGGTTTTGAGGCAGGTTTTGAGGCAGGTTTTGAAACTTGTTTTGAAGCCGTTTTTGCTGCTTCTTCTGAAGGAACTGCTTCCTTACTGACCGGACGGAACTTGCCGGCAAATTCATTGTTTTTCGGAGTCTCTTCTTGCCATGCGAAGCGACCTGTCGGCTCAGCGTTTGGTTCGAGTTCCCACGGGATGTCATGCTTGAGTTTCTCCGGGAGATAGAACCGGTCGATGAGGCGGTTCCATGTCTTCGGATGCTTGGCGTAGAGGTAGGCGCAGATGCAGAGGAAGAGCAGGAGGAGAAGAAGAACCACATACAGGATGATTTTCCCTACAGAAACGCTCTCCTTGGCTGCGACCGTGGTGGCGGGCGCCTGTGTCACGACTGCGGCATCGGTCTCAGAAGGCACAGCCTCTTCAGAGGGCGCCGCCGTGTTCTCGGTGGGAGCAGGCGCGGTCGTCTCGGGCACTTCCGGGACAACAGATACGATCTCACCGGAATACTCGGAAAGGGAGATACCATTACTGCCGAGCGGAACCGCGTGATCGAGTCCGACAAACTTATCGTCGTCCTGCCAGAGGACTTCCTTGACGAATGTATACTTCTCCTCGTCCCAGGTCGTGAAATCATCGAGAACGAGTCCTCCCGTGTCGCCGGAATTGGCGTTGAAGCACCAGAAAGTGTAGTTCAGGTGGTATTCACCGATCAGCTGGCGCAGATACGTCATCCATGTCAGGTTCGGCTCCGTCATAAAGCCGCCCCACTCACCGATCAGGATCGGCGCAGTATTTTCATTATAGATATACAGCCAGTTCTCGTTCCAGCAGTCGGCCTTCAGAGACTCGTACGTGTAGTCGCCTTCGAACCACTTCTGGGCATAGACAGCCGGACCGTAGTCATGCGGAGAATACACGATCTGCTTATTTCTCTCTTCAGAACCGAGGTCGATGGGGTAATCCTTCACGCCACGGAGGTTGCCGCCCCACCAGTTGAAGTAGTAATCATCGTCGTTCGTACTGGAAAAATCGCCATTAGAAGCCAGATCCTTCGGATAGATCTCGATGCCCTCGATCACGATGAGTGCATGGGGATTCGCATCCAGGACCCGACGGCCGGCCTCCTCCGCCACATACTTCCAGTTATTGTCAGAAACCGAATCATTCCAGATCGCTTTTTCCTCGTTCGGCTTGCCGTGCGGCTCGTTCTTGAGGTCATAAGCAATGACCGTATCGTTGTTCTTGTAGCGGTCTGCCAGATAGGAAAGGGCATCGTAGTAATCTTCGATCGAGATCTTATCGGTATACCAGAGATTGGTCATATGACCCGACGCATCGGTATTGGCGCTGTGGATATCGAGCATGACCTTGATGCCGTACTTCTGGCACAGGGAGAGGGCATAGTCGAAGATCTCCAGACTGTTCATGCCGACAAGCTCGGAGTTGGTAGCCTGATTGAAGTTGGCATCCGGATAGATCCCGTTCTTCCATGAGAGCGCAAGCTCGGCGGACATCGGGATACGAAGGAGATTAAACCCGTGATCGGCGATGGCTTTCAGCGCCTGATCCATATTGCAGCTCCAGCATCCGTCGAAGATATTCGTGCCGGTGTTATATCCGAACCAGTTCACACCGGTCAGCCATACCTGCGTACCGTTACTGTCGACGATCTTATTGCCATCTGTCGTGAGCCAGTCATCGCCGGAAACCGGGTCTGTCGTACCGGCACCCGGTTCCTCTGTCGTCTCTGAGGCCTCTGTGCTCTCCGAAGATTCAGAAGACTCTGCCGGTGTGACCGTAGTCTCGATCGTACCCGGAACGGCCGTCGGCTCAGCAGTCGGTGCTTCCGTAGGCGCTTCCGTCGGTTCTGCTGTCGGGACTGCTGTCGGAGTCTCTGTCGGGACCGGAGTCGGAGTATCCTTTTTCGGTTCCGGAGTGGGTGTATCTTTTTTCGGCTCCGGAGTCGGTGTATCCTTCTTCGGATCCGGTGTAGGAGTCTGGGTCGGGGCACTGGCAAATTTCGGAGAAATAATGACAGAAATCGCACTGGAATCGAAATCTCCATACATGTTGAAACCGGCAACATTTTGCTCTCCTGAGCCTGGAGCGGGAATCTGCCAGTCATACTCGTTCGACAGTTTCACCGTATTCCCGTTTATGGTTTCCTTACAGTTCCAGCAACCCGAATACGTTGCTCCCTCCGGAATCGTGATCGTGACCGTCCAGCCGGTAAGTTCGCGGTCACTCGAATTCTTCACATAAATATCGTAGGAATCTCCGCGTTTTTCAAGTCGTACCGACACTTCCTGATCGGCCCGCATCACGCGAAGCGGCGCCAGAATGAACACAAGCACTAACAGAATGCTGGTCAATCTTCCGAATCTTGTCTTTTCCATCGATCTTCCTATCCTTTGTTGATCTCGTTCTGACGCTCTCGCGACAGACGCAGAAGCTCCTGCATCAGAGCTTGGGCCGCACTACTATACTGTTCTTCTACCGAGTTTCCGACCCGCTCGAGGATCTCGGCTTCACGGGACGGGACCTGTGTCGGCATCCCCGCTTCCGCCTTGATCTTTGCGATCCGGTCGATATGCTTCATTCTCCGCTCAAATAGCACAAAGATCTCTTTATCGATCTCGTTTAGGGCTTTTCTCTCCTCCCCCAGAAGCGCCTCCGGAGTCGAAGTATCCGGAACAGCCGCGTCGGAAAGCGCATTTACCGAGGAATCATCAGTCATATATTTCCCGACAAGTTTTTCCATCGCGACCAGATAGCCCTTCACGCCCATACCGCAGACCTGCTCGACGCAGACGGCCTCGATGACGGAAGTATTCCGGAAATCCTCGCGGTTATGGATGTCGGAAAGATGCACCTCGATGACCGGGATCCGGATGAGCTCGATGGCGTCACGTATCGCGATGCTGTAGTGGGTGTAGGCACCGGCATTCAGAACGATACCGTCGATCACGCCCATGGAGGTATGGAGCTTCCTGATGATCGCGGACTCGGATTCCGACTGGAAACACTGAACCTTCACGCCCAGCTCGATGCCCTTGTTGATACAGGCATTCTCGAGGTCCGAAAGAGTACCGGACCCGTAGTGTTTCGGATCACGTTTCCCGAGCATCGACAGATTCGGGCCGTTCATGATGAGGATCGTCTTCATGTTAATCTACCTTTCCCATATATGCATCCAGAAGCGCCAGCGCGAGGCAGCCTTCCGCGACAGGGAGGGCTCTCGGGACGATGCAAGCATCGTGGCGTCCCTTGATCTGAATCTTCACGTTATCCTTGGCGTCGAGATCGACCGTATCCTGCTCGAGCCCGATAGACGGTGTCGGCTTAAAGGCTACCTGCGCGAGGACCGGCATGCCGTTACTGATGCCCCCCTCGAAACCACCGCCGTGGTTCGTGGTCATGCGGAGCTTGCCGTCCCTAAACATCAGGTGGTCGTTGTTCTGCGACCCTCTCCGGCTCGCCACTTCAAAACCACTTCCGAAGGATACGCCCTTGACCGCAGGCACACCGAACATCAGCTGAGCGAAACTGCTCTCGACCGTATCCCACATGGGTGATCCGATGCCGCCCGGGAACCCCGTCGCCATGACCTCTACTATACCACCGACCGAGTCGTTCTCCAACCTCGCCGCCTCGATTTCTTCGCTCATGCGGGACGCAACTGCCGTATTCTCCTGAGCAAAGGCGCCCTCTGCCGGGATGACCGGTGACTCGTCTTCTTCCCAGCTCGGCGCGGCGATCCGGCCGATGCGGATGATATGTCCGTAAACCTGCGTACCACACTTGGCACTGAGGATCTGTTTCGCGACAGCGCCGGCAAAGAGGACCGGTGCGGTGAGTCTTCCGGAGAAGTGTCCGCCGCCTCGGGGATCGTTACTCATCTTATAGCGAAGTCTCGCCGTATAGTCGGCGTGTCCCGGACGCGGAGTCACGGTAAAACCGTCGTAGTCCGAGCTATGCGTATTCGTATTCAGGATCTCCATCGCCAGTGGCGTGCCTGTTGTCTTACCGTTATAGATACCGGAGAGGATGGTCGGAAGATCCGCCTCTTTACGCGGTGTGGAACCGGCCTGAGATCCGCCCGGAGCCCTTCTCTGCATCTCTTTGACGATTTTCGATTCATCGATCACTACGCCGGAAGGAAGCCCGTCGATGACGACGCCGATCGCCGGTCCGTGCGACTCTCCAAAAACACTTATCCTGATGCGGTTACCCCACGTTGATCCCATCGATCTTTCCTCCCAAATTGATATAATCCTCGAAGAATGCCGGGTACGATTTCTCTACTGCGACCGGATCCTTGATCCATACTGTGTCTTCGGCTCTCGTTGCCGCGATGGCCGCCGCCATAACGAGGCGGTGATCCTTACAGCTGTCCACCGTACCGCCCGCGAAGCACTTGTCCCCGGCTTCTGTTGTGATATCTGTTTCTTTTTCCTGAGCCGCACCTATGTAGCTTCGCCCAACGATCTCGATTCCGTCTTCCGTGATCGTGTTCTCGATCCCGAGTACCGTCAGCATCGCGGATGTAGACGCGATGCGGTCCGATTCCTTGATGCGGAGACGCTCGGCATGCACGATCTTCGTGATGCAGTTCGTCGCTGCCGCCGCGATGGCAAATACCGGAACGAGGTCCGGCACATCTCTGGCGTCCATCTCGAAGATCTCACGGTCAGGAGAAGCTGCCGTCTTTCCTGCTTCGTCGTTCTTCTTTCCCGTTTCACGAAGTCCCGAAAGCAGATCTACGATCGCACAGTCACCCTGCGCAGTCGACTTCGGAAGATTCTTTAAATTGACCTCGGAACCGATGTAGTCTGCGACGAGCCAGAACGCCGCCTGCGAATAGTCGGCCTCCACCTCATATGCTTCTTCCCGGTCCGGCCTATTCTCGCCGCTGAGGGAATAGCCGCTGATTGCTTCTTCGCCTTCTCTATCGTTCTTTTGCTCTTTCACTTCCACGCCAAAAGCACGCATGACCTCACACGTCATGTCGACGTACGGCCGGGACTCGAGATCGGTCGTGAGCGTCAGGCGGGATGCCCCGTCTGCGGCAGAGAGGGCCATAAGAAGTCCGGAGATATACTGGGAACTGACGTTCCCGGGGAGCGAATACTCGCCGGATCGCATCTTTCCTGTGATGAGAAGCGGCAGCGAAAGCCCTGTCTGATCGAGATACTGCATCTTCGCGCCGGAACCGGCGAATACGCCTTCGTATTCCTTAATCGGGCGCTGCGGGAGCCGGCCGGAGCCGATAAACTTCGTCGGGATACCGAGCACCGCCGCTAGCGGGATCAGGAAACGAAGTGTCGATCCCGACTCCTTGCAGTCGATCTCGATCGGCTCAGAAGGATGGGGTCCTTCACGGTAAGGATGGGATCCTTCACGGTGCAGTTCTCTCTCCTCTTGATCGTCCGCGGATGCCACATGTGAAGCAGATAGTCCTTTTCCTTCTGCGGCGAGTGCTTCCCCCATTTTGATCAGAGCGCGCTTCGTGGCCTTGATGTCGTCGGAGACGTGTGTCACATCGATCTTCGCCAGATCGATGTTGCCACTTAAAAAGGCCATGATGAGGGCTCTGTGCGCCGCGCTTTTGGACTGAGGCACCAGAACATCGCCCTTGAGTTTCCCGGGAGCGATGCCCAGTTTTCCGGAAGCATAGATCTCCGGGAGTTTTTCCTGTATCCGTTCTTCTTGCAAAGTATCTCCTTTTTCACAAAATCACGGCTCACTCTTTCCGGCCGCGCCTTTGTGTTCCTTTCTTTTCTTTCGGCAAGGCACTCCTGAAATTCCACTTACAGAAGAGAATGGAGTTCCTCTTCGGACAGCGGACGGGTCTTACTCTCGCCGATGTCATTGATCATGACGTAGTAGATCTTGCCGTTGAGCTTCTTCTTATCCGAGAGCATCGTCTGGTACAGATCCTCGACCGGAAGATCCGTCGATGTCGGCAGGTGCCACTTCTCGAGGACAGCGAGGATACGTTCCTTAACACCTTCCGGAGTCTCACCGAGTTTCACACCGAGCTCGACCGCCTTGATCATGCCGATCGCGACCGCTTCGCCATGGGTATACCGGTTATAGCCGGAGACCTTCTCGATCGCGTGGCCCCATGTGTGGCCGAAGTTAAGAAGCATTCTCTCGCCGGTATCGTATTCGTCGTTCTGCACGACCGTGGTCTTGATCTTCACGCAGCGCTGGATCATCCACTCCATGTCCGCCTGTCCCTTCTCGATCGCCTCGAAGAGCATCGCATCGCGGATGCATCCGTACTTGATGACCTCCGCCATACCTTCCGCCATTCTCGTTCTCGACAGAGACTTCAGAAGGCCCGGATCGATGACGACGGCCTTCGGCTGGTAAAATGCACCGACCAGATTTTTGCCGAACGGCATGTCGATCCCGGTCTTTCCGCCGATAGAAGAGTCGACCTGCGCCAGGAGCGTCGTCGGCACCTGGATGAGATTACATCCGCGCATATAGGTCGCCGCCGCAAAGCCTGCGAGATCTCCGACCACACCGCCGCCGAGAGCGATCAGAAGGTCCGTTCTCGCCATGCCGAAATCGTGCATCGCATTATAGATCTCGAAGAGTTTCGTCTCGCACTTGCTGGATTCGCCGTTCGGGATCGTAAAGGAAGCGACCTCAAAACCAGATGCCACCAGTGATTTCTTTGCAGCTTCAAAATACAGGCCTTCCACGATATCGTCCGTGACGATAAAAGCCTTTCTGCTTCTGACCGTCTTTCCTGCGACTTCGCCGAGCTGGGCAAGCGCACCTGTGCGGATCAGGATCGGGTATTTTCCATGATTGGTATTGGCCATGATTTCCGGCATAATTCGTACCTCTCTTTATCTCGTTATTTCTTCGCGCAGTGGGGGAAGGACTTCTCCCCGCGGCGCCGGCCGTGACATGCACGACCCTTCTTTTTATTTTATCACGGCAGGAGGAGTTTCTTCACCCTGTCAAATACCAGATCTTTCGAGCCGACGGCAGATACGGACACATCCGATCCGGCAACATATGAGGCCTCACGGCTCTCCAATCTCACGCACATATTCTTATACGCGGTCTCTTTATCCGCAGCCTGCAGGAGCGGGCGCTTGTCATCATCCTTGACACGCTCCCAGATCGTGTCGGCATCGGCCTGAAGATAGATGACCATGGCCTTGCTGTCCTTGAGAAGTTGCCGGTTCTCTTCGCGGGTCAGTACCCCGCCGCCGAGCGAGATCACCTCGGAGCCTGCCGCTTCAAGAACGACCTTCAGCACGTCATGTTCCATCCTTCTGAAAGTCTCTTCGCCGTCTTTTCGGAAGATCTCGGATATCGGACAACCCGCGATTCTTTCGATCCGGTCGTCGAGATCGATGAAGGGGATCTTCATGTCCTCGGCCAGTCTTCTCCCGATGTCAGTCTTGCCCGCGCCCATGAAGCCCGTGAACACGATCTTGACCGGGTTCTTCTCCCAGAGTTTCTTTCTCACATCCGGAAGGATCGCCGCGAGTCTCTCGTCATCGAAATGCGCGTCCGGCGCCCAGATCTTCTCAGCCGCGATGGCCTGGTTAAGTAGCATCTTCAGACCCGACACCGCCGCGCCGCCGTTTGCACGGACCTGCATGCAGGACTTCGTCGGGCACGGGTTATAGATCGTGTCGAAGAACGTGCCGTCCTTCTTAAGCGCGGAAAGATGGGGCGCGACATCGTGGACATTCGGCCACATGCCGCATGGGGTTCCGTTTAATACCGTGTCGATAGAACCCTCCTTCGGAGAGATCGTTCCGGTCGAAGCATCAGGATCACCCGAGGGGGCCGATTCAGTCATTATCGCGCTACCCTCACTTAGTTCTGCGACGGCGACCTTCTCATACCCCTTTTCTTTGCACTCATTTACGAGGGCAAGTGCTTTTTCCGCGGAACGGGCCCAGATCGAAAGATCCGCTCCGGCCTTTAGGGCTTCGATGGCCATCATGCGGGCCACTCCGCCGGCACCGAGCAGGAGGACCTTCCTGTTCTTCATGGGAATATCGCAGGAAGTAAACCCGTCCACGTCGGTATTGTAGCCGATCTTCCCGCAGACGGTATTCGCTGCGCCGTATTCTCTGACCATCGGAGCGATGTCGTCCAGAAGCGGAAGGATGCTGACCTTATGGGGAATCGTGACATTAAAGCCCGTCAGTTCGCGCATCAGGATCGGCGCGTACTTCGGAAGTTCCTCCGGAGAGATCTCGTAGAGCTCGTAGCGGCCGGAGATGCCGGACGCCTCCATGATGCGCTCATGGATATAGGGTGACATCGAGTGGCCCAGGGGCGAGCCGATCAGTCCTGCTTTTACTACGCTCATAGGCAGACTCCCGAAACATTAATCGCAGACATAACCGGCCTCCTTCAGAAGCGCGTAGGCCTCGACCGCTTCCTTCGTCGTACCGAGAAGGAGTGAGACCTGACCGCCTTCGTAGGTTCGGAAGTTGCGGATGTTGATATTACGGATATTGATATTGCCGTTACCGAGGATCGTCGCGATACGCGCGAGTTCACCCGGCTTATCTTCCACGTGGACATTCAGTGTCGCGGAGGCCTCCAGCGCACCGCGGAGATTGATGTCCAGGTGATCCCTGTAGAGTGCTCCCTGTGCGAAGAGCTTCTCGAGTTCTTCAGGATCGCCCTTCTCCAGTGCCTCCTTCCAGAGAGTCAGGGTGTCGATGTAATCATCGAGGATCGGAAGGAGTGCTTCCTTCGAATTCTCCGTGATGCCTGCCCAGAGCTTGGGGTTCGACGAAGCGATCCTCGTGATGTCGCGGAAACCGCCGGCCGCCATGCGCGAGAGCGCGCCGTCATCATGATTCGCCAGAAGAAGCGACAGGCTGCTCGCCACGATGTGCGGAAGATGCGAAACGGCTGCGACACGTCTGTCGTGTTCTTCCGCGGTCATACGCATCGGGATCGCGCCGATCGCACGGATCAGATCCTCGAACTTCTGAAGAGTATTGGCTGTAACTTCCGAGTACTCCGGAAGACAGATCACATACAGTGCATTTTCAAAAAGGGAGCCGTTACTGCAGGCATATCCGTAACGCTCGGAACCGGCCATCGGGTGGCCGCCGACGAAATTCGGAAGACGGATCGCATCGACTACAGGCTGCTTGACGGAACCGACATCGGTGATCATGCCGATATCGAGTTTGGCCAGGTCATCCTGCATGTTCTTGATCACATCGACCGGGGCGCAGAGGATGACGACATCGCAGCCCGAAAGGATGCCGAGATCGTCACAGGAAGAATCCGTGATCACCCCTTCATCCATCGCCATTTTCAGAGAAGCTTCGTCCTTGTCGAAAGCGACGATCTCCGCTATATCTGTTCTCTTATGGATCGCCTTGGCCAGCGACCCGCCTATCAAGCCAAGACCAACGATGCCAATTCTACGAAAGCCCGTGGTCTTCGATTCCTCACTCATGCCGAAATACCTACCTTTTACAAGTAGGTCTATTATAGCATGAAGGCGGCGCCACGCCTATGAAAACAAGCACGAAAGCCGTGAATCGACAAGGTTTGTATGCGAAATAAGAAAAAGGAAACATCTCCGCGCGACGAGTTTTGCGCTTGCGCAAACTGTTTGAAGTCGCAAGGAGTGTTTCCTTTTTCTTTCTTCCAACAAATTCGCTGATTACTGGCTTTCCTGCAGGATCAGCATCACGCGGTTCTGGATCACCGCAGCCACATCGTCCGCTGACTTCTGTCCCGCGAAGTATGCCGCGGCCTCTTCTTTTACCACGGTAAGGATCGCCGGATAGGTCGCGATTTTTCTGTCGATATGCTCGATCTGATTGATAAACATAGCGATGTCGGCCTCCTCGATCGTTTCAGGAGGTCCGGCAACGGGATCGTTCTGGCTGTTCTGATTCATCTTCTCCACTTCCTCTATCTGCATCTCGACCTTTTCATCGAGCGCGGCGCGGTTCACCGGGATTCCGTATCTGTCTCCCAGGTTGACCTGTGCGTCCTTTTCCAGAAGATACATCACGAAATCCCAGGCTTCTTCCTTGTGCTTCGAGAAAGACGAGATCGCGATCGACATATTCGCCGTCGCTCCGAATCCGGAACCGGAAGCAGACGGGAAACCCATAAAGGAGATTCTTCCCTCATTAAGTTTCCGATACCTGCCCAGGCCCCTCGCGCTATCGAGAAGATACGACACCGTAGCCCAGAGGCCGGCATCTATGCCATCGCGTACCGGATCACCTTCATAGTCGTCCCCCAGAGCCTGGCGGTCCCTCTGCACCTCGCAGAGTCTGGCGATCTCGAGAAGCTGCTTAAACTCAGCAGAGTCGAACTTCGCTTCGCATGCCGCATAATCGACGAAGTAAGCGATATCACTGCTAAGCATCTCCACCATAAAGTCCTCGGCCGTTTTACTGAAGAAGGCCGTCGTTTCCGTCGGGAACTGTTTGACTATAGATAGAAAATCGGAATACGTCCACCCGGATCTCTGTCCGCAGAGATCAGCGTTACCCACAAGACCCATCCCCTGTACGAGAAGCGGCATCTGGAACAATTTTCCGTCCGTTTCAAAAGCTCTGAAGATGTTATCGAAGTACTGACTCCTGTCGATCCCGGATGCCCCGTCGATAAAGGTATTGAGATCGCACAGTACCTCTTCGTTTTCAAACTCTCCGAAATCCGTGAAGTTCATCAGAAGATCCGGTCCTGTTCCGGACTTCATGTCCAGGAAGATCTTATATGCCATATCCGCATTTCCTACACTGACGGGCATGACGGAATTGACATTATCCCGCGTGTCATAGGTCATGACGCGGGCCTTGCCGTCCGGCCGCTTATTGTAATCGATCAGAAGGTCGATGAGGCTCGAATCGTAAAGACCATAGGCACTTAAATGCAGAAGTGTTTTCCCCGCATGAGGATTCGTCGCCGTCCTCTTAAAGTGCGTCACATAAGCATGTGGGTTCTCATCTGTCATATATGCATCTTCGTTATATTCCAGGAAACAGATCTCTCCCTCCGAGATCATCTGGCATGTGTCGGTCTTCAGGTTATACCAGTTGATATCCGTCTCATTCCAGTTGATGACCGCCTCCATATCGCCGGTCAGAAGATCGACTTTGACGATGCCGTTCGCCCCGACCGCGAAGCAGGCGTTATCTCCCTGGAAGATCGTCTCGGGCACTTTTGATGAGATCTCGAGCATGTCGCCCACTGGTTTTCCGGTCATCTCATCGATCTCCCGGACAAAGCGCTTCACCGGGTAGTCCCAGTCGTTGATATAGTAGAGATAGACCTTCCCGTCTATGTAAAAAGCACCTCGCGCACTGCCGTTCTGGATCGTGGAACGTTCATCCGACGGCAGGCACCAGATCTCCTTTCCGTTTCCATCCACAAGGATCACGGTACCCAGATTGGTAAGAAGAATATTTCCGGAAGGGAGTAGAATCGATTTCCCGTTCCATGAAGAGAGCGCATAATCCGTATAGCTTAGAGGTTCTTTTCCGGTCTGTTCTCCTTTATCGTTAAACATAAGGACATCTGCCAGCAGGCACTCCTCCCCCATCGTAGTTTCCGTCATGCCGAGGCTGCCACTCGCCGTCTCAAATGCCATGCCTGGCGAGGAATCAAGACTATCTGCCAGAAGAGAAAAGAGATACTCTCCGGATGCATCGAATACAGCCAGCCCTTCCTGCCAGTATTTTCCGGCGATCTCTACATATTCGTCGTAGTCATCCGGAAATTGCATCTGATCGACCCGAGCCTGGATATCCGGCGGGAGCACATACTTAGCCATAAAACTCCAGGTAATATATTGCCCGGCATAGGAAGGCCCGGCAAATGTAGTAAGATAATCCAACTCCATCGAAGGATCCGTCTGTATAACGAGTTCTTTTCGCTCGACTTCGTAGTAGGGATCTTCCGGCCTCACGACATCCACGGTATAGTCCACGTTGTTATTGGGATTGTCCGGATCCATCGTCACACGCGTCGGCAGATCCGAGAGACTCGATGCATCACTCGGATCCGACTTCTTACATGCACTTGTCATCAATAACGATGCTGCCAGCAGGATGCTTGCCGCTTTCTTAACCTTGCCATACCCCATAGTTCCGCCCCCCTCTCGGGATACTTACTCATCTTCATTATATGAGGAGAAAATTACAATCCCGTGACTCTCGCAATTTTATACTTATCCTCGTTCGTTGATCACCGTCGCCGCTCTGTTCTGGATATTCTTCGCCACATCCTCGGCTGAGCGGTTCCCGAGGATATACCCTTCGGCCTCCTCCTTGATCAGGAGGAACACCGTCTTATCAAAAGTTCTCACGGCGTGGATATTCCCCAGCATCGCCATCGCGCGCTGTACCGTGTTACTGTCCAGTACCGGGTAGGATTTTAATTGATCGTAGTAAAACCCGACACCCGGCGTCTCCATCGATTTCTCATATCTTCCCACCTGATCAAGAAGCACAGCTTCACAGGCATCTTTTCGGATCGGGAATCCGTCAAACGTTTTTACACATTCGCACTGCGTGTCTTTATCGAGAAGGAAACATACGAAGTCCCACGCTTCATCCTGGTAAGAGGATTGGCTCGAGATGCCGATACTCAGGTTATACTCGGCCGAGAGTCCGCCGTTTTCATTTCCGGGATACCCGATGAAGGTCACGCCCTCCTTGCAGGCTGCCTCATACTGGGCAAACTCAAGGATATGGATCAGGCGGCAGAATGCGGAAGCTGTCATGCCCTGCTTGAGATTATATTCACCTATATTCGTACCCAAATAGTATGCTTCGTAATTGCTGTCCTGAATCTCCGCTTCTGTCCGCATGGAGCCGATCGCTTTTACGATCTCCAGGATCTTCAGGAACTTCGGATCATCGAAGTGAAGTGTCTTATTCTCATAGTCGATAAAGGTCCGTCCTTCTCCGTAAAGAAGATTCTCGAGCACCTCGGCCCATGGCATCTCCTGGATCATCGACATGTTTTCAGGAATGGAAGATATGACGGCCTGGAAATCGTCATAGTTCCAAGATGCTTTTCCATCTGTATATTCTGCATTTGCCGCCATTCCGGATGCGATGAAGTTGACCGGGAGCTGATACAGGTGTCCGTCCTTTTCACAGGCACGCAGGACATTGTCGAAATACTCTTCACGGTTCAGTCCGTTCTCCCCGTCGATCTTGGTATTCAGATCGAGAAGGATCTTTCCGTTGTCGAACTGGCTGTACTCACCGAAATTAAGGAGAATATCCGGACCGGCTCCGCCCACCATGTCCAGGTAGACTTTATCCACCGTCTGTGCGATGACCGTATCCTCGTCCGTATCCGTCGGAGGGAACGGTGTCGAGATCGAGCTGTAATCGACGAACTCGATACGTGTCTTCTTTTCCGGATCCAGATTATACTCGACGATCCGGTCCAGAATAACATCCGGGATCATCGAGTAATTCATGCTCGATGCGATCTGGATGATGCTCTTTCCCGCATGCGGGTTTTTCTCTTCCTTCGTAAGTCTGATCAGGAAGAGCTGTGGGATCACGTCCGACTCGAAGTACGGATCGATCAGCATTCCCTTGCTCTGCACAAAGAGGATCTCCTCTTTCGATTTTATATAGAACGAATCGATCGATTTGCGGTTGACATCCACATCATTCCACGAGAAAAGCACTTCTGCCGTCTGGCATGACTCCAGGTCGATTCTCTCTACGTTATTTCCCTCGAGGTAATAGACGCCATCGTTGCCCTGGTTAAACTGGTCTCGACTGATTTTCTTACTTTCCGGAGAGAACTTTCCTGTTGAAGGATCGAACTTCCGGATGATGGAGCCTGTTGATTCAATCGAGCCGAAGTCCGCAAAGAGGGCATAGAAGTTTCCGTCCTGCATATACACACGCTGCAGGATCAGCTCGTCATCGCTCGTACTGTCCGACGCAGTCAGCTTCCCGCTTGCATCAAATATCATGATCTCCCTGTATCCGGTGGCGATAAAGCCGCCGTCTGCGGTCTGTGCGATATCGTGGAATATCGCTTCCCCGGATTCAAGCTCGATCGGATCGACCAGTTCGCCGGTCTCAGTGATCTCCTCGACCGTATACGACGCCGTATCCGAGTTCGGTTCAGATCCGAAGTGTTCGACCAGCGCCAACAGTTTTCCGTCGTTTCCTTCGAAAGGAACCGAGAGATACGGCGATCCCGGAGCACCATATGGAATGGTGCAGCGGATGCTGCCATCGAGGTTATATACGATCGTACCGGACTGGCTGTACCGGTCCACTTCCTCGTAAAGCGCCGAACCCTCCTCATAACTGAGAGTCCCCGGATTCATGATATAACTCTGGTATTTTTCCGCGAGTTCCTGCGGCATGACATAATTGATCTCGTAGGTCGCCACGATCGCCGAACTGAAAACATGCGCTTCCCCGATATAGGCCGTCTGCAGCTGCTTATCCGGATCGACCTCCGGAAGCGGAAGTTCGATACGCTCCGCACGATAGTACGTATCCGTTTCCTGAACAGTCCTTGCGGCCTTCCCTGTTTTCTTCTTCGAGCATGCGGCCGAAGACAGGACCATACTGCAGCAAAGGATAAAGGCAGCCATATTGCTGAACGTTTTTTTCATGATAAAACTCCCCCATAAAACACCTGGGACATCCGGTTTCAACCATGACTATGCTGGTTTCTCTCACCGTTGACCTGGCTTCATTATAGGGGAGTCTTCTCAAGATAAAATGACGTAAGTGTCATTTCTCAGAATTATCAGCTTCTGGATTCGAAATCCTCATCGATCTCTGCGCGCCAGGAGTCATCCATCTTGCCGCAGGCTCGCATGCTGCCGATCGCCTTCGCCACACCGCCGAAGTTCAGCGCCACACCCTTGCTGTCGCAGTGGTAGTTGACTGCGCGCTCCTCGGAGATACCGAAGGACTTCGCCGTGCTGACCGCATCGATATTCGCACCGAGGAAGATGAACTCCCAGCCCTTTGCTTTCTTCTTCTCGATCATCTTTTTGACCTTCTCGGCCGAGTACTCGCGGCTGCTGTTCTCCATACCGTCCGTCGTGATCACGAAGATCGTATTCGCCGGCACGTCCTCTTCACGGACATACTTGTGGATCCCGGAGATGTGCTTGATGGTTCTTCCGATCGCATCGAGAAGTGCTGTGGAGCCGCGTACGAAATACTCCTTATCCGTCATCTCTGCGATCTCGGAGAGTTTCACGCGATCATGCAGTGTCTCCACCTTCGAATCGAAGAGCACTGTGGTCACGTAGCACTCGCCGTCTTCCTTCTTCTGCTTGGCGATCATGGAGTTAAATCCGCCGATCGTGTCACTCTCGAGTCCGCCCATCGATCCGCTTCTATCGAGGATAAAAACGATCTCGGTGATGTTGTTCTTGGCTTCCTTCTTGTTCTCTTTGTTGTTGATTTCCTTTTTCATGATCTTTTCCTCCTTTAGGATCTTGCGGCTTCTTACTTAAAGCTCCGGCTCCGGTCCGGCCGTTTCTCCTTTGGCCGTCTGCGCCGCATCTCTTTCTTACAAGTCCATTAAACAGGAAAGGAAGATCACTTTGGTCGCCCGTCAGGCGACACTTTTTCAGTTCGGTTCGATATCGATAATACAGTACTCGGAAATCGTTCCCGTCTTATACGGGACCGCCCAGTCCGCGATACCGGACGTCACGATGAAGGTCGTATTTCCGCGGGTGCTTAATCCGTATGTCGCATCGTTCGCACCGATCAGCTCGCCAATCGGCCGGATCGGGATCATCTGCCCGCCGTGCGTATGTCCGCTCAGGACGAGATCACAGCCAGCCGCAGCCTCTGCGTCATAGTCATTCGGCTGGTGATCCAGAACGATAGTGTAATACGGATCGTCGATAAACATCATGAGTCTGTCGATCGGAAGCCGCTCCATGCTTCTGTCATTACGTCCGATAATAAAGTACTTGCCGGCTACAAGTTCCGCATCGTCCTCGAGCACCTTGACCCCGTTCTGACGAAGTTCCGAGAGAAGATCGTCATAGGTGAAATCTCTACTGTCACCGTATCCTGCGTCATGATTTCCGGGCACATAGAACACACCATATGTGGTCTGCATCTCGCCGAGCGCGCGGCACGCGAGGACCATATCTCTCTTATCCGTATCGTCATCGACAAAGTCACCGGAGATCACCAGCACATCCGGATGCTGCTCCTCGATCGTCTTGATATGCTTCGCGAAGCCGTGTCCGCCGAAGCACGTCCCGATATGCGAGTCCGCGATCAGCGCGATCCGAAGCGGCGGCACATCCTTATCTGTCTTGATCTTATACTCCGTCTTATAGACATGGATCGCCATGTAATACGCATACAGCATATAGATGACCGTGATGCCGAGCGCCAGCGCACCGGTCAGCCAGAACGGTGCCTTTCGAGAAGGAGCATCCTTCTCCTTTTTCCGGTTCAGGAAAAACTCGACGAACTGCACGATCCCCTCGAGGATCGCCCAGAAAATGATCAGGTGCAGTACGGGAACCACCACGATATACGGGCGGATGACGCTCGCCACGATGATCAGTGCAAGCGGCACGGCCGAAAGAAGCGAGCGGATCCGGCGCTCGTCCTTCGGG
This sequence comes from Clostridiales bacterium, assembly GCA_017551625.1. Lineage (GTDB taxonomy): Bacteria > Bacillota > Clostridia > Saccharofermentanales > Saccharofermentanaceae > Scatonaster. The sequence continues at coordinate 32,971 of JAFZLF010000027.1, read as the reverse complement.
AACATCGAACGTTCCTTCCCCTGAAAGAGGATGTTGCGGATACGGGTATATAAGTAGTACAGCCCCAGCAGAAGGACCGCCACAATTGCGATAATCAGAACAATAAGCACATTCATTCTCACGCCTCAGAGACGGCGCATCTTTCCGTTTCTTTTTCAAACGGAATTATACATGAACTCCTCGTCCCTGAAAAGAAACGCGCGGCAAAGATTTACTTTCCCTTAATAAATTCCGAGAATCCCGCGCGCCCGCCGGGAGTCTTCTGCGAATAGACAAACAGTCCGAACCGCGCGCCGGTGAAGTGATCCAGACGGAAGCGGAGTTTGTGCGGTTTTCCGATCTCCTGCCAGGACTCTCCTCTTCGGACCGCGCATGACGCTTCATCTTTTTCCTGCTCGAAATGCACTTCTATCCGGACGCATATCTTCGTTGCTTCTTCGTTCTGCGCCCCTTCCGCTGCACGATCCTCTTCGGCACACTGTCCGTGATTTTTGTCCGGACCACACTGTCCGTTCTCTCCCTCCGGTGTGCCAAACGAGATCAGTCGTTCCTCGATCAGATCACCCTTGACCGGACTTAAGTCCCACGGTCCTTCCGTGCTCGTGTGGGCGTACATCACTTCGTATAGTCTGCCGTCTTTCTTCTCGACACCGACCCAGCAGTAATTCCCTTGCAGGACGCAAAGGCCCGCGCAGTCACCGTCGTTTAGATGGGACGCATCGATCGTTACTTCCGCTGTATCTTCCGGATAGAGCATCCGCTGCGTCAGTGTATTTCTCGCGTGATTGAGATTAAGGCTCAGCTTATCCGTCGTGATCCAGAGCTTGCCCTCCTTCTCATCACGAAACACCAGATCCGGATCCGGTTCGTGGTTAAACTGCCAGAAGCTCCGAAGTCCGAAGCACCCGAAGCGCCGATGAAATATCGTATCTCTGAGTATGGCCTCGGCTTCTTTTGATTCACCGGTCATAAGAGTTTCATCCTTATCAGGCACATCTTTCCCGCCCCACTCGAATCCGTACTTGAAATCGTCCGAACCGGTAAGAGGCCAAAGGCCCGGAGCCGTGGCATCTCCGCCCGTTTCTCCGTACTCCTCCGGCGCGCATGTTCCGTCCGGGTACTCCTCCGGCGCGGCATCCGACACCAGAAGTGTCAGCTCATGCGGCACTTTGCCGTCGATCCCGAATACCGGTCTGTACGCTTTCTTTCCGGAAGAGAGCGTCTCTTTCTCCCAGGTGACCGGAACAACAACAGGGATGCGTCCCACAGCTCCGCTGTCCTGGAAGAGCACGGCATTCCAGATCCCGCCCACGCCACAGACGATCCCGCCCTGCGCGACGCCGGAATTCCGAAATCCCATATCATCGTTAAGAACATCTCCGCCTGTAAATTCTCCCTCGAGAGAATCCGAAGAGAAGCACGCTTCCACCCGTCTCCAGCGATCCTCCAGCGAATGGATCATGAAGAGATAGTAACGACCTTCTATCTTATAAAGATGCGAACCCTCGTAGCCCAGCGGAGTTTTCGCCGAGTCCTCCACGATCAGCCGGTGAAGGCCTCCTTCCTTGGGACCGGTCATCTCTTCGTTCAGCTCTGTCAGGTACACCTGGCGGTTCCCGTATACGATGTAGATCCGGTCGTCGTCATCGAACAGAAGCGAGCAGTCGTGGTAGAATCCTTCGATCTCGCTTTTTCTCCACGGGCCTTCGATCTTCTCCGCCCGGAAGAGGTAAGTCTTCCATGTATCGTTACAGACAAATACGACATAGAAAGTACCCTTATGGTAACGGAGACTTGCCGCCCACATGCCCTTGCCGTAGACGTATTTGTCATCCGTGAGTTTCTGCGCATCGGTGCCGTCGAGATGATCGAAAACATACGCCGCATGTTCCCAGTTCAGAAGATCGTATGAGCGCAGGATCTGCCCGCCCGGCAGAAAATGCATCGTGGTGGAGATCATGTAGTAGACCCCGTTGACGAAGATGACATCGGGGTCGGGGAAATCCATCCGTAGGATCGGGTTGCTTCCGGTTATCTTTCTGCTCATAGGCCTTTATCGTCCTTTCAGGATCACGATCGGGATCGGCGGGCAGTTGCTGCGGTTCACAAACGGCATCTCAACGACGGTATAGAGGGAACTGTCGATCGTCGGCAGAAAAGAAAGAAGCGCGTCCTTCTCTTCAAATCCGGTCTCTCTTCCGTAGTAGAGGATCAGCGTCATGATGCCGTCTTCCTTCAGTAATTCCAGACCTGCTTCGATCGCCGGGATGCTGGTCTCTTTCTTCGTGAAAATGTTATGGTCACCCTTCGGAAGCCATCCGAAGTTAAATGTGATGCAGGACACCGTGCCCTTCTCGGCATACTGCCCCATCTCACTATGGCTCACCCGGTGCACCTCGGCCCTTGCGTCCAAGTGCCTTTCGCAAAGGAGGGCTTCGGTACTTCTCACCGCGTCCTCCTGAATATCGAAAGCAATGACGTGGCCGGTCTCCCCGACGAGTTCACACAGCATCGCCGTGTCGTTTCCGCGTCCCGCGGTCGCGTCGATACAGAGGTCGCCCTCTTTCACATGTTCTCTTATAATCTTGGAAATAATGTCCAGTGCGCTAAATGACGGCCGTCGGTCCATGATACTACCGTCCTCTTTCTTACAGTTCCTCGATATGCTCCTGCCCGATCTCGAGGATCGACTTGACATGTCCGTCCGCGAGCTCATAGAGGATCGCCTTGCCGGCGCGCGTGCTCTTGACGAGCTTATTCTGCTTTAAGATCTTCAGCTGATGCGACACGGCCGACTGGTTCATCTCGAGCGCCGCGGCCAGATCGGTCACACAGAGGGAGCCGTCCATCAGGGAATAGAGGATACGGATGCGCGTCGAATCACCAAACACCTTGAACAGATCCGCCAGATCATAGAGCATCTCTTCCTTATTCTTCTCCGTCTCAGTTGTTCTCGTTTCTTTCTTCGCCATCGTCTTCTCTCTCCTTCTTTTCCTCTTCTGTTTTCTGTATGCCCAGGGCCGTCAGGATACGGTTTACGACCTCCTTCGGCCGTGTATGATACGTGTGTACGCGGATATCCGCATATCTCAGGTACAGAGGTCTTCTCTCGCGGAAGACTCCCATGATCGTCTGGTTCGGCGCGAGTACTACTCCGCGTTTCTTCGGGTCGCCCATGCGACGCACGAGCATCTTCATATCCGCTTCCAGAAAAATCACTGTCGCGATGGAGTCCAGATACATCATGCCGTGTTCACAGAAGATGGCACTGCCGCCGGTGGCTACGACCTTCGGCGTATCGTCCAGCTGAAGGAGTGCCTGCTCCTCGGCCTTAAGGAAATAATCCATGCCCTTTTCCTGCTGGATCTTCGGAAGCGGCATTCCTTCTGCCTCACGGATCAGGTTATCCGTATCGACGAAAGGAACATCGAGTTCCTGCGCGAGAATACGCCCGATCGTGGTCTTCCCACAGCCCGGCATACCGATGAGGACGATCATTTTATTAAACAAGATCCATTCCTCCCTTCGTATTCCACACACATCGCTACTATTATCAGTATACCAATTCGGAGCGGAAAATGGCGAGAAGAATTAGAAGGATTTAGTTTTCTACTTTCGGGAGCGTCGATCCTCCGTAGGGCATGACGACGATCTTCGCATCCGGGCCCTTCTCGGCGATCGCCGCGTCGATCGCGGTCTGGATATCCGAGTACGGCTCGAGGAAGACGCTCTTTACGAAGTCATGCTCGAGGTCGGAAACGAAGAAGATACGAGCATTTTCGAGCACCATGGCAATCGCCGCGGCCTTATGTCCGCCGAGGACGAAATCGGTCTTGATGTGATGAATCATGTCGGAGCTCTTCTCGTGACCGGTGAGCCACTGCTCGAAATGCTTCTCGCCGAGGCCTTCTTTGCAGGAGGCGATCCATACGATGATGCCCCCCTCCTTGACTGCATGCTTCGCGTTATCCAGTGCTTTTTGCGCCTGGTACATATTGATATCCTTCGGGAAACCGCCTGCGCTGACCACGACGATGTCGGCCTTCTCGGGAATGCTGACCTTGTAGAAGGAATCGAGGAATTTGCAGCCTTCACGGTGCGCGAGGACCGGGTCGCCGGCAAAACTGCGGATGATCTCCTTCTTCGCGTCGAGAACGACGTTCACGATATAGTCGACGCCGAGGATTCGGCCACTCTCTTCGATGTCCTCACGGACCGGGTTCCCCTCGAGGCGGCCGGCACAGGCTGTCGGCTCGACCATGGCGCTGTGGTTGTGCTGGATCGCGTCCCATGTGGACACGCCCGGCATGATGGCCTTATAGCCTCCGGAATAGCCGGCGAAATAGTGATACTCGATGTTGCCGAGGCAGATGCGTCGGTCCGCTTCCACGACAGGACGGAAGATGTCGACCGGGGTGCCTCTGGAAGTAGTACCGACATGCACGGCATCGTTGACATCGGAATCGATGCAGCGGATGCGTTCATAGACGGCATCTCCGACCATATAACGCATACGCTCTTCGGTGTGTCCGCCGTGGGAACCGAGCGCGAAGACGATGGTGATGTCGGAGTCCGGGATGCCTGCTGCGGTGAGCTCATCGAGCACGGCCGGCAGGACCTTATAGCTCGGGATCGGGCGGGTGATATCAGATGTGATGATGGCGACGGTCTCGCCCTTCTTCACGACTTCACGAAGTGGCGGCAGGCCGATCGGCTCACGCATGGAGCGGTAGACTTCTTCACTGCCGGTCAGGCCGATCTCCGCCTCGTTCGGCGTAAGGACCGCCATGACCTTCTCGTCCGGGATCTGTACCGGGATCTTCTCTTTACCAAAACCTAATGCAATCTCCATGTGTGCCTCCCTCGTATGCTACGCTTCTTTTCCGGGCTCCGGCGGCAGACGCAACCCCGGGTTCCTCCGGCTGGTCATCTCGCGAGGCTTCCTGCTTCGTGTCAGACACTTCTTCACGCACACATCCATCAGGATCGCGCCGAGTGGCGCAGTGATCAGGATCGAGAGGACCGCCGTAGTCAGAACCATCATACCACACATGAGTCCCTGCGCCAGCGGGATCGCACCGACTGCAGCCTGAACTGTGGCCTTCGGGAAATACGCTACGTCACAGTAGAGGATCTCCTTGAACTTGAGTCCGGAGCCCATGAGGCTGATGATGACACCGATGGATCGGAACAGAAGGGCGCCGAGGATCAGGAGCACGGAGCCTAAGCCCGCCGAGAGCAGAGCCTTGATCTCTACGGCCGAGCCCAGCATGATGAACAGGAGAAGTTCCGCGCCGACCCAGATCTTCGCGATCTTTACGGACAGGCGTCCGGCCACTTCACGGCGGCGGTTGAGGATCGTGCCACCCAGTGCCATGACAGCGAGAAGGCCGGAGAATGGGATGTATTTCGAGATGTAACTCTCACATCCGACGAACAGGAATGACATGCCGAAGAGAAGCAGGATCTTGACGGTATCGCGCAGGTGGATCCTCTTGAAGATCTGGGCCATGATGATACCGAAAACGATACCGATCGCAAGGCCCGTCACGATGGAGATCGGGATGGAGATGATCGTCCAGGCGGAGATGCCTTCGCCCTTGCTCATGCCGATAAATGCGGTGAACATGACGATGGCGTAGATGTCATCGGCGGACGCGCCCGCCATGATGAGCTGCGGGATATGCTTGTCTGTCCCGTAGCCCTCCTCCATGAGCCAGAGCATCTTCGGCACGATGATCGCAGGTGACGCTGCCGCCAGCATCGCGCCCACGATCGCGGAGTCGATGCGCGAGAGCCCGAGGCACATAGGCCCGAGCACCACGGCGCCCACGATCTCAAACGTCGCAGGAACGAAGCAGAGCATGATCGCCGGGCGGCCGATCTTCTTCATGTCACTGATATCGAGGCTCAGTCCCGCGCGGAAAAGGATCACGATCAGCGCGATCTCTCGGAGTTCGCCGGAGATAGAAAGGATCTTCGGATCCAGGAGATTGAGAGCCGCCGGGCCGAGCACGATACCCGTGATGATCAGCCCTAGCAGGGACGGGATATGCAGTTTCTTGAAGATCCCGCTGATACAGAATCCGATCAGGAGCATCAGCGCCAGACTCATAAGCATGTTGTTCATGAAGTAACCCCTCTTACATCGCACTTCTCCGCGCTTTTCCCGGGCGGAGAGAAACTATCTTCTCACACGGTTTTTCCGTGTGTTTTCTTTCCGGATACGCGAGTATCCACTCGCACAGATACGGATTATAGCACGCTTTGATATTGTCAACTTACAAAAAAGCACTGGAAAATCAACGATTTTCCGACGCGGAATTCCCCTTTTGTTGTGTATTTTGGGACGCCTTTGTTGTGTATTGGGGGACGCCGTATCTGCCGCATGCTATAATGACTCCAGAAACGATTCTTCATGGCGGCGGAAATCCCGGTTTCCCGCCTCCCTTTTGCGAGGTACTGATATGGAAAACCAACGGCCGGACGTCAAGTGGACCCTTCGCTATACCCTACTTAATTCGACCTATTTCGTCGCTTTCTGCACGATCCACGCCTGCGCGGCCGTCTACCTTCTCGCGAACGGTTTCACCAACACCGAGGTAGGCATCCTCCTGGCCGTCGCAAACATCCTCTCCGCGATCCTCCAGCCCTTCGTGGCGGGCATCATCGACAAGCCCGGCCCACTCACGAACCGCCGCTTCATCCTCTTTTCTGTCCTTGTGATACTGGCCGGTTCTTCGATCCTGCTCCTCGTCCCTGAGAATAAGTGGGTGATCTTTCCGGTCTTCGCGCTGATCTACATGATCCAGTTTGTGTACCAGCCCGTCATGACCGCCCTCTGCTTCGAGTACCAGAAGGCCGGCTGCCGCATCTTCTACGGTCTGGCGCGCGGTCTCGGTTCTGCAAGTTTCGCCGTCACCGCCGCACTGATCGGTGGCCTCGTCGAGAAGCAGGGCGTCACGGTCCTTCTCTACGTCAACATCGCTTCGATGGTCCTCTCCGCACTTCTGATCTACACGTTCAAAAAGCCGGAGCGGAAGATCGCTGCCGGCTCCGCGGCTTCACGCACGGATCCCCCTGCCGCCACGGCGCACAACAACATCCGTGACTTCGCGAAGACCTATCCTGCCTTTATGGTATTTCTCATCGGAACGATCTGCTTCTACTTCGCCCATAACATGATCAACGATTTCATGATCCAGATCATAAGAAATCTCGGCGGTGGGGAAACTGAGCTGGGCTACGCGAATTTCCTGCAGGCGATCCTCGAGCTTCCGGTCATGGCCCTGATCGCTCTGGTCCTGAAGAAGATCTCCTCGCGCACACTTCTGACTTTCTCGGGCGCGGCTTTCTTCGTCAAGATCCTGATCCTTCTTTTTGCTTCGAACATGGCCATGATGTACCTGAGCCAGTCGGTACAGCTCTTCGCCTACGCTGTCTTTATCCCGGCGGCTGCGTACTATGTCAGCGAGACGATGGGCGAACTCGATCAGGTCAAGGGTCAGGCTTATGTCACTTCCGCCATCACGATCGGCGGCGTATTCTCGAATCTCATAAGTGGTGTGATTCTAGACAACTTCGGAATCCGGCCTATGCTCCTGACCGGCACGATCGTATGTGCCGTGGGCGTGGTCATCACTCTTTATACATTCTTTCGACGAAGCGCGGGTTTTCTTCACTGATGAGCGCGGATGCGGCCTCATCGGCCAGACGGATCACGAGTTTTTCGTACTCGCACTGAAGAGCCGAGACTTCGGACATGCATCCGGTATGGCCGTGATTGGCACAGGCACAGGTATGGCGGCAACGGGCACGAAGTTCGCAGTCGCGGCAGATGCCTGCCTCGACACGCTGCACCTCCAGTGATTCCACCTTCTCCACATCGAGATTTTCATCCACGGATCCGATGCAGAATCCCTCGCGTCCGATAAAATGACTGCAGGGGTAATATCTCCCGTCCACGTCCACCATGATCTTATGTCCGCCGAAGTGGCACATCGCGTTGTCTGCGTCCTTGCCGCGGATGTAGTTTCTGATCTTGTTCTCGAAAGGGATAAACCGGAACGCCGCCTGCCCCTGATTCCACTTCACATAGAGTTCTTTAACCTTCGTAAGTTCCTGCTGAAGCAGCGCGAACTTTTCCTCCGTCCACACCACTCTTTCTCCGTGTGCCGGAACAAGATTCACCGCGCGGACGCCCTTACTGTAGAAGAACTCGAGCGACTCGGTGATCCTCTCCACCTGTTCGGGATGCACGGTCATCATGATGATGGTCTCCGGGAAAGTCTTAAGAAGCATGGCAAGTTTACTATCCACCACTTCCTTTGTCGGATGGCCGCCCCGGTCCACGCGGACCCGATCCTGCGCCACACCGTCGTGGGACAGCGCCAGAAGGAGTTTGTTTTCCTTGGCAAAAGTGATGAAGCTCTCATCGAGAAGTGTGCCGTTCGTGGTGATCTCGAAGACGATACTCGCACCCGGTATCTCACTGACACGAGATCGCGCATAGGCGACCAGATACTCGATCTCTTCCCGGGCCAGAAGCGGTTCGCCGCCGTAGAAAGAGATCTGCGCCTTTCCGGGCTTTTGCCGGAGCGCATCCACCATCATGTCGATAGCCTTCAGAGCGGTCTGTCTCGGCATATACACATCTTCGTGTTTCTGCAGACAATATCGGCAATCAAAATTGCACTGGTGAGTCATCACCAGTGTCAATCTTCTCGTACGGTTTTTCTCTGTGTCATTGCCCATCGGCTCTGCAGCTCCTTTGTGGGATCATGTCTCCGTCGGCTCGGATTCGAACTCCAGCCCTCCCTCGATGACCGTGGAAGAAGCATAATCGGGATCGATCTGCACATCGCCGTCGATGTAGTAATCCGTCGCATCCGTGCCTACATCCATCTCACCGTCGACATAGATATTATCGGTCGAGCAGGTCTCTTCTCCCTCGAGGACGTACTCGGTATCCGTCGGTTCAGCTGTCGTATCGGCAGCTCCGGCAAGTACCCACTCCTCCGATGTGACCTTCGCCTTACGCTGTTTGCCGAGTTTTTTCAGTGCTTTTATCGGAGAAACATCGTCTCCGCAACCGGCCGCCAGCGCCAGAGAAGCAGTGATTGCGGTAACGACGGCGACCTTGGCGACCTTGCTGTTTTTCTGGGAATTCCGGATCTGATCGAGTGTCGGATAACCCGGTGTGACTGGCTTTCTAACTGGTTCATGTTTCATGTCAAGCATCTCCTTTTATCTTCCCGCCTCTATGTTTCGAGCCTTTCCGCTTTCACATCGCGGCTTCTTTCTGAATCGCTTTCTACATATCAGACGAGACTTCGTGAGGATCTGTTGCAAATTTTTAATCATCCCCGGCTTTGATCTGCACAGTGATGCCCGAGCCGATCAGCGCCGCCCAGATGAAGAAGGATACCCATCCGTTAAAGAGTCCCTGTTTGACGACAGGAAGAAGGAACGACGGGAGACTGTCCCATGTGTAGAGCATCCCCATCGCGCCGAGGAAAACATCGCGCAGCAGATCCGCGCCGATGACCGCCGTGACGATCTTGATCGCCGGCGCCTGGATGAGGCAGATGATGATACCCACGAGGATACCGATCACGAGCGCGATCAGGCAGATCGCGAGGAGCTTCTCACCGTCGGTACTGCCGGGGATCCAGGACATGACCTTGCTCATCTGCTCGTCCGAGATCAGGGTCTGTGCCCCGTCGCTTCCGTCCGTCAGTTTCGCGACAGAGTCCGTAGACAAGGAGATGAAGAGCTGAAGATTGTTCTGGGTTTTGATGATATAGAGGAGAGAGATCTTCATCAGGGTGTACCATGTAAAGAACATCGAGATGAAGAACAGGGCTTTCTGATAGATCGCATAGGAGATAATAGCCAGCAGCAGACCCAGTCCGATGGGGAAAAGAAAGTCCCACATTTCTTGTGTGCTCTCGGGGATTTTCTCGAGCAGGAACACCGAGTTGAGGATCCCGCCGAGCTGCATACCCATGAAAAAGCCTGCCAGAGCCATGGAGAAGCGGAACATCCGGAAGCCGTAGAAGCACAGCAGGATGCCCATCGCGCCGAAAGTCAGAAGTGTTACGGCGTCCAGCATTATCTCTCCTCCTTCGCATACGTACTCTGATACCATTATAGAGACGTTTTTTGTTGAATATGTAACAAAACATTTTCAATTAGAGGACATTTTTACGTAAAATTGCCTTGCGATTATCCTCCGTCTTTGCGAAAATAGATACAGTACTTCTATTTTGAAATCAGGAGGGTAAATTATGCTATACGACAACAAAATTTGGGTAGGCGGCACCACTGCGAAGTGCTTCATCGAGCCTTCGAAAGCGAACCGTCATGGTTTGATCGCCGGTGCGACCGGTACAGGCAAGTCTGTCACGCTGAAGGTCCTCGCCGAGAGTTTCTCCGACATGGGCGTTCCGGTATTCCTCGCAGACGTCAAGGGCGATATGTCCGGTATCTGCGCAGCAGGTGTAAGCAACGACAGCATGGAAGAGCGTATCGCGAAGTTCGGCATCGAGAACTTCGAGTACAAGGCATATCCGACCACGTTCTACGATGTTTTCGGAACGATGGGCATCCCGATGAGAACAACGATCTCCGAGCTCGGTCCGATCCTTCTCGGCCGTATGCTGGGTCTTTCCGATGTACAGCGCGCGGTTATGTCCATGGTCTTCCGCATCGCTGATGATCAGGGACTCCTGATCCTTGACCTTAAGGACCTCCGTCTCCTGCTCACCTACATCGGTGACCACGCTGACGAATACAAACTTTCCTATGGTAACATCTCCACCGCGACGATCGGCGCGATCCAGAGAAGCATCGCACTTCTTGCTGACGAGGGTGCCGAGGCGTTCTTCACCGAGCCGGCTTTCGATGTTCTGGACTTCCTGAAGACCGATGCCTCCGGACGCGGCATGATCAATGTTCTCAATGCGACAGAGCTCTTTAACAAGCCTCTTCTCTACTCGACATTCCTCCTGTGGCTCATGAGCGAGCTCTACGAGAATCTGCCGGAGGTTGGCGATCTCGATAAGCCGAAGATCGTATTCTTCTTTGATGAAGCGCACCTGCTCTTTAACGATGCACCGGCCTTCCTTATCGAGAAGATCGACCAGATCGTCCGTCTCATCCGGTCCAAGGGTGTCGGCATCTACTTCGTATCCCAGAGCCCGAGTGACGTTCCGGATACGATCCTGGCTCAGCTCCAGAACCGTGTTCAGCATGCGCTCCGCGCGTATACTCCTGCTGAGCAGAAGAAGCTCAAGGCCGCTGCGGATTCCTTCCGTGCAAACCCGAGTTTCAACACCGAGGCCGCTCTCTCCGAGCTCGCTGTTGGTGAAGCCCTCGTTTCCTTCCTCGATGCGAAGGGTACACCTGGCATCGTAGAGCGCGCATTTATCCTGCCGCCGCAGAGCTTCATCGGTTCCGCCGGTTTCGAGAAGATGCAGGAACTGACCTATGCCAATCCTCTCTATGAGAAGTATCGTCAGGCAGTCGATCCGGAGTCTGCATACGAGATCCTGATGAGAAAGTATGATCCGAACTTCGGTGCGCCTGCTGCCGCTCCGGTTGCCGCTGCACCGGCTGCTGCTCCTGTCGCTGATGCCGCAGCTGCTCCGGTTGCTGCCGCTGCTGCGCCTGTTGCTGCTGCTCCGGTTGCTGCCGCAGCTCCGGCTGTAGACCCGAAGGAAGAAGAAAAGGCTCGTCTCGCCGCTGAAAAGGCAGAAAAAGAAGCAAAGAGAGAAGAAGAGAGAGAGCGTGCTGCGGAGATCCGCGAACAGCGTGAAGCCGATCGTCAGGAAGACCGCGACCGCCGCATCGAAGAGAAAGAGCGTGCCGCGGAGATCCGTGAACAGCGTGAACGTGACCGTCAGGAAGACCGTGAGCGCCGCGAAGCCGAGCGTCAGGCCCGTGCGGAAGAAAGAGAACGCAAGGAGCAGGAGCGCCAGGAAGAAAAGGCGAAGCGTGAAGCCGAGCGCGCGAAGAAGAACAGTCCGGTCACCAAGATGGTCAACTCCGCGACCACCGCTGCCGGCCGTCAGATCGGTTCTTCCCTCATCCGCGGTATCTTCGGAAGCCTGCTGAAGAAGTAATCGCAGTAGTAACGAGATTCATCCGGGACTGTCTCGACAAGGATATTTCCTCCTCGGGACAGTCCCTTTCACATATCGGAAAAAGTGTAAGATATCTCCCCGGAAACTGTTTTATAGGGTGAAAGCAAATAAGCATCGGAGGTGTTCTCTATGAAAAAAGCATCGCAATCGCTTCGTGTTATCACCCTTATCGCCTGCGTTTCCCTTCTTTTCGGGACCGCGGCATGTATGGAGAAAGAGCCGAACCCTTTCAAGGAGAAATCCACATTCGCAACCGGTAGCGGATCCTGCGACCGCGAACTCAATATGACCGTCAACGTCGTAAGCGGCAAGAAGATCCATTATGAGATTACCTGCAAAGACTACGACACCTATATGTACGGCAATCTCTATACGCTGGAATATAAGTCGGGAGATGATTGGTATGTCGTTCCGTTTCTTCCCGATCACATGTTCACGATGGAAGGCCATATCATGGAATTACAACGCGTCTTCGATGACGGGAAATGCATCCGCTACTTCGATGGCGATGAAGAAAAAGCCATCCCGTATCAGGATGAGAAAGAAGCCGACCGCATTGCCGAGAGCGTACACGAATATCTCGATAGCATCCGTGAGCCTGCAGAAAACGGTCGTGTGATCGCATCAGATGATATCGATCTTTCTGAGATGTGCGGGGATAATCTTCCTTCCGGACATTACCGGCTCATCAAGGGCATAACTCTTATGGACAGTATGTACGGTGATTGCGTGGCAGACTATGACGTCGTGGCAGAATTTGATCTCTGATCCCACCTGCCGAAAAGCACTTCTTTCCAGGCAGCCGGCGCTCATTCCACGCTGCAGTATTCGTCAAGTAGTGCCTCCACTTCGTAGATCGTGCCTGCCGTCATCAGGCGGTTCTTGATCTCCGCCGTGCCACGTCCGCCCTTGAGATAACAGGCGATCTGCGCACGCATCTCGTTGACGCCGGTCTTCTCTCCGAGTTGATCGCAAAGGCCTAGAAGGTGCCTCCGGATCACCTCCGCACGAGTCTTCCGGTCCACGATTCCGACCGGGAAGCACTTTTCTCCGGCCGGTTTCGACTCTTCGCCGCACTCGCCCGTCGACGCCTCCGCATCCCCGGCCAGTGCCGCCCGGATCTCCGAGAACACCCACGGATTTCCCTGCGCCGCGCGTCCGACCATGACACCGTCCGCGCCGGTCTCTTCGATCATCGCGACCGCGGAAGCGCCATCCTTCACATCTCCATTTCCCCATAGCGGGATACCGGTATCGTCGATCGCACTCTTGGTTCTTGCGATCACATCCCAGTCGGCCGTCCCGCGATACATCTGTGTCTGCGTCCTGGCATGGATCGCCAGGCCTGCGGCCCCACTTTCGACGCACATCTTCGCGAACTCCGGTGCCGTGATATGTCCCTCGTCCCAGCCGGAACGGAATTTCACAGTTACGGGCTTCCCGTACTTTTCCGCCGCGCGCGCCGACGCCTCGATGATCCTTCCCGCCAGGAGCGGATCCTTCATGAGCGCCGATCCCGCACCGGTCTTTACGACCTTAGATACCGGGCAGCCCATATTCAGATCGATCACATCCACGGCGCATAGGCGCGGGTCTTCGAGTATAAAAGGAATCGCATATGCAAAATCATCCGGGTCCGCGCCGAAGAGCTGGATCCCCGTTTTTCCCTCGCGTGCGGGGTCGATCTTGAGGTAGCGCATGGAAACTTCCACGGACTCCTTAAAGCGTATACCGCGTGCCGAGACCAGCTCTGTCACCCCGTAGGCACAGCCGTATTCATGGGCGATCGTGCGGTACACGCAGGTACTCGTCCCGGCCATCGGCGCAAGCGCAATATTCGCAGGGATTGTGACGTTTCCGATTGTAACCGGGTGCAAGTGCTTTTTCATAAGAAAAATAATAACATGAATTCACGAATTTTTAACGAAACGATAGAAATAATCCATTGATTTCTGACGCATTTCGTCATATCCTATACGAGTAGAGAGTTATCTTTTGCGGGACTTCTTGTTAGTGTGCGTCCCGATAGGCAGCAAATTGCAGATAATGAAAGGAGGAAACGGAATGCCGTCCCGTATTTCTGTACGTGAACTGAAGGTCCTGGACTGGATGTATGAGCACCTGCGCTGTAAGGTGTGCGACCGCGTCATGCCGTTTCTTTCGCTGACAGGCAATTTCGGCATCATCTGGTTTGCTGCTGCTGCGACTTTCTATTTCAGCAATCACAATCAGGAAGCCGCCGTGTGCATCCTTCTCGCACTGGGCTGCAGTCTCCTGTTCGTCAACCTTATCCTGAAGCATGTTACGAAGCGCCCGCGTCCATACGAGGTCAGAGGCGAGCTCCGTGATACGATCATCCGCGAGCCGAAGGACTTCTCCTTCCCGTCCGGGCACACGTTCTCTTCGTTCGCCGCCGCGACAGCTATCGCCCACTTCTCCCCGAAGCTCGGCATCGCTGCTCTGGTCTATGCCGCCGGCATCGCCTTCTCGAGACTGTATCTGTATGTGCACTATATCTCGGATGTTCTGACCAGCGCGATCTTCGGCGTAGCCACAGGCATACTGGTGAGTTACCTCTACGCGAACGGCTTTATCGTATTCTGATGTATCGGCCTTCCCGGGAGGCGCTAAGAGACAGAATCATAACGGATCATCGATCCCCGTGTTCTTCGGAATGCGGGGATTTTTGCATCTTCCCGCGACACTTCTTACAGTAACCGAATACCTCGACCACGTGTCCCACGACCACGAAGTCATGATCCACCGTGTGAAGCGCCGATTCATCACCGAAAGGGCATCCCTCCAGCTCAGTCCGGCTCTTGCAGTTCATGCAGATCGCGTAGTGATGGTGTCCGGGCGAAGCGATGGCATAGAGTGCCTCCTGACTGTCCTTAAGGACAGTCTTACTGACGGCATGTGACTTTTCAAAGGCATCGAGCGCGCGGTATACACTCGAGAGCCAGACACCGCTGTCTTCGCTGATTTTTCTCGCTGTCAGAGGTATCTTCGCCTCTGACAGGACCTCCCACACCTGGATTCTCGATTTCGTCTTACGAAGGTTCTCAGGAAATTCCATACTCATACTCATTCTCCCTTCGTCTCTGCGGGGCTTTCATTCGCTGCACTCATGCCGTTTCCTGCCGTCGCCTTCGTGTCCGCGTCAGCCGCCTCTACACTGCTTCCCGCTCGTCCGTGCAGATATCCGATCAGGCGGAACAGAAGGAAGAACACGACCGACAGAAGTACGATGGTTCCGCCTGGTTTCAGTCCGATATAGAAAGACAGCACGAGGCCGCCGATCGTCGAGGTGACCGAGACGAAGATCGCCCACAGTACCGTCGTCTTATAACTTCTCGCGAGGCTCATCGCAGCCGCGACCGGTACGACCATAAGAGAAGAAACGATAAGCGCGCCGACCGTTCTTGCCGCGATGGATACGGTCACGGCAGTCAGTACCGTAAAAATCGCATTGACCACGCCTACCGGCACGCCCGAGATGGCCGCAGCCTGCTCGTCAAAGGAGATGTAAAAGAGTTCTTTATAAAGCAGCACGAAGGCCACGAGAACGATGGCGGCGAGGATCATGACCAGTTTCGCTTCAAAGCCGGAGATCGCTACGATCGAGCCGAAAAGGAAACTGTTGAAGTCCGCTGAACTTCTTACGAAGCCCGAGAGCACGCCGGCCAGGCCGATGCCCGTCGACAGGACGATCGCCACTGCCAGTTCCGAGTGATTCCCGAGTTTTTTACGGATCGCCTCGATGGCAAAAGCCGCGACGATACAGGTCGCCATCGCGCCGACGATCGGGTTAAATCCGAGAAGCAGTCCCAGCGCGACACCCGCCAGAGAAGAGTGTGACAGTGCATCGCCGATCAGGGAGAGACGCTTATGCACCATGACCGTGCCGAGGCACGCGACTACGATGGCCAGCAGGAATCCGACCAGCAGGGCTCTCTGCATATACGCATACTGAAAAATCACCGGCATTTCAGATCGCCCCCTTTCCGTCTTCGTCATGGTGGTGTTCATGCTTATGCTCGTCGCCGTGTTCGTGATCGTGGCCATGTTCATGATCATGGTGATGCACGTGCTTGTGTCCCGGGATCTCCGAGCAGTGCGCACACTCGGCGCAGTGCTCGCTGTCGTGGCCGTGCTTTCCTTCGTGTTCGCAGTTCGCGCAGTGGATATGCTCCATCTCGCCGTGCGGATGACTGTGCGCATGCGCATGTACGACCTGCACCTCCTGTGGCAGCATCTCCTCGCGGCACGCCCCCTCAGAGAGACAAAGCACGCGGTTCGCATACGGGCCGACCTTCTCAATATCGTGCGTCACCATGAGAATAGTGACCTTCTTTTCGATGTTTAAGTGGTGAAGGATATGCAGCAAACGGTCCACCGACTCCGCATCCACGCCCACCGTCGGCTCGTCGAGGATCAGGACCTCCGGATCCGCTGCCAGCACACGCGCGAGCATGACGCGCTGCTGCTGGCCACCGCTCAGTTCGCCGATCAGCGCCTTTCGCTTATCGAGCATATCGACCATCTCGAGAGTCTGCCGGACCTTCTCCTTCTGCGCTTTCCCCGGGAAGCGGCCGAACCCGATCTTCTTATAGAGACTGCTCATGACGATCTCTTCACACGTCGCCGGGAATGCCGCTGCGCGCGAGCCTCCGTTCTGCGGCAGGTATCCGATGCCGCTCCCGCGAAGGCCCGTCACTTCTTTCCCGCCGATGCGGATCGTCCCGCTCGTCGGCGCGATCACGCCCAGCAGAAGCTTGACCACAGTGCTTTTGCCGACGCCGTTATCGCCGATGACGACGGCAAAGTCGCCTTTCTCGACGGTAAAATCCACGTGCTCCAGGATCATGTCTCGCGTGTATCCGAACGACACATCCTCCACTTCGATTACTTTCGTCATACCTGTTCTTCCCTTCTTCTACTCACAGCCATCGTCATTTCTCTTTCTCATCTCCCACGGCTCCCCGCTCACTCGAACGAGGCCACGATGGCCGTAAGGTTATCTTTCATGACCGAGAAATAGTCTCTTCCTTGATCGATATCTTCCTGTGACAGCCCGTCCAGAGGCGACAGCGCTGCTGTCCGGCATCCCGTCTCCGCCGCGATCGTTTCCGCGACCTTCGGGTCCACCAGTTCCTCGAAGAAGATGCACTTGATCCCGTATTCTCCGACCATGTCGATGATCTCTCTCATCCGCGCCGCGTCCGGTTCCTGGTCCGCCGACACGCCCTCGATGCCGATCTGCGTGATCCCGTACTCCTTGCAGAGGTACCCGTACGCCTCGTGCGCCACGACGATGCATCCGCCCTCATATTTACCCAATTCCTCTCGAAATACACTGTCCAGCGCGGCGCATTCGTTTTTCGCCGCTTCGAGATTTTTCTTATATGTATCTGCGTGTTCCGGATCCGCCTGGATCAGCGCCTCGGCGATGGTCTCCATCTCGATCTGCGCATTTTGGGGCGACAGCCACACATGTGGGTCAAATTCTCCATGATGGTGATGCCCGTGTTCGTCTTCGTCATGATCCTCATCATGCTCGTCATGGTCGTGGTCTTCCTCGAGCTCTTCCATGCGTAGAAGCTCCACATTCTGACTCGCCTCCACGATGAGCAGATCTTTATTCTGCACGCTACCGAGGATATCTTCGGCCCACATCTCCATACCGGCCCCGTTATACACGAACACATCCGCCTCTTCGAGCATGAGCATATCTCTGGTCGAGGGCTCCCACGCATGTGGCTCCGTCCCTGCCGGGACCATCATGATCACCGCCACACGGTCACCGCCGATCCGCCTCACGAAGTCATATACCGGGTAGATCGTCGCCACGACCTTGACCTTTCCAACCGCGTCTTTCCCGAAGCCACGCCGGCATCCGCTAAGCATACTCATCGCTCCGAGAAGGAAGCAGAGGACCATCAGCCCGGCGCCCAGACGCGCAAGATGACCCTCGTGAGTACGATGAAAGATCTTCTCCTTGCGGTCTGACTGACCGTAAGCAGATATAGCCGCATTTCCCGACTGACTCCGCCTTTTCCCGAAAATTCCGTCCACAGTAATACTCCGAATTCAGATAATCTCCTCGGGCATCCACACCAGCCGCAACGGACAAGCGCTTTTGCCGGAGGATCTAATTGCGAATGATTCGCAATTGCAAAAGCAAGTATATAGGATAACTCCGCAAAAAGCAAGTTTAAAGCGGGAATAGGAAGACTAAAGAATCGAAAAGAAAAAGAAATCTCTCTGGTGACGAGTTTTGCGTTAGCAAACTGTCTGAGTCACAAGAGAGATTACTTTTTTACTAGTCTACGAAATCTTTAGGAGTACACCGGATCGTAATTCCCGCTCTTCACGGCCTCTTCCATCTCGGCCTGCAGCTGTTTGTATGCGATCTGCTGTTTCTGTGAATCGCCTGCAGGTTCCTGACCTACATAGTACATCACGTGGTATCCGTACATCGTCTTCACGACACCTGTATCGCCCACTTCATGCTTCGCGAAACACCAGTCTTCGAACTCCTGTACCATCTGTCCCAGCATGACCGTGTACTGGTTCGCCTCGGCCGCTTCACCGGCCTGTACCGCCGCTTCACCCTTCGTCTTCATATCCTCCAGAGAAGTGATCGAAGCCTGCATGTCTTCCGCCTTCTTCTTGGCTTCCGCCTGTGCTTCTTCGGTAAGCTCGAGAGTCGTATTCAGGTCGATCGTCGGATAGAGTACGTGATACACGATCGGGAGCATGTCCTCGCCTTCCTTGAACTGGTACTCCTGAACATAGTTCTTCATGCCCAGATTGACCAGCTCGTAGCGCTGCATGATGGCGCGAAGGCCTTCTTCTGTAGCCTCCGGTCCATAGTAAGACTGCAGATACTCATCGAGCGTCATACCATACTTCTTGGCTGTCTCCTCAGTCTCCTTAAACTGCTCATCGATACTGCTGAGAACAGTTTCATCCAGCTGCAGATTCTTCGATTGAGCATACTCCAGCAGATATACTTCACCCTGGAAGTCCGAGATGATGATCTCGTTGAGGTACTGCTTCACGGTATATCTTTCCGTAAGTTGTCCATTCATATCAATAAATCCGGACTCTGTCATCGGGATCCCGTACGAACCACCCTGCATACTCATACCCAGCAGCTGCGAGTACTCGTTGGCAAAGTAAAAGTTATAGTCAAGAGCGGTAAACTGCATCCCGTGGATCGAGACGATCTTATTCATCTCCGCGATCGCGGCCGCATCGTAGTTATCCTCAAAGGACATCTGGACATACGGCGAAGTCGTGGTGATATTCGTATCGATCGACAGGCTCAGCCCCGAGTCAGAGCTGCTCGAAGAATCCGAACCGTTCCCGGATGTTTCATCCGATTTACACCCGGTCATACATACACTCGTCATAAGCAGAAGGGCCGTCAGTACTGCGGCAATTCTCATTTTCTTCATTTTCATTTTCCTTCCTGATGTATTCTCACACACAGTGCTTCTCCCTTGGCAGAAGCACTTGTACCACTATTTCTCGTCATAACAGGGGCATTATACCACAGACCTGTGGCGAATACACTAAAATTTTCGTCACGGAGGCCCATACTACAGCAGAATCATCGTATCCGGGCAGTCATCGCTCGTGGATTCCTATCTCTGCCACACTTTTCTCACTTGAGGTCGATATAGATCGGGCAGTGATCCGATCCCATCACATCCGAGAGCATCTCCGACTCGGCGATGCGGTCCTTATGCGCCTCATCCACGAAGAAATAGTCGATACGCCAGCCGACGTTCCTGTCACGGGCGAAGGTCTTATAGGACCACCACGTGTACTTTTCCGTCGCATCCGGGTAGAACATGCGGAACGTATCCACCAGGCCCGCCTCCGCGAAGTGGTCCATATACACACGCTCCTCCGGCAGGAATCCCGAGATCTTGCTGTTGGCCTTCGGATTCGAAAGATCGATCTCCCGATGCGCCGTATTCACGTCGCCGCACACCAGCACCATACGTCCCTCAGCCATCTGCTTTTTCACCTTCTCGAGGAAGCAGTCGTAGAAACGGAGCTTAAAGTCCACTCTCTCCGGACCCTGCCCGCCGTTCGGGAAGTAGATGTTGTAGAGGATAAAGTCCCCGAAATCCAGTTCGATCGTTCTGCCCTCATGGTCAAATTCATCCGTCCCGAGACCGTACGATACCGACACCGGCTCGATCTTCGAGTACACCGCCGTGCCGGAATAGCCCTTTCTCTCCGCCGAGGAGAAATAACTCTTGTACCCGGGGATATTCAGAAGCGAGTCATCGAGCTGGTCCACGGAGGCCTTCGTCTCCTGGATGCAGAGCACATCCGGAGCCATCTCCCCGACCGTCTCCAGGAAGCCCTTCTTCGCTACCGCACGAATCCCGTTCACGTTCCAGCTAATTAACCGCATGTTAACATTTCCTCGCTATTTCATTTATCTTTCTTGTGTATTATAACAAACAAATAAAAATATATTGCGCTATAATGAATTTATAAGATAATTGGCTTTTTGTCTTTGATTCCCGGCGCGGTCATCCGCAGCTATAGCAATAGGAGGTACGACACATGGCAGATTTGAAGAAGGTCTTGATGGTTTTTACAGGCGGCAGCATTTCCACCCGTCTCTCGCGAAAAGCACTGGAACTCGGCACGGCGCCGTTCGCTGTGCTCGATGCAGCCGGTAAGTTCGGCAAGGATTTCACGATCATCGAACCTGTCGATGTCAACTCCGAGAACTTCACACCCCCGATGTATAAAGTGCTTTTCGACGCGATCAAGAAAGAAGTCGATAAGGGCGATTACGGCTGCGTGCTCGTCGCACACGGCACCAACACCATGGCCTACACCGCCCAGCTCGCCGAGCTCCTCTTGTCCGGCTATGACATCCCGTTCGTATTCTTCGGAAGTAAGATCGCCCCGACCGAGCCCGACACCGATGCCGTCATTAACTTGAAAGCCGCCTATGCGCTCGCGATGGAGATGAGCAAGGGCGTCTACGTAGTCGGCAAGGCCGCAGACGGCAAGATCTACGTACACTACGCTTCCTACCTCATGAGCCCGAACAGAAAGACCGATGACTATGCAAGCTACAAGAACCGCGTCGCCGGTAAGATCTCCGGCAAGAAGTTCATCCCGAATGAGGGAATACCGGCTCCGGCCGAGTGCCCGAATGCCATGAAGAATCTCCGTGCCTTGAGTAAGCTCATGACCCTTCCGAAGGAAGACACGATCCTCACGATCGATGCACCGGTATGCCTCAACTACGACAACTTCAGCATCGCGCGCTCCGACTATAAGTACGTTCTGCAGCGCCTGCATCACGATGGCACGGTCAACACCCTTTCCGAGGACAACCCGTTCTCGATCCTTTACCTGAAAAATGCCTGTGCCCGCTACGACAAACAGGTCTTCGTCGCTCCGATCGACAGTGCGCTCGTACCTTCCGCCTCCACCAAGGCGATCCTCGACGCGAAGATCAAGCCGCTCTACGACATGCCGCTCGAGGCTGCGTGGGCGTACCTGATGCTCTCGACCTGGCTCGGAAAGCTCATCAAGAAGTAAGGCCATCTTCGAGAAGCGGCACTTCGTATACCCCCAGGGGGTATATGCATCAAAACAGTGGTACTAAACTGACGGGTTGCTGCGTTTTAGTCCACTTTTTTGTCCTCCAACTCTCGTTTCCCGATTGGATTCCTCCATTTTCATGCACGAAGTGCTTTTTCCATGTTATTTCCATCCACTTTCCGCCCTTTTTCGAGCCATTCTTGCCACATATACCCCCCACCCTGTGGTACCAAATTGGCAATTTCCTCCATTTTAGTCCAATATAAGAAAGGGCGGTCCCGCTTGCGCAAGGCCGCCCCGTTTGGTTGCCTATGTAATCCGGTTTATCTGACCGGCTCTTCATTGTTCCTCTCGAAAGGAACTGTCCTTCACGATTCTTTCTTCCTGTCGCGACTAGGAGCTTCGTTCTCGATTAGTCAGCGAGCGCGCCCTCTGCATCGACGGCTTCCTCGATCGCACCCTCCTCAACGACCTTCGCGGTTCCGTCCGCGACAGCCTGATCGAGTGCAGCTCTGCCCTTGATCGGATCGGCGATCGCTGCGACCAGCTTTCTCACCGTCTCGGGAAGTTCCTCTCCGTTCATGGCCTCGTTTTCGAGATTCGCCTGCGCGAAGAGCTGCGGGATACGGCCCAGTACTCCGGTCAGCAGATCTCCGCCGCCTTCCTTCTTGGCGCCACCGCCGAAGTCATAGAACTTCGCGTTCTTACCGACCTCCGCCATAACAGTCGCCACATTCGTTGCGATCTGGACTTTGGTATTCTGCTCGATCTCGATCTTCTGCAGCTCGAAGTTGATCTTCTCGTTTGCCGCCTGTGCATCAGACAGAGCACGTGCGGCTTCGGCTTCCGCCTTACCCTTGGCCTCGATGGCCTCCGCTTCGGCCTTACCCTTGGCCGCGGTGGCTGCAGCTTCCGCTTCACCCTTCGCCTTGATCGCGATGGCTTCTGCGTCTGCCTTTACCTTTGTGGCTTCTGCCTCGGCGGACGCCTCCGTTTTCTTTGCGGTGGCCGCGCCCTCGGCTTCTGTCTTACGCGCTGTCGCGGCACCCTCTGCCTCAGTCTTTCTGGCCTCGGCCTGGGCTTCTGCTTCACGGGTCTTTCTGACCGCAGCTGCCTCGGCTTCACCTGCTGCAAAGAGTTTCTTCGCTTCGGCCTCACCGGCGGCAAAAACTCTGTGGGCCTCCGCCTCACCGGCCGCCTCAGCCTTCTTCCTCTCGGCCTCGGCCTGCGCCTCGATGACTGTCGTACGCTTTGTGGTCTCCGCACGGGTGACCTCGACTTCCTGCTGCTTCAGAGCCGCACGGTTCGCCTGCTCGGCCTTCATGACGGCAACAGCGCCTCTCTTCTCCTCGAGCTGCTGATTGATCGCTTCCTGCTCGAGCTGGCCCGCCATCGAAGACTTGGCCTGCTCGCGGGCGGTCTCCGCCATGAACTGCGCCTTCTTTACGTCTGTGTCGCGCTGACGCTCTGCGATGGCCACCTGGGCATCGAGCTCAGCCTGCTGGGCCGCGAGATCTGTCGTTGCTCTCTTTTCACGCACCGACTGCTCGGCTTCCGCGGAGATGTTCGCCGCATCTCTTCTTACGATTTCACGATCCTTTGCGGCCAGATCCTGGTAATATGTGCCGCTCGGAACATCCTCGACTTCATGGATGCTCAGGATCGCGTTAAACCCGAGATCCTTCATCTGGCTGGCGATCGAAGCCTTCACCTGATCGTCGAGCTGCTCTTTGCCGTTCATGACCTCTTCCGGAGTCATCTTCGCGATGACGGCGCGGACACCACCGGATACGACGTCGAGAATGACTCTTCTCAGATCCTCATCGTTCTTATCGAGAAAATTGCAGACCGCTCTCTGCAGGCTCTCCGGAGAAGAAATATCCGGGCTGTAAGCTACAGCCCAGTCGATCTGGATCGGCACACCGGTCTGCGTCTTGGTCACGTCTCCGGTCACTTTCGCGGTGCGGACACAAAGATCGAAGTATTTTGCTTTCTGAATGAAAGGAATCACGACTCGGCCGCCCGCACGCTTGATCGTAGGATTACCGTTTCTGTCGGTCGCACCTACACCCGATACCACCAGCGCTTCGTTACCGTTAGCTGTCTTGATCATGGCAAACAGCGCGATAAAGATAAAAATCACAGCACCGATGATTGCAGCAATAATAATGATGGTTGTTGTTGGCATCTTACTTTACCTCCCATAAGATTCTTCATAGCCTCGCACACTGTTCCTTTTTATGTGCTTGAAGAAATCTTACCGACTCCGGCTTCGGGAATATAGAGAAAACCGTGAGAGATAAATATCGGATATTTTGCTGCCGGATCGGATTAGATATTCCATTTTGCTACCCGGAAATAAAAAAGATCCCATGGCCGGCCATCATGATTCCGCGCCGCGAAAAGCACTGTTTTCAGGGAATTTCTTTTAATTGTGAAGAAATTGTGTGCAAATATGAAGTGGTCTTCACCTTTTTTAGAAAACCGTTAACAGATTGATGATTTCTTTTCTATTACACTTGGGTATAATGACAATGGAAGCAGTTGAGAACGCTTTCCAAGGAAGCTTTTACAGACCCGGTTGTTGAGTTTGTGTTTTGGGGTAAATAAGTTTCCATCCATACAACATAGTGCTTCATAATAACTCCGGGCAGTCTTCCAAAAAGGCTGCTTTTTCTTTACCCAAAAGGGCCACGCTCAGACAGACGCTCTTCGTCGCTCTTGTCCTCTACCAACAAAAGTAAAAGAATCGCCACTAGTAGTAATCAGAAAGATCGAATAAAACCGGAAGGCGCCTCCGCAGGTGTGAAACACCGAGGACAGCGCCTGAAGGATTCTATTCGATCTTGTGATTTATGGCGATTCTTTTACTTGTGCGGGACGAAAAGCGTACCGATATCTTCTCCGTCGAGTATATCTTCGAGGATCTGTGACTGGGAACCTTCCGCAATCACACCCCCGACCCCATGTTCCATAAGCATCTTCATCGCCAGGATCTTCGTCTGCATCCCGCCTGTGCCGAGCGCGGAACCGGCTCCGCCGGCTCCGGAGATAAGTTCATCCGTGACCTCGGTCACGACCGAGATACGCTTGGCCTCCGGATTAACGCGGGGATTGGAATCATAAACTGCATCAATATCCGACAGAATGATAAGAAGATCCGCATTGACGACACGGGCAACCAGCGCCGAGAGCGTATCATTATCGCCGAAAGAGCCGGCATGCGGCATCTCCGCGATCGACACGGTGTCGTTCTCGTTTACGATAGGGAGGATGCCCTTCTCCAGAAGAGCTTCCATGGTGTTACTGATATTCGTTCTCGTGATCGGATCGTCGATCCCATCTTTTGTCAGAAGAATCTGGGCGACCACTCGTGAGTACTCGGCGAAGCAACGGCTGTACACATTCATCAGTTCGCACTGTCCGACCGCAGCGACAGCCTGCTTATCACGCATCTCACTCGGCCGTTCGGGAAGATCCAGACAGCCGACACCGACACCGATCGCCCCCGACGTCACCAGAACGACTTCCCGTCCCGAATTCATCAGATCAGCGATGGCCCGGGCCAGACGATCCATATTACGCATATTCATGCGTCCGTTCTCATACGTGATCGTGGATGTGCCCACCTTGACTACGACGCGTTTTGCCTCGGTAATCAAGCTGCGGCCCTGTTTTTCTTCCTCACTCATCGAAGGTCTCCTTATATCTGAAATTTCAGCATTCAATAGAATAATCTCTTTCCGCCGAAATTGCAAGGAAAACTCGTTATTCATTGACACACCTTTTAAGACTTTACTATAATAACGGCGAAAAGGTAGGTTGTAAACATCTTACGGGATGGATATTGGGTAAGTAATCGATGAGAAATTGGAAGAAGATCATTTCCACAGTCGGCATGTCACTGATACTGGCAGCCGGAGCCGTATTCTCTACGGCTTGCGATTCACGTAGAGAACTCGTCATATATAACTGGAACGAGTACATCGCCGAGAACACCATCACCAAATTCGAGAAAGCCTTCCCGCAGTATAAGGTCATCTACCGCACATTCGAGAACAACGAGACCATGTACCCGAATCTCGACAACGCCTATGACGTGATCATCCCGTCAGAGTATATGGTCACGCAGCTGATCCGCGAGAACCGCATCCGTGAGCTCGACTGGAGCAAACTGCCCAACGTCACGAAGAATATGGATCCCCTGTTTAAGACAGTCAGATATTCCCAGGACGAAGAAATCACGAACCATTTCCTGGACTATGCTGTTCCATATCTTTACTGCACGGTCGGTCTCGTCTATGACGCGAAAACCATTACACTTCCCGAGGGCACCCGCGATCCGGAAGAGATCTGGGGCGTGCTCTTTGACGAGCAGTACAGGAACCGGATCGGTATGTACAACAGCATGCGTGAGTCCATCGGCGTCGCTCTGAATTACAGCGGATACAGCATCAATACCCTCGACGAGCAGCAGCTCAACGAAGCCAAAGATCTCCTGGTCAACCAGAAGATATGGATCTCACCGTCCCGTGGAGTCGACACGCTGAAAGACAAGATGGCTCATGGTGATCTGGTTGCCTCCGTAGCCTGGTCCGGCGACCATCTGGTCATTCTGGACCGCATCCGGGAGATCGGCAAGAGCGACGAGATCGATATGCGTTTCGTCGTTCCGACCGGTTCGAACTGGTCGATCGATATGATGTGCATCCCCACCAACGCGAAGAACGTAGAAGGCGCGCATGCATTCATCAACTTCATGTACGACCCGGATATCGCACTGGCCAACTGCAAGTTCGTCGGTTATTCGACGCCGAATATCGTTGCCAAAGAGATGCTCGATCCGAAGATTTCGAGCAACCCGAACTACTATCCTGACGAAGCGACGCTCGACACTCTCGAGGTGTATTTTTCCTCCGAAGAATACGAGAAGAAATACTCCGAGGTCTGGGAAGCGATCGGTGCGCCTGACAAGTGAGCCATCATGCGTTTTGAACCGATCGAGAAAAGCAACAGGAAGGATACTTCCATCCAGTTCTACATGAGATCGTCTCTGATCCCGGTCTTTGCCGACCTGATCATCAGTTGTGTGATGGGTTTCCTTTATCTCTTCAGTGATATGACGACACGCGTCGGACGCCTCATCGGCATGCTCGCCTTCGGCTTCTGGCTCATCGCTTTTGCCGGATTTGCCATCGCGCTGGTCGCGCGTCTCAGCACGCTCGTATTCGTTACCAAATACCGTCTTTATGGACAGATCTACCGCTTCCTTCCATCCGAAAGGAGGATCGAGATCGCCCTACCTGAGATCGAGGATATCGAGATCCGCGCCACCATCGGCACTCGGGTCTTCCATTATGCGCACCTCATCATCCACCCTTATAACGGAAAGAAGATCATGCTCCGGAACATCCGGAACGCCGAAGAACTGGCCATGATCATCCTGAAGCTCCAGAGCAAACTCAACAAAGGCCAGGCTGAGAACAAAGACGCTAACCCATAAGAAAAGCGCACAAAAAAAGATTTCTTGTGCTGTCCTCGGCCTTTGGCCTGCGGAGGCACGTCGAAATCTTTTTGTGCGCTTTTGTGTGTTTTCCTTTGACCTTAGTTAGCGTATTAGTTCTCGTACGGTTTGATGGTCTGGATCGTTCCGTCCTCGTTGTACTTGAGCTCGGTGTACTTGACGCAGCGACGGTGGTTGATACCATTACTGAGCTCGCAGTCGTGATAGAACAGATACCACTTGCCCTGATACTCCACGATCGAGTGGTGCGTCGTCCAGCCGATGACCGGTTCCATGATGCGTCCTCTATAGGTAAAAGGACCGTCCGGGTTTTCGGATGTCGCGTATACGAGATAGTGTGTCGTACCTGTCGAATAAGAGAGGTAATAAAGACCATTGTACTTATGCATCCACGGACCTTCGAAATATCTTCTGTCCTCATCCTCGGCAAGAAGCGGATCACCGTTCTCATCCAGGATCAGAAGGTGCTTCGGCTCGGTCTTGAAAGACTTCATGTCATCATTGAGCTCGGCGAACATCGGTCCGAGTGCCTTATCTTTTCCGGCCGGACGCGGTGTATTCTCATCGAACTTACCGGTCTGCCACATCTCGAGCTGACCGCCCCAGAGACCGCCATAATAGATGTAGGAACGTCCGTCATCGTCAACGAGAACAGCCGGGTCGATGCTGTAGGAGCCCTCGATGTAGTTCTCCTCCGGCTCGAAAGGTCCTTCCGGCTTATCAGATACGGCCACGCCGATACGGAAGATGCCATCCTTGTCACGGGCCGGGAAATACAGATAGTACTTGCCGTTCTTATAAGCGCAGTCCGGCGCCCACATCTGCTTACTGACCCACGGGATGTTCTTCATGTGGAGCGCTTCGCCGTTATCGACGCAGTCCGCCTCGAGATTATCCAGAGACAGTATGTGATAGTCTTCCATTCTGTACTCGTCGCCATCATCATTGTCTTCGCCATCATGCGGGATATCGTGCGACGGATAGACATAGATCTTACCGTTAAAAACGTGAGCAGACGGGTCTGCCGTGAAAATATGAGTGACTAAAGGAGTTCTTTCTTTCATAAGGACATCTCCATTTCCCAAGATGTATCTATAATAACATATATTGATAATCAAAACATCCTGTTTAGAAAACTAAACCTGCAATCGGTGACAACACGATCATCACCACAGAGAAACAGAACGAACTCACCGAGATCAGCGTCGCTCTCGAAGACTCCGGGATCATGTTATTCAGCGCCACATCCGAACGGATCTGGAGAAGATCATCCGAGAACGCGGACAAACATCCACCCAGCGTCATGAACCACGGATTCCCGGTAAAAGCACATGCAGCTCCGGCCAGAACCATAAGAAGACATCCCCAGAAGATCCGGATCAGTTTCACACTCTTTACCTTTTCAGCCAGCATAGACCCCAGGACGCCTCCCAGATACATCGCAAAGAGCATCGGTCCCAGTACCACCCGGCTGGCCCCCGCCTGCTGAAGTTTATCCTGAAGCGCGAACAGAAGCAGCACGTCCACTGCGCCGACGAGCGCATTTCTGAAGATCAGCCGTCTTGCTTTCGGGTTCTCCTTCAGAAAACCGAGGCTCTCCTGATAGCATGCGCGGATGCGCTCCTTAAGCGACGATTTCTTTTTTCTAATGACGACCACATTCTCGCGAAGCGTCATCATGCATCCCAGCTGGATTAGATTCAGTCCGATGGCCAGAAGCTCCGCGTTGATATATCCCATCCAGAGCGCCAGTCCCGCAGACAGCGAGGCCATGCCGTAGGACACCCGATAGACGATCGACTGAAGCGACGAGAAATGGTCATAATCAGCTGTCCTTCCCGCCTCTTTCAGCGAGTCAAAGGCCAGCGCCGCATCCGTACCCGAAGCAAAATTATACGACAGCGCCGAGATCCCGACCGAGAGCAGAACTCCGCCATAGTAATTGACAAGGATCATGACCAGACAGCTCGTGATGCTACATAGACATGACACGATCAGGCTCTTTTTGCGTCCGAGAACATCAGCGAAAAAGCCCGACGGGATCTCGCTGATGAGACTCACGATGTGAAAGACCGTCTCCGCGAACATGATCTCCTGCATCGAGAAACCGCGTGACGCCAGAAGCGCCACCCACACCGCACCGGCGATCGAGATATTCCCGAGGAAGTTAATGATATGAAGTTTATTCAGCTGCTTCTTCGCAGCTCCATAGAAATCAGACATAAAAAATCTCCTTTACACTTGTTCATAAAGATGTAAGGAGTTTACTGTGCGCTTATAGGATCAGGATCCGAGATCCCCGATCAAGATGATGAATATCGGCTGAAATTCCTTCTCAGGTCCTGAAAAAGGGCGCAGTAACCCCTGAAAAGGCCTTATCGGCACCCTTCATGAGATGGAGATTGATCGTCAGCCAGTGCATCTTCTTCCTCTGCGCCTTTCTTTAGAATTCCTCACGAAATGGACTGTCCCCTTTCACGACCATCGTCATCTTATCACATCAGCAGTTATGCATCAACACTTCGTATACCAGAAGGATAATCTTGCTTCGCATCTTACGAAAAATCCCCGATGCAGATTCACATCCGCATCGGGGATCTGTTTGACTTAAGTTAGGAAGCAGTGAAGCATCAGAGCTTCGGGCCAGCCTCTACGAGAGCCTTACCGGCATCGTTTGTCTCATACTTCTTGAAGTTCTTGATGAATCTTCCGGCGAGGTCCTTAGCCTTCTCATCCCAGATAGAAGCATCTGCATAGGTGTCACGCGGATCGAGGATCTCTGTGGAAACGCCCGGGAGCTCTGTCGGAACTTCGAAATCGAAGTACGGGATCTTCTTCGTCGGAGCGTTCTTGATCGAACCGTCGAGGATCGCGTCGATGATTCCACGTGTATCCGGGATAGAGATTCTCTTGCCTGTGCCGTTCCAGCCTGTGTTCACGAGGTAAGCCTTCGCGCCGGACTTCTCCATCTTCTTTACCAGTTCCTCAGCGTACTTGGTCGGGTGCAGTTCGAGGAATGCCTGACCGAAGCAAGCAGAGAATGTCGGAGTCGGCTCTGTGATTCCACGCTCTGTACCGGCGAGCTTAGCTGTGAAGCCGGAGAGGAAGTAGTACTTCGTCTGCTCAGGTGTAAGGATGGAAACCGGCGGGAGTACGCCGAAAGCGTCAGCGGAAAGGAAGATTACGTTCTCAGCAGCCGGGCCGGAAGAAATCTTGTTGACGTTCTTAGCGATCTTCTCGATGTGGTCGATCGGGTAGGAAACACGTGTGTTCTCTGTAACGGACTTATCAGCGAAGTCGATCTTACCTTCAGCATCTACTGTAACGTTCTCGAGGAGAGCATTTCTCTTGATGGCGTTGTAGATGTCAGGCTCATTCTCCTTAGAGAGGTTGATAACCTTAGCATAGCAGCCGCCCTCGAAGTTGAAGACGCCGTTATCATCCCAGCCGTGCTCGTCGTCACCGATGAGGAGACGCTTCGGATCTGTGGAAAGAGTGGTCTTACCTGTACCGGACAGACCGAAGAAGATCGCTGTGTGCTTACCTTCCATATCTGTGTTAGCAGAGCAGTGCATGGAAGCGATACCCTTCAGCGGGAGGTAGTAGTTCATCATGGAGAACATACCCTTCTTCATCTCGCCGCCGTACCATGTGTTGATGATGACCTGCTCACGGGATGTGATGTTGAAAGCTGCGCATGTCTCGGAATTGAGGCCCAGCTCTGCGAAGTTCTCGACCTTCGCCTTGGAAGCGTTGTAAACTACGAAATCCGGCTCAAAGGAAGCGAGTTCTTCTTCTGTCGGAACGATGAACATGTTCTTAACGAAGTGAGCCTGCCAAGCAACCTCCATGATGAAACGGATCGCCATTCTGGTATCCTTGTTCGCGCCGCAGAAAGCATCTACAACGAACAGTCTCTTGTTAGAGAGCTCCTTCTTAGCGATATCCTTAACGACTGCCCATGTCTCTTCGCTCATCGGGTGGTTGTCGTTCTTGTACTCATCGGATGTCCACCAAACGGTATCCTTAGAGTTGGCATCCATTACGATGTACTTGTCTTTCGGGGAACGGCCTGTGAAGATACCGGTCATAACGTTAACCGTATCCAGCTCCGTAACCTGACCTACTTCGTAGCCCTCCAGACCGGCCTTTGTCTCTTCTTCGAAAAGAAGCTCATAAGACGGGTTGTAGACGATCTCGGTGGTACCTGTGATGCCATACTTGCTCAAATCAATCTGTGCCATAATTCCATCATCCTTTTCTGTGTATTTCTCAATCCGCTCTCGCAGATTTTTACTGATTTACGGGGGACCCAAAATCCCACCTCATAAAGGATATACCGAAATCGCGAAAATGTCTTTAGTAAATTTGCATTTTTTTACGAAATTTATGGCTTTTTTTGCACTATTGTTCTTCCCTTAATAGAAAATCACAGAAAAAATGGAGTTTTTCTCCCGAAAATGCAAGTTCGATACTGCTAACTCTGCATTTCATTATCGCAACACACAGACAGAGGACGGGGAAGAAATCTTCTCCGTCCTCTGCAGAATGGATAACACTTTTGTAGATGATCAGCCTTCTTCTTTGGCGAGGAAATCCCCTCTTGCCACAGACTGCAGGCCCTGGATCAGTGCATCACGGAGTCCTTTCCCTTCCAGATGTCCGCTCATAAGTACGAAGCCGTTTCGATCGCGGATGTCCACGATACAGTCTTTCTCAAAACCGTTCTCTTTGAAGATCTTATAATGCAGAGAACCAATGTCCGCGATACGGGCGAATATGTATGTCTCATTACCCATATCGAAGGATTTTTTCGCCAGGTAGTCCTTTGTGGCGAAGAAACAGTAGTTCTTGCCATTTTCTACAATAAAGGCCGGCGGCTCCTGCATCTGTGCGTCAAACTCCTTCACCTCTTCCGGCGTCGTAAGGATCTTATCCAGATTGTCTGTCGTGGGCTTCGCCACGTCGGTCTTCTTGCCGAGAGCGATCAGAAGAGTCGTGAGAACAAGCATCACACCGGCGATGATGCCGATGATCTTGATCGGCCCCTGGAGCTGGGGATCATTCAGACCGTCCTGACCGAAAATCAAGTACGCCTCGAGACCACCTGCCATAATAAGAATCATGATCGGTATGATTTTCTTATTGCTTCCGCTCTTCTTTCTCGCCGCATAGACTCTCTTCCTGTACTCCTTAAGCCATGTGGACTTCTCACTTGCCAACTTACTCATAACCTGTTCCTCCTATACAACCCATAAAGTACTTCTACGTACGGATTCATTATACATGACGGAATATCCCGGAAGGAAGTGTTTCAGGAGCGGAATACCTCCTTAGAAAGTGCTTTTCAGAAGGAATATGATGAAAAAAGAGCTCCGGGACGAATCCCGAAGCTCTTTTGAAAGCACTAAGTGATCTACTTACGATCGATTACTCGATGATCGTAGCAACAGTACCGGCACCAACTGTACGGCCACCCTCACGGATAGCGAACTTGAGGCCCTGCTCCATAGCGATAGGAGTGATGAGCTCAACAGTGATGGTTACGTGGTCACCAGGCATGCACATCTCTGTGCCTTCCGGAAGGTGAGCAACACCGGTAACGTCAGTCGTTCTGAAGTAGAACTGCGGACGATAGCCGTTGAAGAAAGGCTTATGACGGCCACCTTCGTCGTGTGTCAGAACGTAAACTTGGCCTGTGAACTTGGTG